>NZ_NGUO01000008.1 GCF_002206635.1 Polynucleobacter aenigmaticus | reverse complement strand
TGACTAATTCATCTACCCGCTTGGCTTTTCTTCATTGGCATGAAGAAGCTCTGCAGCCTACGTTTGGCTTTTTCTTCATTCGCGATTAAGAGCTCTGCAGTCTCGTTTTTCTTTTTCTTCATTCGCAATTAAGAGCTCTGCAGCCCGTTTTTCTTTTTTTTCACTCTGGAATAGCAGCTCTTCATTGGCAATAACTAATTCATCTACCCGCTTGGCTTTTTCTTCATTGGCAATAAGTAATTCATCTACTCGCTTGGCTTTTTCTTCATTTGCATAAAGGAGCTCCGCAGCGCGTTTAGCTTTTTCTTCATTGGCAATAAGTAATTCATCTACCCGCTTGGCTTTTTCCTCATTGGCGATTAAGAGCTCTGCAGCACGTTTGGCTTTTTCTTCATTCGCGATTAAAGAGCTCTGCAGCTACGTTTGGCTTTTTCTTCATTCGCGATTAAGAGCTCTGCAGCACGTTTGGCTTTTTCTTCATTCGCGATTAAAAGCTCTGCAGCTCGTTTTTCTTTTTCATCACTCTGGAATAGCAGCTCTTCATTGGCATAAAGAAGCTCTGCAGCACGTTTGGCTTTTTCTTCATTCGCGATTAAAAGCTCTGCAGCTCGTTTTTCTTTTTCTTCGTTCTGGAACAGCAGCTCTTCATTGGCAATGGCTAATTCAGCAATGAGTTTTGAATACACATGACCTACTTTTAAAAATGGAGAAAATAATTACGCAACACTAATATTTGCATTCTTACAAAATTAAATTAGTACTAGGTTGTGATGACCATAACCTATCAATACCCTAGCCAAAATTAACGACATTGGATTTATCCCATTAATTTCTTACCTAAAATTACGCTTGAAGCGCATACAATAACTAAGTCAGTTGAATCCTAGGCATAGCTTAGCTACACTAAAAAAATGGAGTCCTTATGAAATTCTTATATCTTGCCACTTTCACATCCCTACTTGCCATCACTACAAATGCGCATTCAGCCGGACTGGATGGACGAGGTCAAAATCCCGGTAACAATAATTTACTAATCGTTCCCAATATCCCAACGCAGCCTCAAAATGGCACCATCGCCAACGGTCCAAATGGTTTAGTTACGACACAATCTGGAAGTATGACGTACTACTCTAACGGCCCAAGTTCGATAACTAATGGAAACAAAACCATCTACTCCAATGGCAAAAACTGCATTACGAATGGCTCAAAAACAACCTGCAACTAAATTAATATTAACAGAAAAAAATTTTCACCAACAACTCAGCAGTGAGAATAAATTAGTCATCGAGTGTCATCTCAGGCCATGCTAAAGGATTCTGAATTAGAAATAAAGAGTCTGATTAAGGCCTTATTCTTCATCTTAAAAATCTCACCCTTCATCCGAAGAGAGAATTTCCGTAATCAATATTGCATTAACTAGCTCGACTAAATAAAGCTATTCGCCAATACGCTACGGGTTTTCTGCAAAATGATTAAAAACTGCTCATAATTCACGGGGTAGACGTTATGAATTCGAAGGTCCCGCTCTAAGGCATCAATAATGTGACGAAGTTCAGTGGCCCCTAGCGTAGCTGCCGAAGCCTTTAAGCTATGTACCCGCTTTTGCGCTGCCACATAATCCCCGCGCTCAATCTCTTGAGAAAGTTCATGCGCGGTCTCTTGCGTATCCTCATAAAACATGCGCAGCAACTGCATAACCAAAGACTCATCGCCAACCATGGCTAAAGCATTTTTTACATCAAAACCAGGTAACTTAACTAAATTGACTGGAGTTAAGCCATGTGGAAAGGTGGGGTGGTCTAAAGGAGGGTTTGGTTTTGTTATGGCTGCAACTTGAGTGCTCCTCATCTCTTCGGGTAGATTCACCCAATTACTGAGCGTCTGTACTAAATCTTGGGGATTGACGCGCTTGGGTACAAAATCATTCATGCCGCTAGCCTTGCATTCAACACCTTCCTCCTCAGCAACGCCGGCACTCAGACCGATAATGGGTAGGTGAGTGAATTGCGCTTGTTGGCGGATGAGTTTGCACGCTTCCAGCCCACCCATCTGCGGCATTTGCACATCCATCAAGACTGCGCTATAAACATTTTTTGATAAAAGATCTAATGCTTCTATCCCATTATTGGCAAGATCTACCTTAGCACCGGAGAGCTCTAAAAATTCCTTGAGAGCCTCTCTTGCAAAATGGGAGTCATCTGCCAGTAAAATATAAAGGCCCATAAGACCACGTGGATTTTGTTTGACAGATACCGGTAAAGCTTCTTCCTGTATTTGCTCAATCGCAGCTCGTGAAAACAAATCCAAAGCCATGCGCGTACTCTCCAACTCAGCAGTAAACGCATCGTACGCAAAGCGATCAAAATGCCCTTGCTTTAAATTTCTATCAAATATTTCGGCTACCGTATGCAGTGACTCGGCACCCAAGATACCGGCGGAGCCGATTAGGCTATGTACCCGCTTTTGCGCTGCCACATAATCCCCGCGCTCAATCTCTTGAGAAAGTTCATGCGCGGTCTCTTGCGTATCCTCATAAAACATGCGCAGCAACTGCATAACCAAAGACTCATCGCCAACCATGGCTAAAGCATTTTTTACATCAAAACCAGGTAACTTAACTAAATTGACTGGAGTTAAGCCATGTGGAAAGGTGGGGTCTAATGGAGGGTTTGGTTTTATTATGGCTGCAACTTGAGCGCTCCTCATCTCTTCGGGTAGATTCACCCAATTACTGAGCGTCTGTACTAAATCTTGGGGATTGACTGGTTTAGGCAAAAAATCATTCATGCCACTTTGCAGGCAGGCATTGCGCTCTTCTTGGGTAACGCCCGCACTTAAGCCCACAATCGGCAAGGATTGATACTCAGGCTTCGTTCTGATTTGGGCGGTGGCTTCTAAGCCCCCCATCTGAGGCATTTGCACATCCATCAAGATGGCATCATAGGTATTTTTAGCTAAGAGACCTAAAGCCTCGATACCATTATTGGCAATATCTACACTGGCCCCAGAAAGTTTTAAGAACTCTGCCACCACTTGTTGGTTAATGCGGTTATCTTCTGCCACCAATATCTTGGTGCCAGCCAATGCCTTACCTTGCGCCTGCAAACTAATGCCTAGAGTTCCGGCTTGACGTGGACGTTGTTGCATTTGAATCTGCACTGGCTCATAAGCAACTACTGGCAAAGTAAGCTCAAAACTAAAGTGAGAACCTTTACCAGAAACACTCTCAATTACCAAGCGAGAGTCCATCAGCGCTAAGAGCTGACTACTAATGGTCAAGCCTAATCCAGTACCGCCAAAGCGGCGGGTAATCGAATTATCAGCCTGGCTAAATGGAATGAGTAGCCTCTCTAAGTCTTGGGGACTCATACCGATGCCCGTATCCTTAATCGCAAAACGAATGGTTGCCTGTGACTGACTTAACTCTACCAAAGCCACATCAACTGTTACTAAACCTACGGGGGTGAACTTCACGGCATTACCCAGCAAATTAATGAGTACCTGCTTAATCCGCAATGCATCGCCAATCAGGCCTGAAGGCAACTCTTCATCAACCGTTAAGCAATAGGCAATCGATTTATCCTGAGCGCTCGCAGAAAATAGGCCATAGACCTCTTGCAACATAGCGGACAGACTAAAGGGTTCAGAGTCAACTGAAAGCATGCACGCTTCAATCTTCGAGAAATCCAGCACATCATTCAGAATCCCCAATAAAGCCTTGGAAGAAGACTCTATCTTGTTGAGATAATCACCCACTTCTTTACTCACAGGATGATTTAAGGCTAGGGTTGATAAACCAATAATGCCATTCATGGGAGTGCGAATCTCATGACTCATCATGGCCAGGAAACGACTCTTGGCCAAGTTTGCCACTTCAGCGGCTTGCTGCACCTCCATCATGCTCAGTTGCGTTTGTTTCTGTGTAGTAATATCCACAAAAACCCAAGAGGTTAAGTTGGAATCATTGCCATAGAGTGAGCCCGCCACATTAAACCAAAGCAAATTTCCAGATTTAGTTTTTAGTTTGACTTCTGTTCGATACACGTTTCCTGATTGAATTACTGAGGCAGCCCCTAACTCAAAGTTGATAAATGCACCTTCATCGGGAAAAATGTGGGCACCTGTTGAGCCGATAATTTCATGGGATTCATAGCCAAGCAAGTGAATAAAATAATCATTCGCCCACTGATATACGCGGTTACGCATGCGAACCACGCCAATCAAATTGCTTTGCAAGATAGCGCTCTGCTCCTCTACTAATTCTAGTAACGCTAACTTAATTTTTTTCTGCTTAGTCACATCATGAATAAAACCATGCCATAAAGTGCTTCCGTCCTCCATTCTTTCGGGATTGGAGCGACCGGATAGCCAAAGGAGCCCTTTTTCAGGGTGATTGACCCTGAAATCCTCAGACCACTCACTAAGAGATTGGGCGGATTCTTGAATTGAGATATACATCCTCTCAATATCTTCCGGATGAATCATTCCATATACAGATGAAGCATCGAACTTCACCTGTTCAGGCGTTACGCCGTAGATATCTCTAATGCGTTCGCTTGCAAAAGGGAGACAAGAACTACCATCTGGAAACATCTGAAACTGATATGCCATGCCTGGGGCAAATTGCGTTACTTTATTGATTCGAGTCTGACTCTCGCCTAAGGCCCTCTGAAATAGTTTGCGTTCAGTAATATCAATAATGACGTGGGAGCGATAAAGGGGTTGACCATCGGTCCCGAAAACAACAGAGGTAAAGGCATTAATCCAGACAATACTGCCAAATTTACTGATGTAGCGCGTCTCAACCTCCATGCGGTTAATTTCACGAGAAAAGAGTTTATTACGCTCCTCTATATGCAGATCAATATCATCTGGGTACGTGACATCTTCATAACTCAGTTGCAAGAGCTCTTCTTCTGTATAACCGAGCATATTACATAGAAATGGACTCACCTCAATCCAGATACCATCAACATTGGTCCTACCGTATCCAACGCCAACACTTTCAAGAACAGTCTGGTAACTCAATGGCGGATGATCTCCCATTGCGGGATACTGAGTTAATGACTTAGACAAGAGTTCGCTAGATGCCTGCTTAGCAACGCACTCTTGAGCAAAATTAAAACCCTGAAAGTAGTTCCCAAAAAAACCTAAGCCCCCCAATGGAATTTTTAATTTTTCCTGCTTAAGGGGGGTATTTTCAGAATCAGCCTGATGTGAAACATTTGGATTAATAGGATCTTGTGGCATTGGCTTCTTGACGTGCGAAGTAAATATTAAAATTTACGTTCAATTTAAGTATTAATTTGCATGAATTTATAGGAATGGCAGCTTGGCCCATTACCTAAACAACACTACTTTAGATGCTTAATTTTAAAAAAGATATAAAAAAGACTAATGCGACATCAATTTAATGTTCTTATTCAACGATCTAAGCATCTTGCTAAATATTTGTAGGACAAATACTGACAAACTAAAGCCCATATGGCCAACAAAAAATATCGTGATCTTCTGACGAAAAATACAGCGTTCCACTCATTTAGAGGATCATCTAAAAGAATAAAACTGTCAGTACTGCGAAATTAAAGCGCACTTGATAAACGAAAGAGGCCAATATGAAAATGATCGACAAATCTCAAGAAGACACCATGATGGAAATTCGTGATGCCAACTTAAATTATTTGATGCTTGCACAACAAATGATTCGCGCAGATAAAGTCTCAGCCATCTATCGTCTTGGCCTTAACCAAGATATCGCCGACTTACTTGAAGGCCTAAGCAATTCACAGTTAATCAAACTATCCAGTGCAAATATGATGTTGACGCGCTTTAGATTTGATGACAAGGCTATTTTGGGAATGTTGACCAGCCACACCAAAGGATATGCTCAAGCATTAGCCCATAGCTCCATCCTGATGGCAGGACGTGCTGTTGAAGCAATCTGTTAATTTTTTTGGATCAAAACATGAAGGTCAAGAGCGTAGTAAATGAGGCGGAGCAACTTCAATTAGCTATTCAGCTAATTAAGCTAGGGGCTCGCCTTCAGTTGCTGGAATCACATACATCCCTATCCAGAGAGAAGTTAACCAAGCTATATAAGGAATTAAGAGGTATTTCACCGCCAAAGGGAATGCTTCCTTTTTCTACTGACTGGTTCTTAACGTGGCAGCCGAATATTCATTCTTCAATTTTTATGAATATTTATTTCTTCCTTAAAGAAAACGCAGGCGCCAAAGGTATTGATGCCCTCACCAAATCCTATCAACTATACCTAGAGCAATCTCACAGCTTAGATCTCACTGATGAGCAGCCGGCTGGCGATGAGCCGGTATTAAGTCTGATCCGAGCCTGGACTTTAGTTCGATTTGTAGAGCAAAAATTGTTAAAGATGGAATCATGTACTACTTGTAGCGGCAGCTTTGTGGTTGATACCTATGATTTGCATCAAAATTATCGCTGCAACCTCTGCCACATCCCATCACGCGCAGGAAAATATCAAAAATATAAAAAAATACCTGCCAAAGTGAATCTGGCTATACAGAATGCTGAGCAAGGACGGGGTGTGGGGATCTGATTGTGCCGCCTACTCAGAGCAAATGGAGGCGTATACCGCCGATTTTCGTGGCCTTATCTATACAGTTATTTGCCTATTGTATTTGCGCCATACTCCAAGAGCTTTATGAGATGCAAACCCATACTGAAGTACCAATATTTGCCATCTATATTTGCCAGGGTTTAGTAGCGGGAGCGCTCACAGCAATATTGGGAATGGCTTCTTGGTGGCGCTACATCCAAATCCTCTTTCCGCCAGTAATCTGCCTGCTGACTGGATGGGATATACCAAGTTTCTTATACCTAGTGGCCCTCCTAGTTAGTGTCAGCCTCTTCTGGAATACTTTTCACACCCAAGCTCCCTTTTACCCATCACAATCACGCACGTGGGATGCAGTTGCAAATCTGGTTTCTGCGCACAAGAAACTGAGGATCATGGAGATTGGCAGCGGCCTTGGTGACTTTTCCATGAGGATTGCACAGCTTAAACCACAATGCGAAGTTAACGGCATCGAAATAGCCCCTTTGCCGTGGTTAATTAGCACCCTTCGTAGCAAATTCAAAAGATCAAGCGCTAGATTTACATTGGGCAATTATCAAAAACTGAATTTTGGTAATTACGACCTCATATTTGCCTACCTATCGCCAGCAGCAATGCCTTCACTGTGGCAAAAAGCATCCCAAGAAATGGTCAATCAGTCACTACTCATTAGCCATGAGTTTCCCATTCCGAATATCACGCCATCAAGGGTTCTCAATCAGTCATTGACGACTACCGCTACGTACATTTATCAAATCAGCCATTAAAAAACGAGATAAATAAATAAAGAGAGCGTAATCAGCCTTTATTCCAAGGATTAAAAGCGGGCCTCCATTGATATTCTCTGAGTCACTTGAGTTAGAAGAGGAAAAGTAGTGTTCGTAATTATTGGCTATATCGTCGTATGTGCGAGCGTATTTGGTGGATTTGCCATGGCAGGCGGACATCTTGCCGCCCTCTTTCAGCCGCTTGAACTGCTCATGATCGGCGGCGCAGCGCTAGGAGCCTTTTTTGTCGGTAACGACATGAAGTCTATAAAAGCTACGGCTGCCGCTTTCCCGACATTATTCAAGGGCTCTAAATTCACTAAGAAATTGTATTTGGATTTGCTGGCAATGATGTTCGATATTCTCACCAAAATTCGCAAAGATGGAATGATGGCGATTGAGAAAGATGTCGAAGATCCTGAGCAAAGCACCATTTTCACAAAATATCCCAATTTATTACATGATCATCACCTGATCGACTTTATTTGTGACTACCTGCGCCTCATGCTTTCAGGAAATATGGATGCGTTTCAAATTGAAAACCTCATGGACAATGAAATTGAAACGCATCATAACGAAGGCCATGTGCCCGTCCATTGCATTGCACGATTAGGTGATGGGCTACCGGCCTTTGGAATTGTGGCTGCTGTGATGGGTGTTGTGCACACCATGGAATCAATTGGAATTCCACCCTCAGAGTTAGGGCTTTTAATTGCTCATGCATTAGTCGGCACCTTCCTGGGAATTTTATTAGCCTATGGATTTGTAGGTCCCTTATCGTCGCTGTGCGAACAAAAGCTGAATGAATCCACCAAAATATACCAAACAGTCAAAGTGGTCTTATTAGCTAGCCTAAACGGCTATGCACCCACGATCGCGATTGAATTTGGACGGAAGGTGCTTTACTCCACCGAGCGCCCAAGCTTTATCGAGCTTGAAGATCATATTAAGCAAAACAAGTCTAGGTAAGCCATCTGCATAGGCACTGAAATAGATCAATGGCAAAAGCAGACGAAAAACCCTCGATCGTTGTAAAAAAGATTAAGAAAGTGGCGGCTGGTCACCATGGTGGCGCTTGGAAAATCGCCTACGCTGACTTTGTGACGGCGATGATGGCTTTCTTTTTACTAATGTGGTTGCTTGGCTCTACAGCGCAAGGAGATCTTCAGGGTATTGCTGAATATTTCAAAACTCCACTAAAGGTTGCTCTAGCAGGTGGCACGGGCGCCGGATCAGCTGACAGCATATTAAATGGTGGAGGGAAAGACCTTACTAAAAAAGATGGTCAAGTTAATAAAAATTCAAATGTCTTAACCCAAAAAACCAACGTCAATATTAGTAAAGCTGAACAAGCAAAAGCTGAGCTTGAAGTATTAAAACAACTTAAAGCAAAAATACAAGCAGCAATTGATGCAGATCCTAAATTAAGTAAATTTAGAAACCAGCTATTACTAGATTTGACGCAAGATGGATTGAGAATTCAGATTGTCGACGAGAAAAATCGACCCATGTTTGATAAATCGAAGGCTGAATTGCAACCTTATGCACGCGATCTATTACGCTTGATTGGGAAAACTCTTAATGGCGTAAATAACAAAATTAGCCTATCCGGTCATACGGATCCACTGCCCTACCCTAATGGTGAAAAATCATATAGCAACTGGGAGTTATCGGCTGATAGGGCAAATGCCTCTCGCCGTGAATTAGTCTACGGCGGCATGGATGAAAAAAAGATCTTGCAAGTGCTGGGGGTTTCTTCGGCTATTCCATTAGACAAAAAGGATCCCTTAAATCCAGTGAATCGACGAATTTCCATCATCGTCATGAATAAGGGGGCTGAAGAACGCGTAGAAAGAGATGGCGCAGTCATCGAGGCCACCTCAGCCGAAGAGGTAGGCAAGGCGGCTAAAAGTGTTGATAGCAATCCAAGAAAGGAAAATTAAGACTAACTATGACCTCTATTCCATCAATTGATATCACGCTACCTGCGATATTTTCTATAGGTTCAAATCCATCCGTGTATACGAGTACTCAATGTCGAAAATAATACTAGTGGTAGACGATTCCAGCTCAATGCGGCAAATGGTTGCATTTACGCTCACATCCTCTGGGTACACAGTAATCCAAGCGTTAGATGGTCAGGATGCGCTTGAAAAAGCAAATGAGCAGCAAGTAGATTTGGTTTTAACAGATCAGAATATGCCAATCATGGATGGCCTCACCCTCATTCAAAATTTACGGGAATTGCCCTTGTATCAAAAGACCCCCATTCTCATGCTCACCACAGAATCAAGTGATGACATGAAGTTAAAGGGGAAGGCAGCAGGAGCAACTGGTTGGCTAATAAAGCCATTTGACCCCATCCGCCTGATTGAGGTGATTCAAAAAGTGATTAACTAACGCCTGAGATATAGACAGTTATGACTATCGACATGAGCCAGTTTTATCAAGCCTTTTATGAAGAGGCTGAGGATCTGCTCGCACAAGCAGAGCAACACCTCATATCACTCAATGTCGAAGATCCTGATATGGAGAATCTCAATGCCATTTTTAGGGCTGCGCATTCGATTAAGGGCGGCGCCACTACATTTGGATTTAATAATGTAACTGAACTCACCCATATCTTTGAAAATCTATTGGACAAAATACGCAACCATGAAATTACTGTCACGCAGCAGCATATTGACACCCTGCTTATGGCAAAAGATGTTATCCAGTCACAATTGAATGGCTATCGCTCAGGAGACTCCGTAGATCGTGATGCTGAAGCACAAATCAAGATGCAATTACAGGCCCTTACGAATATTGAGGAATCTGGATACAGCACAAATGCAAAGAGAGATGTGGGCGCTAAAATTATTGCGGACATCCGATACTTTCGACTTGAATTACCAACGATCAAAGATAATGACGTTCTCAATCTCCATGCCGAACTAGAATTATTAGGAAAAGTCAGTCATATCAAAATGAAAAACGGTATTACCGTATTTTCACTCGATACAAGCGATACACCTGAAAGTATTGTATCTATCTGCTCTTTTATTGTTGAGCCGGAAGATCTCATCCTTACTGAAACTACTCAAGAGTCAGATTCTAAATTAACAGCTGAGGGTGAGGAAGATGGTTTTGAATTATTTGTAGATACCACCGCCCCCATACCTCAAGCACACGTAATACCAGAAGTGGGAGTTTCATCTAATGATGTAAGCCCAGAAAAAAAATTGGATCCCAAGACCTTAGTTACTCAAGAGGCAGCTTCAATTCGTGTAGGCATCGAAAAGGTAGATCAACTCATTAATCTTATCGGCGAACTAGTCATCACCCAAGCAATGATTGAGCAAAAGGTAATGCAACTAGATCCCACAGAGAATGAAATACTTGCTCAAAGCATTGGCCAACTGAATCGCAATACGCGTGACCTACAAGAAGCTGTAATGTCCATTCGGATGATGCCGATGGAGTATGTATTTTCACGATTCCCCAGGCTAGTTCGTGATTTAGCTGGAAAGTTAAATAAGAAAATTGAACTTGCTACCGACGGTGCTAGTACGGAATTAGATAAAGGCCTCATTGAGCGCATTATCGATCCACTAACGCACCTCGTTAAAAATAGCATCGACCATGGCATTGAATTACCAGAGATTAGGAAATCACAAGGCAAGAATGAAACTGGTCGACTCACTCTTTCGGCATCCAATCGGGGCGGTAATATCGTCATCGAGGTAAGCGATGATGGTGCAGGATTAAACCGTGAGCGCATTTTGAGTAGGGCTTATCAAAATGGCATCCCCGTGTCCGATGATGCCTCAGATCAAGATGTATGGCAGTTGATTTTTGCGCCTGGATTCACAACCGCTGAGGCCATTACCGATGTATCGGGTCGCGGTGTTGGCATGGATGTAGTCAAGAGAAATGTTGCTGCACTTGGCGGTAGCATCCAAATTAAATCTTCTGCTGGGTATGGAACAACCATATCCATCTCAATGCCCTTAACGTTGGCCATTATGGATGGAATGTCCCTTTCATTAGGGGGGAATATCTTTATCGTTCCATTGGGTTTAATCATCGAAACCATGAAACCGCGAGCAGAAGATATTAATACCGTGGCTGGCGAGGGATTAATGATTCATGTGAGAGGCGAATATCTCCCAATAATCCCGTTGCACGCAATTTTTAATCATGCAACCCTAGTTAAAAATCCCGCTGATGGCGTTCTCGTCATTATTGAAGCGGAGGGCAATAAAGCAGCGCTATTTGTTGATGGTCTAGTAGGTCAACAGCAAGTTGTCATTAAGAGTCTTGAAACTAATTTTAAAAAAATTCAGGGCATATCTGGCGCAACCATTATGGGCGACGGCTCGGTAGCGTTAATTCTTGACGTACCAGCCATTCTCAAGATGGGTCAACACAATCAATTAGAAGGCGCCTTTCAATGAATCTGAACGGTGAATTAGAAAACAACAAGATGACCAACCCATCATTAGAATCCCAAGAATTTCTTACTTTTGTACTTGGTAGTGAAATATACGGCATCGATATTCTGAAGGTGCAGGAAATCCGTGGGTACGACTCTGTGACGAGTATTGCCAATACTCCAGAATTTATTAAAGGTGTTATCAACCTTCGGGGACATATAGTTCCGATCGTTGACTTGCGAATCAAGTTTCACCTTGAAAGAATCGCTTACGATGAATTTACCGTTGTGATCATCTTAAATATGAGTGATCGCATTGTTGGCATCGTTGTAGATGGGGTATCTGATGTATTGCATCTTGGTGTGAACGAAATTCGCCCTGTACCGGACATTGTTTCCGGCATCGATACCAGATACATCATAGGTCTAGCCAGTATCGAGGATAGGATGCTCATTCTTGTCGACATTGAGCAGCTAATGGATAGCCACGAAATGGCATTGTTCGAATCAGCGGCCGTCATTTAATCAATCGACCGCCATCATTTTAGTAATTTATAGGAAATCATCATGTTCTCAAATTTGAGCGCGAGAAAAAAATTAATGGGCATTGTTGCCATTGCCACTCTAGCTATGGCTGCTATCACCATGCTGGCCAATATTGGGCTTTACCATTCTGCAGAAAATATCAAATCGATTTACGAAGATCGGATGGTTCCTATTCGTAATTTAAATGCTATTTCAGGCCTTTTGCTGGATGACCAAAATTTACTAAAATCTGCCATTTATGACAGTAAGCCAATGGCTGGTTCGCCTGAATCTGAGGGCACCCTCCAATTGATGGGCATCTTAGAAAAGAATATATCCTCATCGGATGGATTGTGGAAAAATTTTCTAGCTACAGCCTTAACGCCTGAAGAGAAGTTATTGGCTAAGAAATTTTCTGAGAGTTATACAAAATTACTTAATACTGTTTTAAAACCAGCGATGGTGTATATACAGGGTAACAATGTGAATGAGGCAGTTAAATTAAGCTCGCATATTACCGAATTAATTAATGGAGCCAACCTAGAGATTGATGGATTGGTAAAGCTTCAATTTGATCTTGCACTTGAAGCGTATAGGGAGAGCGTCAGCCGCTTTCAGAGCGCCCTAATTATTAGCCTATTAATAACACTCTCTAGCTTTGGAGTAATGACTTGGTTTGGATTCAATATTACCCAATCTCTCAAACGAAGCTTGGGTGGTGAACCGGAGGAGTTAACCAAAACTTTAAATCGCATCGCCAGTGGAGATCTCGATTTTAGGATTCAGCTAGAGCATGGCGACCACTCTAGCGCTCTTGCAGCCATTAAATCTATACAGGAAAAATTCAAACTACTATATCTCGATACCCAGATTTTAGAAAAATCCGTTATCGAGGGCCATACGAATACGCGTATTCACGCCGAACAACATCAAGGTGATTTCAAAATTATGGTTGAGCGCATTAATTCTACGCTTGATACTACCGCGCAAGCTGCCTTAAGCCTTGAGGCAGACCATCATGCTGTAAATAAGCAAATTCTGATGAATTATGTGGAGGAAATACAAACCATTGTGATGGCGGCAAAGAATAATAACCTTACACTGCGAATCCCCATGAGTGGAAAGACCGGTGAAATTGGGCTTCTCTGCAATAGCCTCAATGAACTTCTCGATAGTATGGAAGAAATTATTTCGCAAATTAAAGATGCTAGCGAAACAATTAATACCGCCACCAAGGAAATATCCATCGGAAACGCAGATCTCTCTCAACGAACAGAGGAGCAGGCTGCGTCTTTAGAAGAAACCGCCTCGAGTATGGAAGAGCTCGCATCAACAGTTAAACAAAATGCAGAAAATGCCAAACAGGCTAACCTATCCGCCATTACCGCCTCGGAAGTTGCGCTTCGAGGTGGTAAAGCAATCAAAGATGTGGTTGCTACCATGGTCAACATCAATAATAGTGCCAGCAAAATTGAAGATATCGTTTCTGTAATTGATGGCATTGCATTTCAAACCAATATCTTGGCTTTGAATGCGGCTGTTGAAGCAGCCAGAGCAGGTGAGCAAGGTCGTGGATTTGCTGTGGTGGCCGCTGAAGTGCGAAATCTTGCGCAGCGCTCTGCTTCAGCTGCTAAAGAAATTAAAGGGCTCATTGGTGCCTCAGTAAAAAATACTGCCCAAGGCTACGATCAAGTTGAAAAGGCGGGTCAAACTATGGAAGAGATTGTAATTTCTACCCAGCGTGTATCCGATATCATCGCAGAAATTACCGCTGCTTCGTTAGAGCAAAGCTCGGGAATTGATCAGGTTAATAATGCGGTTGGTCAAATGGATAGCGTTACCCAGCAAAATGCTGCCTTAGTTGAACAAGCTGCAGCGGCTGCGGAATCTCTTATGGAGCAATCTAATATGCTCTCCCAGTCAGTTAGTCAATTTACCGTCAAGGGTGACGATCATCGCCCATCTCGAGAAACTCTACGCCCCACGTTTAGAAGCGAAGCCGTAGCCGAGAAACTGGCTAAACCTCACATCTCAGCGGCAACAAAAAATTCAACCGAAGATGCCGATTGGGAATTATTTTAATCGTCAAAGAGATTAAGTTAAGCAAGTTCATGCTATGAATATTTTAAATAAATCTGACCGAGAATTTGATTTTACGAATGAGGATTTTACTAGAGCGAGAAAGTTAATTTATCAATATGCAGGAATTGCACTAGCAGAAACAAAAGCAGAGTTAGTATATGGGCGCTTAAGTCGCATTCTTCGCAACCAAGGAATTCGATCTTTTAAAGAGTATCTAGATTCCTTGATGGGCACACACAACCAGAGAGCCCTGGAAGAGTTTATTAATGCGCTCACAACTAATTTAACCTCCTTCTTCCGCGAGAATCACCATTTCCCCATTCTGGCTGAACACCTAGCCAGCCTGAATGCACCAATCACCATTTGGTGCTGCGCTGCCTCCACAGGAGAGGAGCCCTACTCCATTGCCATGACTGCTTGCGAGGTATTTGAAACCGTTACCCCACCAGTCAAAATTATTGCCACTGATATCGATACCAACGTGTTGCTACAAGCAGAAAGTGGCATTTTCTCTTCTCATCGCATAAGCAAGCTATCAGAGGATCGTCGCGAACAATTTTTCCTCAGGGGAACTGGCAAACAGGAGGGATTTGTTAAGATCCGTCAAGAACTGAGGAATTTAGTTAGCTACCAGCATCTCAACTTATTAAATCATCGCTGGCCGCTTCATAATGCATTTGACGCTATTTTTTGCCGTAATGTCATGATTTATTTTGACAAAACTACACAAACGAAAATCCTACATCAATTTCTACCTCTGATGAAGCCTCATGCACTAATTTTTTTTGGTCACTCAGAAAATTTTATGTATCAGTCGGAAGACCTCAAGCTTTGCGGTAAGACCGTTTACAAACTAAAACAGCAAGCAAATACGCATCATGCTCTCTAAACGTACAGCCTTAAACCCCCCTACCGAAGCGATCTCTCAAAACCTCTACTTTGATAAAACCTTTAATTGTGAAGCGGTGAAGATCGCGCCGGGTGAATATTATTTCACCAATAAAAATATGGCAATCGTTACCGTCCTAGGATCGTGTGTCTCGGCCTGTATTACTGATATTAAAAACGGTATTGGCGGCATGAATCACTATATGTTGCCCGATAGTGCTATCCATAAAAAAGATGACCCCTCATCAGAGATGATGCGCTATGGATCATATGCAATGGAAATTTTAATTAATGAAATCCTAAAAAATGGAGGACGGCGAGAAAATTTGGAGGCAAAGATATTCGGTGGAGGTAACGTTCTTCATGGATTTAACGCCTTAAATATCGGGGAGCGTAATGCCATTTTTGTACGCAAATATTTAATGGATGAAGGTATACGAATCACCGGTGAGGATTTAGTAGAGTCCTATTCCCGCAAAGTATATTTCTTCCCGAAAACTGCCGAAGTTTTTGTAAAAAAAATTAAGCTCTCCAGCAACCTCAAACTCATCAAACGCGAAAAGAAATACGCTCAACACATCAATACTAAAAGTATTTCCGGTGATATTGAATTATTTTAATCTGCGTACGAACTCTTACTCCAAAATACCATCTTATAAATGAAAACTAAAGTACTTGTCATTGATGACTCTGCGCTAATTCGTAGCCTTCTATCCGAGATTATCAATAGCTATCCCGACATGCAGGTAGTTGCCACTGCTCCCGACCCCTTAATTGCTCGAGATCTGATCAAGCTACATAATCCCGATGTACTCACACTGGATATTGAAATGCCAAAGATGGATGGCTTGGATTTTCTTGAGCGATTGATGCGACTTCGCCCTATGCCAGTAGTGATGGTTTCCACCCTAACGGAGCGTGGCTCTGAAATAACTATGCGCGCTCTAGAGCTTGGCGCCGTTGACTTTGTTACCAAACCAAAACTAGCGATTGTTGATGGGATCCGAGAGTACTCGGATCTCATTGCAGATAAAATTCGCGCCGCCTCAAAAGCGAAGATAAAAGCTACTGCAGCACCATCTATAGAGCTGGGGAAATCAAATACTCCAAATACCGCTTTAAAGAATCAAAATTTAAGCAATGAGAAGCTCATTATTATTGGCGCCTCAACAGGAGGCACCGTTGCCATTAAGTCCTTCCTTACTGAAATGCCATCAGATTGCCCTGGTATATTAATCACCCAGCATATGCCAGCAGGCTTTACCAAATCCTTTGCAAATAGATTGGATTCAATATGCGAAATCCACGTTAAAGAGGCGGAGGATGGTGATGTCATCAAGCCTGGTCATGCCTATATCGCCCCAGGCGGAATGCATATGAGCGTTACGAGAGTTGGTGATAATTTTTGTACGAAAATCGATAACAATAGCCCCGTAAATCGTCATAAACCTTCGGTTGATGTGCTATTTAGCTCTGCTGCTGCAGTGGTTGGAAAAAATGCCATCGGCATCATTCTTACGGGTATGGGCAAGGATGGCGCAGTAGGAATGATGCATATGAAAGAAGCAGGCGCATTTAATCTTGCGCAGAATGAAGAAACTTGTGTTGTGTATGGCATGCCAAAAGAAGCTATTGCCGCTGGTGGTGTACATCAAATTGCTGGTATTGGCGATATACCCAACTTAGTCATAAGCCACTTAAATCGGTCTGGACGAGCATCAACAAATTAGATATTTAGACCTACAACCGACGCTAATTCATATCCTAAATTAAGCCAATTTTACTGCTTAGATTTCAGTTTTAAAACGATATACCTTGGTTAATAATTTCCAATTTGCGTAACTGTCACTAACTCGAATAAGGGCAATTACACCCCACTTATTTAATTCCTTCGAAAGACTTTTCCATGGAGCAGGCAACGGTCGCAGATCCAAACACCAGATTCCTGATAGTGGATGATTTCTCCACCATGCGCAGAATCATTCGCAATATACTTAAAGAGCTGGGATTTACTAATGTAGATGAAGCTGAAGATGGAGTTATTGCTTTAAATAAACTCAAAAACAGCACTTTTGAGTTTATTCTTTGTGACTGGAATATGCCCAATATGGATGGCCTCACCTTGCTTAAGAAAGTGAGAGCTGATTCAGATTTATCCACCGTTCCATTTCTCATGGTTACAGCAGAAGCCAAAAAAGAAAATATCATCTCAGCAGCACAGGCTGGTGCCAACGGTTACATTGTCAAGCCCTTCACCGCAGCAACCCTGGATGAAAAGCTTGTGAAAATCTTTGAAAAAATGAGTAAAGTAAAGGCTTCAGTGTGAGTGATTCCATTGAAGTTAGCCCTGATGCATCAGCCGTAGCTACAGATCATGAAATAATTCTTAATCGTGTCGGTCATGTTACGCGGATGCTCCATGACAATCTTAGTGATTTAGGGTTCGATAAAATACTCGAGCAAGTGGCCACTAAAATACCTGATGCCCGAGATAGACTTAATTACGTTGCGCGTATGACTGAGCAAGCCGCAGTTAGGGTTCTTAATGCCACTGACCTTGCTAACCCCTTGCAAGATGGGTTAGCAAGACAAGCTCGGGAACTGAAGCAATGTTGGGAGGAAACCCTTTTAGTACCATCAGTTCAGAGCGAGTACAGCGCAGCAGCTGAAAAAACAGTTTTTTTTCTTCAAAAAACAGAAGAGAGTACAACCCGAACCAAAGAGCTCCTCATGGAGATCATGATGGCTCAGGACTTCCAAGATTTAACAGGTCAAGTTATTAAGCGGGTAACTGTATTGGCACAAGAAATTGAGCAGCAACTTGTTCAAGTCCTCATTGATTTTTCTCCAAGCTCCGCTAAAGACGATACTGAAAAAAGCCTCATGAACGGACCGCAGATTAACCCTGAACAGACCAAAGATATAGTGTCCTCCCAAGAACAAGTGGATGATTTATTAGATAGCTTTGGTTTTTAGTTGCACTCAGCTTAGACCCCCCCCCACACACACAACTGATCCGCAAGAATCGTATAACAATTCAAAATATCAACGCGTTTAATGATCCTCATAAGGATGCCATCTACAGTTATCACTTCAGTTGGGGCATTGTATTGCCTGCAATTCACAAAATAAATGCACAACTTCAAAATGGATACGGAGCTAGCACAGTCTGAGTAGTGGCAACAGCAGCTATCGCCAAATTGATAGAAGATCAAACATATGAAATCAGTATGGCGGTCGCAGCATTTACCCCCTCTATATTATTTCCATGTCAGCTACTCCGACCTATTAACGGCAAAAATTTCTCGAACTTTAATAAAAAGAGGGCTTTACCCTCTTATTCCATCAATTCAGATAGCGGCCCATCACCGACAATTTCCTTTATTAGTCATTGACGTAAGTCTAAGGAAGCGTAGTGTCGGAAGAAAGCGATTTAGAAAAGACTGAAGATGCCTCGCCCTCGCGTATTGAAAAAGCACGCGAGGAAGGTGATATTCCCCGCTCCAGGGAGCTTGCTACTTGTGCAGTCCTTTTTGCCGCAGGTCTGAGTATGTTGTCGCTCGGCGGGCAATTTAATAAAACCCTCAAGGGTGTACTGGGTAGCGGACTAACATTTGATCGTGAAATGGCGTTTAGCAATACCTTGCCCCTTACACGCATGACTGAGCTTGTGAGCGATGTTTTATTTTCTTTCGCTCCTTTAGGGCTGATCCTGATGGCAGTTGCTATTGGATCACCCATTCTGGTTGGCGGCTGGAATTTCAGTGGCAAGCTCCTGATGCCCAATTTTAATCGCCTTAACCCAATTAAGGGCATCACCAACTTAGTATCGACAAACGCCTTGGTTGAGCTCATTAAGGCAATTGTTAAAGCAAGTTTGGTTGGTATTGTTGCTTATCTGGTTATCTCTAGCTACTTTCCCTCCTTAATTCATCTTTCCCTTATTCCACTGGATGCAGGCATCGCCCAAACCGAGGATTTTTTAATTCGCGCCTTCTTGATTACTGTGGGCGCCCTAGTATTTGTTGCTGCACTAGATGTGCCCTATCAGCTTTACCACTATGCAAACAAAATGAAAATGAGCAAAGAGGAGATAAAGCAGGAATCTAAGGAAAGTAACGGTAATCCCGAAATTAAAGCTCGCTTACGCCAACAGCAACGAGAGATGGCGAGACGCCGCATGATGTCGCAAATCCCCAATGCAGATGTCATCATCACCAACCCAACTCACTACGCCGTTGCCATTCAATATGCTGAAGGTAGCATGCGAGCACCCAAAGTAATTGCCAAGGGGTCGGATGCGGTTGCACTTCGCATTCGGGAGATCGCCAAAGACAATAAGGTGCTCATATTGGAGTCGCCTAAATTGGCTCGCGCTATTTATACACATACCGAGCTTGATCAGGAGATCCCAGAGGCCTTATATCTTGCAGTCGCTGAAATTTTAGCCTTTGTATTTCAAGTACGAAATTACAACGGTCGCGATGGTACTTACCCAAATCAACCTACCAATATGGACATTCCCGATGAATTAGATCCCCATCACAATGTCAATGCCTTGGGTATAGCTGCATGAGTAATATTGCATTTAGTGCATGGACAGAAAAACTGAATACCAAGTTACTAGCTGGCCCATTAATCATCGTACTTTTGTTGTCGATGATGATTTTGCCTTTACCAGCAATCGCACTAGATATTCTATTTACATTCAATATTGCACTATCCATCATGGTGCTATTAATTGGTCTGCAAACCTCAAAACCACTCGATTTCTTAGCCTTTCCAACCGTTCTATTGGTAACCACATTGTTGCGCCTTTCGCTCAACGTGGCATCCACACGTGTGGTTCTGACAGAAGGCCACAATGGTCCCGATGCTGCCGGCAAGGTCATTGAGGCATTTGGCCATGTTTTGATTGGTGGCAACTACACCGTAGGTATCGTAGTTTTTATCATTCTGACCATTGTCAATTTTACGGTAATCACCAAGGGTGCTGGCCGCATTGCTGAAGTAGGAGCTCGATTTACCTTAGATGCAATGCCCGGTAAACAGATGGCCATTGATGCTGATTTAAATGCTGGCCTCATCGGTGAAGATGATGCACGTAAACGCCGTACCGAAGTTGGGCAGGAAGCAGAATTCTATGGCGCCATGGATGGAGCCAGTAAATACGTCCGAGGTGATGCGATTGCCGGCATTCTCGTAATCATCATCAATATTCTGGGCGGTCTGATTGTGGGTGTTGTTCAACATAATCTGAGTTTTACGGAAGCCGTAAAGAACTACACCTTGCTGGCCATCGGCGATGGTTTGGTTGCCCAAATTCCCTCACTGATTATTTCCGTTGCTGCTGGTGTGGTTGTTTCACGCGTTGGCAATAGTCAAGATCTAGGGACGCAGCTCACCAAGCAATTATTTTCAAACCCGAAGGTATTGAAGGCTACGGCCGTCATCCTTGGCGGGATGGGCCTTATACCCGGGATGCCGCATTTAGCCTTTATTTTATTGGCCGCCCTTCTCTACGGAATCTCATATTTAACTGAAAAACAAGAACGGAAGATGGCTATAGCCAGTGATATAACAATGACAGAGCCCGCCCCTGAAGGCAAAGAAGCCACCTGGAGTGATGTAGTCCCAGTAGATATTTTGGGTCTAGAGGTGGGCTTTAGATTGGTGCCCTTAGTTGATATTAATCAAGGCGGGGATTTATTAAAGCGCATTAAAGCCTTGCGCAAAAAATTTGCACAAGATGTCGGTTTTCTTACGTCAGCAGTACACATTTGCGATAACTTAGAATTAAAACCAAACGCCTACAGCATCAAGCTAAAGGGGGTCGAGCTAGCCTCCGGTGAATCATTTAACGGTCAGTTCCTAGCTATTAATCCCGGCTTTGTGCAAGGGCAACTCCCTGGCCCAGTCACAACTGATCCCGCATTTGGCTTGCCAGCCACCTGGATTGATAACAAGATGCGTGAACAAGCACAAAGTATGGGGTATACCGTGGTGGATGCCAGTACGGTGATTGCCACTCACCTCAATCACGTTATTGGCATGAATGCCTCTGAACTACTAGGACGGCAAGAAGTGCAGCAGTTGATGGATATGCTTGCCAAAGAGTCTCCCAAGCTTGCAGAAGACTTCATACCCAAAATGCTCCCCCTTGGAACTTTACAAAAAGTATTGCAAAACTTGCTGGTGGAAGGTGTACCCATTCGGGATATGCGTACCATCGTGGAAGCCTTATCAGAAAATGCACATCAAATCCAAGATGCTACCGAGCTGACTAGCAAGGTACGCATCCGCCTTGGCAGAGCTATTGTGCAGCAGCTATTTCCAAATACTAATGAAATGTCTGTTATCTCATTAGATAACGGATTAGAGCGCCTACTCATGCAAGCAATGCAAAACAATAATGAGGGAAGCTCTATTGAGCCTGGCCTTGCCCAAACATTAGCTCGACAAGCAGAGCAAGCCTCACGACTACAAGAGCAGATGGGGTTTACTCCAGTGCTATTAGTGGCAGCGCCATTGCGAACTACTTTGGCTAAATTTCTAAGACGCGTCATCCCAAACTTGCGCGTACTTTCTCATGAAGAATTACCAGATTCAAAAACAATCCGCGTTACTAATCTCATTGGAGGTGCAGCATGAACATCAAACGATTCCTGGCCAAAAGTTCACGTGAAGCAATGAACATGGTTCGAAACGAACTAGGCGAAGATGCCACCATCATCTCAAACCGCTTGGTAGCTGGCGGAAATGAAATATTAGCAATGCACAGCGAGGAAATGAATCATTTAATCAATAGTGCAAAAGTAACCCCTAATGCAAAAGCAGAGCATCAATTTGAAGTGGGTATTGTTCATACGCAGGCCAGTCCAATCAATTTCAGCAGAAAAAAAGTAGATACTCAAAAGCTCCAGGAACTAGCTACTATTTTTAATATTAAGCCGAGCTTGCGTAAAACTATTCAGGCAGACGTACCCCCTTCAAGGCCTCTGACCCAAAAAAATGAGCCATCTAAAACACCAGAAATCGCGGCTGTAGTCGATGAAATTCGTCAAATGCGTGACTTATTCTCAAGTCAGCTGACCGAAATATCTTGGGGCACTACACAACACCGTAACCCGGTAAAAAAAGAATTGTTGCGCACAATGATGTCAGCAGGATTTAGCGCTGGTTTAGCAAAACGAATTACAGATAAATGCCCAAGCGATTACTCTCAAGGTGAAGCTCTTCCCTGGGCAAAAAAATTGATCTCAAGAAATATACAAGTAATTAGTGATGAAGCTGAAATTCTGGATTCTGGCGGCATATTTGCCTTGCTTGGCCCAACTGGAGTTGGCAAAACGACGACCGTAGCAAAAATGGCAGCTCGTTATGTTATGAAACATGGTCCTGAAAATTTAGCCCTTATCACCACTGATGCATATCGCATTGGTGGTCACGAGCAACTACGTATTTACGGCAAGATATTAGGAGTGATGGTTCATGCAGTCAAAGATGAGGCAGATCTCAAGTTGGCACTACGGGAATTCAAAGGAAAGCATACGGTATTAATCGATACAGTCGGACTTAGCCAAAAAGATGCCATGGTAAGTGAGCAACTCACCATGCTCTTTAATGCAGATAGTCGCATAAAAAAATTACTCTGTCTAAATGCCGGTAATGCGATTGAAACATTGAATGACGTTACTAAAGCCTACCTTGGTAGAGGTTTTGATGGATGCATTATTACCAAAATAGACGAGGCAGTAACCTTGGGTGGCGTACTCAATGTCGTGATGCAGCACAAGCTAAAGGTGCATTACCTTACAAATGGTCAACGAGTTCCTGAGGATATTGAACTAATGAATAAAGAGGATATTCTTTTTCAGGCTTTCAATACCAATAGAGGTCGCATTGACCTATCGAGTCTCAGTGATGACGATTTGCCGTACATAGTTGCCAATAGCGAACGAGAATATCGAGTTAGCCATGCTTGATTTTTCACGTGATCAAGCTGATAGCTTGCGCAAAGTGATGAATGGCCCAAAGCAGCGCGTCATCTCCTTAATTACCGCAACCGGAGAAAAAGATGAGTCCGGCGTCTTTTCAAATATAGCCACAGCATTAGCACAACAAGGTGTCAATGTCCTACTCACCTTCGCTAAAGCAAACTCAAATCAAGAAATATTGGCTTATAAGCTAGGGGCGCAATCCTCGATCGTAGAGCACCTCCTATATGGAACAGAGCCACATAATTTAGCCGCTCAAAAAGTTGGTCAGTTTGCGAGCTTGCGTCTTTTCCCAAGGCATAGTGAAGGAAATACACGAGATGTGGCCTTCATTTCAAATCTTAATGATTATTTCTCAAAATTAGCCGCACTCTACGACCTTGTTTTAATTGATGCGGAAGTGACCACTAAAAGCGCACCTCTACTGGGAATTATGAATTTAGGTGAAATTGTGGTTCATCTTAATGACCAGCCTGAATCTATAAAGCGTGCGTACGGCATTATTAAGCAACTGAGGTCAGGGCTTGGTTCACGCCCATTTGGAGTACTCATTAGCGCTGAGAATGAATCCATTTCACGCAGAGTCTTTAAAAATATTGAGCGAGTTGCACTGTCTTATTTGCAAACCCCTCTAGAATTTATTGGAAATATTGTCCCAAGCCATCAAGTACATACTGAAAATTGGCCATCAAGAATCAATATTGAAAGCCGCGTTAACCAATCATCGGGCGCTGCCATCCAGCAGCTACTCGCTAGCATGGGCCCTAGCAACTATCCATACAGCCTTACCGCTAAATAAGGTCATCTATGTATACGGCTACGGGCAAGATCAACGATGCTGAAGGTATAGTCATTCAATATGCCGATCTAGTCAAAAAAATGGCCTATCAAGTCAAGGCCAAACTTCCTGCTAGCGTAGAGATTGACGACCTGATCCAGGCCGGCATGATAGGTCTGCTTGATGCCGCTAGCCGATATCAGGAAAATAAAGGCGCTCAATTTAAAACCTATGCATCGCAACGTATTCATGGGTCGATGATGGATGAATTACGAAGTGCGGATTGGTTGCCAAGAGGCATTAGAAAGCAAATGCGTGATGTAGAAAAGGCTATACATGGGCTACAACAACGCTTGGGCAGAGCGCCCACTGAGTCAGAAGTCGCAATGCAATTAAAAATCAGCATTAGCGACTACCACCAACTTCTTACCGAATGTGGTGGCCATCAACTTATTTACTTTGAGGATTTTCAAAAAACGGATGACGAAGATCATTTTTTAGATCGCCATGTCAAAAATGACTCGAGCGATGTGATCAATGTATTGCTCGCAAGGGGCTTTAAGGGTGCCCTTAAAGATGCCGTGGATAAGCTACCTGAACGTGAAAAATTACTGATGGGACTGTATTACGAGCAAGAACTAAATTTGAAAGAAATTGGCGCCGTCATGAATGTGACTGAATCGCGCGTATCCCAACTGCATAGCCAAGCAGTGGCCCGGATACGCTCAATACTTAAAGAGCAATTATGGACTGGGCCAGCATAGGCGGTTTAACCCTCGCACTACTAGGTATTTTTATTGGCCAATCCATTGATGGCGGAAAACTTTCGTCCCTTCTACAGCCCTCAGCATTTGTGATTGTTGTTTTCGGAACGTTCGGGGCGGTTTTATTGCAAAGCAAGTCCGCCAATTTCCTTAGCGCCCTAAATCAAATTCGCTGGATTTTTATCAACCCAGTCGATAATCGCTTGGAGATTGCACATCGCATTTCTATGTGGAGCTCAGTAGCCCGAAAAGAAGGCACGCTCCACTTAGAGCGCTTTTTAGATGATGAGCCAGATCCTCTAACCCAAAAATGTCTACGCCTAGTGATTGATGGAATAGCCCCTCAAACCATCCGTGATATTTGTGAGAACGAATTACATCAATACGAAGTGAATCAGCGTAGCGCAATTAAAGTATGGGATTCTGCAGGAAGCTATGCCCCTACCATTGGCATCTTGGCGGCGGTCATTGGGCTCATTCACGTCATGGAAAATCTAGCTGATCCAGCGATGCTTGGTAGCGGTATTGCAGTTGCTTTTGTAGCAACTATCTACGGTGTAGGTTTAGCTAATCTTGTTTTTATACCAATTGCCAATAAGTTAAAAGGGATTACCCAAACTGAGGTTTCAAGATATGAAATGATTATCGATTCCCTCTCATCGATAGCTAATGGCGAACACACTATCATTATTGATGAGCGTCTTTCTGGATACTTAATCTAAGTCGGCAATGAAGCGAAGAGTTCGGCAACCAGAAGAGATAGAGCACCATGATCGGTGGCTTGTATCGTATTCCGACTTTATTACCTTATTGTTTGCCTTTTTTGTGGTGATGTACTCGAGCTCTTCGGTCAATCAAAGCAAATATAGTCAATTATCTAGCTCCATGAATAGCGCCTTCAATCCTACTAAAAGTAAATCACTTGACAATAAAGAACCTGGGGGTTCGACCGAGAATTCAGAGTTTAAAGATAAGCAAATCAGTAAAATTCCCGCAATAATCGATCCCATCCTCTCCTCTAAATCAAAAAACAATCTCGCATTGATCAAGATGGAAAAAGACCTAACTAAGGCTCTAAAGCCTCTCATTCTTGCCGGGAAAATTGGAGTATCACAAACCCCGAGAGGGATCCGTATCGACATTAAAGACAGCTACCTCTTTAATCCTGGGTCCACCAAAATCGCCAATACAGAAGGCTTGGACACCTTAGAGCAAATCGCACCCATACTCCTAAATAGTGGCCAATCTATTGCAATTGAAGGGCATACAGACAATGCTCCAATTAAAAACAAATCATTTCCATCCAACTGGGAGCTTTCTGCAATTCGTGCCACAACCGTTCTCAATGTCTTTTCTCAAAAAGGTATTAGCGAAGACCGCCTAAGCGCAAGCGGCTTTGGGGCATCTCGGCCAATCGCCTCAAACGATACCGCTGAGAGCAAGGCGAGCAATCGCAGAGTTTCCATCATGATTTTGCGAGATAAAGCTGAGCAGCCAGGGTCGGATTTGCTGCAAACAAAGGGGGAGTAGATCTAAGAGCCCACCCCCTCTTCAAGTTTAGGGACCTCTTTTTGGCGCTCTATCCCTCAACCAACCCCAAAAAAAATGGGAGCAGATTTTTTCCCTAAAGGATTTGGTTAATGGAGATGGCTTGTCTAGCTTCGATTAAGTCTAATATGCCTTGAGCCAAATCAGCAAAATCTTTTGCGCCACGACTTTTAGGCGAATGATAGCGGATCGGCTTTCCTACAGCAAATGCCTCAGCAAGAGCAATGTCATTGCGAATACCCCGTAAGACCCTCGAGGCTCCGAATTGCCTACTGACATCCCCCTTAGTGGCATGATGTTGACGAACTTTCTGAGAGCTCATAATCGGTAAAAAACCGGCAATCTTTAATGTTCGATTTTCTCGAGAAATTACCTTAAATAGTACTCGCATCAGCTGTCGCAATCCTTCGTATGACAGTGGGTGAGGGACAAACGGAACCAGAATGAAATTAGCTGCTGTCAATGCGTTTAATAAGAGAACGTCATGCGACGGCGGTGTATCCATAATCACCACATCATAACTAGAGGCTAGCTCCAGTTCGGCGAAGCTATTAACCAATAAGCGAGGGTCTCGCAGTCCACTACCATGCTCAAATAAGGTATCTGCTGGGGCGATACTTAAATTAGCAAAATTAGTAATATGAATGGTTTTTGATAGAGGTGTTCCAGGCTTAGAAAAAAGATCATGAATGGTCGGTGAATCTGAAGTCAATTTCAAACCTAAACCTACCGCGCAATGTCCTTGAGAGTCCAAGTCAATCAGAAGCACCCTCTTACCAATAGCCGCAAGCTCTGCGGCTAAATTGACCGATACAGTTGTCTTTCCTGTACCGCCTTTGCGATTCGATATGACGAGCTTAAACACAAACCACTCTTAAAATAATTCGATCGCCGGGCGTCCTGCCACATCTAATGCAGAGTCATCACCCGTAGCATTAAAGTGCACAATACGCTGCGCTTCCATGGTGTAGCTCTCACGTAAGGCCTTCATCGACTCACTCTGTAAATTCGGAGTAGTCAAAGGTTCAGGATTATTTGAGTCCAGAATATGAGCCACCTCATCAGAGTACTGCGCGCATAGAGCGAGACCCTTTGTCACTACTTCAATTTGCTGTCTACTAATATCCTGAAATTGGGTATGTGAAAGAATATCAATAATGGCATGTCGCATTTCAATAAAAGATTCATGTGACAGGATCGCCGATGGGATCTGCAATTTCTGGCCATCTAACTCCTTCAAAATTTGCGCAACCCGCTCCTCCATCAAGAAAAGTTTAGAAATAATGGCTAAAGAAGCTTTTTCAGTGGATTCATTAATAAATGCCAAGTGAGCCTCTAACAACTTATTTAACTCAGGAATAGAGCCTAAAAAAACTTGTAAGCGTCTGTAGTTCTCATCGTTTAACTGACGACTTTTATCCCATATCTGCTGAGTCTTAATAGCCTCTTCGATATGCCGATTAATTGAGCGGGTAAATAGGATGTGATAAACAGCCAAACCAACCAAGACAATCGCTCCAGTTGCATAGGGCAAAATCGAATTCTCAGGCAAGTTTTGCGCCAACTTAAAAGCAAGTACAGACAAAACAATCCCTACACCGAGGGAAATGGTGTAGCTGGGAAGTGCGCCGAAATGGAGTTTTTTTTGAATTTCCATAAAATTAAGCCCCAGGAAGCACTTCCTTAATAATTCCCACGAGAGTTGGAGCGGAAGTTGGCTTCACCAACCAGCCAGTGGCACCTAATTTTTTACCCTCTTCACGTTTAGCAGATTGACTCTCTGTAGTAAAAATGAGTATTGGCATAAAACGAAAGGCTGGTAAAGACCGTAGGTTTTTAATTAGTTCTAAGCCATCCATATTGGGCATATTGACATCCGTAATGATCAAGTCTGGTTTGAATGCGCCTGCCTTTAGTTTGCTCAAGGCATCAACACCATCGCAGGCAGTATCAACTTCAAACCCATTCATCATGAGGGATGTTTTAAGAGTGCTCAGCATAGTCGCTGAGTCATCTACTAGGAATATTTTTTTTGACATGGAAATCAGTCCTTACTTATTAATTAAAGAGTTTTCTAGCCACACACGTAGAGATGCATCCTGTGGCCAGGCAGAAATAAAGGGTTTACAAGCAACGAGCACTTGTAGATTTGCTGAATGCAGATGGGTACAGGAATTCAAATCAATCTTGCCGCTAGGGTTATCTGAAATCCACTGCAATAGACTCTCGGCCTCCTCAACCCCAACCACTTCCTTAAAGAAGGCCTTTTTTTTCTTGAATTCAATTGACATTACACAATCTCCTTCACATTCAACACCATCAAAACGGATCCATTGCCCATCAAGGCGGAACCAGAGTAAGCCGATAAGCCACCCAACACACCATCCAGCGGCTTTTGAATCACGTCTATCGTTTCATTAAAGTTATCCACCACAAGACCTACTGACTCAGACCCTATTCGAACAACCAGTACCGCCAACTCATCATGTTCATTAGATAATTGATTGGCGGGAATATCTAAAAGTGCATTAAGATTTTTCAAGGGAATGAGTCGCCCCCTTAATAGAGTTGTCAGATTATTTTTAATGGCGCGAATGGCATGACGTGGTACGCGCACAGTTTCCACCACATGATCCATTGGTACACCAAATATCTGTTGGTCAGACTCCACAATCATCACCTTGGTAACGGCCATAGAGAGGGGTAATGAGATGCGGATACGAGTACCCTTACCCACTTCACTGTCCAAAACAATAGTGCCATTCACTCCTTCTACAGCAGATCTCACTACATCCATCCCAACGCCACGACCAGAAAGATCTGAAATGGTTTCAGCAGTTGAAAAGCCTGCTGTGAATACTAAGTTGACGGCTTGAGCATCGGTAATGCGTTCGAAAGTTGCCTCGTCAATGATCCCCTTTTCATAAGCCTTGCGCTTAATTGCAACCGGGTCAATTCCTTTGCCATCATCCTGGATCTCAATAATGACTTGATCGGCCTCTTGTGCAGCGCGGATAGTTAAGGTGCCCGTAGTGGGTTTTTTGGCAGCCTTACGAATATCAGGTGTCTCTAGGCCATGGTCCAAACTATTGCGAAGAATATGAATTAATGGGTCTGCTAAAGATTCGATAATATTTTTATCTGCCTCGGTATCTTCACCCTCTAAAACCAGGTTAACCTCTTTTCCTAGCTTGCGCGATATATCACGTACTAGCCGCGGGAATCTCTGAAATACAAACGATACGGGCATCATACGAACCTGCATGATGGCATCTTGCATCTCTTCAGCAATACGGTTGATTACCGCATATTGTGTTTTGATTTCACGCGATAACTCACGAACACCAAATTGATCTTCAGCACGTTGCGCTAAATATGGCAATGCATTCTTAGAGACAACCATCTCGCCAATGAGATTCATCAAACGATCAATCTTGACTTGATCAACCTTAAGACTCTTCGGAGCAGCTATAGTTTCATCTGTACGCTTACCAAATTTCTGCGTATCCTGACTCTTTGTGGCCACAGGAATAGTGCCTTCTATAGCAGTACCGGAGTCCTCCATCATTGCCGCATACAAAGCATCATCCTCCGTGGATAACGCTGAGTCCGGGGTTTGCCCAGAGCTCTCTTTGCCAATGAGACCTAGGCGGGAGTCGAGCCAATACAATAAAGGGGTCGGATTCATTGTGGCGATAGATTGCGCTAGTGCATCCTCAATCTCCCCTTTTGCATCTGCGTTTCCACTAGCCACAAAACAATTAACTAAGGTGCCGGCAACAGATGTCCATCGCCCAGCAACCCAATTTGGGCGATCTTCTAAGAGTAAAATTTGCCGTTGATCAACCAGGATGTCCTCTAAGGCCTCAACTTCTTCCTCTGAAAGGTCATCAAAAATAATGTTGGCTGGTGTTGGGTTGGTCACCAATTCAATCACATTGGACGCTGATGAAGCATCATTATTTATTGCAAGATCGGTAGACTCCATCTTTATATCGCACCAATTTGGCGTATCCAAAGTGCGTAAAGAGAAAATCAATGCGCAAATGGCAGAACAATTCTTTGGTTCAGATTGAAGTAGAACAATTAACCAACGTAAAGCAGAAGAAAACCATAAATCTGGGCTACTGAGCTCAATCATAGTTTGAGCAGCTTGGTTTAAACCCTCAAAATCATCTGCGTCTAAGAGCTGCAATGCCTCGATTACGAAGTCCTCGTATACTGGACCGCCGTTTGGGTCCCCCTGGGGGATAACCAAAAAGAGTGGGTCGATTGCGCAGATCTGAATTTGATCAGGGACATAGCGATAATGGGCTAGCAATTCTTCTTTTGATGCATTGCTAAGTACATAAAAATCAAGCGCGCATTCATAGGCATTGAAATCTGCCATCGCAGGCCAATCCGCACGTGAACTACCTCTTCCCCACAATAATCCCGGCACTCTTCTAGAGGTGTAAAAAGGATCTTCACCCTGGAAGAAGCATTCAGAAATCGGAGTGTAGCGAATCCAATAAAGCGATCCTCCATCTACGTAGGCTGACATACGTGCAGATTCCGGAATACTGCTCAACAATTGTGCGGATGGTAGTTCCACTACTTCTGAAGCGCCTATTGCAGCATCTTTTGGGGCGGAATCATGATCTGATGGGTGAAATGTAATCAAGGCGCGCAAAGATTCCACCAACTTGACAGAATCCGTCGCTCTTGATGGTGCGATTACGCCGCCACTCTCAATCTCGTCACACAGCAAACCGACAAAATCCATTGCATCTAGCAATCGATCCGCTAGCTCTTGTGAATACAGGGTCTTACCATTTCGCACAACATCCATTAAATCTTCACCGGCATGTAATACGCGAATCATTTCCGGAAAATCAAATAAACCGCTATTTCCCTTCAGTGTGTGCACCAGTCGGAATAATTCATTTACTAAATCAGCATCATCTGGAGTGCGCTCCAACTCTATGAGCTTCTCTCCAATTCCCTGGAGAAATTCACGTGCCTCAGCTAGAAATTGCTCTAGAAGCGGATTCATTAGCGTGACTCCCCTAATAATAAGTGGGCATGCGTTAGGAGTTGCACCGGCTTCACTGGCTTCACTAAATACACATTAGCACCAGCTTTATAAGCATTTAACCGATCATTCGCCTCAGATTCAGTTGAAACCATAATCGCCGGGGCTTGAGGAATTGCTTCACTACGCAGCTCGCGCAAGAAACCAAATCCATCCAATTTCGGCATATTAATATCTACCAAGTACAAATCAAATGGTGTTTGTAATGCTTTTTCGAGTGCCTCTAATCCATTCACCGCTTCTTCAACTACAAAGCCGGCGGATTCGAGAATATTTCGGTGGTACATACGTACAGTGGCAGCATCGTCCACAATTAGGATGCGCTTCATCTTGCCTCCAGGGGTCTTTGGTAAATGACGGCTTCAGGGAATTTACGCGGTTTAAATAGCGGGGAGATGCGACTCATGGATTCAGAATGTCCTAAACATATAAAGCCGCCAGGTGTTAGCGCATCATAGAAACATTCAGCCGCTGTTTTGCGTGAAACGTCATCAAAGTAAATAAGTAAATTACGACAGAAAATAACATCGAAGTTCCGGTAAGGACGTGTATCGGCAGGTTCAGTAAGGTTTACACGGGTGAACTCAACCGCCTCCCTCAAGTCATCATTAATCTGATACCCCTCACCAACGCGGCGGAAGTATTTATTGAGCCATGCCTTGGGTAATTTTTGAATTGAGCGCTCGGAATAGCGCCCAATCTTCGCCTTATGCAAAATACCCGTATCAATATCTGAGGAGATGATTTCAATATCCCACTCGTGAATATCAGCCCATCGCTCTAGTAGACACATTGCAATTGAATATGGCTCCTCTCCGGAGGATGAAGGAATACTCCAAATTCGAATGAGCCTGTTTCTAGTGGCAGCTTTACGCTTCATAATTTCCGGCAAGATAGAATCAACTAAGCACTTAAATTGATCTTCCTCACGCATGAAATAGGTTTCATTCACAGTCATTGCATTGGTTAAAAATTGCAGCTCTTCGCCAGAGGCTTGAAAGCGCAGCATAATGAAATAACTACGGAAATTTTCACTACCAGTAGCATTGACACGGTCAATCAAGCGTTTATCAACAAAATAACGTTTGCTTGACTCAAAACTAATTCCTGTTTTGCGATAGAAGAATTCCCGAAACTTATTAAAGTCCTCTTCGCTAATAGTAATTTCGCCCGTCTTACGTAAGGCGGTCCTAGACATCGTATTTTTTAGCATTCTGTTATGCGTTTGAAAGCCAAATCGGCAGCAAATTGGATATAAGGTTCATCAGCAAAACGAGCCTTTATTTTTGGAATTGCTACCATCGCAGCCTCAGTACCCACTTCACTGAGTAAATCCAAAGCTGTAGCGCAGACATTGACATGGGGATCCTCTTCAACTACGCCGATTAACCACGATTCAACATCGGAATGACGTAAGGACTCCAAAATATTGACTGAGAAAATTCTGACATCAGGATCCTCATCATTGAGAAGATCGACCATAATTGGGGCAACCAAGTCAGGAAGCTGCTTCATCGCTTCCAGAGCTTCGTTCCTCAAGGATGGGTCCTCGCTGCGTAAACATTCAACCAGTCCAGCAATCGAGTTGGGGCTCTTTAAGTGAATTAAGGCTGTCAAAATGACTTCTCGGACAGAAAGTTCAGACTCTATTTTTAGGCGCGATACCAATGCTTCGCTGGCATCTTCGCAATGCAACATATCGCGTGCTGCCCAGCGACGTGTTTCCGGATTTTCATCTGACAGTTGTGCAAGCAAACTTTCACAGCTAGGTTTTTCTTCAGCAGTTAACTCAACAGCTTGGGGCAAGGCTTTACTTTTAATTAATGCCACAATAATTTCCTTTTAAAACCCAGCCCAACGATTGAGCTGCGATGCTACTTTGTCCGATGTACAAATGACGCTCGCGCCTTTGCGTTCGATTAATTCGGCTGGCATACCAAATACCACTGCCGACTCTTCTGATTCAGCAATCGTCTTGCCACCTCGACTCTTAATTTCAGAAAATGCATCCGCTCCGTCATAGCCCATACCCGTCAACATCACTCCAATGATGGCCTCAGGATTAACGTGCTCAAGTGCTGAACGCCCCAATAACTCAACCGAAGGGTGCCACAAGAAATCCGTATTTTCTGGCTTAGGTATTGCCATCAATCGACCAACCCTATTGGCTACCAGCATGTCCGCACCGCCCTTACCGATATAAATATGGCCAGGCTCAATGACAGTGGGCTGCGATAACTCTGATACCCTCAATGGGCAAACGTTATTTAAGCGATCTGCAAAAGACTTAGTAAATGCAGCTGGCATATGTTGTGCTACTAAAATGGGCCACGGAAAATCCGCTGGTAACTGCGGCAAAATTTCTTCTAAGGTTCGTGGTCCGCCTGTCGATACGCCAATTAATACCAAGCCATCACCATGCTGACTTTTAGGTCGCATCTTCTTGGCATTGCTAATAGTTCTAGCCCGATCATCGCGCATGCGCTCAGATAAAGTCTTTACAGAAGTCTTACCCTTGAGGCGAGCACGCGAAGCGGCCCGAATTTTCGAGATCAGATCGTCTTTAATGACATCAATCGACAATGAAATCGTACCGCCAGGTTTAGCGACATAATCAATCGCACCTAAATGTAAGGCTTCAAAAGTAGCTAATGCGCCCTTTTCAGTAAGGGATGACACCATCACCACCCCAACAGGACGTTGGGCCATAATCAGGGATAAGGCCGTTAAGCCATCCATATCGGGCATATTTATATCTAAACTGATCACGTGAGGCTCAAACTCGCGATTGAGTTCGACAGCCTCACGCCCATTTCTGGCATGGCGGATATCAAAATCCCCTTCAGCCTCAAATAAGGTTGTTAATTGACGGCGCATCAGCGCCGAATCATCAACGATCAATAATCGAATCACCTTTATTACTCCACACTCGCTTGAGTCTTGGTCACCGCTGCCAACTTCAGTAAATCATCACCGGCAATCAAATGCTCAGTGTCAATTAACTGAATCATGCGTTTTTGCTTCTCAAGATTAGCCATACGAGACAAGAGCTTGCCATGTTCTACTGACAATTTTGGAGACTGCTCAATCGCTGCTTTAGGTATTCTAAGAACTTCTGCGACATGATCAACAATGAACCCTGTACGCATTCCGTTAATTAAGAACACCATAATGCGCTGACCATCAGAACGCTCCACTACTTCCAAACCTAAACGAGTTCTTAAATCAATCACGGGCAATACACTACCGCGCAAATTAATAACGCCCTCAACAAAGTCTGCTGCATGTGGCACACGAACTAAATCCTCTGGAACGCGAACGATTTCTTGCACGCTAGTGATAGCTGCGCCAAACTCTTCTTTATCGAGTAAGAAAATGACTACTTGTTCGTCATCGTCAATGCCCTCTTCGTGCGTAAGGACTTCTTGAGTATTATCTTGATCCATATTATTCACGGCATTCAATGCCTCTTTAATTGCAGAGTGGTCGAAAAGATTGCGCGCAGTAATAATGGATACCAAACGCTTACCGTCATCCAATCGGCAGATTTCTGAAATATCTGAGAGATTGCCTTCGCGCGCTAACATGGCAGGCATCGCATCTACGTGAGCCTTGGCCACACGCAAGACTTCACTAACGCCATCAACTGCAATACCAACAGAAACACCGCCTAAGGTCAAAATGACAATACGGCTAGTTTCATCAAGCTGCTTATCAGGCAATGCAAACATTTTGCGCAAAGAGACTAGTGGCAAAAGACGATTACGTAAAGTCATTACACCAATTACATGGGCTTGTGAACGTGGCACATGAATAATATTGTCAGGAACCTGAACGATTTCCTGCACATCATTAATGTCAATTGCATACTCTTGATCAGCCACATCAAAGCTGACTAATTGCAATTCATCATTAGACTCTGCAATCTCAGCTTCAGCATTCATCCCGCTTGCATGCGCATCGCCTAGATTAGCTGTTTTAGCAATCAAGGCAATTTGGGAAAATTCATGCTCGATCAATTTCTCAAAGTTGAGAATCATAATCATGGCATGACCGCCTACGTCTTTGATCATGCCGGAAAGCAATTCGGTATTAATCGCACTGCTAATACCACCAACGCCCTCGATCTTGCTCACGTCCACTCCAACCACGCTAGCCACGCGATCCACCACGAAACCCAGTGGCTGGCCTAAATCAACCACAACAGCACGGGTAGAGTCATCATGCGCTAAATCTTCAAAACCAAACATCCGGCGCAAAGAAATGATTGGGAGTACCTTGCCACGTAAGTTGGCAAGCCCGTTTAAAGTGCTAGGCGCCAATGGCACGCGTACAACATCCGGTACACGAATAATTTCTTGCACAGGCGCCATATCTACTGCAAATACTTCATTACCAGCTATGAAAGTAACAAATTGACGGGTATCGGTGCGGCTAACTTCAGCCGCCCCCTCCAGCACCATCGACTCATCAATCCCATTCATTTGGGTATCGTTTGTCATGTTATGGATTTCCTTAAGCTATTAAGCGCTTTGTAATTCATCAGCCAAAGAAGCAATTTCCTCGATCGCGGAGGCTAATTCTTCGGCACCATCAGATTGTTGCTTAGCAGCGCTCGCTGCTTGAGCAGCTGCTGTAGAGGCTTCAGTAGCCGCATTCGCAATTTGCTCAATACCTTTTTTGACCTGGCCAATAGTAGTGGCTATTTCATTAGAGGCAGCTAAGATTTCCTGAGTACCTTTATCTACAATACCCATGTCAGATTCAATAATGACTAAGTTGGTAGTGCTTGCTTTTGCTCTTTCAATCTCAGTATTTGCAGTTACTGCAATCTCCTCTAAATCACGTCCCACGACTGTAATTTGATCCTGAACTGCCTTAACCAAATCTTTAATGCGATCAGCATTTTCAGAGGAATCATGTGCCAGATTACGAATGTCAGTGGCAACTACTACAAAACCCTTACCGAACTCACCGGCACGAGCCGCTTCAATAGCACCGTTAACAGCTAACATATTGGTTTGAATGGATACAGTTGAAATTGCTTCAACGATCTTATCAATACGACGGGATACCAGCTCTAAATCTTTGACCTTCTTAACACTTTCAATAGTTGCCTCTACAGAGGTAGTAATTCCAACGATCAAAGCATCAACACTTGTCTTATTAACTCCCAAGAGAGATTGAATGGTTGTAATTTTTGAGCCAATGTCTGTTGCACGAGCCTGTGAAACCTCTAAACCAGTTTCAATTTGGGTAATGGCAGCGGCAGATTGATCAGCGGCTGCAGACTGTGTTCCAGCAGCTCTACTAATTTGCTCTATGGCAGTCATTACTTGCGCAGCAGCACGATTAATTTCTTGTACTGCAGAAGATAATTGTTCGGCAGAAGAAGCTACCTCTTCAGCGCTCTTAGCCACATCGGTAGAGTTTTTAAGATCTTCACTCAATTCAGCTAAAGACTGAGCTGCTTGTTCTGCTTGGGCTAATGCTGAGCCTTGCTCATCAACGGTTTTAGCACCCTCTTCGGCAGCAGCAGATTGCTCTTCTGCAGCAGCAGCTATATCCTGTGAGCCCTTCAATGCCTGTTCAGCGGCAGCGTTAGATTGGGTTGCGCCCGTTGCAATTTCCTGAATACCGACAACGCAAGCGATTGTATCTAAACGAATTTGTTCATTCTGAACTGTGATTACTTGAGCTTTAACTGCCTCAGATTCCATAGTTTCTGCAGAAGTATTAATACCCGTTGCAATATTCTTCACATCATCTTGAATTTGACCGACTAACTCTTGAATCTGTTTGGCGCTCTTTTCTGAAGTTTCTGCCAAAGTTCTGACTTCATCAGCAACAACAGCAAATCCCTTGCCATGCTGCCCAGCCCGAGCTGCTTCGATTGCAGCGTTCAATGCCAATAGATTAGTTTGATCAGCAATACGGGCAACAGCTTTAACGATATCTCCGATGTTAGCCGCTTGCTTTTCCAGCTCGATAACCATTGTTACTGAAGCTGCTTGACGTTGAGCGGCAATACCTACATTAGTAATAAGCTCAGCAATATCATTGCTAGTTGAAACGATCAAACCTTGAGTTGCCTCTAATTTAGACTGGCTAATGTCAGCATTTTGTAGCTGGCGATCAATAGCGCCCGCTACCTGCGTAAACCCAGCTAATGATTCCTGGGCCGCGCCAGACGCTTCTTCTGCGACCGTGGCAATTTGATCTGATATACGCTTTAACTCTTCGGTTGCAGCGGCAGCTTCAGCAATACCCGAAGCCAATTCGGCAGTTGCAGCGGCAATACGCTCAGCAGCCTGTTGTTGCTTGCCCAGGGTTCTTGCTTTTTTACGCGCGGCATCAGCCTCGCGATTGGAAGCTGCATTACCCTTAATATCTGCGCCTAAACTTGCAGTTGATGCGGTTGGTTTTTTAACTAGTGCCATGTATTTCTCCTAAAGAGGTTTATTCGTTAAATAAGTTTAAAAATAATGCTGTGTTTATGACTTCTTAATATAAAAATTGAAATGATTAAGCTTCCGTATTTTTCCTCACCACCAAATCCCCTTTGCCTCCAGATTTCATACGCCTTCACCGAGATTTAGGGATGACTTTACTATTTGAATGACAAATTGAATTAGCGAATAAGAGCGAGGAAACCCAGCTATCTCATAGGTTTACGTTGAAATGTTTTAATAAATGTGAATGAAGGTCAGCTACTGAACAAAGCGTAAGACAAGGCCCTACATGATCAAGAGCCAGCTCCGTCACATAGCTCAATTAAGACAACATGGTCTGCTCTAGTAAGGTCGCTTACTTGGGATGTTCGTATTGATGTGGGTTACAAAGGAGTGATCTGCTCTGAAGATCATTTGCAGCACTTTAAATTTGGATTTACTATTTTGTATAGGACTGGCTAAGATAGTCTACTAAGTCTAAACAGTTTTTTAAGGCCGAATTTGCTTAATTGTACCGGCCAACTTTAGAGCATATTGGGGATCTGTAGCGTAACCTGCACTCTGGAGCGCCTGAGCATAGTCAGTAGCGCTATGTAAATTATTCATGACCTGTTGATAGCGCGGGCTATTTTTAATCATATTGGCAAAATCCTTAAAAGAGTCTGCATAAGAGTCGTAGGCGCGGAATCTTTCAATGCGCTGCTGTTTTACTCCATGAATATACTCACTAGTGATGGTCGAAACAACCTTCCCCGTCCAATTGGCCGAGGCCTTAATAGCAAATAGGTTATTACTTACTGCGCCATCAAGGCCTTTGATTTCTTTTTTACCCCAACCAGTCTCTAGGGCCGCTTGACCCATCATAAAATTCATGGGCAATCCTGTAGCTAAGCTAGCGATCTTTGCATAAGAAGCCATTTTGCTAGTGAACTCATCGCTAATGCTGCGTAAAGAGACTTGATCTTTAGCAACAGCTTTACTAACTACTTTTTTAAGCTCATCAACAAGACCATTTTCTACTGGACCAGTATTTTCAATCACTCCAGCAACACCGTTGGCCCTATTCAGCCCTGTCTTATCCATGCCGACTAACTGATGCACTGTTGAATAGCCATCATGTTGCAAGGAAGGCACTGGTGTCGGCAATGCTCCACCCCCTACAATCGGGCTATGATGATTAAAGTGATTATTTAATTGCTTAGTTAAATCAGTGCCGAGTGCCTTTTCAGGTGAAATGTCAGACTTAGTCAATTGACGAACCAATACATTGGCCAAACCAATCCCCTTGGATGCCAATTTCTGACTTAACTGCTGATCTAGCATCGAGGTAAATGTTTTACTCTGCTCACTATCAAATAAGCCATCTTGCGGTGATGCATCACGCATGCTTTTGAGCATCATATTCATAAATATCGCTTCAAACTGCTTTGCCACTTCCTTAATTGCTTGCGGAGAGTTTTCTTTTGCCGACCGCTTTAAAGCGCCTAATCCATTAGCATCCATTGCCAATTGACCGCTCAAATCGGCAAGTCCAGAAGTATTCAGTATTGAGCTCATCAAATTAAATGGGATTAAATAATTTCAAGATCAGCTCGTAAGGATCCAGCTGCTTTAATTGCTTGCAAGATTGCCAATAAATCTTGTGGTGTTGCTCCAATAGCATTGAGACCCCTAACCACATCAGATAAGGAAGTGCCGGCACCCAATTGAATTACGTTGCCTGGATCTTGATTGATAGAAATTTGAGAGACCTTGGACTCTACAGTTCTACCAGAAGCAAATGCATTAGGCTGACTAACCACTGGTGCGGTACCAATGACTACACTTAAGTTCCCGTGTGCTACTGCACAGTTTTCGAGTGTAACTGTTTGATTTAAGACGATAGATCCGGTGCGTGCATTAAGTATTACCTTTGCGGCCCCCTTACCTGGGTTCACATTAATCGACTCAAGCGCCGCTAAAAAAGCTACACGATTACCATCAGCGTTATTCGGACGAACATGAATCACGCGGCCATCTTGAGCAAATGCAATATCCTGCCCAAAGGATCGATTAATTTCTTTAGCTACCAAACTGGCAGTTGAAAAATCGGAATCCTTTAGCTCCAGGCTAATGGTCGAAAGCTGTGTCAAATTATTGGGAATCACTCTCTCAACGGTAGCGCCCGCTGAAATTCGGCCCACACTTAATTGATTAATCGTTGTTGAACTGCCATTAGCCGAAGCTCCAGCACCCGCCACCACTAAATTACCCTGCGCAATAGCGTAATTTTGACCATCTGCACCCTTCAAGGGCGTCATCAATAGAGTGCCGCCTTTAATACTTTTAGCATTAGCCATCGATGAGACCGTGACATCAAGCGTTTGTCCTATCTGCGCAAATGGCGGTAATGTAGTAGTTACCATCACAGCAGCAATATTCTTTAATTGCATCATCATATTGGTGCCTGGCGGTAATGTAATCCCCATTGACTGCAACATACTGATAGTTGTCTGCAGTGTAAATGGTGTTTGCGTAGTTTGGTCGCCTGTACCCTCTAAACCCACTACCAAACCATAGCCAATTAATTGGTTACTTCGAACACCCTGTATGGTTGCCAAATCCTTTAAACGCTCAGCATATACGGGCCCCACAACGATCATGGCGGTCAAGATTATTAACCCGAAATGAGAAACCAATTTGAACAAACGATTCATGCGCACATCAATTTAAAAAGGGACTATGCTTAAGAAAAAGCGATTGAGCATGCTGCCGATATTGGCCAGATCTAAAGTGGTATTGGTGCGATATTCAAAACGGGCGTCAGCAATCGTATTGGATGACACCGAATTACCAGTAGTGATCATGTCCGGATTTACCACTCCGGAGAATCGGACGAACTCAATCCCCTGGTCAAATGCAACCTGTTTCTCACCCGTAACCACTAAATGGCCATTAGGTCTGACATCGATGACGGTAGCTGTAATGTACCCATTAAAGGTATTGCTAGTATTGTTAGCGGCTTTTGCCTCGTATCCACTGTCATTACTAGTTTTAAATGTAGGCTCTATAGTTGTACCAAACATATTGCTAAAGGCACTATTAGCTGCGCCTTTTTTACTTGCCGAGCCGCCACCATCTTTGCTTGCCGCTGTATTTTCATTGATGGTAATCGTCAAAACATCACCGACCATTCGTGCACGCCTACCCTCAAACATCGGTCGATAGGAGGCAGAGCTATAAATGGAGCCAGGGTTTGGTGGTGGTAATTCGTAATTGGTTACCTTCGAGGTACCTGGATTCTGTGTAATCGTGCTTGGCGTAATGGAGCACGCACTTAACCCGCATATTAAATATGCTGACAATGCAAAGAATCCACATCTTGATACCGTGTAATTTTTTAGAAGCGTCATTTTCAACTGAGAATTTAAATATTCTTTAAAAATTAACCGCCAAGTTGCGATAGTTTTTGGAGCATTTGATCAGACGCTGTTACCGCTTTACTATTGATCTCATAGGCACGCTGCGTTTGAATCATGTTGACCATTTCCTCAACAACGTTCACATTGGATGTTTCAACGTAACCTTGCTGTAAGACACCAGATCCATTTAATCCTGGTGTTGTCGTATTCGGATTACCGGAGGCAGATGTTTCTACGTACAGGTTTTCACCTTTGGCACTCAAACCAGCGGGATTCATAAACGTGGATAACTGAATAGTGCCTACCTGGGTAATTGCCGTAGAGTTTGGTAAGGTGACTGAAACCACACCATCACGACCTACAGTAACACTTTGTGTATTGGCGGGAATGGTAATAGCTGGTTGCACGGTATAGCCACTAGCAGTAACCAACTGCCCAGTGGAGTTCACTTGAAAACTGCCATCACGTGTATAGGCAGCACTACCATCTGGCATGAGCACTTGAAAGAATCCGCCACCATTAATCGCAATATCCGTGTTATTACTTGTTTGCTGCAAATTACCTTGTGAAAAAATACGCTCTGTAGCCACTGGCCTTACACCCGTACCCAATTGCATACCTGATGGTAATTGGGTTTGCTGTGATGATTGGGCTCCCGCTTGACGCATATTTTGATAGAGCAAATCCTCAAAAACAGCACGTGAACGCTTAAAACCATTAGTGCTGACGTTTGCCAAGTTGTTGGTAATCACATCCATTTGCGTTTGTTGCGCATCTAAACCTGTTTTTGAAATCCACAAGGACCTAATCATTTTGTTTCCTTTTATTTAAGCTAACGACTTCTCAGCAATTATTCTTATCTTGTCACACGTGCACTCAAGCCAAACTATAGAACTGAGCTGCTTTGCTATCATTATTCTCAGCGTTTTGCAAAAGCTTCATTTGAATATCAAATTGACGTGCCAGTGAAATCATATTGACCATGCCTTGCACTACATTGACGTTCGAACTTTCCAAGGCCCCGTGTACGACTTTGACAGTAGCATCCGCTTGCGCTGGGCCACCACTTCGGACATTAAATAAACCGTCATCACCACGCACTAAATTCTTTTCGTTTGGGTTGACGAGCTTTAATCTATCCATGGGTGTGGATGGCCCAGGAAGGACGCCATCATTCACACTAGATATAGAGCCATCACCAGCTACCGTAATTAATGCATTTGGTGGAATACTGATTGGGCCACCATCGCCCAGTACACTCAATCCGGTAGCAGTTTGCAGCACACCGTTTGCGTTTACCTTAAATGATCCATTGCGTGTATAGCCCTCAGTACCATTGGCACGCTGTACACAAAACCAGCCCTTGCCCTCCACCGCAACATCTAAACTACGACCAGTCTGCTGAATTGCCCCGGGAGTAAAGTCGGCGCCAGATGTTGTGCTGACAGCAAAGGTGCGGGTATCTAAGTCCCCTCCAACTACAGGAACCGCCCGGAAAGAATCAATCTGCGCCTTAAATCCTGTAGATGTAGCATTTGCTAAATTATGAGAATTAGTCGCCTGCTGATCTAGGATGTGCTGAGCGCCCGTCATAGCCGTGTAAATCATGCGATCCATATCAGTTCCTTTTCGTGCTTTTAGCTATTTATCATTAACCAAGTAAATTAGGCTTTAAGCCATATTGACTAAGGTTTGTGCGATTTGATCCTCTGCCTTAATGGTCTGTGCATTTGCTTGAAAAGCCCGCTGCGCCGCAAGTAATGCAACCATATCAGCCGTTTGATCAACGTTGGACATCTCTAAGGCGGATGATTGCAGTGCACCCAGGCCACCAGCACCAGGCGCACCTGTAGTTGCTATACCTGAATAAGAAGTTTGCAGCCAAGAATTGTTGCCCAGCGCTTGCAAACCAGCAGTACTCGCAAAAGTTGCTAGTGCTACCTGACCAAGCGTTTGGCTTTCTCCATTGGTATAGGTTCCAATAATTTGACCATCATTACCAATGTGAAATTTACTCATAATCCCAGCTGGATATCCATTTTGGGTCATGTTATTGGTATAGGACTGTGCACCCTGTTGCGTAAGTGCGGATAGATCAATAGTGGCGAGATCGCCACTACCATCAATAGGCACGCCTGTAAAAGTATTTATGCCAAAAGCCACACCTGCACTCGAAGCTATACCCTTTGCAGAATCAACCCCAATAGTATTGGCAGAAGTAACTACACCATCAGCATCAAAATTGACCTGTCCCAAGGTACTAAAATCACTTCCAGAGGTGGTTGTTGCAGGAGTGCTATAGACGTTCCAAGTGCTATCTGCGCCAGTATTTGTAGTTGAATTTTTTGTGAAATAGAGTTGCAGATTATGACTTACACCCAATGAATCATAGACGGTTGTTGGAGCAGAAAAATTGTACTTAGTAGAGTCAGTAGGATCAAATGTACTTGCAAAACTTGTAACGCCACTAACTGTTGTACTAGTGGTTGCGTCAATACCAGTGGTTCCTGCGTGTAAATTCAAATCCGCCCTTACTTCCGAAGTAATACTTTGCGCCATCGTCTGAAACTCAGAGAGATTTAATGGCGTTAATGCACCAGTATTAATAACGCCATTAGTGGCCATATAGCCCGATAATTTCTGCCCGATGGCATTGACAATTCCACCAGTAGCATCTAGTTGAAATTGGCCTGCACGTGTATATGAAATATCGCTAGTAGTCCCGTCAACCATGCGAAAAAAGCCGTTGCCATTAATCGCCACATCCAGCGGATTGGTGGATGCACTAATGGTACCTTGTGAGAATGACTGCTGAATATGGGAGTTTGTAGGGCCAGCTCCAGTTTGAAGGCTTAGGCCAGAACTATTCGCACCTAATGAGTTTGACATCACATCGCTAAAGTTAATGCTCGCCGATTTATATCCAACCGTATTTGCATTAGCAATATTCTTGCCAACCACGCTCAGACTTTGTGCTGCCGCATTTAATCCGCTTAATCCTTGTTCAAAAAACATAGTGATCTCCTAATGATTTACAGAATTTGTATCACATTGGCAGCGCCAACAGATGTGTTGTTATTGAGGTTGAGCATGACACTGCCACCAGCGTTTGAAACGCTGTTAACCGTTGCATAAGTTGCAGCACTTGCACTAATAGACTTACCACCAGACGAGGCCATGACTTGCAAGGTGTATGCGCCATCGGGTAAGACGTTGCCACCAGCATCTTTACCATTCCAAGCTACCGGAATTGTGCCGCTAGAATTAGAGCCCAGGTTGATGGTTTTCACAGTCTGTCCAGATGCATTGAGCACATTTACACTCACCTTATCGGCAGATGATGGCAGTTGCACGCTAAATGAACCCTGCCCTTTTGTAAGCTGTAAAGATGAACCAGACACCATCACGGTATGACCTATCATGGTCGATGCTTGATAAGCTTGGCTCGATTGCAAGCTTGCAACCATAGATGCCATTGAGTCATTCAATTTATTGATGCCATCAACGCTAGATAGCTGCGCCAACTGACTGGTCATCTGCGCACTATCCACCGGCTGAGTGGGATCTTGGTATTGCATCTGCGCAACCAACATCTTCATAAAATTATCTTTAATTCCCTGAGTGGAATTGGCTGATGCTGCAGCTGCAGCGGCGCTAGTTGCACTAGCCGATCCTGCCGGAACCTTGGTTCCATTCATGGAGCTCATCAAACTGCTAGGCATGGATTGATTTTGAATTGTCGTCATTTACACTCTCCTTGTTAAGGCTGGCCGATGGCCAATGTTTTTTGCAGCATGGTTTTTGCAGCATTCATGGTTTCTACGTTGTTTTGGTAGGCACGCGATGTCGAAATCATGTTGACCATTTCTTGCGTGACGTTGACGTTTGGCATCGAGACAAAACCGTCTGCATTGGCCATAGGATGATGGGGATCATGAACTAGCTTTGCCGGAGAGCTATCTTCAATAATTTTTTCCACCTTCACACCATGCGATTGGCCAGGCCCAGTTGGCGTAGAACTAAAAACGACCTGCTTTGCCTTATATGGCTGGCCATTTGCACTGGTAGCGCTATCCACGTTGGCCAAATTACTAGCCACAGTATTAAGTCGCTGTGATTGCGCACTCATTGCCGAACCGGAAATATTAAATACATTAAATAGGGATGACATATTGATCTCCTTTTAAATTACTGATTCTGAATGGCCGCCAACATATCTCGGATCTCTAACTTGAGCATTGTTAAGCTAGCCTCGTAACGGATTGCGTTGTCAGTAAAGGCGTTGCGCTCCACATCACCGTCTACGGTGTTTCCGTCTACGCTGCCTTGTATCGATGATCGATATAAAACCTCTCCAAAATCACCGACCGCCCCCGCTTTTGAACTATCTGGGGTTAAATGCAAAGGGGAACTTGTAGCAATCGCACCTTTAGTACCAGCAGCCTGACCATTGCTGGCTAGGGCAACCTGCAATGCCTTAGCAAAGTCAATGTCACGCGCTTTATAATTGGGTGTGTCAGAATTGGCAATGTTGGCAGCCAATAATTCTTGACGCTGCTCCCTTACCTTTAGGGCAGTTTGATGAAAACCAAAAAGTGTATCTAAATTATTCATACATTTTTTTCCTTTAGATCTAAAGAAAACCTATTTACTACCGATAAAGAGTTCATGAGCGCGCTTACTTCTATGTGAAGTAATGTATAAGGTATGCGCTTATGGCAATCTGAGGATTAAAGAGGGAATTGCTGGGCTAATTTGCCTATTGATCCCATAGGGCGTTCGTAAAATCTTCATATGAACCGCCACCTGAAGTCCACCCCGCTCCATTTGCTAACCGTGTATTTGCTAGCCGGCATGACTACTCTTCTTTCTAATGCCCAGGCACAATCCAAAGTAGAAGCATCCGCTGGGCAGGCTACTCAGGAGGTCCAACAAGACTTAGGGGCTCTCAATCAAAAAGTAAAAGAATTCTTAATGACTCAGAGTGCGGGATCTCCGGGTAAGGTCGAGGTGAGCACAACCCCCATTGACCCCAACCTCAGACTCAACTTTTGCCCTGCCCCAGAGGCCTTTTTTCCGGTTGGTAGTCGTGCCTGGGGGAAAACCTCGGTAGGAATTCGTTGTAGCGCCCCTAGCGCCTGGACCATTTACATTCAAGCCAATGTCAGTATTTACGCAGAATATAGTGTTGCTGCAGCACCACTTGCTCAGGGCCAAGTATTAAAAAACAATGACTTGCAGATGCAAAAAGGTGATTTAACTATTCTGCCCGCCGGCATCTTTACCAACCCGGCTCAAGTCATTGGTAAAAGCGTCAAGATGTCTCTTGCTGCTGGGTCGGTCATTAGGCAAGATATGATTAAATTACAGTCTGTAGTCCAGCAAAATCAGACCGTGAGAGTTCTGAGCATTGGCCAGGGCTTTAGTATTAGCACTGAAGGTCAAGCTTTAAGCTCAGCCACAGAGGACCAAGCAGTCCAAGTCAGAATGGTAAGCGGACAAGTCATTACCGGCACGGCCAATGCTAGCGGGCAAGTGATTGTCAATTCAAAATAGATTTATACATTGAAAACAGGGACTTAGAGCGTAGATACGAATTAGCCATTAAAGAATTCCATATCCATACCGTTAAAGGATAGGTAATCGACCATCACGCAAAGCGAACCTTATGAATATCAATAACTCCCTAAAAAGTATTATGAATGCTGGCATCGATAAAACTGATGCAGTAACGAATAACGCAAATTCAGCCCCTACTACTAAAGCTGATACAAAAAATTCTGCTGTCAGCCAGACTGCCATAAGCAAATCGGACTCATTAAAAGCCCTGGAATCCGCTATTGCAGCTAGCCCAGCATTTGATGCTACAAAAGTTGATTCAATCAAGATGGCGATTCAAGACGGCAGCTTTACTGTCGATACAGCCAAAGTTGCAGATGGCCTGATTGCAAATGCAGTTGGCTTACTTAAGCCCTAAATAGGTCATCAATAGAAAAGGATAGGATGAATGCGCACTTTCAATAACTTCTCTTTTTCTATCTATTCAAGCTATTTGACAGATACTCAGTCGAAAATCAACCTCGTTCAAACACAATTAAATACCGGCAAAAAGATTATTAGCCCAAGCGATCAAAGCACAATTACTCGCCTATCTAATAACGCCACTACTCAAACGGCAACACTTCAAAGCATTACAAACGCCCAAGGCGTTATTAAAAGTGCTCAAAAGGGCTTAACCTCAATTGAGAGTTTACTCAGGCAAATGCAGATGTTAGCCAATCAAGCTACCAATCCAAGCCTTTCAAATTTAGATGCGATTTATTTAAATAATCGCTTCCAAAAGCTAGTGACTGAGATAGGAAAAATAGCTACATCGGCTGGCGTCAATGGCTCAAACCTGTTGAGCGGAACTGCTGGCGTCAATGTCAAAACGGGTTCTGATAATACCCCCAGCTCTCGCACCCATATACAGCCAGTAAATATTTATGGAATGATCACTATGGGCGCTTTGGGGGGAATTAGACTCGAATCTGTTTCTGATGCGAATATGGCGGTAGCATCTATTTCTAGCGCCATTGCTACCGTTAGCAATGGCCAGATGATGCTTAGATCGAGCGTCAATAAGTTGAACGCTAAGGCAGATAGCATTAATAACATGGCCACTAGCTCACAAAAGCAACTTACCATATTGCAAAATCTAGATAAGCCTGCACTGCAATCACAACTGCAGATGCTAAACAATAAGCTAGAGGTCTACACCCTACTTAGCAAGCTGGGGTAAGTGGACAATCATTCGAAATCTTTCTCCTTAAATCTTAAAAAAGAAAAAAGTTGTGAAAGATCTAATAAATATTCAAATGAACCCTAAAGTTCTTAAGAGCACCGCCGATAAAGAGTATATAGAACTTAACTTCACTAGAAGTTAGAAACAAGTTAGTCGTAAGACTGGCAAATGGCACTGTTGATGTGGTCTACGTATCACGCACTGATGTCCTTGTAGTAGGTTGGTATGTTTATACATTGGGTATGACCATGCTTTATTTTTATTGCAGACCAATAGTGGTTTGCTTTACTTAAACTTAAGGAACTATCATGAGCGCAATTACAGCATTAGCATCAACACTTTCAAGCGGCATCAATGACGTCCAGTCAAAAATTGCTGATGTACAAAACCAATTGGCTACCGGCAAAAAGAATTTGAACTCAGCTGAAAGTGGTCAAGTAACACGTTTGTCAACCCAAGTAACAGGTTACGCGCAGGCTGGCCAAAATATTGGTCAAGCTTCAAATACTTTAGATGTTGCCAACACAGCACTGAACTCAATGGCTAACCTCTTGCAACAAATGAGTCAAATTGCTACTCAAGCAAGCAATGCTGGTTTGCAAGCTTCAGATAAAACTGCATTGCAAGCGACTTTTAGCTCATTAGCGACGCAAGTGGAGAGCCTTTCCACTGCAACCGAGCTAAATGGCGCCGATGTATTTGCCGCTATGACAGTACAAACAGGTCCTGTATCCACAAATACAACTACGATTGCTGCCACAGATGTAACAGCTCTTGATGCAACCGCACAGACCGTAGCCACTACTGCGGGCGCTACTGCTGCCATCGCCTTCGTTAAGCTTGCTCTTGACGCCATTTCCACAGGTCAATCTGGTGTTAACGCTTCACTTGCAACATTGAACGCTCAGGGTACAAATGCAGCTGCATTGGGTAGTAACTTGCAAAAAACGATTGACTCTATTCAAGATATTGATCAAACAGCAATGCAAGCCGAGTTACAACAATTGAATAATCAACAGTCTATTGACTACTACTTGATTAGCCAGATGAATACGGCTGCAGCTGCAGTTTTGACGATTTTCCGTTAATCCCTAAACAGTTAAGTAATGTAGGCTAAAAAAGCCGGGTATATCCCGGCTTTTTTTATGGATTGAAATAGAGTTTCTAACATCAAAATAGGTTTCGCAGTCTGAAATTGACTGCTTAATATTTACCTATAGAGGAACTATCATGAGCGCAATTACAGCATTAGCATCAACACTTTCAAGCAGCATCAATGACGTCCAGTCAAAAATTGCTGATGTACAAAACCAATTAGCTACCGGCAAAAAGAATTTGAACTCAGCTGAAAGTGGCCAAGTAACCCGTTTGACAACCCAAGTAACAGGTTACACGCAGGCTGGCCAAAACATTGGTCAAGCTTCGAATACTTTAGATGTTGCCAACACAGCACTGAACTCAATGGCTAACCTCTTGCAACAAATGAGTCAAATTGCTACTCAAGCAAGCAATGCTGGTTTGCAAGCTTCAGATAAAACTGCATTGCAAGCGACTTTTAGCTCTCTGGCTAGCCAAGTGAATGCAATATCCATAAATACCATGTTAAATAATATTGATGTATTTGCCGCTATGACAGTACAAACAGGTCCTGTATCCTCAAATACAACTACGATTGCTGCCACAGTTGTAACAGCTCTTGATGTAACCGGAGAGGACGTATCCACAGGCGCTACTGCTGCCATCGCCGCCGTTAAACTTGCTCTTGACGCTATTTCCACAGGTCAATCTGGTGTTAACGCTTCACTTGCAACATTGAACGCTCAAGGTACAAATGCAGCTGCATTGGGTACTAACCTGCAAAACACCATTGATTCTATTCAAAACGTAGATCAAACAGCAATGCAAGCTGAATTACAACAATTGAATAACCAACAGTCCATTGACTACTACTTGGTTAGCCAGATGAATACAGCTGCTGCTGCCGTGCAAACTATCTTCCGCTGATTGTCGGTTAATTTTTCCGTCTTAGAGAAAAGCTGGGTATATCCCGGCTTTTTTTATGGATTGAAAATTGTGACCTAGGAATAGCATAGATCTATACAAGTTTTTTTTCATTCCCTCGATACCTAAGGAAGCACTATGTTTGGAACTCAAAACGCTCTCAAATCCTACGTTAGCATTGACGATAACCTGTCTGGAGCTAGCTTTGAGCAACGCTGGTTTGAATCGGTTGTGATCATTCTAAAGCGAATTCAAGGTGGTGAATTTGATGCAGTTGTGACGCATAAAAAATTACTTGAGGTTTGCGAGGGTTTGCAATGGGTTCAAGAGAACCTCAATGAGAAATTAAACTCTCAACATCGCACTATGCTAAAAAATATCTACAGCACCAATATTCAGATTCTCAATGGGGCCATTCAGACTAAAAATATGGATTTCTTAACCATTGTGATTGCCTCGATTGAAACCATCACTCAGCCCTACTATAAGAAGGCCGAAGCAGTCGCTTAATACCAAAAAGATGTCGCTACACAAGCGGCCTTAATTCTGTTCCGATACTTTCAGGTAGTAATGGGTGTGTAGAAAAAGCTGAGCATAAACCAACTTTTTTTGATGTAGTGATTGCTTAATCGGCTTGACCTTTTGCCTTGATCTTGCTTTTCGGGATCGCAAATTAATAAATTACCTTAACTTCAGTACTGACTTGCTGGCCGTAATACCCTTTTCAATAAAGTAGCTGTAAGGCAAGGCCATAGAGGGAAGCATCAAGGCAATCACGATAAATCCCACGCAGAGCGTCAGCGGAAAACCAATGCCAAAGATATTGAGCTGGGGTGCCGAGCGAGTTAACACTCCTAGCGCCATATTAGTGATTAACAGCGTGGCAACTACAGGCAGCGCTAACTGCAAGCCAATGCTAAAAATATTTTCACCCCATAAGGCAATGCGCATGCCATCAATACTGCCCGGAATATCGGAGACCGGGAAAGAATAAAAGCTCTCTAACAAGGCTGAAATCATCATGAGGTGACCATCCATACTCAGAAATACCAGCATCGCCAATACATTAAGAAACTGGCTAATGACGGCAGTACTGCCCTGTGACTGATGATCAAAAAAGGTGGCAAATCCAAACCCCATAGTCAATCCACTAATTTGACCAGCCATCTCTATAGCGGTAAAAATGATCTGCACCATCAACCCCATTGCCAACCCTATAATCATTTGTTGGGTAATGGTGAGAACGCCTTGCAGTGAAAGCAAGTCGACAGTTGGCATACCTGGAATCGCGGGAGCAATTGCAACAGCCAACATAAACCCCATAGCCACCTTCATGGGCAAAGAAATAGATTTATTCCCAAAGAATGGCGCAATACTAATAAATGCCAATATTCTGGTTAATGGAATTAATAAACCCGTAACCCATGCTTGGAGTAAATCGGTATTGATATCAATCATGAGTAATGATCTAGCTTGTCCGCCCTATCCCATCAATACAGAAAAATTGCTCAGCATCTGGCGCATGTAATCTACTAAGACAGAGAGCATCCAGGGACCGGCCAATAATAAGGTGAGCATGATTCCCAAGAGCTTAGGGATAAACGACAAAGTAGCTTCGTTAATTTGGGTGGCCGCCTGAAAAATACTGATCACCAATCCCACTACTAATGCAACAAGCAACAGAGGTCCTGCCACCATCAAGGTAGTTTCCATGGCAGAACGGCCGATATTCATAACGGATTCCGGACTCATGCTCTACTGAACCTAAGCAAAGCTCGAGGCTAATGAGCCAAGCAATAGCTGCCAGCCATCAACCAATACAAAGAGCATTAATTTAAATGGCAGGGAAACAATCGAGGGCGACACCATCATCATGCCCATTGCCATCAAGACGCTCGCAACAACCATATCCACAATTAAAAATGGGATGAAGATGCTAAATCCAATCTGAAAGGCAGTTTTCAGCTCACTGGTCATGAAACTTGGGACCAAAACAGCCATAGGCACATCCTCCGGCTTGTCTAGCTTAGTGCTATTGCCCGACATGTTGACAAACAAAGCGAGGTCAGCTTCTCGGGTTTGCTTGAGCATGAATTCCTTCAAAGGTACAGCCCCTTTTTCAAGCGCTTGCTGCATTGTGATTTTGTTTTCACTTAAGGGCTGATAAGCGTCTGCATAAATACGGTCAAATACAGGTCCCATCACAAAAAAAGTGAGGAATAAGGCTAGCCCTAAGAGCACCTGATTCGGAGGTGAGGACTGTGCCCCAATGGCCTGACGTAATAGAGATAGCACAATGATGATTCGAGTAAAGCTGGTCATCATCAACAAAACGGCTGGTAAAAATGAGAGTGAAGTCAGCAGGATTAATGTCTGCAAACTCAAACTGTAGTTTTGACCGCCGCCGGCAGTCGCCTTACTAGAAATGAAGCTTAAAGCAGCACTATCCGCAGCAATAGCAGGAAAAGCGAGTAATGCTAGTGCAGCTGTTATACCCAATACAGTCCAATTGCTATTTTTTAGCTGCATTTATTTCCCCTAAAAGCCAAAGTCTTCATTCAATTTCTCAATTTTTTTTTAATATTTTTTTTAAGCAATGAGGTGAGCGCTGGGTTTGCTAGCGCACTAGACTCATCTCCCTCTTTATATTCATATTGGCTTAAGTTTTTCTTGAAGTCGGTAGAGTCATCTGCTTGCGATTGACGCCCTCCTTCCAATTCTGGAAAACGACTTGGAATATCCAAATTCGCTATACCGTTGACACGTCCAGACGCTACGCCAAGCACAATCCAGCGCCCGGCTATCTCAACAACCACAACACGCTCACGAGAACCCACACTTACCCCACCAACAATTCGGGCAACCGATTGGCCGCCTAACTTGGTATGGCCCATCTTTTTCATTACCCAAGCTAACGCAGCAATCGTGGCAAGTACCACCAGTAAACCAAACAGCACCTTAAGGGGGCTGCCATCACTCACAGGAACTTTAGTGGCTTGAGCAAACGACGCGCCTGGCACCATCGCGATAGAGGCCAATAAAAAGCTCGTACCCCTATTTATAGAAAAATAGCTCATTTGATTGATTACTTATTGAGTTTTCGAATGCGTTCTGAAGGCGTAATGATGTCTGTTAGGCGTATACCAAACTTTTCATTAACCACTACAACCTCGCCTTGAGCAACGATGCAGCCATTGACTAAAACATCCATAGGCTCTCCAGCCATACCATCCAACTCAACAACTGAACCCTGTGCCAATTGCAGGAGATTTTTGATGGCAATTTTGGTGCGACCTAGCTCAACAGTAAGTTGTACTGGAATATCTAGAATGAACTCAATATCATTCGTCGGTTTACTCGCTTTATTGTTGCCAACAAATTCATTAAATACTTCTGGTGTTTTTTGCGCTTCACCGACAGCGCTACCTTCAGACTCCATTTGCTCATTCATGGCGGCACCCCAATCCTCTTCGCCAATCGTTTCTTTTTTTTCTTCAATTGGATCAGTCTCATTCGCCATTTTTTTCTCCCTTAATGTACTCACTCGAATTCGATTTCAAAAATTTATCCACTCTCAAGGCGTACTGCCCATTGAAGGTTCCATATCGACAAGACAGGACTGGTACGCTATCGACCTTTACCTCTACCTCTTGGGCAATAGACAGGGGAATCATATCGCCCACTTCCATCGCCAAAATATCTTCTAAAGTTACTGTCTTGGAGCTCAGGTTTGCCACTAACTCGACTTCAGCACTTTGGATTTGTTGGGTCATGAGTCTGACCCAACGCTTATCGACACCAAGGGCTTCCCCTTGCAGTGGAGAGGTCAGCAAGTCCCGGATAGGCTCAATCGTGGCGTAAGGCATGCAAACATGGATTTCACCGCTCACACCTCCCAACTCAACGGTAAATGTTGTAGCAACGACTACCTCATTTGGCGTGGCAATATTGGCAAACTGGGTATTCATTTCTGAGCGAATGTATTCAAATTCTATTGGATACACAGGCTCCCAGGATTGAGAGTAGGCATCAAATAAAATCTCGAGAGTGCGCTGAATAATGCGTTGCTCTGTGAGAGTAAAGTCCCTCCCCTCGACACGCGAATGAAAACGCCCATCCCCCCCAAACATATTGTCAACAATTAAAAACACTAAGCTAGGATCAAAAACGAATAAGCTAGTTCCACGTAATGGCTTTAATTGAACCAAATTGAGATTAGCTGGCACCACTAAATTACGCACGAATTCGCTGTACTTACATGTGCGCAAGGGCCCAACCGATACCTCGGCAGTGCGCCTTAAAAAATTAAATAATCCAATTCGAAATAAACGTGCAAAACGTTCATTGATAATCTCCAGCGTGGGCATCCGCCCCCGCACAATGCGCTCTTGTGTTGCTAGGTTATACGAGCGAATTCCTTGATCTGTGTACTGTGAAGAGGTGGATTCATCTTGATCACCATCCAAACCCTTTAAAAGGGCATCCGCTTCATCTTGCGATAAAAATCCTTCGGCCATGATTATCTATTCTGAGCTCACTGAATAATGAATGAAGTAAAGAAAAGTGTAGTGACGGCTTGCGATTTTTCGCTACCGTAAAAGGGTAGATTAATTTGATCGATAATTTCCTTTACCAATCGATCTTTACCCTCTACGGTATTAATTTCAGATGCTTTTTTAGTCGAAAGTACATACAAAATGCGATTTCTCACTTCTGGCATGCGCTCTTTAATTTTTTCAACGTCTTTGTCGGTAGGCATTTGCAAGGTCATTGAAACTTGCAAAAATTGTTGCTGCATATCTACGTCTGAATGTAAATTAACTGTAAAAACCTCCATCGGCAAATACACCTCTGGTTTTGCCTCTTTTTCTTTTGCCACGGCCTGATCAGCCTCCTCAGCATGCTTACCACCCAAAAAGTAATAAGCAGCGCCACCACCAATTGCCAGCACCACAACAGCAATAATGATGAACAAGATTTTCTTGCTTGATTTGGGTGGGACTTCTACCGATTCTGCCGTTGCTACCGCTGGTGCTTGCGCCATAGTAATACCCAATATTGATTTACAGAGTGATTATGGGTTGCAAACGGTGCCGCAAAAACGAAGAAAAGACGGGGGAATTTACCCTTAATACAGGCTTAGATGGCGTGCAAAATAATTAACTATGCAATTCTAGGTTCGGCCTTATAAAACCTGAGTGGGGTAGGCAATGTGATCGTATTGCTCTGTATCGTGATTAAAGTAGGTCATTGCCCAGCTACCATACTCGCGCATACTAATTTCGCCTTCATGAATCACACTGACGAGAGTATGCCTTGGGTCTACTTCAATCTTCGCATAGAGTGTTTTTATAATTTCTTCATTACCCTCAAGCACTTGCATGAACGATCCGTCTTTAAATACGAGCATGCCCGTAATACCAAACTTTACATTTCTAGCACCAGTATGAAGTGCCAACTCCATAAATTCTGGTCTAGCAAAATTCATCACTGCTGAACTAACGTAGATGAGTTGGTACATAAGCTACTAGATCCCTATGCAAATGTATTGACCAGGCCATCTGAGATTCGGATTTGTCTTTGCATCGAAACAGATGCTGATTTATCCCCAATCAACTGAATGCCTAAGTCAGAAGCCGTGCCTAAATCAGCCCTACCACCTGAAGTGGGCTTTTGTTCAGATGCATTTTGACCTTGTGCATTTCCTGAGCTTACATGAATCTGCCCCAAAGTCATTCCGGATTGCGACATAGATTGACGTAGATGCTCAAGGCCGTCCTGGAGGGCTTGGCGTACGTCAGAATTATTAGATATAAAGGCCGTGTTTACCATGTCATTATTCACCTGAATAATCACCTGAAGCGGACCTAAATCAGGGGGGTTTAGGGTTAGAGTGGCAGACTGCTCCGCCCCACCCAGCATCCACACGATTTTCTGACCGACCTCCTTAGGCCAGGCACTAGACCCTAAGGGGGCGTTGATTGCCTCATGAGCTAGCACAGTACTAGCTTGCGCTTGTATATCGCCCATAGTAAATAACTTGGGTTGCAGTTCTGCCAAGGCTGATGCTACTTGTAAAGCCTGCGCTGAGACATTCATGTCTACCGAGATCGCTGCGCTGCCTTGTGCACCCATATCCATATCGGTTTGCAAGCTGCCTTTTACATTCAGGGTGAAGTTATTAGCGGCAGATGAAGTAGGCAGTGGCATCGCCATGTTGTTTACGGGTAACTCCTGAGAGCCAGCAACATCATGCATCACCTCATCAGGGGCAAACTGAATGGATGTATTGAGCATTCCGGCCACCTTCGATGCCGCATGAACTGGGGATAAGGAATTGGCCACTGGGATTTGATCTATATTTAAGCCCTGAGTCAATGATGCCAGTAAAGCTTGAGTGATCGGGTCGTACTTCCCATTGGGATCAAGCGTAGCAGTCTCTTGCGCAGTAGGTGTAATGCCCTCAGATGCATTGAATAACTGGCGTGCCGCTGGATCCAGATTGGCCTCATCAACTATCGCTAAAGTGTTTTTGGATTCCTCATCGTCCAACTTCTCCTCATTGGGCCTCGCTCTTATTGCATTAACGTGAGTAGCCAGCTTCTGATCCGCCGTAGCTTCATTTGTGTCGCTCATTTTTTTTAAAAGTAGACGGCCAAACGTTGAAAAATGTGATCTATCCAGATTTCGAGGGGTCTGATTGGGGCCGATTAAATCCCTATCCTCCTTGATCGGCTTAATTGAAACTGTTGCCATATTTAACATGATTGCTCACCCGCTTAAGTAGGGAAAAAACGTTTTTGATTGCTGGAAAATTCATCCATCATCTTTTGCTCTCTTTTGAGCTCCTGATGGTGCATTTTTAGTTTCTCACGCTCAATCAGAACTTCATACGAGCGTTTTTTGCTTTGACTGGCCTGCCATAATGCAAGATGGTTTTTAGCCAGATTGCTATAGCCCTCTACTATCTGTTCTTGACCGATAATAGCCCGATCAAGATTTTTTAGAAAAGCCCGGTAATTTAACAGGTCCATCACCTCCATGCCGGATGTCAGAATCAATTGATTACGCGTGACGTACTCATCTCGGTAGGTGCCAAGCTGTTCCCGCTGGGCTTTTGCTTCTGTAATGAGCTGATTGGTTTTAGCTAAGCGTTCGCCAGCTTCAGTTAACTCGCGTTCTGCTAGCTCCAATAAGGTTGTCATGCTAGTTAAGTTGCGGCTCATGTGGTAACCCCCTCGCTCATGATGACAGCAAGCTCCTCTAAGCTCTCTTGAACGCTAGACTTCTCATGAAAATCTTGCTGTAAGAACATATCAATAGCAGCATTTTTACGGATTGCCTCATCTAACACCAAGTCAGTGCCAGAAATATATGCACCTACATTGATTAAATCTCTGCTTCGACTAAAGCGAGAATTGAGTTGCTTTAATTTACGCGCTAATTGCTGATGTTTTACACCAACAATGCTATGCATAACACGGCTAATGGACTGCTCAATATCAATCGCAGGATAATGGCCAGCCTCAGCTAATGATCTATTAAGCACAATATGGCCATCTAAAATAGCGCGAGCAGCATCCGCAATCGGATCTTGTTGATCATCCCCTTCCGTTAACACGGTATAAAAGGCGGTAATAGAACCGCCGCCCTCCTCACTATTACCGGCACGCTCTACCAGGACCGGGAGTTTTGCAAATACTGAAGGTGGATATCCTTTTGTAGCAGGGGGTTCACCCACTGCTAAACCAATCTCACGTTGCGCCATGGCAAAACGTGTGAGCGAATCCATGATGAGCAAAACATGTTTACCCTGATCTCGGAAATATTCAGCGATGGCAGAGGTATAGTTGGCGCCCTGTAAGCGCATCAGCGGAGAAGCATCAGCTGGAGCGGCTATCACTACTGATCGCGCCAAACCTTCTTTACCAAGAATATTTTCAATAAATTCTTTTACCTCACGACCACGCTCGCCGATAAGCCCGACCACAATAACATCGGCATCGGTATAGCGCGCCATCATGCCCAGTAATACACTTTTACCAACACCTGATCCGGCAAATAATCCCATGCGCTGACCTCGACCCACGGTCAACATACTATTAATAGCGCGTACACCCACATCTAATATTTTCTCAATCGGTGCACGATTGAGGGGATTAAGTGGACTTGAGTTTAAAGGGGCATACTCACTGGTGCCTATAGGACCAAGTCCATCCAAAGGGGCTCCAGCGGCATCAAGGACTCGACCTAGTAAAGCAATGCCCACTGGTAATTGACTGATACCACCTGCCGCAGGTTTAGAACTAGACTTTTTTTCTTGATGCAAATTCATGGCCCCAGAGATTGACTTAACGAATACTTGTGTTTTAGGTCCGATCCCCTCAATACCACTTTGGGGCATTAAAAATAAGCGTCCATCATCAAACCCCACTACCTCTGCCTCAAGTTGACGCCCATCTTGCATCGGAATGGAACACACACTGCCAATGGGTAAAAATAGGCCAGATACCTCAATCACCAAACCTGTCACTTTGGTTACCCGCCCAGCAATCTCAAACGCGTCAACAGAGCCCAAGACGTCTTTGCAATTAGTTAAAAAGTATTTCCAGAAGCTCTCGTGAGATGGCTCGGAATACTCGCTCATCAGCCCATCAGTTCCCTCGATAGGCAATAAGCTATCAATTGCGCTCATGAGATACTTTCAAGCCAATCATTTTGGGTGCCGAGGGCATGACAAATATATTGCCAACGGTTTTTGTTGCTAGCATCAATAGTATTGGCTGATGTTTCAACTCGGCAGCCCCCGCGTTCGATTTTGATGTCATCAAACACAACCCAGCCACTCTGGGCTAAGTCCTCTTGCATATGCGTGCGGATAATAGTCGCATCGTGCGGATGTAAAAACAGCTGCAAAGGCTTTGCAACAATCGGTGTTTTGCTAAGCACCTCTTGAATAAGCGACAGAATGGCCTCTGGCTTTACTTTTAACTGGGCCCTTAGCATGGCCTTGGCAATATCGAGCGATAAACTAAGAACCTCTTCAGATATTTGCTCTGCCTTAAGGCCCAATGCGCCACTAAAGTGCGACGTCATTTCAAGCAAAGATTTTTTATCATTAGTCACACTTTGCCTGGCTAAATCCATACCGTTAGCATAGCCCTCTTTCATGCCGCGTTCATAGCCGTCGCGATACGATTTCTCCAATATAACCTTAACTTTTTCAGGAGAAAATATGGGGTCTGGAGCCGGTTTTTTTTGGCCATCAGAACTGGAAGTGCGCTTGGGATTGAGGTCAGCAAAAATTGATTGTCCGGCAGCGCGCTGCTGCTCTTTGGGCGTTGCACCACTAGACATACTGGTCATCCCCACCTTTTCCACCCAGCATAATCTGATCTTCCTCAGCTAACTTACGTACAATCTGCAAGATTGCCTTTTGCTGAGTCTCAACTTCCGAAAGCTTAACGGGGCCCTTGGTTTCTAAATCTTCTTTCATCATCTCAGCTGCACGTGTAGACATATTCTTGAATATCTTCTCACGGAGTTCTTCTGTTGACCCCTTAAGGGCGACAATTAATATCTCTGAAGACACTTCGCGCAACAGGACCTGAATCCCTTTATCGTCAATATTAATAATGTCGTCAAAGATGAACATCTCATCCAATATTTTTTGAGCCATCTCACTGTCGTACTCTTTTAATCCGTCCATCACCGTCACTTCGTTACCGCCGCCCATAAAATTCATGATCTCGGCAGCGGCACGTATACCCCCAATTTGTTTCTTATTGAGACTTTCATTACCCGAAAGCAATTTCGTGAGTACGTCATTTAATTCTTTGAGTGCTGTCGGCTTTACCCCATCTAAAGTGGCAATCCGCAGCATAGCGTCCTGACGTAGACGATCGGTAAAGAAGCCAAGAATTTCAGAAGCCTGATCGGGCTCAAGATGCACCAAAATTGTTGCAATGATCTGCGGGTGCTCGTTGCGAATTAAATCTGCTACTGTTTGGGCATCTATCCATTTCAAACTCTCAATGCCGCTCGCATCCCTACTTTGTAAAATGCGATTTAATAAGCCCGAAGCAATATCATCGCCCAAGGCTTTAGTTAATACCGACCGAATAAACTCATCAGAGTCTTGTCCAAATGTCGAAGTCTCGCTGGTAGCCGACCTAAATTCACCTAAGGCCTCTTGAACCTGTGCATGCTCTACACTTTTCAGTGTAGCCATGGCAGCGCCGAGTTTTTGTACCTCTCGCTGGCCAAGATGCTTCATTACCTCAGAAGCCTCGTCTTCACCCAACGCTAGCATCAAAATCGCGGCCCGCATAATCCCCTCTTCAGCCATTACCACTCACCCATGATGTCACTACGTTAGCAACCATTTTGGGATTGTCTTTTGCCAGTAACTTGGCATTTTGCAAGTCTTGCTGATACCCTTGTCCCGATAATTGTGCTGAGCCCGCCTGGTAGTTGCTTGGGTCATCATTTGCACTTCCTAGACTCTGGGTCAAAGTCCGCGCCTTGGGTTCATGAGTCAAAAGCTTGGTGATCATTGGACTGAGTGCTTTTTTATACAGCAAGAACATTGCTGCAATACCCAAGAGCAACTTAGCAGCATCTTTAGCCATTTCAATATAGGCGGGATTTTTCCAGATCGGTAAGTCAGGAACCTCTTCCGTTTTCACGGGGGAGAAACGGGAGTTCACTACGCTAAGCGAATCTCCACGCTCTTCGCTGTAGCCCATTGCCTGTTTAGCCAACTCGTTAATTTGTTTTTTTTCATCCTCGTTCAGCGGACGCGATGTCACCTTCCCATCCTTGTCTACCTCGTCCTTATGATTCACTACCACCGCTACTGATAGGCGCTTAATTCCGCCCATCGATTTTTGGGAGAAGCGCACGGTCTTATCCACTTCAAAATTGGTAGTAGTGTGCTTTTGAGAGTTTCCGGCTGCTTCTGCGCTAGCAGTAGCCTTTGGGTCCGTACTAAGTGGAGCGGTCGCATTTGCTGGAGGTTGATTGCTTAAAGCGCCAGGGACGCCAGATGCAGCCCCAGAACCGGCAGAACCCGCACCAGAAACAATTGACTCATTTTTTTGTAGGCTGCGAATGACAGCAGTTTCAGGATTTTGGTTGGGTTTAAATATTTCATCAGCTTGCTCACTGCGTGAAAAGTCAATTTCTGCATTCGCCTCAGCATGGACATTTTTCTCACCCACAATCGGCGCAATGATTGCCTCGACTCGCGCAACAATCCCCTTTTGCATCTCTTCAATGTATTTAAGACGACTAGGATCAAGCATTTCCGCATCGCCTTTTTTGCTTGGGTCCGATAGTAAGTTGCCATTCTGATCAACGACATTTACATTGGAAATATCCAGATTGGGAACGCTGCTCGATACCAAGTGCACCACGGCACTGACTTGACGCGGATCCATAGAGCGCCCAGGTTGTAATTTGATTAATACTGATGCTGTAGCCTTTTGCATGTCCCTTACAAATACAGTTGATTTGGGAATGGCCAGATGAACGCGCGCATTCTCAACTACTGAGATGGCTTGTATACTTTTTTCAATCTCCCCTTCTAGCGCACGCTGAAAATTTACCTGCTCAACAAACTGAGATACGCCAAACTTTTGATTTTCTAAGAGCTCAAAGCCAACATTGCCGCCCTTAGGAAGGCCCATTGATGCTAATTTGAGGCGCGCTTGGTGAACTTGGTCAGAGGGAATCATAATGGCGCCACCCCCATCAGCAACTTTATAAGGTACATTCATCTGCTCCAATACGGCGACAATAGCGCCCCCGTCTTTATCGCTAAAGTTTGAAAAGACTACGCGGTACTTTGGCTCTTGGGACCACATCCAAAATGCTGCCATGACAGCTATTACTGCGGCACTACCGATACCCAGAAGAATTTTGCTATTGATGCCTTTTATTAGATCTAACATGTCGGCACCATATACAAAGAGTCTGATTTAAAACAATATGAGCGGTTTATCCACATAAATAAATTTGACCGACCCTTAAGTAATTAGATTATTTGACGTAATTATCAGTAGGGCCAACTTGTTTCAATTGCAGGAATAAGCCCTTTTTTTCCTTCTTATTACCTCATCCCAATCCATTTGCTGCTGTTACATTACCTTTTATAGAGATTTCAAAGGCAGAGGAAGAACATCATGAATATTGGGGCTATTGATTCTGGTCGTATCCAGTCCATGCTTACTCAACTAAAAGCTGCTGCGGCCGATCGCCCTGCAATACCAAGTCAAGCCATCAGCAAAATTGGCGATCATGACTTAATCACTAAAACCCAAAAGAGTAAGTCCGCCCCTACTGTGGACTTTGCTGCGGCACTGAGGTCTTCGCTAGACTCAGTTAACTCCTCTCAATCCAAAGCCGAGGAAATGGGCAAAAGTTTTGCTTTAGGTGACGATAGCGTGGGCCTCTCCGATGTCATGATTGCCGGACAAAAGGCTAGCATCTCATTTCAAGCTACCGTGCAAGTAAGAAATAAGTTAGTTTCGGCCTATCACGACATTATGAATATGCAGGTTTAACAAAAATTCCAAAAAGAAATCCCCCGCGTTCTGGCGGGTGATGAATTTTCGATTTGCTTACCAAAAATAAAATTGCCTACTGCTTACTACTGTATATAATTACAGTATGTCAGGGAGTACTCCGATCGTTACTAGAACGCTGCGCCTTCGCATCAAAGATAAGCATGCCAAAGTGTTGAATACCCTTGCGCGTGAGACGAACTTTGTTTGGAACTTTTGCAATGAACTCTCTTTGCGTCATACGCAAAGAACGGGAAAGTTCATGAGTGGCTATGATTTGCAAAAATATACTGCTGGCGCCTGCAAAGAAGGTTTATTGCTTAATAGCGCCACCGTCCAAATGATTGGTCATGAACTAGCCACCAGGCGAAAACAATTCAAAAAGGTCAAATTATCCTGGCGCAAAAGCAATGGATCACGAAGATCGCTTGGCTGGATACCCTTTCGTCATGACTGCATTAGTTATCGCGGAGGACAAATTCGCTATGCTGGCTACAAGTTCAATATTTGGGACAGTTACGGCCTAGCGGATTATGAACTGGGTTCTGGTACCTTCTCGGAAGACTCCCGTGGACACTGGTATTTCAACACCACGGTCAAAGTAGAGAAGAAGCCCAATACCGCTACTCAGTCCATCGGGATTGATCTCGGGCTCAAAGAATGCGCCGTAACCAGTGACGGCCAGCGTCTTGTTGGGCGTCATTACCGAAAGCTAGAGCAATCACTGGGCATGGCACAAAGAGCCAATAAGAAGTCCTTAGTTAAAGCGCTTCATGCCAAGATCAAGAATCGTCGTAAAGACGAGCTCCACAAGTTCTCGACCATGCTGACGCAGCACTATGGGGCAATATTTGTTGGAAATGTATCCAGTAGCAAACTCATCAAAACCAAGATGGCTAAATCCACGCTCGATGCGGGTTGGTCATCACTCAAAACCATGTTGGAATATAAAAGCGATCACGCTGGCGTAGTCTATGAGGTGATTGATGAGGCTTTTACAACCCAGACTTGTTCGTGCTGTGGCTCTATAGCCGTCAGTAGTCCGAAAGGTAGAGCAGGACTTGGAATAAGAGAATGGACTTGTTCAGATTGTGGTTCGGTCAATGACCGTGACCTCAATGCGGCCAGGAATATTCTTGCGCGAGGACATTCGCGTCTAGCTTTAGGAATCCCCTTCCCTTTCGCAGTAATATCGTGCTTTAGCACTTAGATTGCTGGCGAAGACCTTCAGGGTCTTAGGGAGGGGAGGATGTCAAGTTTTTCCTGCTCCAAACGATACAGCCACGCCAAGACTTCGGCAATCGCCGTATAGAGCTCAGGTGGAATGTGATCATCTAGGTCAACTTGCATTAATAATCCAACCAACTCCTTGGACTGGTGCACATACACTTGATGTTCATTTGCCCTGGCAATAATTTGCTCAGCGACAACTCCGCGTCCACTCGCAACCACTTTAGGGGCAAACTCCCCCTGCACATAGGCCAATGCTACCGCCTGCTGAACAAATTTAGGTTCACTCATAAGGTCTCACCGAAAGCGATTCTAGATTTTGACCGCTATTTTTCAGTGCATCATTTAAGACTCTAAGTTCGCCTTTTAATAAGGCCTCTACATCTGGATCGGCCGCCTCAATCTGAATTCGCAAAATAGAATTACGCACATTAAACCTGGCTACCACTTTATGAAGACTTGGAAAATCTAACTCTACAGTGCTTGTGATGCCCACATCTTCTGCCAATCCTTGAGAGTGGGTAGAAATCCATTGCGAATCCTCCCTACTGGCTTCATCTGCTGCAATAGTCCAGTCCATGACCTGACCAGGCCAAATCAAGCCGCTCCACCGTAAAGCCTGACGCTCCAATACATCTAACTGCTTAGCCACTCCCTGAGAGACATCAAATTGAGTCTGGTTTTGCGGCTCTTGAAATATCAAATCGACAGAGCGCTTGCCCTCAGCAAAATCTGCTAAGTGGGATTCATAAAACAAGCCACTTAAGGAGATGGCATTTTTCAACTCCTGCGCTGTATCTAGGGGGTTGTTGGGTGCGTTCACTAGATATGAATGCATCACTTCAACCCCAGTAGCATGGTTTAACGTTAAATGTAGGTCAGATTCGTGTTGATATTGATTGATTAAAGCACTTGCAGTACTTATGTCCACCTGCTGATCTACCCGGGATCCTACTGAGGCTTGTTTTAACAATAAAAAGCTCGGCCTAGGGTCAGCACTAAGATACTTAAAAGTAAGCATCTGTCCAGGCGTCATGTCCTTACCCAATTTCATGGAGAAAATATCACCACCTAAGCGAACAGCCACCATATGTTCATCTAATTGGGCAATGACTTCGCCAAGGATAAGAGTACCAGCAATAAAACGTGTCCCATGATTGCTAGCTTGGGTGAGAGCAACCCTATCCACTGGAGTAATGAGATCTAGTTTTGATGGCCCACTGATCATGTATGCCTTAGATCAAAAAGACCTAGCCTTCCTTATCTGCAGATTTAGAGCTTCCGGCAATTCTGGCACCCATAATCTGATTAAGTCTTGCCATCCAAGGCTCCATCAACTCCCGAATCTCTTTATCGTTTGATAAAATTTTTTTTAGCATCGCCACTTTTTTTTCGAGTACCTGGGGGCTTAGGGGTGCACGCTCGTCATACACTGGTATTTGATGGATATAGCCCTGACATAACACCTCCAATCTACCCAAACCATCCCAATCCTGACGACGTGCAGCTTCCAACATTTGGCGACTAATCTCCACCATTGATTCATAAAGAGAGATCATTTCTTGGTTGTGCACGTTTTATGAATTATCTATTGGTGTGAATGCAATGAATGTCAGAAGAGAGGTATCTTAGTCAATCTCATGCCCAGCCAAAGGAGATATAAAACCAAGAAAAACCATGTAACTCTGAGAATTGCCTTACGCGCAGGGGCACAGTTAATGCACTTAGCCAGCCCTCAAGGTGGCGATATTTAGCCGACTAAACTATTTTTTATGGCGTAATGGGTTAATTCCGCATTGGTTTTCATATTCATCTTTTTTAAAGCGCGCGTACGATACATGCTAACCGTCTTTACGGATAAAGCCATTTCATCGGCAATCTCGGTAACCGTCATACCCGAGGCGACCTTCACTAGAAACTGATACTCACGATCAGATAAAAGGGTGTGTGGCTCCTCGTGATCCACCTCACCAATGCGATCGGCTAACAACTCCGCCACTACAGGACTAATGAATTTAATATTTGACGCAACCTGTCGAATGGCAGTTAACAGCTCCTTTGTTGAAGCCGCTTTATTAACGTATCCAGAGGCGCCCGCTTTTAAGGCCCGAATAGCATACTGATCTTCAGGGTGCATAGAGAGGATTAAGATGGGTAACTTCTTATTGTCACGACGAATCGCCTTAATCACATCAATGCCACTGCGATCAGGGAGGCTAATGTCCAAAAGAAGGCAGTCCAGAGTAGGATCTTCAGCCAGCCTAATGGCCTCCGCCCCCGTCTCTACTTGAGCAATAACTTCAATCCCAGGGTTTGTCATCAGGATTTGGCAAAGGCCATCCCTCAAAATAGCGTGATCATCAGCTACTGCAATGCGTATTGGTTTCATTAATGCCATTAATACGCTCCCATATCCTCCTTCCACAGGCTAAAAATAGCCGAAAGTGAGATAAAGTCGCGATTAATCAACGCTTCACGCAAACTGACGAAGGGTGAACCTCCTATCATACTAGAAAGTAGAAGGAGAATTTCCTCTAGGTCATCTCATGCTCCACTTTGCAGGGTGCACATTAAAGCAATGCTATAAGTCTTTAATTCCCCTTGGGGGCGGTACAGACCCATTCTTTGCATTGCCACTGCCGTAAATTTTCACCAAAAATGATTTTAACTATTAGTGATTTAAAACACTCTTTTGCCTTACTCATGACCACTCCCCTTCAATTTACTTTCATAAAAGGATGCATCTCGCCATTACGTTTCATCTAAAACTATGTTCTTAATGATTTTTTCGGCAAATTTATATAAAACTTTAATTTTTTGTTGATTTTTTTCGTATAAATATAAAAAATCGTCCCTTTTGAGTGGAGCCTAGGGAAGTTGCCTACTAAATTCATTTGCCCTTGAAATGGCCTGCAATTGAATCTCGGTAATATCCTGTACAGACAAGCCCAAACCGTGTCTGACGGAATCTACCTTAATAAAATCAGCGGCTTCAATAGCCTCAGTCAATAGCAAGGCCTGCCACAACGCACCCTCTTTGCGCAATAGAGCACTTTTTAGGTGATCGGCTAAACCAATTTGATCGAGCAACTCTTCAAGGGGGTCCTGTATCACTGTATGGGCCAATGACAGCATGCCCACCATATGCGCTTGGTCACTTAATCCGGAATGTAAAAAATGGGCATGCTGAGTCAGCAACTCCATAAAACTGGCACGATTAATCACGCGTTGGATTAACTCACTATTTGCCCTACACCCCGGTTCGGCATAAACCAATAACAGCATCCAACGCAGCAATTGCTTTTGACCAAGGATCACTAAGGCCTGACGTACAGTCGTAATATGCAAGCGCCCACCACCGATTCCGACTGAATTAACCAGCCTCAATAAACCCAAAATAAGCTCAGGATTATCTTTAAAAATTGGCTCTAAATCATTGACGCTGGCATCACCAAATAAGATGCCAATAATATGCATGAGACTGTGTTTTTGTGAGTTCAGTTTTTTACTACGTAATACGGTGGGTCTTGAAAAGAAATATCCCTGAAAGAGCGTGTAGCCATGGTCTTTACAGGCCTCGAACTCTTCCTCGGTTTCTACTTTTTCGGCTAGGAAGATGGCTGACGTTGTTCTGCGGATATGGCTGAGCACCGAAAAAACATCTTTACAAGGAGTAGCCCTCAGATCCACCTTGATAAAGTCCACCAAAGGCAAGATGGCATCATATTCAGATCGATAGGAGAAATCATCTAAGGCTAGACGAAAGCCTCTACTCTTTAAGTCATTACAACGATCTACTAAAGCTTGATTAATTTGTACATGCTCAAGGAGCTCCAAAACAATGCGCTCCGGTGGAAGCAACTCCATCGCGTCACTCATGAGTAGGTCGGCGTTGACATTAATAAAGCCATCACATTGACCTAAGACGGACTCCAAACCAAAGTGGCTCATTGCGCTGACAATCACATGCGTACTGGATGCGAGATCATCTGTAATATCCGCGCTAGTAAGGCTATTTTTTGAGCGAAAAAGAATTTCATATGCCACAGTCTCACGCTTGGCATTAAGAATGGGCTGACGCCCGAGGAAAATCTCTTCATCCACTATATCAAGCACCCGATCCTTTGGCCCACCATTCCATTGAGTGCAAATTGAGGGCATCACCACTCACCATTAAAGTTGGAGTGACATTTCCCTGAGTAATTGCTAAAGCTAAGAAAAAATGGGGGCTGTAGATAAGTACTGCATTATTCATTTAGCAAGATGATCCAGAAATACATTGGGATGAATGCAATGTAAGATAAAAGAGCTCTATTCATTTCCCCGAATAGAACTCATTTTTTAGCTTAATTCTTTAAGCAGTCAAATACCACCATGCAATCTGATTTTTGTGTGTTAGTTTGAGCCCCCCCCCCCTAAGCCTTGGTACTCACTAAGGCACCTATCCCTGGAAAATGGCCGCGCTCAAGCTCTTGAACTTGCTCACCCCTTAACTCGGAGGGCTGTAGATCTAGGTTCTTGCGTAAGCCCTGTAACTCATCAAGGACATTTTTAGCGCCATCTAGATTGCCGGACTTAATTGCCTGCTCAATTTTGCTAAATAAGCTAGCTGGGCTTAGGCCTCCCGCCCCTTTAAGCCCGAAAATTGCCTCTTGCGCAGCACCTAGATTGCCCGTTTTCAAAGCCGCTGATAATGCGCTGGAATACTCTTGACGTTGCTGAATATTCTCAGCAATCGTGAAGGGTACATAGGGGGTTGTCGAATTAATTTCCATAGTGATTATCCATAATCTAAAACATCAAAGTCATTGAACCTGAAGTCAAATTATTCAAACGAGATCCGCCTGAATAAAATTGCTCATTACAAAAACTCCTTACACAACCATTAACGGCTAATTTATAGAAATCTGTAGCGACATCTAACCTCTAATTTTTGATTTGTAGGACAAAAGATTTTTAATTTGTAAGACGAAGGATGACAAGGATAGTTAAAACGCATGAATAGCAGCTAAAAATTGTCTAATATGAAAAATGACCTCAATCAAATTGAAATTAAAATAGCTTAAGAATCAATAACGAATATTGTTACTGAGTACAATGAACTTATAATCCCGCTAAGTTTACGGAGACTTCAATCATGAATACCATACTTGAAAACGCCTCAAATAATTCTGATGGATGCATTACTTCTACCGAATTAGCCAATACTGAATTGATTACAGAAGGATCAGCGAATGGTTTTTTTGCGATTGACGAGAAGGGGAATTTTACTCAGGCAAATCAGATTTATTGTGATCTGCTCGGATTTACCGAGGCTGAATTAGTACACCTGAATATTTTAGATGTGCAAGCATCAAGTTCCCCTGAAAAACGGGACACCTATTTGCGGCAAATTATGTCCCTAGGTAGCGCTCGCTTTGAAGATCAGCATTGCCATCAAAATACATCTGTATTCCCCATCAATATCAGTGCATTTTATAGTCACAAAGATAGCCAAATATTTTGCTTTGTTCAAAATCATTCTGAACAGGCCAAGATACAGGAAGCTCTGAATTTAGCAAGCAAGGTGCTTGCTCGTGCAAATGACTTCGTCATTGTTTGCGAAGCGGAACCGATTAGTCTGCCAGGCCCCAGAATTGTTTATGTAAATGAAGCCTTTAGTAGGGTTACTGGATATAGCGCTCAAGAGGTGATTGGACTTACGCCCCGCTTATTACAAGGATCAAAATCAGACCCCACAACCATGCATCGTGTGCGCACTGCCCTAAAAACATGGCAGCCCATTCGAGAAGAGATACTTTATTACAAAAAAAATGGAGAAGAATTTTGGTGTGAAATTGATATCACACCAGTTGCAAATGAGTTGGGCTGGGTTACTCACTGGATCTCGATTCAGCGCGATATTACTCAACGTAAATTAGCTGAAGCAGATACTGCGAAAAAACAGACTGAATTAAATATGCTCAACTTTGCCATGTCAAGAGCCAATGACTGCATCATGATCGCAAAAGACCCTTCCACCTCTGAACATAAAAAACTAGAGGTCATCTACGTTAATCAGGCGTTTGAAGAAGAAACGGGATATCAATTAGAAGAGGTGGTCGGAAAATCTCTCAGGATTTTGAGAGGCCCTGAATCTAACCCCGCTACATTTGACCGAATTAACTTAGCCATTAAATTAAAAAAGGCCATAAGAGAAGAGGTTCTCAATTATCGTAAAAATGGTGAAGTATTTTGGACTGAATTAGATATATCCCCCATCATGAATGGTGCTGGAGAAACAACGCACTGGCTATCCATTCAAAGAAATATTGAGAAGCGTAAAGCCACTGAATTAGTGCTCGAAACAGCCAAACTAAAATCTGAGGCGCTTTCCCAACTCAAAAATGACTTCATTGCGAACATGTCACATGAAATTCGCACACCCATGAACGGCATTATTGGGCTATCCACGCTTGCTCTCAACTACCCCATGAGCAGTGAAGTGAGGGATTATCTTACCAATATCGAAGCTGCCTCAAATGGACTGCTCCGGATCTTGAATGATATTCTTGATTTTTCCAAACTCGAATCCAATGCGGTTCAAATTGAAAATAATCCATTAAATCCGCAAGAGTTACTCAGTGACATCTACGACCTTCTATTCCCTAGTCTCACAGAAAAGAATTTAGATCTTTGCATCAATCTTGACCAACACATTCCAAAAAAACTACTTGGTGATTCTCTCAGAATTAAACAAATATTATTAAATCTAGTGGGTAATGCTCTTAAATTCACTTCGTCTGGCAAGGTTAGCATTAACCTCATTACAGTGAACTTACTCGAAAATTCTGCACGCATTCGTTTTGAGATTAAAGATTCAGGCTCGGGCTTTAGCCCCAAAGATCTCAATAAATTAAAACTGGCATTTAATCAAGGTGATGGCTCCCCTACACGCCGCCATGGAGGCATTGGCCTAGGGCTTACTATCAGCAGTCAACTGCTTGCACTCATGGGTAGTCAGCTAGGGATCGCGAATAATCCACAAGGCGGAGCCTGCGTAAGTTTCGAGCTCAATTTCAAAATTCCAGGCAAGGCCCTCTCGGAGAATGAATCCCCATCCTCCCAAAAGAGTAAAAAAATCACAACAACTACCAACCCCACAGAAAATACACTGCTTGGTAAACGTATTCTCGTAGCTGAAGACAACCGTATAAATCTACAGGTAATCAAAGAGTTTCTCAAAAGAGCGGGTGCCGAGGTCGATACCGCCGTCAATGGCTTTGAGGTATTAGAGCTTATTGCCTCCAATAAATATGATGCCGTCTTGATGGATGCTCAAATGCCAGAGATGGATGGCCTAGAAGCAACCAAGATAATACGAGAAGCGGCGCAATACGATAGCCTCCCTATTATTGCAATCAGTGCTGGCGCAAGCGATGAAGAGCGTGCTGATTGTGCTGAGGTCGGCATGAATGATTTCATGGCGAAGCCTATTAATCCAAACGCATTGATTGAAATTTTGCAGCGCTGGCTTTAATCGCTACAGCTAAGCGCCCATCTAAAAATCTAAGTACATCCAGCAATATCTAAATCCCTCAGTTTGACAGTACCACCCCGTCGATTACAAGTGCCGTATAGGCTTGATGCATGAATACGGCGCGACATAAAAGTTCAGCCACTTTGATGTCGGCTGAATTAATCCAGACAACGCGGGAATGTGAGCATAAAGCAAGCACCCGAACCCTCTGCGTTAGATGCGGTAACTGTAGCTTGATGATTATCTAAAATGCTCTTACATAACCATAAGCCCAGACCGAAATGACCTGATTTGGTGGTGTATAGCATCTCATAAAGATGTCCATTATCAGAAGCAGATAAACCGGCGCCACTATCACAAATACGAAGACGAATGAGTTGACCATCACCTTCTAATTGCACAAAAATATTGCGCGGCCCCTGCGCGCCTCGCAAAGCGTCGACCGCATTGCTCAAAATAGCCGACACTGCCATTCTTAATTGATCGGTGTCGCCAACCATTATTAAATTAGGCGCGATATTGAACTGCAATTGAATTTGATTGGCTTGACACTCGATCATTGCGATAGCGCCGATATCTTCGAGCAGGACGCCTAGATCAATGCGCTTAATCACATCCTTTTTGAAAGATAAAAAACCTCTTAAGCGTGCAAGTAAATCAATCGCGCCGTCACTTATTGTGAGAATATTTTTGGCAATCTTTTGAGTTAAATCTGAAGCGCCCTCTTGATGCAATCGGTGTATGAGTAGTTCAGCATTCAGTCGAATAGCCACTAAAGGTTGATTTACATCATGCATCAGCAGGCTAGACATCAATCCAACCTGGTTCCCGCGATAGACGGCTAATAGAACCTTAAATAGCTGGTCATCATTCCGTAGATACGTTTCAAGATTAGGATTTTGCTCAAAAGTAGGCATTGTTTAAATCAATTTAAATTCAATAAAGCATTAAACATAAATGGGAGGCCCCTGAAATAAACAAGCAATATTGATATCAATATCATTAATTCTAACTGCTTAATCTTTGCTCTGAAAGTTGGGATTAGCAATCTTCAATTTTCAATCCAATAAAAGGACAGGTAAATCTATTTAAAATGATCCCAATGCACCTCTTGGAGATAAGGTAATGCTTGGGGCTATGCTGATTACAGTTGCTACCACCCTATTTCTTGGGTTTTAATCAGTATTTTTTAAAATAGGCGCACTGCTAGTTACCATTCTGCGCACTAGCTCCAGCGCCAGCTTCATACTGCTAAAAGGTCGAGCTGCGTAGTGGCATCTCCTACTACTTGGATTTCTTTTTATAAGTTGCAAGCTCTAAAGCGGCCTTAGTTGCAGTTAATTCCGCCTCCATTTCAACCAGAGTCTCTTCAGAAGTCTTCAGTTTTTCTTCAAGCTCTTTGCCGTCTTTCGTTAAAGTGGCTATGGTCACCTCATTGGCGAGAACCTCTTCACGGGCGATAGAAATCTTGCTCTCTAACTCCTTATTTTTCATGATAGTTAAACCAAGTCCAGTACCTAAAGCGGCACATAGACTGAACGCTACCAATATGATAATTTTTTGACTGTCTAATTTAAGATTCATGTTTAATATCTAAGTTATGACACTCCCAGCCACATGGGTCACGCGAAATGCGTGTATACGGGTACCACTTACCTGCAAATCATAAGCGTTTGTTTTAAATTTCTAACGTAGATTTAAGACGAAAATATGCCCTAATTCGAGCAAATGAGTTGCCAATCTACTGCTCGCATAAACAGGTGCTTAGAAATCGAGCCGGGGCATTATTTCTGGCAGGGGAAGAAGGATTCGAACCTTCGCATGCTGGAATCAAAATCCAGTGCCTTAACCAGCTTGGCGATTCCCCTACAGGTCAATCTGAAGAAATCAAATTGTAAGCGGAATTTTTATTGGCTATCTATGGATTAGCGCCTAGTATTAGGTGCTTTTCAAACCAAGAATATTAAGTGTTTGTTTAAATGCTAAAGACAAACAACAAGTACCAAAAAAGTCTTAATAAACCACTATTGAATGTTAAGTAGGCAGGCAGACTCTTTTAATAACGTCCAACCAACTAAGCTACGAGCCTATATATAGCCATAGAATATTACCGGCGGCGCACATGAGTCACACCTTTGACCTCTTCCAGGCTGTTTTGCACCAGTCGTAGCGCTTCAGAGTCTTTAATTTCCACAGTTAATAGGATTTGGGCTAAACCTCTTTTAGCAGATTTACGCAAATCAATCACATGCACACCTTGCCTTGTCAGAATCTCAAAGAGTTCACGCATTAATTCGGGGCGATCTAAACCACTCACTGCCAAGTCTGCAGGAAATACCTTTTTAGAATCACTTGCTAACGCATGGCTAGTGTCTGAGTGGTTCCAAGCCGTTTGTATCACCCGCTCAGGCGCTCTTTCCAAAAGACCACGAAAGGTTTTACAAGAGCGTCGATGAATGGATACCCCGCGACCCTGCGTAACAAATCCTGCAATCGCATCAGGGGGTACTGGTCGGCAGCATCGTGCTAATTGAGTTAAGAGGGAATCAACCCCCACAACCAAGACATCGCTACTGTGACCCTGCTTACGGCTACTTTGCCTGAGAACGATCTCAGGCGGTGGCACCGGTACTTTTCCTTCAGTCTTTTGATCTGGCTTGATATCGGCCGTCTTGCCCTGTTGACCTGTCTCCTCATCATCCAGAGCATTAAACCAAGCACGTACTCGCGTACGGGCTCTTTGAGATCTTAAGTAGTGACGATCTGGGCTAATCCAATCGCGAGATGGCCCCCCATGCTTAACAGCGATGATCTCTACAGTTTGGCCATTTTGTAAGGGGGTATCCAAAGGAACCATAGCGCCATCTAACTTGGCCCCTCTACAACGATGGCCCAAGTCGGTATGGACTGCATAAGCAAAATCAATTGGGGAAGAACCCTTCTCTAGGGAGATCACTTTACCTAAAGGGGTGAGCACATAAATATGATCATCAATCTCGTGATGCTTGAGCTGCTCCCAAGCATCTTCTTTCCAGGAGATCAGCTGTCTTGCCCAAGCAATTTGCCGCTCATAAGCAACTGCTGCACTATGCGTACCGGTTTGTTGGCTTGACATTGGAGTGCTAGAGGGCTGGGGGTTGGCGGGCCTATTTTTTGGCGGAGTTGCAATACCAACATAGGCGCCTTCCTTATAGCGCCAATGTGCAGCTAAACCGTACTCAGCCTGCTGATGCATTTCATGAGTACGCACCTGAATCTCAAATGCAGTCCCATCCTCATCCATCACCACAGTGTGAAGTGATTGATAGCCATTGGGCTTGGGTCTGGCAATGTAATCGTCGAACTCACGTGGAACTGGTTGCCAGACGTTATGGACTAAACCCAAAATGGCGTAACAAGATTTAACGTCATCGACCAAAACTCTAAAGGCTCTCACGTCATAGAGGTTAGCAAAGTCCAATGACTTGCCCTCCATCTTTTTCCAGATACTGTAGATATGTTTTGGGCGACCCTGGACCTCACCGTCGATATGAGCTGCATTTAACTCTTGCTTGAGCCTTCTGACGATGTGCTCAATAAACGATTCACGCTCAATGCGCTTCCCAGCCAGCATCTTTGCAATGTCACGATAGACCATTGGAGAAAGGACACGAAATGCCAGATCCTCCATCTCCCACTTCATCTGCCAGATACCTAAACGATTTGCCAAGCTTGCATCAATATTGAGAATTTCTTGCGCCCATGCCTTTGGCATCTCGATCTTTTCATGGGTAATCCAGCGCAGTGTTTGCAAACGGGAGGCCAGATAGATCAGTACCACACGCAAGTCATCACCAAAGGCGAGCAGCATCTTCCTGAGCATTTCTTCCTGACCAGAAATACCTAGACCGCCATCATTGCGAACGAGCTTGGCTTGTGCCTGTCTAAGGCCTCGGTATCCAATCAATAGCTTGGCTGACTCTTCACCAATTAACTTAATGAGCGCTTCTTTGCTATGAGTACGCGCAATATTGCTTGCAGCAGTTAAGGTTGCCTCATCAAGATGAAGAAGCTTGAGAATGCTTAGTACGCCGGCAGCATGCTCTTCAGAGGGCTCGCCATACCAGCCATCAACTATTTCGAAGTTCTCAGATGCATTGCCGGCACGTGACATTGGAGGAGGGAATACTTAACTAAAAAATTCTTTTACTAAAGCGATTTGCTCTGGCTTCACAAAAGCAGGCGCATGCCCTACTCCTGGAATTTCAATACTACGAATATGAGGGTTGACCTTACACATCTCGGCCACCGTTTTTGCAGATAATAAGTCAGAGACTCCACCGCGCACAATCAGCATTGGAATATGGATCTGTTTAAAAGCATGCCACATCGCCATCTCTCCTGCTTTTGCCATGATCGGATTGACTGATGCAAACGGCACAGAAATATCTGGGTCATAGTGCATTACCCAAAAGCCATCTTTTTGCACCAGCATTGGGCCGTTATAGATTTCCCACTCTTCTGGTGTATGCAAGCCAAAGGAAGCGCAGATCTCATTTAAGCGTTGTAAAGCATCGGCTCGATTAGTGAAAGCAAAAGGCTGCCCCACATAAGAGCCTAAGCGCTGAATTGCCTCTGGCTCAATTCGTGGGCCCACATCATTAATCAACATGCGACGAATTGGGCTCTTTGGCATTGAGGCATAAACCATACCAATCAGGCCTCCCATCGAAGTTCCAAACCAATCTACTTGAGTCACGCCTAGTTGCTTGATTAGCGTGGCCATGTCGGATACGTATTGCGGGACCGCATAAAGCATAGGGTTCTTTAAGCGATCAGAATCACCTCGCCCCACGATATCCGGACAAACAACGTAGTACTCCTGACTCATCGCCTCCGCTACGGTTTTGAAATCACTACCCCTGCGAGTGAGGCCATGAACACAAACCAATACTTTTGGGTTGATGGGATTTCCCCAGGCGTGATAAGCCATGCGATGAGGGCCGTCACCACTCGCGCAAGTCACGTAAAAGGTTTCGCCCTGATGAATAATGGTGGATTTTTTAATCTCAACTTGAAGCTGCTCATCATGCGTGTGCTCGTCCACCATGCCTGCCACTTCGGGCTGTAGGGTCACGTGATCAATGCCATGCTTATTCAATAGCATTAAATTAATGCGCCCCATGATGTCTGGCCACTCAGACATTTGGGCTATTTCAATATGCCCAATGAGCGCAGGAAAACTCGGTGTCATTTCCCAAACATGGAGATCATGAACCGCTAATACACCTGGGATATTTTTTAGATCACTACCAACTTCTAAATAGTCGATATGTAAAGGTACCCCCTCCATCAAAAAGTGATAGGACTCACGCAAGATGGAAAAAGTCGACTTCAAAATTAGTAGAGAAACAAAAATAGAGAGCAAGGCATCCGCTGGCATCCAACCAGTAAATTGAATCACTAAGCCGGCAATTAATGCGCCTACAGAACCCAAGAGATCGCCCATAACATGTACCAAAGCCGCGCGAGTGTTCACACTCTTTTTATCGTGCGATAACACCCAAGCAACGATGACATTCATCAATAGGCCAATAGCTGCAACTATGCTCACTGTCAGACCATCCACTTGATGGGGGGTGAAGAAACGCGTTAACGCTTCGCCAACGATCCAAGCAACTAAGGCCAACATGGCAATACCATTAACGAATGCAGCTAGCGCCTCCGCTCGACCAAAACCAAAGGAATGCTTTGGTGATGGCGGTCTTTTAGCGATGATTTGTGCCACTAGAGCCAGACCCAATGCTGCAGCATCGGTCACCATATGAGCAGCATCCGAGATCAGTGCTAAGGACCCAGCAAAATAGGCTGCTGCAGCTTCAACACCCGAAAAACCGAGAGTGAGAACTAAAGCAATCAGCAAGAGATTTTGATTCGACACTTCTTTGCTATGGGAATGCTTGGCATCGCCCTGCTTATGGGCATGAAGTGAATGATCTACAGCGCTCATAAAAGATTCCATAAAAAAAGAAATGGGGTCATTAAGACCCCATTATTTCACTAACTAATGACAGTTGTTAGAAACCTGTTGTATCTACTGGGGCGCCTGTTTTAGATACTACTTCGTCCTTAGTAACACCAGGAGCTAATTCCACCAGCTTTAAGCCCTTCGGTGTGATGTCGAGTACACAGAGGTCTGTAATGATGCGACTAATAACCGCCACACCAGTCAGTGGCAAAGTGCATTTCGGCAAAATTTTGATTTCTTCAGTGCCATCTTTTTTCTTGGCAACGTGCTCCATCAAGACAACTACATGCTTCACACCAGCGACCAAGTCCATAGCGCCGCCCATACCTTTAACCATCTTACCTGGGATCATCCAGTTCGCTAGATCACCATGCTCGCTTACCTGCATTGCACCCAAAATAGCGATGTTGATTTTGCCGCCACGGATCATTCCAAAAGAATCTGCAGAAGAAAAAATTGAGGAGCCAGGCATGGTGGTAATGGTTTGCTTACCCGCGTTGATCAAATCTGCATCGATCGTTGCTTCAGTTGGAAATGGGCCAATACCCAATAAACCATTTTCAGATTGGAGCCAAACTTCCATTCCTTCTGGCACGTGATTGGCTACCAGGGTTGGCATACCAATACCCAGGTTCACGTAGTAACCATCCTTCAGCTCTTTAGCAGCACGTGCTGCCATTTCATCTCTATTCCAAGGCATATCAATCTTCCTAAATATTCTGTATTTTTTTTATATAGTGTCTATGGATATTAAGCTGCAGACAAAGTGCGTTGCTCAATACGCTTCTCAGGCGAAGTGTTGAGCACTAGGCGATGAACATAAATACCTGGCGTATGAATCTGATCTGGATCCAACTCGCCATTCTCAACAATCTCTTCCACCTCAGCAACGGTGATCTTGCCAGCCATTGCCACCACTGGATTAAAGTTGCGTGCTGTGTAGCGATAAACCAAATTGCCAGACTTATCAGCCTTCCATGCTTTTACTAGAGAGATATCAGAAACAATGGCGCGCTCCATGATGTACCTCTCACCATCGAATTCTTTTTCTTCTTTACCTTCGGCAACTAGAGTACCGACACCCGTTTTGGTATAGAAGGCCGGAATACCGCAACCACCGGCGCGCAACTTCTCTGCCAAGGTACCTTGTGGAGTAAATTCCAACTCCAACTCACCAGCCAAGAATTGACGCTCAAATTCTTTGTTCTCACCCACGTAAGAGGCAACCATTTTTTTCACTTGTCTTGAGTTCAACAGCAAACCCAAGCCAAAGCCATCGACCCCAGCGTTATTCGCAATCGCCGTCAGATTTTGTGCGCCCAAATCCTTTACTGCCTGAATCAAGGCCTCTGGAATACCGCAAAGACCAAAGCCACCAAAAGCCAGCTTCTGGCCATCCTTCAAGATATCCCTTAGGGCGTCAACAGCCGATGGGTAAGTTTTATTCATAAATTCGTCCTAATATTGCCAAAAAGGGTAAAAAAGCAATCATAACGCTTTAGATTCTCTAGCCCGTTGGCAATAGGCACTAAGCCAGTTTTCCCCGCTTGGAACTACACTATAGTTGCGGTTTAAAGCCGAATAAATGGCAAAAATACTGAAAATCGCCTTAGCAGCCCTACTTTTTAAGCAATGTCGGAGAAATTGAATGAATGCCCAGGAAATACTCGCACAGTTTGGACCTAGAGAATCCATGGACTATGACCTCGTAATTGTGGGTGGTGGTCCGGCAGGTCTTTCTGCAGCAATCAAGGCCAAACAGCTTGCTAGCGAGGCTGGCAAAGAGATTAGTGTCTGCGTACTGGAAAAGGGTTCAGAAATTGGGGCGCATATTTTGTCCGGCGCGGTCATGGATCCCAGGGCGCTTACAGAACTCTTCCCCAACTGGAAAGAGCTGGGTGCGCCGCTCGATACCGAAGTGACTCAAGATCAATTTTTGTTTCTCACAAAAGACAGCTCCTTCCAAGTGCCTAATTGGATGCTACCCCACTGCTTTAAGAATGAAGGTAACTACATCGTTAGCCTAGCTAATGTCACCCGCTGGCTTGGCCAGCAAGCTGAAAATCTTGGTGTGGAGATTTTTCCCGGCTTTCCTGCCGCAGAAATTCTCTATAACGAGCAAGGTGCAGTCTGTGGCGTCATTACTGGTGCAATGGGCCTGAACAAAGAAGGTCAGCCTACCGATCAATTCCAGCTCGGCATGGAATTGCGCGCTAAGTACACTTTATTTGCAGAAGGCTCACGCGGTCACTTAGGCAAACAACTCATTTCCCAATATGCCCTTGATCAAAGTGCTGACCCACAAAGCTATGGCATTGGCATTAAAGAACTTTGGGAAGTAGAACCATCTAAGAGCAAGCCTGGTCTAGTAGTTCACACTGCCGGCTGGCCATTAGAAAGTGATACCTATGGAGGTTCATTCCTATATCACTTGGGTGATAACAAAGTTGCTGTTGGCTTAGTAGTTGGCTTGTCTTATAAGAATCCTTACCTCTCACCTTTTGAAGAATTCCAACGCTATAAGCTGCATCCAACAATTCGGGAAACTTTTGAAGGTGGAAAGCGGCTTGCCTATGGTGCGCGCGCACTCACGGCCGGGGGTTTAAATAGCCTACCTAAAACAGTATTCCCAGGCGGCGCATTGATCGGTTGTGATGCCGGCTTTTTAAATGCGTCCCGTATTAAGGGCAGTCATGCAGCAATTAAGACTGGCATGCTTGCTGCCCAAGCAGCAGTTGCCGCACTGGCAGAAAATCGTTCCGCCGATGTATTGACGGCTTATCCAAGCGCCTTCAAAAATAGCTGGCTTCACACCGAACTCAATCAAGCGCGCAACTTCAAGCCCTGGATGTCTAAAGGACTTTACCTTGGCACCCTGATGGTTGGTTTGGAGCAAAAAATCTTGGGTGGAAATATGCCTTGGACGATTCATCTGAAGCATGCAGACCATGAGTGCCTTGAACCAGCAGCGCAGCACCAGCCTATCGACTATCCCAAGCCCGATGGCAAGATCACCTTTGATCGCCTCTCATCGGTATTTATCTCCAATACCAATCATGCAGAGAATCAACCGATTCATTTAACACTCAAAGACGCATCGGCTCCAGTGAATCTCAATCTCAAAACTTACGCAGGCCCAGAGCAACGTTACTGCCCTGCTGGTGTTTATGAATATGTAGAAAAGGATGGTCAGTCGCAACTGCAGATTAATTCGCAAAATTGCGTCCATTGCAAAACTTGCGATATCAAAGATCCAAGCCAAAATATTGTTTGGATAACGCCCGAGGGCGGTGGCGGCCCTAACTATGGGTCAATGTAAAAATTACCGCTGTGATTATTTAGTTACTGAGCTTGGCGGTGGCGAGGACGCATCTTCTGAATCGCCATACCCGCTAGACCACAGGCTAAGGCTGACATCACAAACACATTGCGTGGCTGAGTTGCATCCCATAACCAACCCGCAACTAAACCGCCTAATGTTCCACCCAATCCATAAGACACTGTTGCCATCAACGCCTGTCCACGCGCTTGTAATGGTCCGGTAAACCAGCGTTGCAGTAACTTGGTCGCGGCACTATGGTGCGCACCAAAAGTGCCCGCGTGCATGAGTTGCGCGGCGATTAAAACCCAGGTGACCGGGAAGAAAGCAATCAAGATAAATCGAAATACGCCAATACCAAAAGCGATTTGGAGCACTACTTCTGCATCGAGGCGACTGAGCACCTTGCTTTGGTAGTAAAAGAAAATAACTTCAGCGGCAACGCCAAGAGCCCAGAACAAACCGATTTGGAATTTGTCGTACCCCAAATCAGCTAAATAAAGTGAATAAAAAACATACAAAGCAGCATGCGCAAAGATCATGAAGAATCCTGACAGCAAAAACCAGCGCACATCAGGATTAAATAAAACGACTAAGAGCTCGCCCTTCACCATTTTTCGACGCTCCATCTTAGGTTCGTACAAACGAAAGGTGACGAATGCTAAGAAGGTTAATATCACCGCACCCACTATTGGGTAAAGTTCAATACCTTCGCGCTGAAATAATTCCCCTGCAAAAAGTACCATGGCAATAAAACCAATGGAGCCCCATAAGCGCAAACGCCCATACCGCTTATCAAAAGAGTTGTCTTTAAATAAGGCATGCACAGTAGCCGATTCACCTAATGGCATCAGGCTACTCAAAATAGTGTGGAGCACAAACATCCAAACAAAGAATGCGGCATAACTTTGCAGGAAAAAGATCGAAAGAAAAACTACTGCGGCCAAGCAAGCGCAGAAACGAATAATGCTAATACGATTGGAGAGATAGTCCGATAACCAGCCCCAAGAGAATGGCCCAACAATTCGGGTGATTTGCAGCATGGACATCAAGACCGCAATCTCAATGACGCTAAAACCGCGATCTAAGAAAAATAGACTAGCAAATGGAGAAACTAAACCAACATAGGCAAAATATAAAAAGAAAAAGGACCCGAAGGCCCAACGCACGGAAGGTGTCATTTTTTTTCTTGGCTTAATTTATTGAATTAGTCGGTTACAGAACCAGGACGAGCTGCTGGAATCGGTGGAACTGAATGCTTCACATCACCGCACTGAGCGCGATGACGTAAGGCATGATCCATCAATACCAAGGCAAGCATCGCTTCAGCAATCGGCGTAGCCCGAATACCAACGCAAGGATCGTGGCGACCTTTAGTTTGGACTGTAATAGGCTTGCCATACAAATCAATCGATTGTTTTGGGCTCAAGATGCTAGATGTTGGCTTGATTGCAATCGAAACACGCAAATCTTGACCGCTACTAATACCACCGAGAGTACCGCCAGCATTGTTGCTAGCAAAACCATCCGGATGAAGTTCATCACCATGCTCGCTGCCGCGTTGCGCTACTGACTTAAAGCCAGCGCCGATTTCTACACCCTTAACGGCATTGATGCCCATCATGGCATGCGCAATATCGGCATCTAACTTGTCAAATAAGGGCTCACCCAAACCGATAGGCACATTGCGTGCCCGCACCTCAATCTTGGCACCGCAAGAATCCCCCGCTTTGCGAAGTGCATCCATATAAGCTTCCAATTGAGGAACGATCTCAGTATTTGCGACAAAGAAAGGATTGGTCTCAATAAGCGCAGCATCTTTAAAGGGAATCTCAATCTCACCAAGCTGACTCATATAGCCATAGAACTCGGTGCCATATTGTTCTTTAAGCCACTTCTTGGCAATCGCCGCTGCCGCTACTACTGGCGCAGTCAATCGTGCTGATGAACGACCACCACCACGAGGATCGCGCAAACCATACTTGTAGTGATAAGCATAATCAGCATGACCAGGTCTAAATGTTTGCAGGATGTCGCCGTAATCTTGGCTGCGTTGATCCGTATTACGAATCAATAGACCAATTGGCGCACCAGTCGTTTTACCTTCGTAAACACCGGACAAAATCTCTACTTTGTCCTCTTCTTTACGCTGGGTGACGTGACGTGAAGTACCAGGTTTGCGACGATCTAAATCCATCTGCAAATCTGCTTCACATAATGACATTCCCGGAGGGCAGCCATCAACAACAGCGCCAATCGCGGGACCATGGGATTCACCAAAAGTGGTGACAGTAAAGAGAAGGCCTAAAGTATTTCCTGACATACCCACATTATGTCATCTGTCAGGGGCTTGGGCTAGAGCAAGACTAGGAGGAGGCTTTTTCAGTCTCTTCCGGCCAATCGCGAATGTAGGCCTTGAGCATGGTGTTCTCAAAATCTTGCGCTTCGACAACCGATTTAGCCACGTCATAGAAAGAAATTACGCCCATCAACATCTTGTGATCAATCACGGGTAAGTAGCGGGCATGGTCAACCAGCATCATGCGGCGAACTTCATCAATCTCAGTTTCCATATTGCATGTCAGCGGCTTGGCGTTCATGACACTCTTAACTTTAAGGTCATCCAACTTGCCGTGGTGTTTAGCCAAAGCCGCAATCACTTCACGGAATGTCAGAATGCCGACCAACTTGTCGTACTCCATCACCACCAATGAGCCGATGTCGTGCTCGCTCATTACCAAGACAGCAGTTTGCAAAGCTGTCTCTGGAGCCACCGTAAATAGTGTGCTCCCCTTTACACGCAATATGTCACAAACCTTCATTTAGTCTCCAGCAATGAGTTCTTATTAAGACAATATATTCTCAAGCCCCCATAGAATCAAGGGTCAAATGTAGTATTTCAGTAACGAATAACCCTAACAACCCCACTCCGAATGCTAGGGAGATTGGCAACCAGGACTGCACCAGCCAAGGTAATCCACCAAGTAAGGTAAATCCAAATCAGCGCCAAAGGGAAGATGGCAAAGGCGCCATAGACGGTTTTATAAAAGGCGACATTCGTCAAAAATAGCCCAAACCCAAACTTCATGAGCTCGAAAGTGAGTGCGGCAAAAAATGCCCCGCTCAATGCATCGCGCCACTGAATTTGCGCATAAGGAAGAATTTTGTAGGCCACCGAAAATACCGATATAGCCAAGAGCACCGGCACAACCGTTGCAATGAAACCCAATCCAAAGCTAAGTGCCTCCGTCCACCCTTCTGACGCACTAAATAATAGGCCGCTCAGGTAGGTGCCCACTCCCAGCAATATGGGACCCAATACCGTTGCAGCCGAATAGATCGCAATTTTCTTCAAGATAGGCCGGCGCTGGGTCACTCGAAAGATTTGATTAAAGGCGTTCTCGATCACTGCCAGCGTCATAATTGTGGTGACCACCAGGCCAATTAGGCCAATCAAAGTTAAACCTTTGGCCTGGGCTGAAAATTGATCCAGGTAATTAAAGACTTGCTGGTTTAATCCCCCAGGCATATAGGTATCGAGCAACCAAGCCTGAAAGGCATATTTAATACGCACCACGCTGGGTAAATACCCAATCAAAATAGAAGCAACAGTTAGCATCGGAACTAAGGCCAGGGTAGTTGTAAAAGCAAGGCTAGCGGCCACCTGCTTCAAATTTTGGCCGCGATTGCGCTCCCAGATCTCTTTTCCAAGAGAGAGCCATAATTGAGGATTCCGAATGAGGCGCATCGCCCATATCATAAGAGAAGAATATGAGCCAATCCGATATTTTAGTTTTGTACTACTCCCGTTATGGTGCAACCCGAGACTTAGCCCGCTTGATCGCCGAAGGGATTGAAAGCATTCCAGGGGCCAATGCCAGACTACGCACCGTGCCAGCAATCTCGACAGTCTGTGAAACTACTGAAGCGGCGGTACCAGCGGATGGTGCACCCTATGTGGAATATGCAGACTTACAAGAATGTATTGGCCTTGCCCTAGGCTCACCAACTCGCTTTGGCAATATGGCAGCCCCCATGAAATACTTTTGGGATGGCAGCTCCTCTGAGTGGATCAATGGTGCACTTATTAGTAAACCAGCGTGCGTCTTTACTAGTACCGGCAGCCTTCATGGCGGTCAAGAAAGCACTCTACTCACGATGATGATTCCCCTGCTCCACCACGGCATGATGATCATGGGCATTCCGTACAGCGAGCCTGATTTGATGAGTACCTCTACTGGTGGCAGCCCTTATGGCTTAACTCACCTCGCCCACGCCGATGGTCGGGCGCCGATTAGTGCTGAAGAGCAACGCCTCGCCATTGCGCAAGGTAAGCGCCTCGCGCTCACAGCACTCAAACTTATTTAAGGGCAATTCATGTTCAAAGACTGGCTCAATAAAAACCCATACCAGCTGATTGCAACAGCAGCCTTCGTAGACTTATTCATCCTATGCGTTTCCTGGGAATGGTTTATCTCCCCGCTAAGGCCGGGCGGATCCTGGCTCATCCTCAAAGGCATTCCCCTGCTATTTGCTATTCCGGGACTCTGGAAAGGCAAGGTTTACACCATGCAGTGGGCATCTATGTTGATCTTGCTTTACATCACTGAGGGTTTAGTTCGCATCCTCGAAACCGGGGCTAATTTTTGGCTGGCTGCCCTAGAAACTGCCTTGGGCACATTGGCCTTTGTTTGCCTGCTAATCTTCCTAAAACCCATCAAAGCACGCGCTAAGGCTGCTAAAAAAGAGCGTGCTGCCGCCGAAATACGGGATTAAAGGTAAAAATTGATGAGTTTGGTCAGATTTAGCTAATTTCTTTAAAAAATATTGCTGATTCCTGTCATCTCAGTCACTTTTCCATGCGTTGTATGCTCATGGAGGTGGCAAATATGTCAACAAGACTTAAACGTTGGGCCCGTGCAATTGAACAGATCGACTTGTCCAAAAGGACGCCTGAGGTCGCAATTGGCTATTTAGATAGCAAATACCGCGATATCGCCTGGCGTTACATCCGAATCCTGGGTTTTGAGCGCACAATTAGCTTCATGGCTAGTAACAACTTCCATCCGGAATAAGTAGCCTTAATCCCAACCAACAACCCCAGATGCGGTATTTATTTGGGGTTTTGTGTTTCTTGGGCCCCAAAGACCCAAACAGCGAGCAATAGAAATGCCAGCATGGCGCATGAGCCAGAGAACAAAAAGGCATATTGGGGGCTAAAGGATTCATAAAGCCATCCAAAAATGAGTGATGCCGGCAACAGCATAAAACCAGAAATCAGATTGAACCATCCGAAAGCTGTACCCGTCATTCCCTTTGGGGCCAAGTCAGCTACCAGCGCCTTCTCCACCCCCTCAGTAGCCGCTTTAAATAAACCGTAAATTCCAAATAAAGCGCAGAGCATCCAAATCGTGATGCCCGAAAAACTCATTGCGATATAAAAAAAGGCAAAAGCACACCACGCGATCAGAATGAAATTCTTGCGGCTAAATCTATCTGAAAGCGCTGATAGTGGCGTTCCAAATAAGGTGGTGATCAAAGAGATAGCAGCCCATAACAATGGAATCTGCTCTTGCGGAACGCCAAGCTCTCGGGCCCTTAACAATAAAAACATATCTGATGAATTGGCTAGAGCAAAGATTCCAGCAGCCAAAATATAACGCTTGAATTGAGGTGACAGACCCTCAAGCGACCAAGAGAATGGCTGTACAACCTGCTGTTCTCTAGGCACCTCCTTTAGACATAAAGCCAGTGCGACAGTAATAATTCCTGGAACTACCGCCCATAAAAAAATATCACGCAAAGGTATATCCATGGAGAGTAAGAGGGCCGCTATCAGCGGACCAAATACAGCGCCAGCATTATCCATCGATCGGTGCAACCCAAATGTCAGCCCTCGTTGATTTGAGGGAATGCTATCCGCCAATAATGCATCGCGCGGTGAAGTTCTTAAGCCTTTACCAAGTCGATCCGTAAAGCGAATGCACAGTACCCATGTCCAAGAATTAGCAATTGCGATAAGCGGCCTACCAATACCAGCTAAGAAATAGCCAATCACAATCCAAGGCTTGGTTTTTTTAGTGCGATCAACAATCACGCCAGAAACCAACTTAAAGATGCTGGAGGTTGCCTCTGCAATACCCTCGATTAATCCCAGGGCCTTAGGTCCCGCCATGAGAACAGTTGCAAGATATAAAGGCATCAATGGGTAAAGCATTTCGCTAGCCGCATCATTCACAAAGCTAATTAGGCCAATAAGCCATACGGTTCGAGGAAGAGAAAATAAAATCTTGAACATAATGAGTCAATGTAGCATCAAATTAAAAGTGACCATAAGTGTCACAATCGCTTGAAAGTAATCGTAATAAAACGTACGATTGGGGGTTGGCATTAGCCCATTTTTTAAAGTTTCAACCAATAGCACTTTCTTTAAAGGAATACATCATGAGTCAGAAGAAATTAGTAAAACAATTATTGAAAAAATTGGATAAGTTGGAAGCCGAAAGAGAAAAATTAATCGACAAACTTGCCAAGGCTTTGGACAAGATGGAGAAAAACACTCCAGTTAAAAAAGTAGCAGCTAAGAAAGCTCCTGCTAAAAAAGCTCCAGCTAAAAAAGTAGTAGCTAAGAAAGCTCCTGCTAAAAAAACTCCAGCTAAAAAAGTAGTAGCTAAGAAAGCTCCTGCGAAGAAAGCTGTTGCCAAAAAAACTCCAGCTAAAAAAGTAGCAACTCCAGTAACACCCGCTTAATAAATATTGAGCGTTCTATAAGGACTGCCCGTGAGTAAATCGATTGTTTCTGAAAATACTTACGAGGCAGACTTAAGACTTCTTCAAATTGAATTAGTCAAACTCCAGCGTCACACGATTCAAAAAGGTAAGCGCCTCTTAGTCATCCTAGAAGGCAGAGATACCGCAGGTAAAGATGGCTCTATCAAAAGTATTACAGAGCATTTAAGCCCTAGAGATAGCAGAATCGTTGCTCTAAATAAACCCTCCTTACGCGAGGAAGGCGAATGGTACTTCCAAAGATATGTTGCCGAACTACCTACCGCTGGTGAATTTGTATTATTCAACCGAAGTTGGTACAACCGCGCTGGTGTAGAGAAGGTTATGGGCTTTTGTACTGACGAGCAATACAAACAGTTCATGGCTACCGTCAATGAATTCGAATCCCTGCTAGTCGGATCTGATATTCAATTAATCAAATACTACCTAGATATCTCCAAGGATGAGCAAGCTGCTCGACTGAAGGATCGCGCGAAGGATCCATTAAAGCAGTGGAAAATTAGCCCGATTGATCAAAAAGCTCAGAAGATGTGGAATGAGTACTCGGTTGCCCGCGACAAAATGCTCAAGCACACCAACTCAACACAGGCGCCTTGGACAGTAATTATTGCAAACGATAAGAAGCTTGCACACCTCAACATGATTGCAGATTTATTGTCTCGGGTTGATTACCCAGACAAAAATAAGAAGCTCTTAAAAATCGACCCGCAGATTGTGCTGAGCTGGCCTGCGAATTCTAAAAAGTTACCGAAGCTCTCTAAATAGATTAACGGTCTGCCATTGCCTGAATTTCAGCAATAGTGACAAAGCCCCTGCTCTGTGCATCAATCCTGCTGAAATTGTCATAGATCCGAGGCATGCAACCCTTAGCTTCATTCAGAGTTAGCTTGCCATCGTGATTGGCATCGCATTTAGTAAATCGCTCTTGGATTTCTTTGTTGCGTGATGTATCGTCAGCGAAAGACAGCATTGGCGTAAAGCATATAACCAATGCAGCAAGAGCAGATAAGTTTTTCAGGGACAAATACATTTGCTCGCTCTTACCTAGCAGAAGTTTCCATTGCCGCAAGAACAACTTTCTTGGCCATAGCAACAAATGACTCTACTGATCCGCTACCAGTCCTAAAGGACTCCCCTTGAATAGTTACCAAGCCTTCGCCCAACAAGACTTTTGATTGGCTATCAACAATTTTGCTTTCCACCACCATTGCGGGTGTTTTGGAGTTCACGCCGCCCGCAAAGGCTGCTGCATTCGCAGCCAATCCAATTGGTGTGAAGTTCCATGGCTTCAAATAGTCATTAGAACTTTCAGCGCCTGTAATACCGATAGAAATACGCGCTACACCTGGACCAGGCTGCGTGACGATCTTGATATTTCCGCGACCTTGTACCGCCTCCAACATTGAGGCTTGCAGGGCAACTTTTGCTTGATTAATGGAATCACTCGTAATTTGTTGAGTGGCATTTTGATTTAAGTAAATTGGGTCAAGAATTACGGCGGTGTATGCACTAGGGCTAACGCCAGCGATGCGATATTTCCAGATGCGCACATCCGACTGGCTAGTGGCTACTGGTTGTAATAGTGAATAGTTTGGTAAGAATCCAGATTTAGGCATAGGCTCGCTAGCCAACTTAGCTGTATTGCTACATGCGGCCAATATCGCTACAACAGCAATTGAGAGGGCTAAAGTGCCTAATTTTTTCATTTTTGTTCCCATGAGAGATGAAGATTAAATGCCTATATGAAAGTGATCATAACCGCCAATAATTACAAATAGGGTAAATCATTGGGTAAGAGCGATTACGGAGCTGGGCAAGGCATCAGGCTTCCGGACTTTTGATGCAATTGAGGCTTGCATTCGACTGGTACAAAAACCGACTTAGGGGCTGGCAATGGTTTTCCTGGGGCCTTTTGAGCCGAGGAGCCAACAGTTTGAGTGCTAGCCACCACCCCCTCAACCACATTGACCTGCGCTACGGGTGCGGGAGCCATTAAACCAGCCGATCTATAGAACTCTTTATCCGTGCCAGGGCAAGGCATTAAAGCGCCAGTTTTAGAGTTCAACACTGCCTTACATTGGGGATCAGCTTGAAGTCTCGCCTCCAATTTATCTGCCGTGCAAGCGGCCAACATGCAAAGGGAAATCAATAAAGGGGTGATGCGGAGAGATGTACTGATATTCATGGATTTCATTCTAGGCTAAACATGAAGGCTTTAAAAGTGGCAATATAACGCCATCAATACCCTATTACATTAATTCAGGAGATGGCAATGAATAAAGAAGCATTTGAAAAAGGTTTAAAAACTCGCCGTGAAGTATTGGGCGCTGAGTATGTAGATAACTCCATCAAAAATGCGGATGCATTCAACATGCCCATGCAGGAATTGGTCACCGAGTATTGCTGGAATGAAATTTGGAACCGTCCTGGCCTCGACCGCAGAACCAGAAGCATCATCAATCTATCCATGATTACCGCTTTAAATCGGCCGCATGAGCTCAAGCTTCACGTTAGAGGCGCCATTAATAATGGTCTGAGTAAAGAAGATATTCAGGAAGTATTTTTGCAGGCTGCCATTTACTGTGGTGTACCTGCTGCTATTGATAGCTTTAGATGTGCGAAAGAAGTTTTCACCGAAATGGGAATTTAATTCAGTGATCTAAAATTTTTGAGAGAAATTCTTTAGCTCTCGGGGATCGATCCTCGGGATTGCTAAAGAACTCATCCTTAGTGCAATCTTCAATAATTCGTCCTTGATCCATGAAGATCACACGGTGGCTTACCTTACGCGCAAACCCCATTTCGTGAGTAACGCAACACATCGTCATGCCTTCGTTGGCCAACTTCACCATGACATCCAAAACTTCACCAACCATCTCAGGGTCCAGCGCTGAAGTTGGTTCATCAAATAACATCACGATCGGATCCATACTTAAGGCACGGGCAATCGCAACCCGTTGTTGCTGCCCTCCTGATAACTGACCTGGGAATTTGTCTTTTTGCGCCATTAATCCAACGCGCTCTAGATACTTCAGGCCATGGGCATTAGCCTCTTGAGCAGATCTACCCAATACTTTCATTTGAGCAAGCGTGAGGTTCTCAGTAACGCTGAGGTGGGGGAAAAGCTCAAAGTGCTGGAACACCATTCCAACATGGGATCTCAACTTGGGCAAATTGGTTTTTGGATCGTGTAGCGAAATACCATTGACCGTAATCTTGCCGGCCTGAAATGGCTCAAGGGCATTAATTGTTTTAATGAGCGTGGATTTACCGGAACCCGATGGGCCACAAATCACAACAACTTCACCTTTTTGAATCGATGTAGAGCAATCAGTTAAGACCTGAAATGATCCATACCATTTTGAGACATTTTGAAGTTCAATCATGATGATCTAGGTAATGAGTTAACGGATGATGGCGATACGAGCTTGAATGTTGCGCACCACTTTAGAAAGCGAGAAGCAAATGACAAAGTACGTGGCTGCAGCCAAGATATAGGTTTCAATTGGACGACCATAGTTTTTGCCGGCAATCTCAAATCCTTTTAACAAATCATAGGCGCCGATGGCATAGACCAAAGAGGTGTCTTGGAACAAGACGATCGTCTGGGTCATAAATACTGGGATCATATTTCTGAAGGCCTGCGGCAAAACTACGAGCCTCATGTTCTGGCCATAAGTCATCCCCAAGGCCTCGCCTGCATAAGTCTGGCCTTTGGGTACAGACTGAATACCGGCGCGTACAATTTCAGAAAAGAATGCTGCCTCAAAGGCAATGAAAGTAATGGTGGCTGAGAGATCCGCACCAATCGGCGTGCCGATCAGTATTGGAATCAGCAGAAAGAACCAAAGAATGACCATCACCAACGGAATGGATCGCATGGTGTTTACATAGAAGGTTGCTGGATAAACTAATAAAGGTCGACCAGACAATCTCATTAGCGCTAGGAGTGTCCCAAATAGAATGCCACCCACAGTGGCCAAGATGGTCAACTGAGCGCTAAATAACAAGCCCTTCAAAATGTAGTTAGTAAATAATTCCCAATTATAAAAACTAAGGTCTAAGCTCAACATAGCATCGGTCCCATCAACACTTAGTGAGCCAAGCTCACATCATTTGATGCAATAAAACCAGGGACACGAGTGCGTTTTTCAATTTGTGCCATGACACGATTTACAGCAAATGCTGAAAGTGCATATAACAGGGTGACCGCTAGATAAATTTCTACACCTTTAGACGTTTCTTCTTGCGCTTGCATCGCAAATAAGGTCAGCTCTGGCACAGAAACTGCAAACGCTACAGATGAATTCTTAATTAGGTTCATGGTCTCTGAGGTCAGGGGTGGAATGACAATCCGCAATGCCATTGGCAAGATCACATAACGATAACTTTGAGCGGTAGTGAGCCCTAAGGCAGTTGCAGCTGCGGCTTGCCCACTAGGCAGTGCCTGAATACCTGCCCTGACCTGTTCTGCAATACGCGCCGAGGTAAAGAATCCCAAGGCAATACTCACCAACCAATAAGATGGCAGTGACTTTAGAGGCAATATAAATGCGGGAATGACGTGATACCAAAGGAATACTTGGACCAAGATGGGGATGTTTCTAAATAACTCTACCCATGTAGTCGATAACCGAATGAAGAATCGATTAAGAGCGCTAGTATTGGGTAAAGTGCGCAAGGTACCCATCACTATGCCCAAAATCAAGGCAATGCTTAAGCCTAGACCTGCTACGGCCAGAGTCCAGCCCCAAGCCTTCATCAACCAATCTAGATAACTTGGATCGCTGTTGTGAGCAAGACCAAGCAGAGCGGAGAAGCAGTGCTCTACCACCTCCCCGTCTAAGGTGTTCTTACAGAAAACACCTAAATCTAAAGACATATTATTTATTAGGCTTTAATGAATTAATTCAACTTACCTTTTTACGTAATCTTCAGCAGGCTTATCGTTCAGATTCGCCCAAGCATTTTTAGTCGCTGGAGATAGTTCAAGGCCTACAACGATATTTTTTGGTGGGATAGGCTTCAAGAACCACTTATCCCAAAGCGCAGGCATTTTGCCGTTTGCCACAATCTTCGCAATTGCTGTATTTACAGCCGCCTTAAATTCAGGATCATTTTTTGGAACCATAATGGCAATAGGCTCTGTTGCCAAGACCTCACCCACAATTTTGTAGTCTTTAGGATTCTTGGAGTTGGCGATATTGCCGGCCAAAATTGATCCATCCATGACGAATGCATCTGCACGTCCCGACTCAAGCAATAAGAAGCTATCAGCATGATCCTTACCAAATACCTCATCAAAATTCACGCCATTGGCCTTTTCATGTTTGCGCAATAACTGCACTGATGTAGTACCAGTAGTAGTGGCGATCCTCTTGCCAGCCAATTGAGAGATGGAGTTAATCCCTGAGTTGGACCTAACTGCAATGCGGACTTCTTCAACATAGAGGGTATTAGCAAAGCCAACATCCTTACCGCGTGCAGTATTGTTCGTTGTTGTACCGCACTCAATATCTACTGTGCCGTTTTGGACTAAGGGGACGCGATTTTGCGAGGTAACCGGTTGATAGTTAATGCGCAAAGTATTCAGGCCTAACTTGTCTTTGATGTCCGCCAAAATCATTCGGCAAACCTCAACATGGTATCCATCAAAACGGCTATCACCTGTAGTGTATGACATTGGAATGGATGATTCGCGTACACCCATGGTCACTGCGCCACTTGACTTGATTTTGTCCAGTGTTTGACTAGCCGCATAGGCATTTAGTGCACCTAACAATAGTGTGGCTAATACTAGAGAGCCCCTACTCATTTTTTTGATTTTCACTAATTTCTCCTATTGTGAATCCACACCCATGTATTAATTGAAAGTATATATTGCAACAAGATCATTCAACCAAGAGTCACGATAAAGATGCTGGAAAATCGGCCCGCCCAGCACCGATATACCTCAAACTCAATTAGTCTTTTGCAAATAGCCCTGGATAATTTACCCAGTATTTCTGAGTCCGGCCGCAATTCCATTGATCGCAATATGAATGCCTCGCTGCACCCGCTCATCATGCTTGCCAGCACGGTAGCGCCTTACCAGCTCTACCTGAAGATGATGAAGCGGATCAATGTAGGGAAAACGGTTCCGAATAGATCTAGCAAGAGCAGGATTCTTGGCTAAACGCACCTTTTCGCCGGTAACTAGGTTGAGTGCATCTACCGTTTTATTCCACTCAGCTTCAATGGCATTGAAGATTTTCTTGCGCAATTTCACATCAGGGACTAACTCGCTATAACGAGAGGCTAATGCTAAATCACTCTTGGCTAGGGCCATATCCATATTAGATAGCAAGGTCGTAAAGAATGGCCAATCCTTATACATCTTTTGTAAAAGAGCGAGTGCCGCTTTTTTATCTACAGCCTTAGGGTGATTTAAGAACTCCTCTACGGCAGAACCAAAGCCAAACCAACCAGGAAGTGTTAAACGGCACTGCCCCCAGCTAAATCCCCACGGAATCGCCCTTAAGTCTTCGATTTTATGACTGGCTTTACGACTAGCTGGACGCGAGCCAATATTAAGCTTAGCAATCTCTCGAATAGGTGTCGCATCAAAGAAATACTCCGCAAATCCTGGCGTCTCATATACAAGGCCTCGGTAAGCATTCATGCTTGCTTGTGAGATTTTTGCTGCAGCCTCTAAGAACGCCTTACTGGCCTGCTTGGTTGGCTTTAATAAAGTGGCTTCTAGTGTGGCGGCTACTAGGGTCTCTAGATTGCGTCTGCCAATCTCAGGGTTGGCATACTTTGACCCAATTACTTCGCCCTGCTCGGTTAAACGAATTTGTCCGCGTACTGTGCCAGGAGGCTGCGCCAGGATTGCCTCGTAACTTGGGCCACCCCCACGACCTACTGTGCCACCCCTACCATGGAATAACCGGAGTTTCACCCCATGCTTTTGCTCCAAAGGCTCAAACACCCGAACCAAGGCAAGCTCCGCGCAATATAACTCCCAATTGCTAGTAACAATACCGCCATCCTTGTTAGAGTCGGAGTAGCCCAACATAATGTCTTGCTCAGCACCGGATCGCTTTACCAAATCAAGAATGCCCGGCAATGCATAAAAATCTTCCATGATTGGCGCCGCATTGCGTAAATCGTCAATCGTCTCGAATAATGGAACGACTATCAAGTCGGCTGAGGACTTCTTGCCTAAAGTTTCATGCATTAAACCCACTTCTTTTTGAAACAGCAGAACTTCTAACAAGTCACTGACGGTTTCAGTATGGCTGATGATGTAATGACGAATAGTGTCATTGCCATAGAGCTCTCGCATTCTCTTAGCCATCTCAAAAATAGCAATTTCAGAGAGGGAAAAATCAGAGTATTGATGACCAATTACCCGAAGTGGCCTTGGATCCTTTAATAGGGATAGCAGGAGCTCACGTTTTTGCTCCTCAGAAAGGCTGGGGTAATCTTTTTCAATGGATGCGGTAGCCAGCAATTCAGAGAGCACAGCCTCATGCATATCTGAACTTTGACGCAAATCCACAGTAGCCAAATGAAAACCAAATACCTCAACTGCTCTTATCAGTCCATGTAAGCGTCGATCTGCTAACGCCTTTGCACCTTGAGAAATGAGTGAGGCTTCAATTGTTTTGAGGTCTGATAGAAATTCTTGTGCACTGATGTAGGGGTTTTGAGGCGCCACAGCATGGCGAGCAGCATCTGACCCAGTGAGCTGCTTCAAAGTAGCCGCAAGTCTTGAATACATGCCAGTGAGCGCCCTTCGATAGGGTTCATCCTGACGATGCTCATTGACATCGGGTGAACTCGCTGCAAGCTCTTGCATCTTTTTAGGAAACTTCAAAAGCAATGCAGAGACGGATAAGTCTCTACCCAAGTAGTGCGCTTCAGTTAAATAATGGCGCAACACCATTTCAGCCTGCCTAGAAACTGCATACCCAAGCGTCTTAGCGCTGACATTGGGGTTGCCATCTCGATCACCGCCAATCCATTGACCCATCTTTAGAAAGCTGGCTACGGCATTTCCAGACAGCGAATCCTCCAGTTGAGCATAGATCTTCGGAATCTCTCTTAAGAAAGTGGTCTCGTAATACGTCAGAGAATTCTCAATCTCATCAGCAACCGTGAGCTTTGTGAATCGCAATAGACGGGTATGCCAGAGCTGCAAGACACGAGCGCGAATTTGCTCTTCATTTGCCTTAAGCTCTTTATTGAGCAAGGCGTCCTTTTGGGGATTATTTGCTCTAGATGATTCTTTAATCTGATCGCGTGCAGTTAATAAATTAGCAATATCGCGTTCGGCCTCCAAAATACTCGTTCTTTGCACTTCGGTTGGATGCGCAGTGAGCACTGGCGAGATCAAGCTTTCTTCCAATGTCTTAGAGATCATCTTGCTTGTCACGCCAGCAGCATGAAGCTTTTTCATGGCCATAGGAATGCTGCCATCTTGATAACTGCCAATGCGCTCATAAGCTACGCGGCGGCGAATGTGATGTCTATCCTCGGCTAAATTCGCCAAATGACTAAAGTAAGTAAAAGCACGAAGAACTTTTACAGCGATTTCGCTAGTAAGCCCTTTAAGAAGTTTGCTCAGTTCGTGATTGGCCTTCTGATTTGCATCACGATGAAAGGCCACGGATAATTTTCTGACCTGCTCTACCAATATATAGACAGACTCGCCCTCTTGCTCGCGAACGATATCGCCTAGAATTTTTCCTAATAACCGGATGTCATCTATTAAAGGAGCTTCGGTATTACTTTGTTTGCGCACCAAATAGCCTCAATCAAACATTACAGGAAACATCAAACCTAAACATCGTTGTCAAAATCAACCAGCGAAAATGGAGACAGATTTTGTATTTAAATATGCTTCCATTGCCTCGTAACCACCCTCCGAACCATAGCCAGAATCTTTAATGCCTCCAAATGGCATCTCTGGCCATGCAGTTGCTTGTTGGTTAATCCACAACATTCCAACCTCCAACTCTTGAGACAGTTTATGTGAATTCTTTATTGAACTTGTAAATGCATATCCCGCCAAACCAAAATCCAAACGGTTTGCCTCATTAATAGCCTCATCAATATGTTTAAAAGTCTTAATTCCTAAAATTGGGCCAAAGGGTTCTTCATTAAAAAGCTTAGCGTCTAATGAAACATTATCCAAAAGTGTTGGCTGAAAAAAATTCCCAATATCCCCTATTTTTTTCCCACCAGTAATGATGTTAGCCCCCTTTTTTAATGCGTCGCTTGTGAGCTCAGCCATCGCATTTAAACGTCGGCCATTTGCTAAAGGCCCCATGTTTACCTGATCATCAAGGCCATTACCAACTCGCAAATTCTCAATATAAGATAATGTCTCTTTAATAAACTCATCCTTCCTCGAATCATGAACTAGAAACCTTGTCGGGGAAATGCAAACTTGACCAGCATTTCTAAATTTAGCTGCCCCCGCACTTTTAACAGCAAGCTTAATATCTGCATCATCGGCAACAATTACTGGGGCGTGTCCTCCCAACTCCATCGTGCATCGCTTCATATACTTTCCAGCAAGAGATGCTAATTGCTTGCCTACTGGAGTCGAGCCTGTAAATGTAATTTTTCTAATAATTGGATGGGCAATTAAATATTCAGATATTTCAGCAGGGTTTCCGTACACTAAACCTACCACTCCATTTGGAATGCCTGCATCAATAAATGCTTGAATTAATGCGGCTGGAGAGGCGGGCGTTTCTTCAGGCGCCTTAATAATGATTGAACAGCCACAACTTAATGCTGCCGCCAGCTTTCGGGCGATCTGATTTACAGGGAAATTCCAAGGAGTGAATGCAGCGACCGGTCCAACCGGAAATTTTAAAGCCCGCTGATCAATACAGAGATTTCTGGCTGGAATAACTCTTCCATATACTCTTCTAGCCTCACCAGCAAACCAATCAATTACCTCAATGGCCATCATCACTTCGCCTCTAGCCTCAGCCAACGGCTTGCCTTGCTCCAATGTGATCAGCATTGCAATATCCTCTAGCCTCTCTCTAAGATTCTTAGAGGCTAACTCCATTAATCTGGACCGCTCAATAGCGGGAATTTTTCTCCAAATATCAAATCCAATTTGGGCTGCAGAAAGAGCCTCATCAAGATCACTTTTGGTAGCACAAGAAACGCGTCCAATTTCCAACCCAGTGCTAGGATTAACTATCGGGATAGATTGTCCATCACCGCTATCTCGCCACTTACCATTGATCAATAATTGCGTATTTGGATAATTCATGTCTTTAATTTTTTTCTAATAATAAATTACATAAAAATCAATAGGAATTTCCTAATTACAACGCCTCTCTATAAATATGAATGGCGTCTTTTAAGGAAATTTCTCGTGGGCTATTTGCCAACAAACGGGTTTGCAACATCGCAACATTTGCTAATCGATTAATATCATATCGACGCGATGGGCATTCATGGCAAGAGAAGGTTTCATAGACCTAGATTATCCAAATATTTCAAAGAAGATCAATATAAAGATTTGGTCTGCCCAGCACGATTCGAACCTACGACCCAGCGCTGATGATACGTTGGTTATTTTAACTATCCGATCTTGATTATCCAAAATACCCTCTTTTGGAATGGCGCTAAAAATTAGGTCAGCTGATCGCTTAGCATTATGTAATCAATAAAATTCAAGCAAAAATCAGATTTTCCTGATAGCGTTACTCTTATTCTGGCAAGGAGCTAGCTCTTATGAAACGTATTTTTCTTTTCTTATTGGCCAATATCGCCATTATGTTGGTGATCACAATCATTATTAATATTTTTGGCTTGGGGAAAATATTAGATGCACAGGGCGTCGACCTTGATCTCAGTTCATTATTAATGTTATCGGCCGTCGTTGGAATCACGGGTTCATTCATCTCTTTAGCAATGTCAAAATCAATGGCTAAGCACTCAACTGGCGCTTATGTCATTACGCAACCCCAAAATGAACAAGAGCAGTGGTTAGTTAGTACGGTAGCACGCCAAGCACAGGCTGCTGGTATCGGTATGCCAGAAGTTGCCATTTATGACTCCCCTGATTTGACATCCTCCCCTCCCTGAAGGGAAGAGGATTCCTACCACGCTTACGCTGCAAGGGCATCGAAAGTCGTCTCGGTGGGTTCTTGCTTCACAGACCGATCTAACGGCATCGGATCTCCACAAGCTAACAAGCGCAATCCGCGCTCTAAAATATTGATTGAACCAACCGTATCAGCATGATTCTCATAACCACAAGATACACACTTAAAGCGAGATTGGGTCTTGCGATTCTCTTTGGCAATGTGGCCACACTGAAGATTAGGGCAAGCTTGGCTGGTGTATTGCGGTGGCACTGCAATCACCATGCCGCCATTCCAGGCCATCTTGTACTCTAGCTGGCGTCTAAACTCCCCCCAACCTTGATCCAAAATAGCTTTGTTTAATCCCGACTTGGCTTTGACATTCTTGCCAGGGTTTTCGATAGTGCCTTTGCTCGACGTAGACATATTGCTAATCTGCAAATCTTCAATACAAACGAGAGCGTGGTTTTTGCAAATCGTTGTAGTGGTTTTGTGCAGAAAGTCTTTACGAGCATTGGCAATATCGCTATGAATCTGATTAACTTTGGCTTTTTCCTTTTTCCAGTTATAGCTAAATTTGACCTTATGACTCATGCGCCGTTGATACTTGGCCAGGCGCTGCTCGTGTTTTTTAAAACTGGCGAGTGGCGCAATAAAAATACCGTTAGATAGGGCCGCAAAGTTCGCAATACCTACATCGATGCCAACCGCGTCAACTCCTTCTGGTATGGGTTGATCGACTTCCATTTGCGTCTGAATGGACATAAACCATTTGCCGCCAGACTGGCTAATAGTGACATTGCGCAGCTCACCTGATACTTCACGGCTATTGCGGTAGCGCATCCAACCCAGCTTAGGCAACTTAATGCGCGAGTTGGTCTGATCGAATTGAATCTGTTTGGGATCGGGAAAGCGAAAGGATTCATGAAGCCCTTTTCTCTTGGGTTTGGGAAAATCGCTCAAACCTTTAAAGAAATTGCTGTAAGCACGATCGAGGTCTTTGAGTGCTTGTTGCTGGGTATGAAATGGAGCCTCTTTTAGCCATGGTGCCAAAGGATCATTACGCCAAGGACTAAGGTGTTTTGCGATGCTGGCATAACTGATGTACTTGTTGCCTTGTGCGTAATTGGTCTGTTGCAGGGCCAATGCTTTGTTGTAGATATAGCGTTTAACGCCTGCAAACTGAGCGCACTGGCGCTGTTGCGCACCATTGAGTTTTAACTCGAAGCGATAGGCTGAAAGGCGTTGCATATACTGTGATTATATACAGTCATTAATGAAACCCCAACACTAAAAATCGGCTGCGCCGATACGCTATCCTTCCCCGCCCTAAAGAGACGAGGTTTGTCGCGCTTTTGATCAATGCATTTGCCACTGGCATGCTCCGCAATAATTCCTTGGTAGCGGTAAGCACTGGCCTATTACAAGGTATGACTCGTGATGAGGCGGAAGCAGTACTAGCCCATGAGGTAAGTCACGTTGCCAATGGTGACATGGTGACCCTAGCGCTTATCCAAGGGGTTGTTAATACCTTCGTATTCTTCTTATCGAGGGTTGTAGGACACATTATTGATCGGCTAGTTTTCAAGACAGAGCGAGGGCATGGGCCAGCCTATTGGGTCACTACAATCATTGCGCAATTGGTACTGGGTATTCTAGCTACTGCAATTGTGATGTGGTTTAGTCGTCATCGCGAGTACCGTGCAGATGCTGGAGCCGCTTACCTTGAAGGCAAGCATAAAATGATTAGTGCCCTTGAGCGCCTGCAAAAATCAGCCAATCAAACGCATCTACCAGAGCAATTGGAGGCTTTTGGCATCTCTGGCGGTATGGCGACAGGCTTAAAGCGCTTGTTTATGAGTCACCCACCATTAAGTGAGCGCATCGAGGTTTTGCGCAATATTTCCAATTAAGGACTGGGGCTCATATGCCAATCAAGCTTGATTCATGATTAAGTCAATTGAGCGCAATAGAACAGCCTAGGTTTATACAAAGAAATATGAATTTGGTCTGCCCAGCACGATTCGAACGTGCGACCTACGCCTTAGAAGCTTTAAAAATGATATAAATCAATAGCAGAAACAATGACTTAAGCCTTGCTAGATCAGGTGTGGCATACGCACCGAGAATGTTGGGGTTGGGTGGAATTGGGTGGACATGGCTTGGCATTCGCAGATGCGGAGTCGGTTAAACCGACATTCCAAGCGTCCTTTTAAATGACGCTTAGCAGCCAGACCATGAAATATCAATTGAACATACTCGGTATCACGGAGAGATGTTTAATTAAATCTTAGCCAGTTGTGCCTGTCCAGCCCGGATCTTCTGCCTAGCTCGTTCAGCCTTCACGGTTGCTTGATCCTGTTTGACCCGAGCCTGCATTGACTTAATACGTTGCTGATCTGGAGTTAAAGGCTTGATTGTGGCTACTTCAGTAATGGCTGAGGGATAGCTCACTATTGAATCCATGCCAAATTGATACTGCAAAATTAAACGTGCGTGTATAGGGTTATCAGCAAATACGACTGTTTTAACCAATTGACCTTTTACACGCACACCAGCTTGATACTTGTTCATACAAGTATTTAGCGGATAAGAAATAGTACCGCGTTAAACAGGGCACTTTCAATACTTAAATCAATACCTTCAAAATCACATCTCGCTTTTGCTCTAGTGTGTAACCTACAGTCCCATACATATTAAATTCGCTGCCGCCACTACTATGCCCTGTAATACTCTCCGCTAGACGTGTAGGTATGTCATTACAAGCCTTTAGCCTATCAATGATTGCATGCCTAAACATATGGCTTTTGAAGTCAAACTCTTTTAAGGTTTTCTTAATGATTTGAGAGCAACTTGAATTACCGTTATCCCTTGCATAATGCGGTACAAACCAATCGCTATTTCGCTTCTTAGCAATCTTGTATAGCTCTTTAGCGGCATCAAGCGAAACGCCACAAAGTGGCACAGCCCTAATGCTGGACTTGGTCTTTCTATCACTTAAAGCATTCCGCCTAATCCACAAGTGCGGAATGTCGTGATCTAGAACACAGTCTTCCAACCTAGCAAATAACGGCTCAGATAATCTAAATCCAGTATTAAGCTGGATTAATGCTATCAATTTGTGTGGCGAAGGGCTTTTTAATAAATGCTCTTTTACTTGGTTTATCAACAGAGTGGTGATGATTGGCATTGAACGTTTTGTTTCGCCCTCACCTCTAATTTTTAATGCTCTAAATGGGCTTAGCCTATCTATATTCAAATGTTTAAAAGCTACATTTAGCATGGCATTAAGGGTGTTGTTATGTTTACGAATACTTACAGGGCTTAATCCTCTATTTAATTGGTAATCCCTGTATTCAGTAATGTGCCAATGCTTGAGCTCATCTAGAGTTAAATCGCCAAAGAATTCCTTAAAACTGCGAAAGTGATAGTTTGCGTGTTTAACAAAAGTGGAGCGATGAGAAGATTTAGCTTCGTGCATATAAATCTCAAAGGCATCTGTGATTGTGGGCAGCTTGCCATTTTTCTGTTTAGCCAAATGCTCACTGATGACTTTTGCAATGAATTCCTCTTCGAAACTCATTCCATTTACATGGATTAAGCGTTCGACTTTATTAAAGACAATTGAGTGGGGTTTTATAACAACGGCTCGCATAGTTTTCCTTATTAAAGTAAAGTTGGATTGCTCAGCGATGGGTGCCACGTTTAGCGCGACACCCTCTTCCAACTTACTTATGAAATCCTGCTTTTAATGAACCGCTAGCATTTTCAATCTGGGTATCTAAATCCCCTGCTTCCACAGCAACCTTAACTGTTTCTAGTGCCTTAATTAAGTCCTCAGCACTATCTACTTGAATACTGGGCTTTCCTTTGGCCAATTCAATTGTGCAAGCTCCATATCTAATGGATACGCAGACTTTGCCCTCCTCTGTTTGAAACCACCAGGGCTTAATCCTCTTTGGCACTTCTACATGCTTACGAACTCCTGTCTCTTTATCTTTAATGCTACGAAACTTCATTAGTACAAAAGGCGTTCCTGACATCTGCCCTTTAGCCAACTGGATCTGCTCCCATAATCGGCTCGAAAGCTTGTTCCTCCGAATCACAATCGCTGGTTGATGAACCGGCTTCTTGAGAGCCACTAGTTTTAATGCGGTCAATGCGCTCATATTCCCTCCTGTAAATGAAAGAGCCATTTCAATTTATTTTCGGAATATTGGATTGGACAACCTCTTTTTTATTTTGACTAATTTTGAGCCAGAAATTAATGGGTTTTCTTAACAAGAGCTAAATACTTTTGCGAGTTGCTGTGTTTCAAAGTGCGGTCGCAAATAGATAAAGAAGTTACTGGTAGTGAGTTACTAGTTACTCGAGTGGCAAATGAGTAGCTCTGACTAGCAACACGACTTAGTGACTATCTCTTTGAGATCTGCAACTGAACTCAAAGCAACATCTTTTTGGATCTACTCCTCTAGCAACCAAGCTACGAAAGCAACAGCTCGCAACGAGAACTCAATCAATTTGAAAAAAGGAGAACGATATGAGAGAAATTGTAGTTAGAGGATTTATGAACGAGAAATTTAATACCACCTTCGGTAAAGGCTTGTTTAGAAGAGCGATGTTTAATGGCTCAGTAGAGCTAGGCAGTCCAAATCAAAAATACCTAGTGGATTACTTTGAATATAGCAATTGGGAAAATACTGCCAAAACAGATGAGCAGATGGCAACTGTTCGAAAACTCAGCGATGCTGGTATTGCAGAACAACCGGGCGTTCTAATGTCCTGGATCCAGCACTACGATCCACTGACCAAAACAAAACTGGTTGTTGGTGGATTTAGCATCTACTCCCCAGAAACCAAGGAGCTGCATTTAGAGATTGAAGATCAAGCAAACAACACCAAGGATTCCTGGACGCTAGATGTACATCTTTGCAAAAGTACTGGCGTTAATAAGCCAGTGTTTATAGCAACCAATGTGGATTTAAACTAATTGACGCTTTAAATTTATACAAAATTCACCTCAAAAAAGCCCTATACGCAAAGATCTAACAGCTTCGCATTACTGAGTAGCTGGAATTACTAAAAACAGCGTATAGCGCGAATTTGAGGTGTTACTCGAGGATCGCTGGTTTAAGTCCGTTTAGCTGTTGTCTAAATCCCACGAAAAGAAGCGATTTTTTATAAATACTGCATAAAGAACAGGTTAAGAAAATTGTACTTTTCTTAACCTGCCTTGTAAGTCATTGATTCTTGGAAGATATTTTTTGATGGCCAAATAAACAAATTTCGGTCGACCTTTTAAGACTTAGAAAACATACTAAATACACACTTTTTATTTATCTAAGGAGAATTAAATGGCACAAGCAAAAACACTATCTCAAACAGAACTAGATCTAGTTCTTAATTACGTCAGCACCAAAAAATATGCCTTGCGCGATAGAGCGTTAATACTTACAAGCTTTCTTGGTGGACTTCGCGTTGCCGAAATTGCCAGCTTGAAAATGGGCGATGTATTAAATCTCGATGGCACTATTAAAAATGAAATCCGCCTATCGGCCGCACAAACCAAGGGTAAGCACCCTAGGACTGTATTTGTCTCACAGCGTTTACAGGCTGAATTGGCCAACTACTTAACAACAAGATACATAAAAGAAGCTGATATTCCCCTCTTTCATACAGATCATCGTTTGGGATTTAGTGCTAATGGCTTATGTGTGTGGTTCTATCAGCTTTATAAGAATGTTGGCATTAGCGGTGGCAGCAGCCATTCAGGAAGAAAATTCTTTATTACTACCCTCGCTAATAAAGGGATTGGTGTTCGAATCTTAGCCAGCCTTGCAGGTCATAGATCGATTGCAGTGACTCAGAGATATATCGATGTCAATGATGAGCAAAAGAGGAATGCTGTCGAGCTAATTTAAATGGCAGTCGGGTAAAACCGACTCTAACAGGCATGCCTAGTCAATTGCGATACTCGATCTTTTGCGCAGTCAAACTCGTGATTACCTAATGAAAATAATCGGCTAGCAAAATTTTCATCTTCAAAATTAAAGCGGGTTTGAAAGCTTTTACCTAATTCTTGTTGTGGGAATATACCAAGTGCAGCCTGCTCTGAGATATTTAAAGCGCTTTCCTTGTGCCTCATGACCATTAAGGTCATATGGCGCCGCATGTGATCATCCCCACTTTTGTGCCTTGCTGCCAATGGGTCTAACCTCCCGATAAAGCGATCTACTAGCATTGCCATTGCCCCAGCCCTCCAGAGCTCAGTATCGGGATTTGAAGCCATGGTATAGATTAGGAGCAAATCTTTCCACATATTCTTTAATTTAGCGCCTTTAAGTACTTGACTATGAATTTGCTTGATTTGAGTATTTGGCCAAATTTGCGATAAAGCATTAACCAGTTGGGATATTGATGGGGGGTCTTGATCGCTACAAAGCTTTAGCAATACGTCGTCATCACAAACAAAAAACCTGTCTTTGCCTTTAATAATTTCAATTACTGGAGGAGACGAATCCATCAGCTGCTTCTTATGACCTTCAAACCAAGTCGTAAATAGACAATCTAAGACACAACCGTACTTGGAGTAACAATCTAAGATCTTACGATTATCAAGACTCATTTTCTTAGTTAATCGTTTTGGTCTCACATACTTGCTAGCGGCGGTATAGCTAGGACTTATACGTAAAAAGTTAAAGAAAAGCCTCGCCATCTCCTGATGACAGTCTTGCTGCTCCGCACAAAGTTTTCCGCCCATGCGGATATCTCCAGCCTAAATTTACCTACTTTTTTTAATTCTAAATTTTGTATGTATTCACTACAGGGATGCTGAAGTGAAATCAGATTGTGAATGGAATTCACCATCACATTTTTAACAATTTCAGGAGAAAATCCATGAGTGAAACTACTGTAGTCGAATCAGGCGTTAGCGCCCCTAACGCTGAAAAAACGAATGCCAACCCTTTTGCAGTGGGAATTGGCAATTTATTAACAGGTAGCAATCCAGAAAAAGCCATCGGTGATTCGATAGATCGACTGGTCGAATATCGTAAAAACTGGGAATCTACTGAGCTTTCTAGTGCCAATGATGTCCTATATGGAATCTTGCAGCATTGCTACGCCCTAAACAACACGATGCAAGGCTCAGACAATATTGCCAAAAGCCTTAAAAAAGGTCTAGCGAACTACATCAAGACCCATGAATACAAGTTCAGCGACAGCTCGCCACTAATCACTAAGATCGTGAAATGTGTATTTGGTGTTGATCGTCGTAGGGTTAATGCCTATAGCACAGCTATGAAGGCAGCAATGGCTGAGAGAGTGAGCGTACTTGATCTACCAAAATATTTCCGTGAAAAAGGTGGCGTTGAGGAAGTTAGACGCTCTGCTACTAGTAAAGGCAAATCGATTGCTCAGAAGGTGGAATTAGGACGTACCGTACTCGATGGCGAAATACTAGCGAAGGTACAAAGTGATTCTCTTAATGCCTCATTCTCAAATGAGCAACTAGAGGAAGGTGTTGTATTGCTGGCAACACGAGAAGATGATGGCAGTTTTGCAATCCGCAGAGTCATCCAAAGTGGAACAGCAGTTAAATCAGCGTTAGCAGCTTGCTCCAGTGTCGGCGCTGAAAAAGAAAAAGCACAGAAACTAGCTGATGAGGCTAAAGCAATTGAAGATGAGCGTTTAGCCGCCCAATCTAAATTAAAAGCTGCTTGAGCTTGTTGTTCTACATATGATTGCTGGCATTTACCTTCCAAGATAAATCCAGCAATCATTTCATTATTTTAAGGAGATTGCGATGCATAACCCTAGACCACCCTCTATTGTCATACAAGCACCCAGATGTTTAGATGATTTTGCTTTACAACCTAATAGTCGATTTAAGCTTGAATCCATACTTGATTTAAGTCTGCCTATTCCAGCTAACGGTATTTGTGGGATTGTTCTATATGGTTTATACGGAACTGGTAAAACTACTCTGGCCAACTTATTACCAGGCTTAATTGAAACGGCCAAAGTCAATCCTGCTTGTGCAGCAATGAATGCTGGATCTATCGTTGATACAGAAGATCCTAATTCAGATTATTTTGCCTGCGCACAAGGTCAGAACGGCGCTCAATTAACTCAATCGATTCAAAATAGAACCACTTATATGTCATTTAATAGTAGTGGTCTACATTACATCATCATGGATGAGGTTGATGTCTTAACCCCAGCAGCGCAAGCAGGCTTCAAATCAATCATGAATCGTAAAGACGTCATATTCATCATGACTAGCAATAACTTAGATCAAATTGATAAAGGCATTCAGAATCGATCAATTTTGATTGATATGAATGTTCCACCAATTAATGATTGGCGACCAATTTTGCGTCGTGTTTATGAAAATGCAGGTCTACCAGCACCGCCTGACGATGTATTAGATCAAGTGGTTCAGGCTGGTAGAGGATCAGCTCGAAGCATTTTTTCAGATATCGTGATGAGTGTTAACCAAGAGGTGAGAGAAAAGCATGAGACTCACTTAATTACCCTTAAAGCATGCAGTTAAGTAATATGTAGCGTCGGGTAAAACCGACACTACATGATTGCCCCTGCCAATCTTTCCGCACTCATCATTGGTGTTAATTTTGAATAATGACGTTCAATCATCCCCACGCTAGTACCCATTTGCCTAGCTAAGGTATGTATATCAATACCTTCAGCTAGAGCAAAGGTTGCATAAGTATGGCGTAGGCTATACAGGGTTCTATTCTTACCTGTCGCATCCTTTAATAAATTAGATTCAACCATGAGCCGCTCAAAGACATCATCTAGGCTATGAGGAGCATCTCCTTCGGGAAATACAAACACCTTACGATCTAGCTTGGCCTCAATCACAGCCTCCAAATTGTCATAAGGCAATGCCTGCCAAGCAATTAAACGCTCTAAAGCCTCAATCACAAAATGTCTTGCTATTAGGTATCTAGGGCCCGTTTTGCCTGATACCCAAATTCTTAGGTAACGCTGCTCACCAATCCAATGCCACTGCAGGGCTTTCCAGCGAATTGGCATACTCTCCGTTCCTTGTCTAATGCCTGTTCCTAACAAGAACTCCACATAGACTCGGCAAAGCCTACGCATATGGTTACTGCGTTGATTGCGGCCAAATCGTTCCCAGTCCCGCATGTATTCCTGTAAATAATTGACTTCTTGTTGATTAAAAGCTGGCCTAATTTCTGCCCTGTCAGCGTTTACCTCTAATAATGGAATGGTACGATTTCGATGGATTAGCCCTTGATCTCTGGCTCGCTCAATTACTCGCTTATAAAGCCCAGCATGACGTCTTTGAGTATAGGTCTTGGGATTCTTGCCCATCTTCGATATACGCCACGCTACATAGTCATCCACTAGCTCTTGAGTAATGTCATTGATCTGGTAGTTACCAAAGAATGGGATCAAGTACTTGGTATAGATGTGAATATAGTCAACATGGGTACGTTTATTGGGATTGGCCTGGACTACTCGGGCAGCAGCAGCCAGCTCTTGCGTGGCTAATTGCCGAAAAGTCTTGGTCTTAATGGCTAGATCACTAGCCAGCTTGACCTTGACTGTTTCATAGATAGCAATGGCTTGGGTTGTGGCTTCGGCCACTTGATCTGATCCAGTGCTAGCGGAATGCCAAGCGCCAGTAGACAGCTTAAAACGGCATTGCCATTGGTGACTACTAGGTCTTTTGTAGAGGGTGACGGCACCATCAAGCAGTTTGATGGGCTCATCATCAGCGATAACGGTAGAAAATAAGAGTGATAAATTATTCATTACAAGCGTCTCGAAACCGGACACTTGTTAGCTTAATTTCAGAGTTACTTTTGGGCGACCTGAATTATTTACTGTCGGTTAAACCGACACTACAGCATCAGGGCTGTGATGGGCTTTCACTGAACACAAAGCAGGCCCACACCCTACTTAATAGCGGCAGGCAGAGTTCGACCTAAAGCCGACCTTGGCGGAACATGGCTCCACTAATCAACGATAGCAATCCGATTACTTAACAACAGCCCAATCTATAGGATAGATTGAGGTGATTTAACTTATAAATTAAATCTTGCTGTAATCACTTTCGCCTTTATTTTGATAACTGCTATGGCCTTAGCACCCTTGGGAATAGCGAAATTACCTTTCACTTCCAATTTCCCTTCATTAGGCAGTAGCTCGAAATCCTTTTTCTCTGATCCAATTAAGACTGTCAGCTTTGCTGTCCCACCATCTGGGGGTATAGGTTTACCGTGGTCCGTCAAATACAGTGATAAGCTATCAGGCTTTGTAACTAATTCAACATCAATGTCCTTAGCCTCTACTATGACACCGCCATGCATTGGTTTTAATTCATGGCCAGCTCCAGCTTGAACTAAGCCAGCAAAACTGATGAGCAAAGTTGCAATCAACATCATTGATTTCATATAAACCCCTTTAAATTAAAATACTTCGTTAGTTTTCATATTGCTCAAGGCTATTTCAGATGCTTTTTTCCCGTAAAGCCAAAACATGGCTGGCGTTAAAAAAGTATCCAATAGGGTAGAACTGAGGAGCCCGGAGAAAATAACAACTGCTACTGGATGCAATATCTCTGTACCAGGACGCTCTGCTTCAAATAGTAATGGTGCCAAGGCAAAAGCTGTGACCAAAGCTGTCATTAGTACAGGACTTAAGCGCTCAATTGATCCGCGAATAATCATTGCCAGACTAAACGATTCACCTTCTGACTGCATCAAATTGAGGTAATGGCTAATTTTTAAGATTCCGTTACGCACAGATATTCCTGCTAGCGTGATAAATCCTATTAATGCAGCAATCGAGAGTGGCTGGCCTGAAATCCACAAACCAATCACTGCTCCGACCATAGCCAATGGAATGTTAGACATAATCATTAAAGATAAGCGTATGGACTTATAGCGATTATTTAAAACTGCAAACATCAAAAGAAATGAGCCAATTGATAGCAAGCCAATTACTTTAGATGCCTCTTCTTGCGCTTTAAATTGACCATCTAAAGTAATGAAGTATCCCTCTGGAAGGGTCTGATTAGAAATAACAGCTCTAATGTCAGCCACGATATCCGACAGGGCACGCTTGGAGGCATTAGCCGATAAGACAATTCTTCGCTTACCGCCGTCTCTGCTAATTTGATTTGGGCCATCCCCATCCTCAATGCTAGCAATTTTTGAGAGTGGAATTTTTCCATTTGGCGTATCAATCAAGATATCAGCAAGACCTTCTAAATTTCTTGCTGAGTCTGGTAACTTGATCACTAAGGCAAACTGTCGATTACCCTCAATAATTTGCGAGAGTCTCTCCCCTTCAACCATGCCCTGCAAGGTGGCCATAATCTGAGATGTTGAAACCCCGTATTGCGCTGCTTTATCGTAATCAATTCGGACCTTAATTTGTGGTGCTAAAACCTGCTTTTCTATTTCTAGATCAACTAAGCCTTCAATGCCCGCTAATTTGGATCTCAAAAGATCGGCTTGGCTACGCAGCACGTCTAAATCATCGCCAAAAATCTTAATCGCAATTTGCGACCGAACCCCGGAAAGCATGTGATCTATTCGATGTGAGATTGGCTGACCGATCGCAATTGCAGCGGGTAAGTTAACTAATCTTGACCTAATATCTGCCTGTATCTCAGCCATGGAGCGATCTAAATCACCCGCAGGCTTTAAACCAACATCTAACTCGCTAACGTGTACACCTTCCGCATGCTCGTCCAACTCTGCGCGGCCACTCCTGCGTCCAACATAAGTCACTTCAGGAACCTGCCTGACTAACTTTTCTGCTTGGCTAGCTACGCCTGCCGATTCAGAGAGAGAGACACCAGGATTTAAACGCAGTCCGATCAGTAAAGTCCCTTCGTTAAAGGGCGGTAAAAATGAGCTCGCCATAAAGGGAACACTGGCAGCAGCAACTATGACGGATGCAAAAGCATACATCAGAGGCTTTTTAGGCGCCGCTAACAACCTTGATAACTGAACCTCATAATGGCTTTTAAGCCAAGTGACAATCTTTGTATCGTGATCCCTCAGGGACTGCATTGAGGGCAGCAGATAAAAGCAGAGTACTGGCGTGATAGTGACTGAAACTAAAAGTGATGCAAGAGTAGAGACTATAAATGCAATACCCAAAGGAACAAATAGTCGCCCCTCTATACCTGGTAATGCAAATAATGGGATGAATACCAAAACGATGATGGCTGTAGCGTAGATAATTCCGGTTCTTACCTCAAGCGATGCGGCTCTCACAATCGCTAGTGGACTTAATTGATCTAAAGATGCTTTATCTAGATTTACTCTAAGGCGACGAATTACGTTTTCCACATCAACTACTGCATCATCAACTAGGCCGCCGATTGCAATGGCTAGGCCTCCTAAGGTCATCGTATTAATTGATAAACCAAAGTACTTAAAAACCAGGGCAGTTAAGAGAATTGAAACTGGAATTGCTGTTAATGAGATGAGGACCGGGCGAATTGTTCCTAAAAAGAAATACAGCACTACAGCAACAAAGATTGATGCGCCGATGAGCTTACCCTCTAAAGTGCTAATGGATGCATCAATAAAGCTCGCCTGCCTAAATGTTACTTTTGGAGCTTCCATGCCAGTTGGCAAGCCTTGCTTTAATTCTGCAATAGCTGATTCAATCTTTTTTGTAAGCGCTACCGTATCTGCTGAAGGTTGTTTTTGTACACCTAGGATGACTGCTGGCCCACCTTCATAACCGGCATCGCCTCGCTTAACTGCTGGTGCAAAAGTAATATCTGCAACTTGTCTTAAAAGTATTGTTTGTCCATTGCGGTTCGATACCGCAATGTTCTTTAAATCTTCAAGGCTAGAAGTTCGCCCTATATGACGAATAAGATACTCACGATTATTAGACTCAAGAAATCCACCAGACGTATTTGCAGAGTAGCCCCGCAATGCATCTTCAATCTGCAATATGCTAAGACCTAGCTCCGCCATACGACGAGTATTCGGTTGTACTTGAAACTGCCTGACTTGCCCGCCAATAGGAATGACTTGCGCTACCCCGGGGATAGCCATCAATCTGGGTCGCAAAACCCAATCAGCATACTCGCGAACCTGCATGGATGAAATCTTAGATTCATCAATCGGAATGGCAATTTGCATAACCTCACCCATGATCGAACTAATGGGCCCCATACGCGAAACAATGCCATCCGGAATTGCTCCGTCCATAGATGACAGTCTTTCTGAAACCATTTGTCTAGCGCGATAGATGTCTACAGACCAGTCAAAAGTAACATATATGAAAGAGAGACCAGCGCTAGATACTGAGCGAATGGCTTCTACTCCTGGTAAACCATTCATGGCCGTTTCGAGTGGGAATGTAATGAGTTGTTCAACTTCTTCTGAAGCCATTCCTCCAGCCTCAGTCATGATGGTGACAGTAGGCTTATTCAGATCGGGAAAGACATCCACAGGCATCTTGCTTAAGGTGTACGCACCATAGACCATAGATATAGCACTGAGCAAAATCACTATCATGCGATTTTTTAAGCTGAAATCTAATAACCAAGTAAACATGTCTTAGTCCTTAACGAATTTGATTGATGAGGGATGCCCCATCAGTAATGACTCGTTCACCATCTTTAATACCGCTAGTGATAACAATGTTTTGACCATCTAAAGGCTCATATACAACTGTTCTTGGCTCAAATATTTCTGGGGACTTTTTAATCCAAACAATTGTTTGGTTCGAGCTGCTTTTGACTAATGATTTTGAAGGCGCCTTTACTCCAGTGACCTTGCTATCGGTATTTACGAATACTCGAATGGGTTGGCCTATCGGTAAAAATTGGAGATCGTCCGATTTAGCAGAAAAAGTAAGAGGCAAGGCTTGCTCTCTGAGGGTCTGTCCACCACCGAGATACTTGAGCTCAATCACTTTGCCATTGACATCCACCTTGCCATCAGCAATGTTCTTACTCAGATTTGAGTCGTAGGCAAGCGCTTCTATTAATAGCTTGGATGGATTAACGACCTCAAAGATTAAATCTCTTGCTTGCACTACTTGGCCAGATACAACACCCGTAGTAGAAATAATTCCGCTCACTGGGGCTCTTAATTCCTCGTTCGCAACGGCCGCTTCTGCCTCTTCAATAGCCTTACGAGGGACCGTATCGCTAAGATCTCGCAAACGCTTTAGTCGACTTTCCGCAAGTGATCTTGATTTTCCTGGGCCAGCCTCTGGAGTTACATACGCCAAGACATCGCCTTTACTAACCTTCTGTCCGGGCAATGGAAAACCAGCTGGTCCCGGCGTAATACGGCCAGCAACAATCGCCTGCACCTTACCGCCAAAGTTAGGATCCATGATGACTTTTCCAGCTAAATCATAGGTTTTGGCATACTCCCCGAACTGGCCAGGAGTTGTCATCACGTGTAACTGGCGTTGCGCAGGCTTGGGAATAAAAAGACTGCCGTCCGACTGTCTTTTCGGGGCGTCGCCCTGAACTTGGGATGCTTCCGACTCGCCATGACCCGGCCCAGCGTGAACCTTAAAAGCAAATAGCGCCACAGATAAACCAATAAGGATAAATGGGCGAAATACAAAATCTCTATGTTTGCGATTCATACCCGCTCCTTGATTTGTTTAATTAACTTTTTTGTATGCGTCATCAACATCTCTTTCTTGCGATAAGACAAATAGGCAATTGCCATCAAGAGGCTGAAATAAAGCAAGATCTTTATTGCTGATTTCCAAGTGATCAATGAGGAGCGCTCAAAGGAGCTTAGATCGATAGTGGCTGCTAGTATGTCGATAACATCATCATCATTAATCGTGATAGTGATCGCAGTAGGCTGATCTTTAATTTTATTTTTTAGGCGAAAGAGATACTCTCCATCGCCATGAGGCTCTGAGCTAATTTTAGAACCCTCAAGCTCAATTTCAACCTTGGCTCCTTTGACCAATTCATTGGAGGAGTAGCGATCTAGGTAGAGCGTAATTTCCTTGCCGTTAATCACTCCTACCGCCTCATAGAGATCGGATTCAGCATAAAAGCGAGGTAATGATTGAGTTTGTGCAGTGGTGAGTTTTTCCTCCCCATGACCAGGCCCTGCATAAGCTGCCGATGCGATTGTCAGAGATAGCGCAATTAATAGTTTTGACGCCAACTGACTATATTTGTTCAATAAATTCATAGTTAAAGTGACCTTACTCTGGTAACAGGCCAAGGGCCTGTCGTAAATTTGAAACTGAAACTGCGTAATTGATTTTTGCAATCGCAGCCTGTCTATTTGCATCCACTGTTTCTAGCTCTATGCGTAGTCTTGTGGGCAAATCGGTTTCACCAAAGCGAAATGATTTGTCAAAAAATTGACGTGTTTCATTGGCTAAGTTAGACCTCTTATCTGCAGCGCCAAGCTTCATTTTTGCCGACTTCACTAAAGCCACATTTGATTCCACATTACTTAATGCAGACTCTCGCTCATAGGACAATCGAACCTCTGAATCGACCATCTCAGCTGTAGCACTGGCCAATCTATTAGTATTGCGAGCATCAGAACCAAAAGGAATTCTTAACCCAACAGCAACTGATTGCTGATAGGGAACGCCATAGACTTCACGGCCCTTAGTAGTCCATATTTGTAATTGTGGGGAAGCCCGAGTTTGAGACTTTGCTAAGTCAAGCGCTTTTTTAGCAACCTCTAACTGATCTACAAGGGCTGCAACGATTGGCAAACTAGAATCTAGTCCTGACAGGTTTTCAGGAACCTTAGGCAACGGTTCAATATTTTTAGCAATGTCACCGAATTGAATTTTCTTGAGGTACTCACTTCCCAATAAAGAACGCACCCTTTGCTCAGCATTAATGACGTTGGCCTGTGCTTCGACCAAAAAAGCTTCTGATGATGCGAGGGCGCCATTGGCCTGATGAAGATCTGCGCGAGATAAGTCTCCAGCCTTAAATCTCTTTTCAACATCAAGAGCTAAGCTCTTTGCATTCTCATTTCTGCGTAGCGCTAAATCAGACTCAATTTTTGATTTCTGGTAATTCCAATAGGCATCCCTTACTTCAGCTGCAATTCTCAATTGGGATAGATAGTATTGAGACAAAAGCTTTTTATATTCAGCATCCGCTAAATTAATTGAGCTTGACCGCTCATTCCATAACCACAGGGGGATATCTAAACCTAGTATGGTTTCACTAGCGCCTTGATTACTGTTAGTTCTATCGGTCTTTTGCGACACTTCCACCGAAGCTGGGCTTACCAAAAGGCTGCTAGCAATTTTTTGCCTAGCAAGCGCGGCCTCTACTCGATACTGATAGGACTTATAGTCAGGTTGGCGCTCCCATGAAGATTCATAGAAGGACTTTAAGGCCGACTCAGCTTTGCGCTCGCTATTAGCCAACGCTATTGGCGACCCCAATATAAAAACCAATCCAGTAAATTGAATGACGCAGCGACGAACTACGCCCGAATACTCTCGCAACATAAAAACTCCATTTGTTTGTTCAAAACAGAGTTAGCGAGAGGAGAAGAATTAGGTTAAGGCTCTCGCTAACTTAGGCGAGAGCGAGCCAATTGGGTTTTTCGGGGCGGTGAGGAGAAATATCGACTAAAAACTCTAATCGAGCATCTTCATAATGAAAGATGGTAGAGGTAACTGAAATGCTAAAAGTGGAATGCAATGCTGGAGAATGCGCCAAATGACAGACTCCACAATCAGAATCGTAGCTTGCAGAATCGCTAGCTGAGGCAATACTGACTGGCTTCTCATGCTCGTGATGTGAAACATGAGAAGCTGCTGCCTGCTCTTCTTGGCAGTAAGCAGAAACCGTAGCATAGGATGTTTGTATCGATAAAGCTAGCAGGGCCAGAATTATCAGGATTTTTCTCATGTTTCTATTACAGCATATTTCTTAGTATTTTGCATTATGAGCTTTCTCACAAACGCTTAATGGATTAGCTTTGGATAAAGATGTTACCGACAGCTCATACCAGTAAAACACCTACACACAATTATAGTGTTTCTTGATGTCCCTAGGCAGAATCGACCAAAGCTTAGGATGCCCGACTCTGTATCTAGACTGTGGTTTTAAACAACATGCCACTAGCTCCTACTAAATGGTTGAAAAGCGATAATTGCCATACCAATTAAGGCGACTATTGCCCCAACTACATCCCACCTTGTCAGTTCAATTCCTTCAACTAGTCTGAGCCATATCAGAGCAACGACAATATACATACCGCCATACGCCGCATAAGTTCTACCTGCGGCGGTAGGGTGAAGGGTTAGCAACCACGCAAATAATAGTAGAGATACTATCGCTGGCAAAAACAACCAAGCAGGCTTATCTTGTCTCAATACAAGCCATGGAAGATAACAACCAATAATCTCGGCTACAGCCGTAATAGCAAATAGTCCTGTGAGTTTTATAAATTCCAAATTACCCTCTTTTAGCTTTACTTCAAACGCAGTATACGAATAGCACCGCTTAATACTAAGAATCCGATAACTAGTCCAATGACCCAATCTGGATAGGGGCTATTGAGCCAAACCACCAATACACCAGCAACAATAACTCCTAGATTTGCCAAAACATCATTGGCGGAGAAGATATAACTGGCTCGCATATGAACGCCATCATTCTTGCGTTTAGATATTAGATATAGGCAGGTGACATTAACCGTCAAAGCAAGTAGCGAAATCCAAATCATGGCATTGGGTTCAGGCATTGTCCCAATGTAAATTTGATAACCCGTACGCCAAAAAGCAAGAGCAGTTAAAAGTAATTCAACCACACCAGCTAATTTAGCGGCTTTGAGCTTATGCTGTGCGGCTTTACCAACGGCATATAAAGCCACCACATAGACTGCGGCATCGGCAAACATATCCAAAGCATCAGCAATAAGCCCTGCCGATTGGGCAATCCAGCCCGCAATAATCTCAACAAAGAACATCAATCCGTTTAATGCCAAGAGCCAAATTAAGACTTTTCGCTCTTGAGCATCTTTGGCGGCATCCAATTGAATTGGCTTAATTTCAAAGTCTTCTAATACTTGGCTGCTTTCAATCTTTGCCCCAAAACCTAAGGGAACTAATTTATCGAGAACCACATTAGGCTCTTCGCTATGACAAATGATTAATTTTCGATTGGGAATATCAAAATCCATCGTGTGTATTGATAATGAGCCCAATGCCATGCGGATCATCTGCTCTTCCGATGGACAATCCATAGCAGGCACGATGAATATGGTTTTAGAGATTGAGGGATTGAGATGATTTGACATTAAATCAGTAATGTAGCGTAATTTTTGAGGATCATGAGGATAGACCGCTTTTGGCCTATCTCTGCCACCCAAACACCGCCAACTAGCCAGTTTTGAATGTCTGCAAGCCACCCCATAAGAGCCATCCAACCGTCACGTAACCGTACGCTACACAGTCGGGTCAAACCGACACCCGATCATCAGGTTCAAAAATTTCGACTGAATTGCTCATAGTCCGCCAGGATCCCCCACGCTAGACCAAGGCCACACTTACGCTAACCAAGCTCATCTATGATCAGACTATAGTTAATCCAATGAAACAGCTTGAATTGCTTGAGGTTTTTGGCCTGCCCAGCACGATTCGAACGTGCGACCTACGCCTTAGAAGGGCGTTGCTCTATCCATCTGAGCTATAGGCAGTGAGTACTGGGACTGAAATACTTAAAACAAAGAGATGGTGGTCGGAGTACAAGGATTCGAACCTTGGACCCCCTGCTCCCAAAGCAGGTGCGCTACCAGGCTGCGCTACACTCCGACGGAATCGATATTCTACACCCAGATGGCCCAATGGGGCAAATCCTGTAAGATTCGGGGTATGGGCGCCTTATATTTAAGCAAATTTAGAAAGCAGCTGAAGGGGTTTATCGCCCTCAGCTTTCTACTGGCCAGCTTATTAGGTACCCACTGGATCGGCTTCGCTCACGGCATTGCTCACTCCGGAATTCATCACCAGAACACTGAGCTCAGTTGTGTAGATCAAGCGCCAACTCTTGGGCATAGTTCAGCTAGTTGTCATTTACTTGACGCACTCACTCTTGCTGGCTTTATTACCTCAGAACCCAATCATTTCATTGGCATCAACTTCTTTCGTGAAGTGCAATTGGTATCGGCCGACTCTTCACTAACCCGAATTCATATTGGGCTATACCAATCAAGAGCCCCGCCTAGCTTCATCCTGTAAATCGCCCGACACGCCAAACTGAATTGTTTGGCAATTAGATTTATTGCACCACTCAAGAAGTGGCATGCATCAGGAATGAAGGAAATACCATGCATCAAATCAATCAGCCATTGGCTAAGCAAAAGCTAATCTACATACTGGTTTCAGGATTAATTAGTACTGCCGCCTTTGCGCAATCTCAACCCTCTCTTGAAATAACGGCAACGGGATCTCAAGAAGCAACTCAAAGTATTTTGACTCCGACCAAGATTTTGCAAGGTGATGAACTACTAAATAAACTCGGCGGCACTCTAGGCGCCACATTAGCCAATGAGCTAGGCGTATCCGCAACGGGTTATGGTGCGGGATCTTCCCGTCCAGTCATTAGGGGCCTTGAAGGGTCTCGAGTACAAATTTTGCAGAATGGCTTATCTGTTGGTGACGTATCCAATATCTCGCAAGACCATGCTGTTGGCAACAACATGCAAAACACGCATCAAGTAGAAATTTTGCGTGGTGCCGCTGCCCTACTCTACGGATCCGGCTCGAGTGGTGGACTCGTTAACGTGGTCAACGATCGCATCTTGACGAACTTACCTGATAGACCAACAGGAGCAATCAACACAAGCTATGAAACGGTTAATAATGGAAGGGCTGGCTCGGTAGAGGTCGATGGTGCATTTGGTTCTGTGGCTGTTCACGTAGATACGGCGATTAACAATGCAAATAACTACACTATTCCAGGTAGCTCTATTCAGTCACCCGGAGGATGGACAGTTCCACCGGCTGGTGTTGATGCAATAAATTACACTGGGAAGCTACCTAACACCTTTAGCAATCAAAATAATTTAGGGGTTGGCGTTTCTTATGTTGGGCAAAACGGCTATACCGGTGTATCAGTCGAACGCTTGAATAATAACTACGGCATACCAACGCCTGAAGGTGGATCCATCAACCAGTCGCAGAATCGCTACGACTTACAACATCAAACCCGTGATCCCTTTGCAGGATTCTCATCATTCAAATTTAGCGCTGCGAATTCCAATTACAACCATACTGAATTTAACAATGCGGGTGAGGCGGCATCTTTATGGAAGAACATCGCCAATGAAGCGCGTTTTGAGTTTGCCCATAACCCCTTAGCTGGCTGGAAAGGTACCTTTGGCGCACAAGTATCCGCAGCATCACTAAACGCCACTGAAGTAGGCTCTGGAAGTTATGCGATCGTTCCGCCAACTAAAACCAATTCGAATGCCTTGTTTTGGATTGAGGAAGGAAAATGGAATTCCTTGCAAGGCAATTTAGGTCTGCGTTATAACAACGTTGCGCAAAAACCGAATTTAGGAACCGAGCTGGTAACCGAACCCGTAAATACTGGTGGTGATACGCCCGCCATTACCTTACAAAACCGCAACTTTAATTTAATGTCCTACTCTGCTGGCGGTTTATGGAACTTTATGCAAGGTCATGGTGCCGGTGTTGCCTACACCGTTTCTCAACGCGCCCCTAGTGCCCAGGAACTGTATTCATATGGAGCTCATGAATCAACGGCCACCTTTGATATCGGTAATCCGAATCTAAACAAAGAGACCTCACATAACCTAGAGCTCAATATTCAGAAGACCAGTGGTTTATTGCGCGGCAAAGCGAGTGCCTATGCCAACCGCTTTAATAATTACATCTATGGTTATTACACCGGTCAATCCGTCCCCGCAGTAGAATACTTCTCGGTAGTAGTTGCACAACAGGCTGCAGCTACCATTAAAGGTGTTGAAGGTGAGCTTACTTATAACTGGCAGCAGCATGGTGTGGGTGGGCGTGTGTTTGGCGATGCCTCTCAGGGTAGTTTTGATGCTGGTGGAAACCTGCCACTGCAGCCAGCTCCACGCTTAGGCGCAGAAATTGCGCATCAACAGAATGGTTGGCTTACCAATGCCACTTACATCTATAGCTATCAGCAAAATAGATTAGCAAGTTGGGAGCAAGGCCCTGCTCCGAGTTACAACTTACTCAATGCAGGCATCTCATATACAGAGAAAATTAAGGATGTGAACTGGACTGTGTATATGAACCTGAAGAATTTACTCAATGAGCAAATTCGGTACGCTACTACACCAATGGCGGTCAGACTTTATGCCCCCCAACCAGGAAGAAGCTTGATGGTGGGATTAAGGGGTACCTTCTAAACCCTGGGCTATTTCAGATAAGTCATGAGCAGCGCACCAAATCCTCCAGATCCTAAAATAACCCATACTGGGTTAATTTTGGTTTTGAGGATGAGGTAAAAACTTACTAAAGCAAGTGCCGCAGTAATTCCACTCACGATGGATGCCTTGCCAACGGCATAAACTCCAGAAGCCATCAGTCCAAGAGAAATGGGTTCCAAAGCATTCTGAACAGCTCTTCGCCAAGGGCTTTCGCCAAATCGATTCCACAGCCTGCCAACGTAAAAGCAGAGAATGCTAGAGGGCAAGAAGAACGAAAGCAAAACAACGCCGGCACCAATTAGACCGGCCAATTGGTAGCCAATGACCAATACCATCAGCATATTGGGCCCAGGAGCCAGTTGACCAAAGCTGTAGATATGGACAAATTGGGTATGGTCGATGCCAAACTGATGAGCCAGCAAGGATTGCATCTCAGGTAGGACTGCAGTGCCGCCCCCTACCGCCAAAATGGATAGCAATGCAAAACTGAGAGTGAGCTGTATTAAAAGGCTCATACGCCCTGACGTGGACGGTAAAGGTAGATCGCTATGGGAGCCATGATCAATAACACTATTGGCAGAGATAGCTTGGCAATACTCATCAATATAAAGGTGGCGACAATAATGAGAAGTGATTTGAGATGACGCCAATTATCCTCACCGATTCGGTAAGTGATCGCTGCTAGTAGGCCGCTAGCAGCGGCTGCAATGCCAATCAAAATCAAGTTTGCTAGAGGGTGATCTGAGGCGCTGGCGTACAAAATTCCCATACCTAAAACAAATAAACTGCCCGGCAAGATTAAACCAATGGTGGCAATCAATGCCCCTAAGGCGCCGCGCAGATGGTCCCCAGATAACACGGCCATATTGACTGAATTAAGGCCGGGCATTGTTTGGCTAATCGCCAGGTAGGCCATGAACTCATCTGCAGATAACCACTTACGATTTTCTACTAAAAGGATGCGTTCATACGCCATAATCCCACCGCCAAAGCTAATGGCGCCAATCAAGAGAAATTGAACGAATATATCGCTCAGCTTAGGAGAATTTAGTTTAGCAATCGAAATGTCAGTAGCTAGAGTCACTCTGGCTTTCCATAAATTAAAGCCGTTTTAGTGCTGCCAATTTCCAGCCAGTCAGCCAACTCAATTTGCAGGTTTTTAAAGAATTTATCCGCACGCTGATGCGCTTTTTCTTGCGAGCGATTTTGATCATTTACTCGATAGGAAAATGCCAACTCCCCCACAATCGGATCGCCAACACTCTTCATCCAAATAGCGATATCGCAATGCGCTTGCACCCCATCCCCAAAAACCAAATTACCGATTGGCAAGCAAGCTTCGAGAATTTTGTTGGTACTCCCACCCACAATACGCAGTGGCAATTTTTTATTAATGGGTAGATCGACTAGGCCAGGGAAAAACTTGCCCACACTAATGAGGCTTCGATCAAATAGATTATCCAAAGGAACGGCATCTAAAATAGCGTTGTTTGAATAGATTGTTCGCTTTGTCCCAAGAACATCGCCACGCAATATCTCCTCCTTCAAGCGCATTCTTGATTTGATCTTTTTATTGGGACTTGGATCGAATTGAGAAGATTCCGAAAGATCGCTCGCTCGGCATTTTAGAGTTACCTCACACCAATCATCAACCCAAACATTTTGGCGGGATTCACGAACCCGCAAGATAATGTTGTTGCGGCGAAAATCTTCTCCGGGCGTATCGTAAAAGTAAATATTGCGAAGGCCAGTAGTTGCATTATCTAAGTGGAAAAAATCCACCTTACTTTTTTTGCAAAACTTGAGTATCTGATCACTCAAAGCCGTAATCCTGCTCCGACGATCCAAGCCTTTTGGCTTAATCAGGAGCTTAAACTCCCGATTGGTAATCGATTCATGTAACTTCATAGTGTTAACCCCCCAATATGATTAAGAGATTAACACTTTCTGCAAATACTTAGTACACCTCGGGTACGTACATATTGCGAGGCACTGGGCCACGCAAGTAATCAGGATTATGTACGCGGGCCGGCAAGGTAATTTCTGGGTGATTAATTTCTTTATAGGGAATTTGATCTAGCAGATGCGTGATGCAATTTAAGCGTGCCTTTTTCTTATCATTGGCCGCTACAACCCACCATGGCGCCTCAGGGATATTGGTACGCTCCAACATAGTCTCTTTTGCCTTGGTATAAGCTTCCCAATGGCGACGAGCATCTAGGTCCATTGGACTCAATTTCCACTGTTTGAGTGGGTCATGAATACGCATCATGAATCGGTTGTACTGCTCATCATCGGAAATAGAGAACCAGTATTTAATTAAGATAATTCCGGAGTTAATCATCATGCGCTCAAGATCTGGAACCGTTCTGAGAAACTCTTCGTACTCATCATCAGTACAAAATCCCATGACCTTCTCAACACCAGCACGGTTGTACCAACTTCGATCAAACAGCACAATCTCACCGCCTGCAGGTAAATTCGATATGTAGCGCTGAAAATACCACTGCGTCTTTTCTCGTTCGCTTGGAGCTGTCAATGCTACAACTTTACAAACGCGGGGATTTAATCGCTGAGTAATGCGCTTAATTGCACCGCCCTTACCAGCGGAATCGCGACCCTCAAATAAAACCGCGACTTTGAGCTTATTCTCTACAACCCAGTCTTGAAGCTTAACCAGCTCCCCTTGCAAACGAAACAGCTCTTTGAAATAGACTTGGCGAGGGATAACGGAGCCGCTGCCACCATCTGGGGATAGGCGGGCATCATCGAGCTCCATTTCGAGCTCTTCATCCATGCTATCCAGTATCTCTTCTTGGGCACGCTGATACCACTCAGCCATCTCTTTGTGTTTTGTTGACGTCATTTCTTCCTCTTAGGCATTCTTTTCTTTGTATTCCAAGGATATGACATTTTTATTACATATGTCGTCTTAAAGGGTTTTGGCGATGGATTCCTGGCAGTGGACTGCCACTTGCTTGCGATCAAGAGTGGACGCCTGGCTGGTGGGGCATGGGGATAGGATGATAATTTGGGCTATCAGGGATCGATTTTTGATGGTTTTAGACATCGACTCCAATAGACCCATATCGCCAATAAAAGCTGGGGATTCGCTCCTCAATCCGCTTGTTTTTGAGAGGTATTGAATGGAAAGCGGGAAAGCCGGGACATTTGCGGCAAAAGCAGATTCAAACAGATTGGGTTTAAAAGGTAAAACCGTAGCTCCTGCCGTTGAGGTTCCCTCCGGAAAAATGCAAATAGACTCTGTTTTTAACACTTCCGCCATCTGACCAACAACCTGCCTTGCATGGCGAGTGTTATCCCTCCGAATAAATACAGTACCCAGTTGCTTAGCCATCCAGCCAAATATAGGCCACCCCTCTACCTCAGACTTCGCAACAAAACGAATAGGCTTAAATGCATTAATCACATGAATATCCAACCATGAAATATGGTTTGAGGCGATCAGGTGTGGCGTATTCGTCAGTAAGGCCGCATCTTGAACGACCAGTTTGATATTGAATATTTTCAGAAGATGCTTTGACCACACTTGAATTTTTTGGTCCTTACTTCTGCGATCGAGAAATGGAAAAATAAAAGACAGCGTACAGACGCCGCAAATCACATGAACCCAAATCTGGGTCCATATCCAGACACGCATGATTTTTGATATCTCGATAGGCTTGAGATTTTGACTAAGTTTTTTCATAAACAAGCATCAATATAAATCATGTCATCAAATTGTCGTAAAACTGTCATGAGGATTACATGATGGCTAGGCCTAATCCCTACTCATGATGCATTACAGAGCTATCTGGATTTCAGATGTACACCTAGGAACATCAGGGTGTCAGGCTAACTACCTCCTCGATTTCTTAAAGCACAATGAAGCCGATCAGTTTTATTTAGTTGGCGACATTATTGACGGCTGGCGTCTAAAGCAATCTTTTTACTGGCCTCAAGCCCACAATGACGTAGTTCAAAAGCTATTGCGCAAGGCACGAAAAGGTACAGAGGTTATTTACATCCCCGGCAATCATGACGAGGCAGCTCGGCAGTATTTCGGCATGTCCTTTGGAGATATTAAGGTGCAAGAAGAAGTTATTCATACAACCTTAGATGGTCGTAAGCTCTGGGTTACCCATGGCGATCTATTTGATGGCGTAATGCAATATGCAAAATGGCTAGCGTACGTTGGTGACACTCTGTACTCCTTCATCTTATATATCAACCGCTATTTCAATATGTTGCGGGTCAAGATGGGCCTGCAGTACTGGTCCCTCTCTCAATACCTCAAACATCAAGTAAAAAATGCAGTGAGTTATATCGCGGACTTTGAGCACATCATGGCCAGGGAAGCGCGCTTGCGTGATTGTGATGGCGTTGTCTGTGGCCACATTCACAAAGCGGAAATTCGCGAGATTGACGGCCTACTCTACTGCAATGATGGCGATTGGGTTGAAAGCCTTTCTGCTTTAGTGGAGACGACTGAAGGCGAACTCAAAATTATCTACTGGACCCATATTAAAGGCGATCCAGTTCACGTTCCTGAAATTACCCTACAACCCGCTGTTGAATTACTCATCAAAGAGGCTACCGTATGAAAATTATGATCATCACTGATGCATGGGATCCGCAGGTTAATGGCGTTGTGAGAACACTCAAGCAAACACGTGCTGAACTCATTGCCATGGGTCATGAGGTTGAAATGATTACGCCAAATGGCTTTAGATCTATTCCCTGCCCCACTTATCCCGATATTGCTCTCTCCCTATTTCCTGGCAAAGAAGTTGCCCGGAAAATTAAGGCCTTTGCACCTGATGCAATGCATATCGCCACAGAAGGCCCTCTGGGTTTATCGGCCCGCGCTTATGCAGTAAAAAATCATCTCCCTTTTTCTACCGCCTACCACACTCGCTTTCCAGAGTATGTCAAAGCACGTACCGGCATTCCACTTGCCATTACTTATGCGTTTATTCGCTGGTTCCATGGACCGTCCATGGCGGTTATGGCGCCTACGATTGTGGTTAAAGATGATCTAGAAAAATTTGGGCTCAACAATGTGGTCTTGTGGTCTAGAGGCGTTGATCTCGATGTCTTCAAAATGCAAGAATCAAAAGCTCTGAATACTGCTCACCCGATCTTTTTGTACGTAGGTCGCGTTGCTGTAGAGAAGAACATCAATGCCTTTTTAGAAATTGATTTGCCAGGCTCTAAATGGGTAGTTGGTGATGGTCCAGCACTGGCCGGCATCAAGCAAAAATATCCGGATATTAACTACCTAGGTGTTTTGCAACAACATGAGCTAGCTAAAGTTTATGCTGCAGCCGATGTGTTTGTATTTCCAAGTAAAACAGATACCTTTGGATTGGTATTGCTCGAGGCAATGGCATGCGGAACACCTGTAGCCGCTTACCCTGTTACCGGCCCAATTGATGTCTTGGGCAACTCCCCAGCCGGCGCAATGAATGAAGATTTACGCGAAGCTTGCCTACATGCCCTCAAGATTCCACGCGAAGTTGCTAGAGCTCATGCCGAGAAATTCTCTTGGAGAGCGGCTTCTGAGCAATTTGCCAATCACCTCAAGCCAGTGCCTTCCCCAGAAGTGCACGTTAATGCTCTAGCATAAGGCTGCACTTTGACCACTCCCTACAACATCAATCAAAACCCCCACAAAGGCAATCGGGGGCTAACCAGAGCTTGGCATGCAGCCAAGAACTCTTGGTGCGGCATTGTGTATGCCTTTAAAGAAGAAAGTGCTTTTAGGCAAGAACTAACACTACTGGTGCTATTGACCCCAGTTGCCTTTTTTCTACCTATCAGCCCATTAGAGAAGTGCGCTCTCATTGCCTCTTTAATTATGGTCCTAGTGGTGGAATTACTCAATTCGAGCGTTGAGGCTGCCATCGACCGGATCTCATTTGATCATCACGATCTATCAAAAAGAGCGAAAGACTTCGGGTCAGCCGCAGTAATGCTGGCCCTACTGATTGCTGCGCTACTTTGGATCACTATTTGCACACCCATTGTCATGGATTGGTAACAAAGAGCTTATACGATTCAAGGTATATAAATAAGGAAAACTATGTCGGATATTCCAAACCCGCTAGCTGCATTTGATATCTTCAACTCACGATTTGAAGGTAAACCAAAGAAGATTAAAAGCAAGACAGAGGCCATCAAGAAACTCTTTTCCAAGAAAATGGCCAAGAAACTATTTGGCAAGAAATTTGCTACTAGAGCGCGTGCAGAATTAAGCATTCAAGAGCCAGTAGCAATTGATAAAGCTACCACTAAACCTAAACGTCCTGCCTTTCAAATTACCTGGGCCAGCAATGGCAGCGAGATTAAAGAAGCTCAGCGCCTACGTTATAAAGTATTTGCAGAAGAGATGGGGGCCAAGCTCCCCGCTAATGCTGAAAACTTAGATATCGATGAGTTTGATACTTATTGCGATCACTTACTGATTCGAGATCAAGAATCACTCAAGGTGGTCGGTACCTATCGCGTATTGCCCCCACATAAGGCCTTAGAAATTGGTCGCCTTTACTCTGATTCTGAATTTGACTTGTCACGCTTAAATCATTTGCGCCCGAAAATGGTGGAACTTGGTAGATCTTGTGTTCATGCAGACTACCGCTCTGGCGCCGTCATCATGGCCCTATGGAGTGGTTTGGCTCAATACATGCAAAAGCACGATTATGAAATCATGCTTGGTTGCGCAAGTATTCCGATGGCAGATGGTGGTCACTTTGCAGCTAGCCTCTATAACTCCCTCAGTAACGATCAAATGGCACCGGTAGAGAACCATGCCTTCCCTCGCCTGCCACTCCCACTGGATCGTCTGAACGGCGGCTTACAGGTCGAGCCACCACCGTTGATTAAGGGCTACTTGAAGCTAGGCGCCAAGATTTGCAGCGCCCCAGCGTGGGATCCCGATTTCAATACTGCTGACGTACTCACCATGTTACGTCTATCAGAAATTAATCCACGTTACGCTAAGCATTTCTTAGGCGTGTGAAGGGCAGCCAGCTGACATTAAGCTGGCTGGAATTTATTTCAAACTGATTTTATAAGGCCGGCCGATACGCTCCCATTCGGCCGCTTCTTTTTGTAGGCTAAATTCTGTCAAAGGATGCTCATTAGCCCAGTCTTTTGACAGGCTAATTAGATAAGATCCATCATGCTCAGATACTTTTACTTTTGGCAGGTTGGCATCGCTTCTACCCCGGCATAGGGCCTGAGCTAGGCGCAAGCAAAACAACATACGCCAATCTTTAAAGCTGGGGTTATTCGCTAGCTTACCTAATTTTCCAGTATGACCAATTAACAATGCAGCCAGTCTTGCTTGATCATTTTTTGAGAAGCCGGGCATATCTGCATTACCAGCAATATAGGCAGAATGCTTGTGATAGCCATTATGAGAAATCGACAGACCTATCTCATGCAAATTAGCTGCCCACTGGAGCAATGCAATATTATCGGATCTACTTTCGATATCAGGCTTAGGCAGTTGCGCAAGGAAATCAGCCGCATGTTGGCCAACCCGATTTGCCTGTTCTCGATCTACAGAATAACGCTGCATAAATTGCTCAACCGTCACAAAGCGCATGTCATCATGCTGAGAGCGGCCCAAAAGATCATATAAGACCCCGACACGCAAAGCAGCATCAGTCACTTCCATACTCTCAATACCCAGCTCATCAAAAACGGCAATCATGATAGCAAGGCCGCCTGGCCATACCGATCTTCGGTCATCTTTTAAACCTAGCAATTCCACCTGACTGATATGGTCGTACTTGAGAAGATGCTTTTTCATGGCCCTCAGGCCCTCGCGTGTAATCAGTCCACTAGAACCATTTACACGACCCATGGTCAGACCTTCATCTACCTGACCATTGAAGTTATTCTCTGCAATGAGATCTGCTAAGGCACGCGCTGTACCAGAGGAGCCAATCACTTGCTTCCAGCCACACTTTAAATAGGCTCCTGAAATGACCTGAATCTCGCGACGCGCAGCTAGCTCAGCCTCTTTAAAAGCATGGGCATCAATATTGCCCTTGGGAAAGAATCGAAGGCTATGAGAAACACAGCCGATATACAGACTTTCCATTAACTTGGGTTCATAACCCCTGCCAATAATTAGTTCTGTTGAGCCCCCGCCAATGTCCACTACCAGGCGATTTCCTTGGATCGCAGAAACTTCATGAGCGGCGCCAATATAAATTAAACGCGCCTCTTCAACGCCCGCGATGATTTCAATTGGGAAGCCCAGGGCTTCCTCGGCATCACGCACAAAATTAGGGGCATTTTTGGCGACTCGCAAGGTGTTAGTAGCAACAGCGCGGACTTTGGAAGGATCAAAGTCTCTAATACGCTCACCAAAGCGACGAATAGCAGTCAAACCCCGTTGATAGGCGTCATTACCCAGTAATTTATTATCGGTAAGACCTGCGGCTAAGCGTACGGATTCACGAAGAGTATCAATGGGACGCAACTGAGTACCCGAAGGTGTTTTGACAACCTGCGCAACGAGCATACGAAAACTGTTAGAACCCAAATCGACAGCAGCGACTAGGTCGGAGGAATTATTTCCGGAGATGTCTTTAAAAAGGGTCAAAATGTTCCCAGTAGCTAAGCAAATTTAAATGAATATGTCTATTTTATGAAAACAACGTGACATATTCATGAAACCAAGCCGTAGTCTACTGGCAAAAGACTAAGCTGCTAAATTTTGCCCGGAACTCGAGCAATCCACATTAGCAAAACTACAGAATATGCAGCAATCACCAGACTTGGGCTTAAGAATGATGCTGCATGACGGGCAACGATAGAGATGCTGAGAGTACCCCTGAGGTATTTCAAGGATCTCATGCCCTTGGCAATTGGGGCATGTAATGATGGAGTGCTGGTTTTTAGATAAGGTATTCACAGCCAGAATATTGGACTCAAAATATTTCAGAATCAAGACAGGCGCATCCAACGCAAGCTATACAACTAATCAGTAGTGCTAGGGCTCCAGAACGCTTGATTAACATAATCAAGATCGGCTAACTTAGCAATTAAAGCGTCCATCTGATCACCCTCCACGGCTGTGGCAGTTAGCACAGCCTGAATCTCCACATCATCGCTACCAAACTGATGGACTTCAACATCTTGCGTCTGATAGCCGGCAGTTTCCAGAGCTTCAATAAATTGCTTCAGCGCAATCTTTTGAGAGTGCTTTGGGGTAATGATGTAAACAGAATTCGTAACCTCAACAGACTCCGTATCTAAGGGCTGCCTATTAATCAGACTCACCACTGGGCGAAGCAATGTGTTGGCAGCCAACACAAACAGGGTTGCCAAGGCGGCCTCTAGTATTAAATCTGCGCCTGCCAATGCGCCAACTGCGCCAGAACCCCACAGTGTTGCAGCGGTATTAATTCCACGGACATTGCCCTCCTCGCGCATGATGACGCCGGCACCCAAAAAGCCAATACCTGACACAACGTAGGCCATCACATGAACGGCACCTTCATGCCCCACTAAGCGATTGGCAGCATCCACAAAGATTGCTGCACCAAGCGCAACCAAGATATTGGTTCTTAACCCTGCAGTACGCTGACGAAATTGACGCTCAAGCCCAATTAAGCCGCCGAAAATAAAAGCAGCCGAGAGGCTAACCGCCGTGTCAGCCAATGAAACGAGATTGATATTGTTTAGTGATTCCATGTAGCAATCATACTCATCTATAAGCAGGCCCTAACTGTGGCGATGCCCCATCAGAGCATTAATCAAACTGTCATATTCTGGCTAGACAATAAATTATTACCTAAACAATGGCCTCATTCTCGTTTTTGATACTCAACACAAGCCCAATGAAGAGAAACATGTGCACTATGTCAAACCCTAAAGCCCTTAAGCGTCGCTCATTTATTAAAATGGCTATTAGCGCTCCCATGCTACCCATAGGATCTACCGGCTTAACCGCACTCTTCAATAGCTCCCCGTTGATTGCTGCCGAAGCGGCTTCTGGTTTCAGGTCCGCAGAATTTATCTCTATGGAGGCGCCTTCTCTAGCTAATCCAGAAGCAATGGCTACCACTTCAGTGGGATCGATGCTTGAAGTCACCATGCAGAATGGGGATACAAAAACATACAAACTCGCTTATGAGCCATTCTTTATTACTGGAGATCTGGTTCCAGATGGTAAGAATGGAAAAATATTGGCTGGCGGATATGTAGATATTCACAATAGACCGATTATGGATAACTCTGTATCAGGCAAAGAAAGGCAATTCTTTTCCGATTGTCCAGATGGCATGTCTTTATTGAAACTTGAAAGAGCAAAAGTTAAAGGGGTGCGAGGCAATACGGTGTTTGCAGTGGTTCAATTTGAATACACCAATACCAATCAGGGCAACGAAAAAATGTACGGAGTCCTACCCTCTCAAATCGCCGTCTTAACACTCAATCAGGATCCGGCTAGTGGCAAGCTCACCTTAGTCAAATACACCCCTGTAGATACTTCTAGCGCTCAAGGCCTATGGATCACCTGTGGCGCCAGCTTATCACCATGGAATACACATTTATCGAGCGAGGAATATGAGCCTGATGCGCCCTTTGCACATGAGAATGTGCGCTTTAAGGCCTTTAGTAAAAATCTCTACGGCAATGAGACCAGTGCAAACCCATACAACTATGGTCACCTTCCTGAAGTCACTGTCAATCCCGATGGAACAGGTACTCTTGTAAAGCACTATTGTCTCGGGCGTATTTCACATGAGTTAGTTGAAGTGATGCCTGATAGAAGAACCGTTCTAATGGGTGATGACTACACCAATAGCGGCCTATTCCTTTTCATTGCGGATAAAGAGGCTGATCTTTCTTCTGGAACGCTTTATGTAGCCAAACTAGGCCAGGGATTCTCCATAGACCCAAAAGACGATGGCGCGAAATTATCCTGGATCAAGCTCGGTCATGCCACTAGCGATGAAATCAAAAAACTCGCTGCGACCTTAAAACCATCCGACATCATGACGGTTTTAAAGACTGATCCCAACGACGACACATTCACAAAAATTTACTACGATGGTATTACCAATTGGGTAAGGCTAAAACCTGGAATGGAAAAGGCGGCAGCATTTTTGGAAACCCATCGCTATGCTTATCTCATGGGCGGTAGCATGGGCTTTAGCAAGATGGAAGGTACCACCGCTAATCTCAAAGATAAAGTTGCGTACTTTGCCCTGCAAAACATACAGGATTCAATGATCAAAGGTGGCAAGGGCTGGAATTCACAGAGCATGATTGAGCTCGAAAAACCCTTAATCGCTGGCGCAGTCATGACCAGCAAGCTGGAGGGCAATCAACGCGATCAATCAGGAAATGCCATCCAGAGTAATTGGGTTCCAAGACAACTATCGGCGCTAATCGTTGGTCGAGATATTGCGCAAGATGAGCTCGGGAACTTGGCTGACCCCAATACTATTTCCAATCCAGATAACCTCAAGTTTTCTGAAAAGTTAAGGACTCTCTTTATCGGGGAAGACAGTAGCACCCATGTGAATAATTTTATTTGGGCCTATAACGTGGATACAAAGAAACTCAGTAGAATTGCCTCTATGCCCTCCGGCGCAGAAGCAACCGGCCTTAGCGTAGTAGATAACCTCAATGGCTGGACTTATATCACTGCCAACTTTCAACATCCAGGTGATTGGCTAGGAAAATTACATTCAAAAGTGATGCCCATATTAAATCCCTTGATTCAAAAGAATTACAAGGATCGATTTGGTGCTGCAGTAGGATATATCACTGCAAAGCCTAGCGGCATCAAAATTACTTAAGGGTTTTCTTCTTGGCTACTTGAATTTTTCCGCTCTTGACTGCGTTACAAAAGACATCGTAGTCGGCCTTATTTTGCTTTGAATAGGCCGTAGCAAAAGAATACATTGCCGAATCAAATTCTGTTGACTGGCCGCAATAGCCTGAAATCATAGCCGCATCGCCTGAGCGTGCATGGCCAAGTGCCAGAGCCCAGCCAAACAACTTGGCGTAGTCTGGGAAATTCTTCAACGAGACGCCATGAGGACCCACATCAATACCACCCTTCATGTCGCGCAACTGGCGAAGATAGAATCCTTGAATCCGATCCTGTTTATGCTCAATCTCCCCGCCATTCAGGAAGATATCCGGAGCCCCTTGCAGCAATCGCTGTCCAGCAACTACGCGGTGGCCCATATTCGGATATTTGGACTTTCCTAAATAAGGACTTAAGACAGATTCCTGAGCTTCTTTGTATTGAAGAAACAGCGGGTCCTTTTGACTATCGCCAACAAAATACAAGACCATACAGTTCGTTCCCACACTCCCGACACCTACAACCTTTCGCGCGAAATCCTGCAATGTATAGCGCTCAAATAAAACTTGGCGATCAGCTAATAAAGTGCTGCTGTAATTTTGCATCGCCTTTTTAACCAAACCAGCGAACGACACTCCATAAGTTGTTTTATCAAAATGCTCTATGAGTGGAGGCCTATTGATAATCTTACGATTTTTACCAACCAAGGTTGTCAATTTTTCTAAGACTTGGATATTAGTCTGCCCTTTAGTATCCCTCAAATAAGCGTCTAACTTTTTCTGATGAACGCTATTAAAGTGCTTGCGAATATCCTTCTCACCAATAAATTGCTGAGCAAGATCGAGATAAGGCATCCGTGCATATTGAGCCATGCGCTTTTGATATTCAGAGCTAATTCGATACACTAATTTTTTGCAAAGAGACTGAGAGCCACCTAAAGCCTCGCAAGCGATAACGGCACTTGCTACTAAACGCTTAATATCCCACTCCCAACTTCCCGGAAGGGTTTCATCAAAATCATTGATCCCAAAAACAAGTCGATGTTCAGCAGTCCCAAAAAGCCCAAAGTTAGAGACGTGCATATCACCGCAAAGCTGAACCGTAATATCGGTAGTAGGTTGGCTGGCTAAATCTTGCGCCATGATTGCGGCGCCGCCACGATAAAAATCGAATGGCGATTGCAGCATGCGCTCATATCGAATCGGAATGAGCGCCTGAATCCGTTGCTCAGCCTGCTTCTGTAGAATCTCGATCGGTCCAACCCTATTCTTGGGCGGCGTATAAATCCCTTGATCAGCAAAGTTCACTCGCTTACGCAAGGCTTTACCGTTTCTTAAGCGCTTTTCTATGCTGAGTCGCTTACCCTGATGTACCTCTGCAGGAGTTAGGACGGAAAAATGCTCTGAAGACTTAGTTGGCGCCGGTGAAGCAGCTCGAGATTTATGAGAAACGCACATGCCCACTCCAATAAGGAAGATGGGCACATTATTACAGTTCCCGGGAGCCTGCTGGCAGACTACTCGCCCAACTTGATCCGCTGATGAATGCTGTCGAGCTGCTCTTTGAGTTCTAGGTGGTCTAGCTTATCCATCGGCAAGTCCATCAGCAACTCAATCCGATTGCGCAAGCCCATTTCTACCTGCTTAAAGGCATGGAGCATTGCCTCATCACCCGCCCTCACTGCCGCAGGGTCCGGAAAGCCCCAATGTGCTGTAGATGGGTGCCCAGGCCAATAAGGGCACTCCTCACCCACCGCAGAGTCACACAGGGTAATGATGTAGTCCATCTTGGGGGCGCCTTCGCAACCAAACTCATCCCAACTTTTGCTCCTCAACACCTCCAAGGGATAGCCCATCGACTGAATTAACTCAATCGCCATAGGGTGGACTGCGCCAGTGGGTTTAGCACCAGCAGAATAGCCAATTAAGCGACCATGACTCAGAGTCGTGGCAAGGGCCTCAGCCAAAATGGATCTTGCTGAATTACCAGAGCAGAGAAAAAGGATGTTTTGTGGGTGACTCATGCCGGAGAATAATCAAATAAGTTCGTCGAGTTGCAATGCATACTTTTTATCTACCAAAAACGCGTCAGCCCGAGATTCCACCTTAATAGATTTGGGCTCGAATAAACGCTCATTCAGATTGGAGTGATCTGGCTCTAATTTTGCATCATGCGCACGAAATATTGAAGCTAAATTCACATTTGTCCCATAGACCATCGAGATTAACCTTTGTAGAGTGGAAATTGACGATGGTTAATCATATGGAGCAAATATTTCAGTTTGATTAAGCCTAAATCATGGGCTTCACATTAAGCTGGAGGATCAGGCTTTTACATGGATTTGTAATATAAAACCAGTAAGTTAAAGGATTTGGAAAATTTACAAATCCTGAAAATGCGATTTGCCGCCCTCCTCCTACTGTTTATCCCGACCCTGGGGATCGCATTTGAACCCCTCAATACCGATGATGCTGGAACTGTCGCCAATGGCACGAATCAAATCGAGCAGTATTTTTTTACGACTGCATCGCATGGTAGTGGATCTGCTGCAACAGTCGACATTATCACGCCAGGAGAAGAATATTTTGGCGGTGAGGGGGCAAAAGCATTCCCTTTTACCTATACCAGGGGAGTTGCTGAAAACATAGAGATATCCATCGGCGCCACCTACTTCTCTATTCCAAAAGGTAATTACTCTCCAATTGCCAATAAAGTAATTGCCATAAAATGGCGCTTTGCCGAAGCCGAAGATGGGCGGTGGGCACTTGCAATTAAGCCAAGCTTTACCTTACCAGGAACACCCCAGCAGCAGGTCCATGGCCTAGACCTCGCTTTGCCAAACTATGCCCTCAATCTGATTGGCTCTCACTATTCGGATGAACTTGAAGTGCACCTCAATGCTTCGTATTCGAAGTCCCCTTACAATACCAATTACGCAGTCGGTGTAGGCCCAGAATCAAATAGAATCAACATTCTTTTCTTTTCTGCAGCGCCGGTATGGCGAGTCTCGCAAAGTGTCCGGCTCGCCTTAGATACAGGTATCACCACAAATCCGCCGAGCACAGAGCAGTACCTAAGCAGCTATGCTCTTCTGGCCGCAATCATTTCGGTATCAGATCAAGTAGATCTCGGTCTATCGTATATGCGTAGCGCTGCCAATATGGGCATTGTTATCAGCAACTCAGGACTTAGTGTTTCTCGCTCAGAAGTTGGATTTACTTGGAGGTTTTAATGTATTTGAGAGGTCAAAAAACAATCACCAGCGGTATTTTTCTTATTCTTGTAATCTACCTATCTATTGGCATTGCATACGCAGAATCATTTAAGTTTATTGCACTAGGCGACATGCCCTACTCACAGCCCGCTGATTTTCCTCGGTTTGAACAACTCATCAGCAGCATTAACTCCCAAAAGCCTGCGTTCTCAATTTTTGTTGGCGATACTAAGTCAGGTAGCTCACCCTGTAGCAATGAGCATATTGAAAAAATGACGGCGTATTTCAATTCATTTAAAGCGCCCTTAATCTATAGCATTGGGGATAATGAGTGGACCGACTGTCATCGAGCGCTAGCTGGTCAATTCAATCCGCTTGAGAGACTCGAGCACATCCGCAGCAAGCAATTTCAAAGTAGTAATAGTTTTGGAGTGGCCAAACTAAAGCTTCAGCGGCAGTCTGAGCTGATGCCACAATTTTCACGTTACGTTGAAAACTCTCTGTGGACTAGAGGCCACTTTCTATTTGTTAATTTGCATATTCCGGGATCTAACAACAACCTTGGGAGAGATGAAGAATCAAATCAAGAATACCAAATACGTAATCAGGCAAATTTAGCTTGGATTAATTACGCGTATGAATTCGCAAGGGAGAAAAAATATGCGGGCATTATTTTTGCATTTCAAGCAGACCTCTTCTACTCCCCAGAATTGGCAACTAGCACTAGCAGTGGCTATCGAGATACTATTTCAGCATTTCGCGATCAATCTGAGAAATTGGCGATCCCCATTCTTCTGATACATGGAGATAGCCATCAGTTGAAAATTGATCAGCCGTTAATGAACAGCAAAAATCAGTTGCTAGAAAACGTATATAGACTGGAGGTGATGGGTGCAAATCAAGTTCAGGCTGTTGAAGTGCGTGTTAATGCGCAAGAATCGGGTCCATTCAGTTTTCGACCGCTATTTGTTCCGCAAAACTCAATAGCCAAACAAAATCAGTAAGCATCAGGCAATCGAGACTTAACTTCCCAGACGATGCTTCAGACATCTTCCCCTGTAGGACGCTCTCGCTTCATTCCATATGGATAAGGCTGTAATGATGAATTTCTTCATATGATTGGGTCCCTTTCACGGAGCGATTCAGTTCGCCCCTACGGATATCTTAGATAGTAAATATGGCAAACAGATGTCGTGGGTATATTTACAACACACCTACCTTACAATGCATAAAGATCAATCAATATTCGATAAATACACCCCTACTGTTGTGACTGAAAACCTAACCCATCCCTTCCCAATTAATGGTGTCGTATTTGCCTGGGCCATGACACCCTCTGGGAAAAATCATGAGATCCCGCTCTTTGACATTGCCGATGCCCTCAATGACCCAGAGTTATCGATTTGGCTACACCTCAACTTAACCAACTCTCAAGTACAGCGTTGGTTAAAAAATACCCCCCTCATACCGGATCGCGTAGTTGAAATGATTGATGAGGGAGTTACCCGCAGTCGGCTAGAACGAATTGAAAAATTGGATGACTGCCTATTGATGGTGATGAATGACTTTCATCAAGAATTTGGTGAGAAGGATAGTGACTCTAGTCTTGGAACCTTATGGGCTATCTTGACACCTCGTCTGATGATTTCCTTAAGAAATAATCCCCTCAGAACGACCGATCGATTGCGATCAGATTTAAGGGGTGGCTTACTGAACCCATGCTCAGCTATTGAACTTTTTCATGAATTGATTGATTTGCGTGCGGAGTATTTACGCACCTTGCTGATACGCCTTTCCGAAACAATGGATGATTTAGAAGAGATTCTTCTGAAGGGCAAGGAATTGCCTGAACATGAATATCTCGGTAGGATACGCATTCAATGCAGTCGTCTGCGTCGCCAGTTCTCACCGGAACTGATTGCATTAAATCGCTTACAAAAGCGCTTACCCTATTGGTTTTCTGATGAAGATAAATATCGACTCAATGATGACCTGGACTTACTCTCCTACCTGGTTCAGGAAATTTCCAACTTGTATGATCGCGCCAAAGTGCTACAAGATGAACAGGCCGCCCATGTCGCCGAATTCAATGCGCGTAACTTGCAAGTGCTGTCGGTGATGACAGTCATCTTTTTGCCAATGACCCTCATTACTGGAATTATGGGAATGAATATGGAAGACTTACCTGGCCTTAAGGAATCTTTCTATATCGTCATGGTGCTCATGGCTTTAGCGGGGGCCGCTGTCTATCTATCCCTCAAGGTTAGAAAAATTATTTAGACGATTTGAACTTTTTGAATGAACTGAAGTACCATGGATTTTATGGAATATTTTGATCTTTACGGTGAAATGGCCTTGCGCCTTTTCTTAGCTCTTTCAGCCGGAATCATCCTGGGCTTGAATCGTTGGATGCACCATAAATCTGCTGGCATCCGAACGCACTCCTTGGTTGCTATAGGGTCTGCTACGGCAGTTATGTCCATAGGACACTTAGGAACGACAGATGTACAAGCCCTTAGCCACGTCTTACAGGGCCTCATTACTGGGCTTGGATTCCTGGGTGCCGGGGTGATTATTCGAGAGCATAGCTCTCAAAAAGTGCATGGACTCACCACCGCCGCCAGCATTTGGTCCTCCGCCTTAATTGCTGCAGCCTTTGGCGCAGGAGAGCTGGTCCTAGGAGCCTTTTCTCTTTGCGCCATCCTAATCACCCTCATTATCGGTGGCCCTTTGGAGAGACTGCTTGCCAGAATGACTGGGATTAAGCACGGCTCAGAAATTTCCTCAGATTCGGACTAAAACTAGGTTTTAAGACCCAAAAAAGCACTTTTGTCATATTACTTTGTTACGATTTGCTTGTTATTACCAACCCTTGAAAAATCCATGAGTGAATATAAGTATGAAGATGCTGTAAAACAGCTTCAAGAGTCTGGCGCCATTGGCTTGCAAGACCTTAAAAGCCTCTCTTACGATGATCTCAATGAACTTTTTGAGGAAATTAAAGTATGGTGTCTTTACGCCAATGGAAAGCTAGATAAGCTTCCTAAGGAATCTAAAAAGAAAGATAAGAAAAAAGATAAGAAAAAAGATAAAAAGGATTGAACGACTCAGTCAACTGAGTTCGCAATCCTTTCTTTTGGAAAACGCAGCGTAAAGGTGCTCCCTTTCCCCGGGGTACTCTCAATAATCAATTGAGCCTGATGGCGATTTGCAATGTGCTTAACAATTGCCAGGCCCAATCCAGTTCCCCCAGTATCTCTAGATCGACTTCGATCAACCCGGTAGAACCGTTCTGTAAGACGGGAGAGGTGCTCCGAGGCAATTCCTGGCCCAGTATCGGTTACAGAGAATTCACCTTCTCCTCGCTCGTTTAAATGCCAATCTGCGCTAATAGAAGCGATGTCCGGCGTGTAACGAATTGCATTGGAAACCAAGTTGCCAAATGCAGACAGGATTTCCCTCTCCTCGCCCATGAGGTTAGCAGTGCTAGAGAGGTCAAAATTAAAGGCGTGACGCCCTTGAGAAAGCGCTTCAGCATCGTTTTTCAACAAGGCCATCAAAGTAGAAATTTTGACTAACTGCATCGGCGCTGGCAAAGTATTGGCTTCGAGGTTGGCCAGGGTTAATAAGTCCTCCACTAGACTTTTCATTCTTTGGGCCTGCGACATCATCATGTCGAAATACTGATTTTGTTGCGCCTTATCCAAATCCAGTGATTGCATGGTTTCCAAGAAGCCCATTAATACTGTAATTGGCGTTCTCATCTCATGAGACACGTTTGCCACGAAATCACGACGCATGGCATCCGCCTTTTGCAAATCCGTAACATCCTGAATGAGCAATAGGTTACGCTTATCTCCAAATGGAAATGCTTGCAACATGAGGCTTAGGTTGGCGGCGGGCCCCATTCTTTCGAGTAGCAAGGGCTCCTCAAACTGACGCTTATACAGATAATGAACAAACTCTGGACGACGAATGAGGAAGTTAATTCTTTGTAGCACATCACGTTTAAAGTTCAGGCCAAAGAAGCGCTCAGCAATAGCATTGCACCATTCAATTTGATCCTGATCATCTAGCATCACAATACCATTTGGAGAGGCCTGGAAGGCTTCAATGAAACGATTGTGTTGCCTTTCTATTCTTCGCATTTCTTGCTTGAGATTGCGCACCAAGCGTTGCAGGCGAAAGAATATCTCTTCCCAATAACCACTAGGCAAGGACATATTTTCAACGGTGTTGGCTATCGCATGCTTACGCAAACGCGCGAGATTAATGTAGGAATAGATAAGAGGGATAGAAAGTACTGCGATACCAGCGGATATAGCCGTAAGGGGGCCAAAAAATGCCAGGCTAAGAGTAGCGGCAAAAAATGCTAAGAAAACGAGTAGTGCAAATCGAGTGATAACGGAGAACATGCAGCAATCTTAGAGCATCTCAATCGGGGACTCTAAAAACCCCAGTCAGATAAGGTGGTGTATTAGGTTTGGGTTGGCATCTTAGTGATGCGGTAGCCACTGCCACGCACGGTTTCAATATATCTATCGCAGTCGGTTGGAGCTAGGGCAGCCCTCAATCTCTTGATATGGACATCTACGGTACGCTCTTCAATATAAACTTCGCTGCCCCAAACCTTATCTAGCAAATTGGCTCGTGAATGTACCCTCTCTGGGTTTACCATCAGGAACTGAAGCAGTCGGTATTCAGTAGGTCCTAAGACAACGGATTGCGGCTCCATATTCGGCCATACTGCCATTACCCGATGCGAGCTGGGGTCAAGCTTTACGGGACCTACGGAAAGTGGACCAGTATCCTCAATCGGAGTTTGGCGACGTAACAGGGCTTTTACACGCGCAACAAGCTCTTTAGGCGAAAAGGGCTTAGTGACATAATCATCAGCACCCGAATCAAGTCCCAATACCTTATCAGCCTCCTCACTCTTGGCCGTCAACATCAAAATTGGCAAGGCGCGAGTACGATCATTAGCCCGTAACTCTTTAGCAAACTGAACTCCAGATTTACCAGGCAACATCCAATCCAAGATGAGTAAGCTAGGCAACTGATCGCGCATCACATTGAGTGCAACATCAGTTTGCATCGCTCTCTCAACTTCGTAACCAGCATGAGTTAAGTTAATTGCAATCAGTTCTGCAATAGAAGGCTCATCTTCAACAATCAATATGCGGTGAGTCATCATGAGCTCCGTATTGATTTAACTATGGTTTATTGGCTTCGCGAACCAAATCCTCATGTGGGATATGACGCACATCCGAACCCTTGGCAACATAGATCACAAACTCAGCAATATTTTTAGCATGATCACCGATGCGCTCAATCGCCTTAGCAATTGTCAACATATCCAAGCCAGTTGTAATGGTGTGTGGATCTTCCATCATGTAGGAGATCAGTTTGCGAACAAAGCCTCTGAATTCTTCGTCGATTTGACGATCTTCCTCAACTACCTCTGCTGCTGCAATCGTATCGAGGCGTGCAAAAGCATCCAAGCTACGACGCAATAAAGAAATTGCCATTTGCCCAGATAAACGAATCTCAGCAACGTTAATATTGTGAGGAGCGCCTGCTTCAATCAAGCGCTTAGTTCTCTTGGCAACACGCTCTGCCTCATCACCAGCACGCTCTAAGTTTGTGATGGCCTTAGATACTGCCATCACCAAACGGAGGTCTCGTGCAGTAGGCTGGCGACGCGCTATCAATTCAGTACAAGCTAAATCAATCTGAATTTCTAAATCATTAACGGCTTTTTCATTGTCAATCACGACATTACAGGTATCAATATCCATTTGCGTAAAAGCACGCATAGCTGTAGAAATCTGCGACTCGACGAGACCACCCATTTCTAGCAAACGACTGGAAAGTGAGTTTAAATCTGCATCAAATTGTGATGAAAGGTGTTTTTCTGTCATTTATGTCTCCAATTAACCGAAGCGGCCGGTAATGTAATCTTCTGTTTCTTTACGCTTAGGCTTAATAAAGATCTCGTCCGTCTTGCCATACTCGATAAGACTTCCAAGATACATATAAGCAGTGTAATCGGAGACGCGGGCTGCTTGTTGCATATTGTGGGTCACGATAGCAATGGTGTACTCGTGTTTGAGTTCGTTGATCAACTCTTCGATCTTACCTGTAGAGATTGGATCCAAGGCTGATGTTGGCTCGTCTAGCAAAATAACGGAGGGCTTAACAGCCACACCACGCGCGATACATAAACGCTGCTGCTGACCGCCAGACAGAGATAAACCACTCTGGTTAAGCTTGTCTTTCGCTTCATTCCAAAGTGCCGCCTTATTCAAAGCCCACTCAACACGCTCATCCATCTCTGAACGGGAAAGTCTTTCGTATAAACGTACACCAAAGGCAATGTTCTCGTAGATAGACATTGGGAATGGTGTAGGCTTCTGAAAGACCATGCCGATCCGTGAGCGAAGGAGATTTAAATCCTGACCTGGAGTCAAAATATTTTGTCCGTAGAAATTAATCTCGCCTTCAGCACGCTGACCAGGATACAGGTCATACATGCGATTCAATGCTCTGAGCAAAGTCGATTTACCACAACCAGATGGTCCAATAAATGCAGTTACCTTACCCTCTTCGATATCTAAATTGATATCTTTTAGACCTTGGTAGGATCCATAAAAAAAGTTCAGATTGCGCACTTCAAGAGCATTCTTAGCTGCGACTGGTGTTTGTTGATTTGTATTCATATTTGTATTTACTCCTTGACTATCAATCTGATTTAAGTCAAACATTGTTTTCATATTGCTCATCATCCCTGAACCTTTTCGCGAAAGACTACACGAGCCAAGATATTTAATCCGAGTACTGCGAAGGTGATTAATAAAGCGCCACCCCAGGCAAGATCAACCCAATTGTCATAAGGACTCATTGCAAACTGGAAGATCACTACTGGTAAGTTCGCCATTGGGGCATTCATATTGGTAGAGAAGAACTGGTTATTCAAAGCTGTGAATAACAAAGGCGCTGTTTCGCCACTGACACGGGCCAAGGCCAACAAAATACCAGTCATCACACCGCTTTGCGCAGCTCTCAAGGTGATCATGAAGGCCACTTTCCACTTTGGAGTACCCAATGCATATGCAGCTTCGCGCAAGCTACCAGGAACCAAGCGCAACATATTCTCAGTTGTCCGCACCACTACTGGTATGGCAATTAAAGCTAAAGCGATAGTTCCGGCCCAGCCAGAAAAGTGGCGAACCTGAGCGACTACAAAAGCGTAAACAAACAGACCAATCACAATCGATGGGGCCGATAGCATGATGTCAGTAACGAAACGGGTGATGGCTGCAATGCGACTGCGATCACCGTATTCGGAGAGGTAGAGACCCGCCAAAACTCCAATTGGAGTGCTAATTAAAGTACAGCAACCAACGAGCATTAGGCTGCCAACGATGGCATTAGAAAGACCACCACCTTCAGAACCTGGGGCTGGAGTACTTTGGGTAAACAAGGTGATATCAAGAGCAGCAAAGCCTTTAAATATCAGTACGCTCAAAATCCAAAGTAAAAAGATCATACCCAAACCCATGGCACCCATGGACAAGGCTAAGCCAATTTTATTGGCGCGCTTACGCCTAGCAAAAACTGCTGGATCAATATTGGAAGTGTTGTTCATGTTCTTAAACCCTGCTTCTTCTCCATGTTATTTAGCATCCACTTAGCAAATGCTAGAACCACGAAGGTAATAATAAACAGCGCCAGACCTAAGGCGAATAAAGAAGAGAGATGGTTGCCAGCTTCAGCCTCACCAAATTCGTTAGCTAGCGTAGAGGCAATTGAAGTTCCCGGCGCGAACAAGGAAGGAGATAAGCGATGGGCATTGCCGATCACAAAGGTCACGGCCATGGTTTCACCAAGCGCCCTACCCAATCCCAGCATAACGCCACCAATCACACCAGCCTTGGTGTATGGCAGAACTACATTCTTGACTACTTCCCAAGTGGTGCAGCCAATACCATATGCTGACTCTTTGAGTACTGGAGGAACAATCTCAAATACATCGCGCATTACAGAGGCAATAAAAGGCAAAATCATCATTGCCAAAATCAAGCCGGCACACAAAATGCCGATACCATTAAATGCGCCGGAGAACAAGATACCTAATCCAGGGATTTGCCCAAGAGTCCCAGCAATACCTGGTTGAATGTACTCGGCAAATAAAGGTGCAAAGATGAACAGGCCAAACATACCGTAAATGATTGAAGGAACGGCTGCAAGCAACTCCACTGCTGTTCCCAATGGTCTGCGTAAAGGGCCTGGACATAGCTCAGTTAGAAAAACAGCAATACCAAAGCTGAGGGGAACGGCAATCAACAATGCAATGATAGATGTTGCTAGGGTGCCGTATATGGCGATCAATCCACCAAACTCACCATTCACAATATCCCACTCTTGGGTGAAGAAAAAGCCAATGCCAAAAGTACTTAATGCAGGCCAGGCATTTATTACCAGCGAAATCATAATTCCGACCAAGGCAATTAATACTGATAAGGCAAAGAATTGAGTAATGCCGTGAAATAAGAAGTCTTGAACGCGCTGCAGCTTAGCAATGCGAAGCGCCTGTGGCGTCGGTGCCGAGTGAGACTGGGTCGATTCAATCATAAATTATGCTTATTTAAATATTGAAACAGCCCCACTTTTGATGGAGCTGTTATTCAGTGATGATTAAGAAATCTTAATCATCAAACCTTACTTAGTAACAACCTTAGAAAATACATTCTTACGGATGAAATCAGTTGTTGCATCAGGCATTGGAACGTAATCGAGCTCTTCAGCCATCTTCTTGCCATCCTTGAATGCAAAGTCAAAGAACTTGATCACTTCAGCAGCATTTGCTTTGTTTTCTGGGTTCTTGTACAAGAGGATGAAAGATGCGCCAGTGATTGGCCAAGACTTAGCGCCAGAAGCATTGGTAATAAATGTACCCATGCCTGGAATCTTCGCCCAATCAGTACCAGCAGCTGCAGCAGCAAATGTGACATCGTCCGGAGCAACAAAATTACCATCCTTGTTCTTCAAGGAGATGTAAGTCATTTTGTTTTTCTTAGCATAAGCATATTCAACATAACCAACAGAGTTCTTTACGCGAGATACGTTTGCAGCAACACCTTCATTGCCTTTACCGCCAACAGATGAAGCAGCAGGCCACTTAACAGCAGCACCTGCACCAACAGCATCTTTCCAGAGGGTGCTAGTTTTTGCTAAGTAATCAGTAAAAATTGCAGTTGTACCGGAACCATCAGCGCGGTGAACAACGGTAATTGGGCCAGAAGGAATCTTTACACCTGGGTTCATGATGGCAATACGCTTGTCACCCCAATCGGAGATGACGCCTTGGAAAATATCAGCCAATGTTGGGCCATCTAACTTGAGTTCGCCTGGCTTAACGCCATCAACGTTCATCACTGGCACTACGCCACCGATAATTGCTGGAAACTGAACCAAACCTTCTTTTTCTAATTCTTCAAATTTAACTGGATTATCAGTTGCACCGAAATCAACAGTCTTCGCTTTAATTTGCTTAATGCCGCCAGAAGAACCAATTGATTGGTAATTCATATTGGAGCCAGTTTTGGCTTTAAAAGCTTCAGCCCATTTAGCGTAAATTGGGTATGGGAATGTTGCACCAGCGCCAGTCATATCGACCGCAAAAGCAACTGGGGCAAATGAAATCGCGCTAATTACTAACGCTTTTTTCAAAAATGAGTTCATATGGATCGTTCCTCAGATAAATAACGCAATATTGCGATACCTGAACGATACGTTTTGAGTGTTACGCTTTTATGACAAGCTTCTTAATGAAAAATAGTTCAATTAAATCAATGAGTTATTGGGTAGGAACCAATTGAGCAATACTCTTGGCTGAGCTCATAGCAACATCACCATCTTGAGCCTCAACCATCACCCGAAGGACGGGCTCCGTGCCTGAAGCGCGGATCAGCACCCTACCACCTCCTTTAAGGGCGCTCTCAACTTGGCTTATCTTGGATTTGAGGGCGTCATCTGACTTCCAGTCATAGCCAGCTTGGAACTTGATGTTTAAAAGCACCTGAGGAAAGATTTTTACAGAATCAAGTAATTTCGCAAGACTCTTCTTTGTTTGACTCATCGCCGCCAAGACCTGCAGTGCAGCAATCGTGCCATCACCAGTGGAATGCTGGTCTAGGCAAAGTAGATGGCCAGAGCCCTCCCCGCCAATGATCCAGCCTTTTTGCTTGAGTAACTCTAAGACATAACGATCGCCCACATTAGCACGCTCAAATCCAATACCCAAATCTTTAATAGCACTTTCTACTGCAAGATTAGTCATTAGAGTGCCAACTACACCACCGATAGCTTGGCCGCGCTCGATACGATCTTTAGCAAGTACGTATAAGAGCTCATCACCATTAAATAAACGACCAGAAGCGTCGACCATTTGTAGGCGGTCTGCATCGCCATCCAATGCAATACCGATATCAGCACTCACTTCTTTCACTTTGGCAATTAAGGCATCAGGCGCTGTAGCACCACAGCCATCATTGATATTGCGACCATCAGGATGAACGCCAATCGAAACGACTTCTGCACCTAACTCATGAAACACATGTGGTGCAGTATGGTAAGCAGCGCCATTCGCACAATCCACTACCAACTTCATACCTTTGAGATTGAGCTCACCAGGAAAAGTTGATTTACAGAACTCTATGTAACGACCAGCAGCATCGTCGATACGAAATGCCTTACCCAACTCCTTTGAACTAACGCAGCCCATCGGTTTTTCAAGCTCTGCTTCAATAGCAAGCTCCAGCTCATCACTTAACTTACCGCCTTCAGCCGAGAAAAACTTAATGCCATTATCTTGATAAGGATTGTGCGATGCTGAAATCACAACACCCGCCGATAAGCGCAAGGCTTTAGTAAGGTAAGCAACTCCGGGAGTTGGCATTGGTCCGCACAGCATGACATCAACCCCTGCAGCAGCAAAGCCCGCCTCTAGAGCGGCCTCCAGTAGATAGCCTGATACACGTGTATCTTTACCAATCAAAATCTTGCAACGTTCGCCAGGTTTTGCATGACTACTCAGTACTATGCCAGCAGCGTAGCCAAGACGCGTAATGAACTCAGGAATGATCGGAAATTGACCTACTTCACCGCGAATGCCATCAGTACCAAAGTATTGTTTTTTCATGGGCTTGATTATAAAACTTGTGAGTATTTAGCCAAGCGAGTTATCCCTGAATCGCTTCCCAGACCTTCAGGGAGTCAACCGTCTCCTGGACATCGTGGACTCGGATGATACGAGCACCCCGATCAGCGGCAAGGATGGCAGCCGCAACGCTCGGCGCCACTCGCTCATTCGTATCTCGACCTGTTAGCTTGCCAAGCATTGACTTACGAGAGATCCCCGCTAAAACTGGGTATCCCAATTGTGAGAATTGATCAAAATTAGCCAGCATATTGAGGTTGTGCTCCAGACTTTTGCCAAAACCAAAGCCCGGATCAATAGCAATACGGTTTTGAGCAACCCCCTGCTCTTCTAGCAACTTTGCACGCTCTTGCAAAAACAGCTTTACCTCTGCAATCACATCAACATACTCAGGATCAAATTGCATAGTTTGTGGATCACGCTGCATATGCATTAATACAATGCCGCACTGTTTTTCTGGGTGATTTTTGTCGCTTTCAAGAATGGCGTCTACTGCACCCTCTTGTCGAAGCGCCCAAATATCATTGACACAATCTACGCCAGCTCGCAGGGCCTGGCATATGGTTTGCGCTTTATAGGTATCAATAGACAGCGCTACGCCACAATCTTTCAAGGCATCAATAATGGGCAAGACACGATCCAACTCTTCTTGTAAAGAAACAGGCTCAGCACCGGGGCGAGTAGATTCACCGCCGATATCAATGATGTCTACGCCGTTGGTGATCATGCGCTCTGCTTGGGCAATGGCATCACTTGCTGTGCGGAACTTTCCACCATCAGAAAATGAATCTGGTGTGGCATTCAGAATGCCCATCACTAATGGACGTTGACGTTTACTAAAGTCAAAAAGAAAACGCCCGCAACGCCAAGTTGCGGGCAGTGTTTGCTTGATCACCTAACTATTTACTTAGAAATAATTAGGCAGTTGCAGGAGCAGCACCCGCAGCAGGACCTGGCGTTCCAGCTGAGTTACCAAACTGGGTTGCTGATGGCGGCTTAGGAGCGCGTGGTGGACGACCTTCCATGATGTCGGTAATCTGCTCAGCATCAATAGTTTCCAGCTCAAGCAATGCGGCAACCATGGCTTCAACCTTGTCACGATTTTGCTCAAGAATGGATCTTGCCAAAGCATATTGACTATCCACTAATGCCCGAATCTCAGCATCTACTTTTTGCTGAGTCAACTCAGAAACCGTCTTTGTACTATTGCGCCCAAAAATACTTTCGGACTCTGTATCCACATAAACCATCGTGCCCAAGCTATCGCTCATGCCGTAACGAGTCACCATATCACGCGCCATTTTGGTAGCACGCTCAAAGTCATTTGAAGCACCAGTGCTCATGGAATGCAAGAACACTTCTTCAGCAGCGCGACCGCCAAACAAAATCGCCAACTCTTCCATCATGCGATCTTTATATAGATTCACACGATCAAACTCAGGCAACTGCCAAGTCACACCCAAAGCCATGCCACGCGGCATGATGGTGACTTTATGCACTGGATCAGCCTTAGGTAATACCTTGGCAACTACCGCATGGCCAGACTCGTGATAGGCCGTATTACGACGCTCTTCTTCACGCATCACAGCAGACTTGCGTTCAGGACCCATGTAGATCTTGTCTTTTGCGTCTTCAAAGTCTTTCATATCTACAGCACGCTTATTACGACGCGCTGCAAACAATGCAGACTCATTTACTAGGTTTGCTAAATCTGCGCCTGAGAAACCAGGTGTGCCGCGTGCCAATACAGCAGCATCCACATCTGGATCAATGGGAACCTTACGCATATGCACTTGCAGGATTTGCTCGCGGCCCCGAATATCTGGTAAACCTACGTGTACCTGGCGATCGAAACGACCAGGACGCAGCAAGGCCTTATCCAATACATCGGAACGGTTAGTCGCAGCAACCACAATCACGCCACTATTGCTTTCGAAACCATCCATCTCAACAAGCATCTGGTTGAGCGTTTGTTCACGCTCATCGTTACCGCCGCCCATACCAGCGCCGCGATGACGACCGACCGCATCGATCTCGTCAATGAAGATGATGCAAGGAGAGTTTTTCTTAGCGTTCTCAAACATATCGCGCACGCGCGATGCACCAACACCAACAAACATCTCAACGAAATCTGAGCCAGAGATGGAGAAGAACGGAACCTTTGCTTCACCCGCAATTGCGCGTGCAAGCAAGGTCTTACCGGTACCTGGGGGACCTACAAGCAATATGCCATGAGGAATACGACCACCGAGCTTTTGAAACTTCTGCGGATCCTTTAAGAAATCCACAATCTCAAAGACTTCTTCTTTAGCTTCATCGCAACCTGCAACATCAGCAAAGGTAACGGTATTGCTATTCTCATCAATCAGACGTGCCTTTGACTTTCCGAAAGAAAAAGCTCCACCCTTTCCGCCGCCTTGCATCTGACGCATCATGAAAAACCAGAAGCCAATAATCAATAAAGTAGGTCCAAGGTAATACAAAGCAGAAACCAACATGCTTGGTTCATCATCTGCTTTACCAGTTACCTGCACTCCGAATTTCATGAGATCGCCAACCATCCAAATATCTCCTGGGGAGACGATGGAATATTTGTTGCCGTCATTGGGGGTCACCTGCAACGTGCGACCTTGCACATCAACTCGCTTGACTTTGCCAACTTTGGCATCGTCCATGAATTGAGAATAAGTGACCTGAGACTGATCCTTTGGCTTATCAAACTGTTTAAAAACAGTAAATAGCACCAGACCCACAATGAGCCACACACCGATTTTTTGCAACATATTGCTATTCAAAAGTAGACCTTTGCCGGATTAATCCGGGAGTTAAAGCGGATTGCTATACCTAAGTATTTGATTCTACTACCAGGCTTTTTCAAGAGCTGAGAGCAACTTTATTTAATAAACCCCTATTTTTAGTGGGTCATTTAGTGGATTTGAGGTCTCGGCCCAACAAAAAGATTTCAGAGGACTTTGCTCGTGAAGCCTTAGGCTTTCTGGAGGCCACCGTTTTAAAGACCTTTTTAAAGGACTCGACGATCTGACTATAGCCGCTGCCATTGAAGCACTTGATCAATAGCGCACCCTCTGGCTTTAGGTGTTGAACTGAAAAATCTAAGGCAATTTCTGCCAAAAAGGCCATGCGAGCAGCATCGGCCACACCCACCCCAGATAGATTGGGGGCCATATCCGACAGTACAAGATCAACTTTACCGCCAGCATCAGCCGGTAAAAGCGCCTCAAGAGCCTTTAAGCCCTCATCTTCACGAAAATCCCCCTGAATAAAGGAAACATCGGCAATATCCTCCATCGGCAGAATATCAATCGCAATAATGATTCCATCTGGCTTGCCCGACTCGACCTTGGGATTGTTTTTACCAAGCTCTGTGAGGCGATTGCGGGCGTACTGAGACCAGCTCCCTGGGGCGCTTCCGAGATCCACAATCGTCATACCCGCTTTAATGAGCCTGTCTTGCTCGTCTATCTCGCTTAGCTTATAGACAGCTCGCGCTCGATAACCCTCTTTTTGGGCCATCTTCACATACGGATCATTCAAGTGATCCTGCAACCAACTTTTATTAAATTTATTCTTTGCCACAACTTACCCACTTTCGGCGTCCATTTTCCTTGTTTATGCCCCGTAAGGCAAAAGGAATCGACTTAAAACCTCCAAATTAGAGCTGATATATGGGCGAAAGCCCCGTTTTACATGCCCTAATGCTCTATCATCGAGCCTATGACAGCACTTACTATTACCCCCGCACAACGTAAATCCCTTAAAACCGACGCTCACGACCTCAGTCCGGTAGTCATGATTGGTGGCGATGGTCTGACCCCCGCGGTTATTAAAGAGGCTAAATTAGCCATTTCTCATCATGGATTAATTAAAGTTCGCGTCTTTGGTGACGAACGCGAAGCTCGTACCGCGATCTATGAAGAGCTTTGTGACAAGCTCGATGCAGCACCAGTTCAGCATATCGGAAAGTTACTCGTCCTTTGGAAACCCAAAGATGTAGTGGATGAAGCCCTTTCTAATTTAGGTAGATCTAGCAAGCAAACCAAAAAATCATTGCAAGCCCCACGTACAAAGCGCCAGCCAAACCGCGTAGTGGCAAAAACGGGGGTTCGCACCAGTACCTCCGAGAGATCAGATCGACGCTCCGCCTCAAGCAAGTCCCCTTTTGAAAGAGCTGCGGCAGTTAAAAGCGCCACTCCGAAGAAACGTGTTCTGCGCGCTGATGCTGCTGAGTCCAAAATTGGCTGGTCATCACCAGGTTATCGTAAAGCAGCCGCAGCTCCTGCGCCAGTTAAGAAACGCAAGGTACGCATGAGCAGCACCAAGAAAAAATCATTGGGCTCTTAACCTGACTACTCCCCATAGCTAAGACCGTAAAGGTCTTCGCCAACAATCTAAGCGCTAAAGCGCAAGATTATTACGAAAGCAAGGGGGTTCAAATCTCCCTTGATTTAACTGCGAGGCTCCTACTGCTAGCGTATCTAGTCCGATACGGAGAATGTTCTTGCTGGCATTAATGTCTCTATCGTGGATGACTCCACAACAGTCGCAAGCCCATTCTCTTATTCCAAGTCCTGCGATACCTTTCGGCCTCGACGGTGGCTTTTCGCCACACGAAGAACAGGTTTGGGTTGTATTACTCTCATTGACCTCTAAAAAGACAACACCTGCCTCATGGCACTTGTATTCCAACATTGTCTTAAATTGACTCCAGCCTGCATCATGCACAGACTTCGCCATCTTGGTTTTAATGAGTTTGCTACTGGATACATTTCCGACAAAGATCGCACCATACTCATTGGCTAAAAGCCGTGAGAACTGGTGTTGATCGTTATTACGGCGATTCTTAATCTTGGCGCTAATGGTCTTCGAGAGCTTGG
>NZ_NGUO01000007.1 GCF_002206635.1 Polynucleobacter aenigmaticus | reverse complement strand
AAGCGCTATCAGTCCTATAGGGGCGCTATTGGTAAAACAAGCCCCCAATCTACTGCAGCGTAACTTTGCAGCTAACAAGCCCAATCAAAAGTGGGTCACCGATGTCACTGAGTTCAATATTAAAGGCGAGAAGGTTTACCTCTCGCCAATATTGGATCTGTATAACCAAGAGATCATCTCTTATACGATTACCGATAGACCACAAGTGAGCATGGTGATGGAGATGCTAAAAGTGGCATTTAAACGTCTTAGAGGATGCAGCCAGCCTCAACCGGTATTGCACTCAGACCAAGGCTGGCAATACCAAATGGGGATTTATCAACAGGCTTTGAAGGTACAAGGTCTTAGCCAAAGCATGTCTAGAAAAGGAAACTGTCTGGATAACGCAGTCATGGAAAACTGGTTTGGGATTATGAAAACCGAGTTCTTCTACCAAAAGAAGTTCTCAGATGTTCAATCATTTAAAACGGAGCTTAAGGACTACATCCACTACTACAACCATGATCGAATCAAGGAAAAACTAAAGGGATTGAGCCCGGTTCAATACCGAACTCAATCCCTCGTGCTAACCTGATTAAACTGTCCAACTTTTGTGGGTCAGTTCAATAAACGAGGCCTTTTGCTTTGTGGGATAGAGCTTATAGACCGCCAGCCCTAATCAGGCCAACAGCTTGACCTTCAACTGCGAAGTTCGGTTGGCGCTCATCTACTAAAATATTTTTGAAGTCTGGATTCTCAGCTTGCAATTCAATTACCATGCCATTAGCAGTTTTCTTTTGGTTCCAACGCTTTACGGTAACCTCATCATCTAAGCGTGCAACTACGATATCGCCATTGCGTACTTCAGAAGTTTTTCTTACGGCCAAATAGTCACCATCCAAAATGCCTGCATCGCGCATGCTCATGCCAACCACTTTTAATAAGTAATCTGCGCCCTTACTAAATAAACTAGGATCAATCGGCACTTGTTTTTCAATATGCTCAACTGCCATGATGGGGGAGCCTGCAGCAACGCGACCAATGAGCGGCAAAGTCAGTTGCTGTAGTGCGCCAGAAGGTAAAGACATTTGGCGATATTTATTGGGATTCTGGGTTTGATTAAATCGTTGCGGAATCCGAATGCCACGAGAGGTTCCCGGCGTCAGTTCGATGTATCCTTTTTTTGCTAACGCACGCAAGTGCTCTTCAGCAGCATTAGCAGATGCAAAGCCAAGTTGCGTTGCAATTTCTGCGCGAGTTGGGGGCGAGCCACTTTCCCCGATGGCCTTAGTAATCAATTCCAAAATCTCACTCTGACGAGCAGTGAGCTTGGGGAGGGCAGTCAGCTCCTCTGGAAAATCGACTGTATTTATGTCCATACTGGGATTGTATACAGCACTATTTGAATATTCAAGCAATTTGAAGGCGGATAATGAAGGTATGAGCTCAATTACTGGTATTCCTGAAAATTCTCCCCATATTCTGGTTTTAGGTATGGGCGGCACAATCGCCGGTCTTGCCTTCAATCCTGAAGATAGCCCGCTGCAATATCAGGCTGGCCAAGTTGGGGTTGAAGCATTAGTTGGGCATATCCAGTCAGCAGTTCCTGAGGGCGTCAAACTGGTTTCATATCAGCTGGCCAATATCAATAGCCGAAATCTGACTGATGCGCATCTGACTGCCCTTGGCACTGCAGTCAAAGAGGCGCTACTGGACCCAGTAGTAAAGGGGGTTGTGATTACCCACGGCACTGATACGATCGAGGAGACAGGTTTATTTCTGCAAGCAACTTGTGGAAAGTTAGCTCAGACTCAGGCTAAGAGGGTCATTCTGACTGGGGCCATGCTTCCGAGCAATGCGCCTGGAGCCGATGGACCATCGAATCTCTTGGATGCGCTACGCTGGGCCTCCACAGCGATTGATAACTGCCCTGGTGGCATTTATGCGGTCATGGATGGGCGTGGATGTATGGCGATGGACTTGGCAAAACGCCATGCTACCGCTCTAAATGCCCCATTACAGAATTCCCCTTCAAGTTCCGTGGGCTTGATTAATCCTTCCTGGTTATCTGGCGTAAAAGCAGTTCAGGCTGCCTGGAATGAAGATTTACCCATCCCCCAAGAGAATGAGTGGCCTTGGGTTGAGATTTTGACAAGTCATGCGGGTGCTCGCGCTGAAACAGTAGCGCAGTGGCTCAAAAGTGATGTTCGGGGTCTAGTTGTTGCCGGTTCAGGATTGGGCGGTCTTCATGACGCATGGGTAGAGCCATTGGATAAGGCGATGGCTCAAGGTATTGCTTTGGTAAGAACGACTAGAACGGGTGCTGGCAGGATTTTGCCCAATATTCCCGAGGCAGATGCCTCTGGATGCCGCGCTGCGAGTGCGCTCACTGCGCCTAGGGCCAGAATTGCACTCCAATTAGCCCTTAATGCGGCAAAGCAGGCAAATTTAGCCGGTAAACCTCTGACTTGGCAGGATTTTTTTGCTAGAATAGCGGACTTACCAGAAATTCGGTAAGGACTTAAAAAGCTGTAAATGTGTTGTAAGTTTTACCTACAATTTGTTACTACCTTGTCACACTGGCACTCAGTTCACAACCATCAGAATTGAGAAAGACGCCCAGGTGACTTTATCCTTAAGGAGTGTTAGATGCGTCATTATGAAATCGTCTTTATCGTCCATCCGGACCAAAGCGAGCAAGTGCCTGCGATGATCGATCGCTACAAAGCGACATTAGCTGCTGCTGGCGGCAAAATTCATCGTATGGAAGATTGGGGTCGTCGTCAGATGGCTTACATGATCGACAAGCTTGCTAAAGCCCATTACGTTTGCATGAACATTGAGTGCGACCAGAAAACTCTGGACGAGCTTGAGCATGCATTCAAATTTAACGATGCAGTTTTGCGTCACCTCATCATCAAGACTAAGAAAGCTGAAACAGAGCCTTCCATCATGATGAAAGAAGTGCAACGTGAAGAAGCCCGTAAATCTGCTCATACCGACGCTCCTGTAGTTGCGGCTTAAGTTAGAAATTTGAAGAGGAATACACAGACTAGAAAACGTATCAGAGTGATGGAGCGGCGTTGAATCATTTCACCCTAACTGCATTCTTGGTATCTAAAGACGCAATTCGATTTACACCAGCAGGAATACCCGTGATGCATTGCCAGCTTGAACATAGCGGCGAAGTAAGCGAAGTAGGAAGAGCCAGGAAAATTCAGATGAGTGTTGAAGCCATAGCAATCGGTCCGATACAAAAGGGCTTAGAGCAAATGGATTTAGGAGCTGAGGCAGTGTTTGAAGGATTTTTGTCACCCAAGACTCTACGTAATCAAAGGCTTGTTTTCCATATCACCCATATTCAATTGAAAAATTAAAGAGGAAATCATCATGGCGTTTGGAAAGAAACCCGATTTCAAAAAGAAACCAGCTCAGAACCCATTGTTCAAGCGTAAGCGTTATTGCCGTTTCACTGTTGCTGGTGTAGAGCAGATTGACTACAAAGATGTAGATACATTGAAGGACTTCATTGGCGAGAACGCCAAGATCACTCCTGCACGTTTGACAGGCACAAAAGCAAAATATCAGCGTCAGTTAGACACTGCTATTAAGCGTGCCCGTTACTTGGCTTTATTGCCATTCTCTGATCAACATAAGAAATAATTGGGAGCCCTCAATGCAAATCATTCTCTTAGAAAAAGTAATAAACCTGGGCAACCTTGGCGATGTAGTACGCGTTAAAGACGGTTTTGCTCGTAATTTCCTAATCCCACAGCGTAAAGCTCGTCGTGCAACTGAAGCAGCAATTGCTGACTTTGCTGTACGTCGTGCTGAGTTGGAAAAATTGGCTGCTGAGAAACTGGCCGCTGCTGAAGCAGTTGGCACAAAGCTCAAAGATTTGATTCTCGAAATCGGTCAAAAAGCAGGTGTTGACGGTCGCTTGTTTGGTTCTGTTACCAACCATGACATCGCTGATGCTTTAAAAGCCAAGGGTTTTGTAATTGAAAAAGCTTCTGTACGTATGCCTACTGGCCCATTGAAGATGGTTGGTGATCACCCTGTAGCGGTAGCTGTTCATACCGATGTAGTGGCTGACATCACTGTCCGCGTTGTTGGCGAGCAAGCGTAAGTTTTAGATCTTAGGTTTTAATTAAAACACTAGCCTTATGGCTGAATCCCGCTCACGCTCCCTTATGTCAAATCCTGGCATGATGGGCTCTGGGGACGCAGCCTTGCAGGCTTTAAAAGTACCGCCGCATTCTGTAGAAGCCGAGCAGTCTCTGCTCGGCGGTCTACTGATCGATAATGCAGCCTGGGATCGCCTGGGTGGCGTATTAACTGATAAAGATTTCTATCGTCCTGAACATGCTCTGATCTATAAGGTCATTCAGCGTTTAGTTGGCGACAATCATCCTGCTGACGTCATTACTGTTCATGAGGCTGTTAAGTCTGAACAGGGTGGTGATTTAGTTGGCATTGATTACCTCAATTCTTTAGCGCAAAGCACTCCTAGCGCAGCGAATATCAAAGGCTATGCCGACATTGTTCGTGACCGCAGCATTCTGCGGCGTTTAATTGAAGTATCTGACAACATTGTTAACTCTGCATTTGTTCCTGAAGGTCGTTCAGTGAGAACGCTTTTGGATGAAGCGGAGTCACGCATTTTGCAAATCGGTGAAGAGGGTAGTCGCAAAGCCGACTACCTTGAGATTGAGCCATTGCTCAGAACCGTCGTTGCGCGTATTGATGAGCTCTATAACCGTCAAGGCGGAAGCGATATTACTGGTATTGCAACTGGCTTTATTGATTTAGATAAACAAACCAGCGGCCTGCAAAAAGGCGACTTAGTGATTGTTGCTGGAAGACCCTCGATGGGTAAAACGGCGTTCGCATTAAATATTGCAGAGAACGTAGCTTTGGCCGAAGGATTGCCGGTAGTCGTCTTCTCTATGGAAATGTCGGGTGAGCAACTAGCATCCCGTTTGTTGGGTTCAGTGGGGCGTGTTGATCAAAGTCGAATGCGTACCGGAAAGTTGCAAGATGATGAGTGGCCACGTGTTACCGATGCGATTGCCCGTTTAAGTAATACCCAAATTTTGATTGATGAGACTGGCGCTTTATCCAGTCTAGAGTTGCGCGCTCGTGCGCGTCGTATTGCACGCAACTTCGGCGGCACTCTTGGCCTCGTGGTGATTGATTACTTGCAGTTGATGAGTGGCTCTGGTTCTGAGAACCGTGCAACGGAGATTTCTGAAATATCACGTTCGCTTAAGTCGCTTGCAAAAGAATTGCAGTGCCCAGTTGTGGCTCTCTCACAGTTAAATCGTGGCCTAGAGCAGCGTCCCAATAAGCGCCCAATCATGTCGGACTTGCGTGAATCAGGCGCGATCGAGCAAGATGCCGACTTAATTATGTTTATCTACCGTGATGAGGTTTATCACCCGGATACGACGACTGATAAAGGCATGGCTGAGATTATTATTGGCAAGCAACGTAACGGCCCCATTGGAACTGTGCGATTGAGTTGGCAAGGCCCGTATACCAAGTTCGATAACTTGGCGATGGGATCTGTTGGATACTCCTCTGGTGGGTACGAGCCGTTCTAACTCCACAGTAAAAAACAAAAGCAGTAATTAGAAATAAAAAAAACCTCGCAATTGCGAGGTTTTTTTACTTAGGGCGGATGCTAATTATTTTCCGCCTTCACACTTCTTAATAGATGCAGTTTTAGCAGCGCCATACAGTGGCTTGCCATCTTTACTCACTGCTTTGGCTTCGCATCCAGAATCTGCTGGTGCGCTACCCATACATTTTTTAACGGAGGCATCCTTAGCCGCGCCATACAGTGGCTTACCTTCTTTGCTAACGGCTTTCGCCTCACAGGCGGCCTGATCTGCAAAAGCAGCTGTCGGAATTGCGCAGCTGAAGGCAATACTTAAAGCGATGATAATTTTCTTCATGCGAGTTACTCCCAGGTGAATAATCTATAGAACCCATTGTTCTATATAGAAATGTAACCAAGTTTCCGTGTTTTGTGAATCTAGTATTAGCGCTATGGGCTGCAGGGCGAATAATTAAGGAGTTAGCCTTCTAGCCTCGGTAAATCTCGCCGCCCAATAGGGTGTTGTGATGTATTCCAGGCGAACAGTGCCGCCTGCGCTAGGGGCATGCACAAATCTTCCTTGTCCCACGTAGATCCCTGCGTGTGAATACTTTTCACCGGTGGTGTTAAAGAAGATGAGGTCGCCTGGTGCTGGTGCTTGATTTTCAACACCCTGACCTTTACTGCTCATCTCTTGAATGGTGCGCGGTAGTTTGATATTCGCAGATTTGCTATAGACATAAGCAATGAGGCCACTGCAATCAAATCCGCCTTTGGGATTATTGCCGCCATAGCGATATGGCACACCCACTAAACCCACTGCCGTAATCGAAATATCTTCCGTACCTACGCTGGTATCTTGCTTAAATTGCGCCACTTTTGCAGCATTTGAACGAGCATTAAAGGTGCTGCAACCCGATAAGGCTATTGCACAAATAAAAATGCCGCACCCTGCAAGAGTGCGGCATGAGAGGGTTTGCTTAGAGTGCGTCAGCAGCATGATCTGCCAGGCGTGAACGCTCTCCTCGAGCTAGGGTCACATGCCCACCATGACGCCAGCCTTTGAAGCGATCCACTACATAAGTAAGGCCTGAAGAGCCTTCGGTTAAGTAAGGCGTATCGATCTGGGCAATATTACCCAAACAAATAATCTTGGTTCCTGGGCCTGCACGAGTTACCAAAGTCTTCATTTGTTTTGGCGTTAAGTTTTGCGCTTCATCAATAATCACAAACTTACTTACGAATGTTCTGCCGCGCATAAAGTTCATGCTTTTCACTTTGATGCGTGAGCGAATCAGTTCTTGCGTGGCAGCACGACCCCACTCGCCGGCATTGTCTTCGTTGCGATGGAGCACTTCCAGATTGTCATCAAACGCACCCATCCATGGCTGCATCTTCTCTTCCTCGGTGCCCGGTAGGAAGCCGATGTCTTCACCAACGGGCACGGTAGCGCGAGTAATGATGATCTCGTTATAGCGCTTACTATCGAGCACTTGCTCTAAGCCAGCAGCCAATGCCAGCAAAGTTTTTCCGGTACCCGCTTGACCTAGCAATGTGATGAAATCCACATCAGGGTTCATCAGCAGGTTCAAGGCAAAATTTTGTTCGCGATTACGTGCAGTCACACTCCATACATTATTTTTCTGATGAGAGAAGTCTCTTAATGTTTGGAGGAGAGCGGTTTTTCCGTTGATCTCTTTAACCTGGGCATAGAACGGTGTTGAGCCGTCTGGATTTTCTTGATAAACAAACTGATTTACCAGCATGCTAGGTACTGAAGGCCCAGTAACGCGATAGAACATCGTGCCAGATTTTCCGTCAGCCCAACTCTCCATAGCCTTGCCATGCTTTGGCCAGAAATCGGCTGGTAGCGCCATGACACCTGAGTACATTAAGTCACGATCTTCCAGCACTTGATCATTAAAGTAGTCTTCAGCAGGTAAGCCTAGAGCGCGAGCCTTAATCCGCATATTGATATCTTTGGATACCAAGACCACTTCCTGGCCTTTGCGAGTCTTTTGCAGTTCACTGACAACAGCCAAGATCAGGTTGTCGCCTTTGCCCTCAGGCAAGCCCTCTGGCAAAGCCTGAGTGGTTAACTTGGTCTGGAAAAAGAGTCGGCCAGATACGTCTTGATTCCCTAATTTATTGAGTGGAATGCCATCGTCTAAGGTGCCGCTAGTGCCAGCTACTAATTGATCTAAAGAACGGCTCACTGTACGGGCATTACGAGCAACTTCAGTCATACCCTTCTTGTGGTTATCCAACTCCTCAAGTGTTGTCATTGGGAGAAATAGATCATGCTCGGAAAAGCGGAACAGGGAGCTCGGATCATGCATCAATACATTGGTGTCCAAGACAAATAGGCTTGGAGGCCCAGTGCGAATAATGCGTTTTGGTTTTTCTGGAACGATGGTGACTTTGTTATCACCGCGCTCATTGCGTACCGCTGGGCGACGATCCCCTTTAATTTTCTCAAGGGCCAACTCGGCAGCAGAGAGATCTTCCACGTTATCGCTAGCCCAATTGGGTGCATGGCTTTCCATCACAACCGGTTTTGCTGGGGCAGGGCGCTTCTTTAAATTTGGAGTGTCTTTAGTGCTAATTTTTACTTGGCCAGCAATTTGAGTTGGGATTGGGGGCAATGGCATGCAGACTCTCCTAAAAGAAAAAACCGTCAAGCGGATTGCTAGGACGGTCTGTTACGAAACTAGTTGGTGTATGGGATAGAAAACGGAGGGGGCTGTTTACCGAGCCTGTTCTTAAATATTCAGGCTGATGTGTCAAACGGATTGTCAGACTTTCCCGTCGTTTACGGTGCATATAACTTTACTTTACCCCAAATTAACAGCTTTGCAAGCATCCCCTGCCAAATTAATTGAAAAATTTAATGGGCTTCTTGGGCAGCTTGTAATACCTCTGTCACATGTCCCGGAACCTTAAGACCACGCCACTCTTTCACGAGATTGCCTGAGGAATCAAAGAGGAATGTGCTGCGTTCTACGCCGCGAACCTGCTTGCCATACATATTTTTCATCTTCATGACGCCGAACAATTGGCACAGGGTTTCTTCGGTATCGGCAACCAGCTCAAAAGGCAGCTCAAGTTTGCTGCGGAAATTATCATGAGACTTCAGGCTATCCCTAGATACGCCAACAATCAAGGTATTGGCTTTAGTGAAGGCATCAATGTTGTCGCGAAATTCGCCTGATTCAGCGGTACATCCCGGAGTCATGTCTTTTGGGTAAAAATAAATCACAAGCTTTTTGCCCTTGGCTGACTCTGGAGTAAAGGTTAATTCTGAAGTCGCTGGGATTGCGCACTGGGGCATTGGCTTACCAATTTCTACTGTCATGATGGTCTCTCTTATTTAGTTTTATTTGCTGCTTATTCTAGGTGCCAATTACTTTCGCGCTTTTTACACTGTTTGCAAAATCAGTTCGCCGCTACGGTTGGGGATTTCACCCCAAGTTACTGGCTGTATAGCTATTTTATCGAGTTGCTTGGTAGCTTCCCAGGATTGGTGAAGCTTACCCATAGTGACCAAATCGTGACCTTGGTTCAACCACCCTGCTAGCAGTTGCTCAAAGGCGGGTAGAAGTTTTTGACCCTCAAGCTCTGCATGCAAAGTAAAGACCTGGTCATTAGGGTTGCTTTGTGTGATTTCGAGGAGTTTTTTGACTGCGCCAAATTCATCAGCACCATCAATACCAATCAGCTCATCAAAAGTAGGTAGAGTCGTTGGATATTGGACGTGTTTTGCTTTGCCTGACGGTAGTGCAAAACGGTAAGGCATTAGATTGGGTTGCGCCCTGCCATCGGAAGAATATTTGATGCCCCATTGATCGAGTTGCTCAAAGGCAGCTTCATTCATTTGCCAACCAGCAGCACCATAAGTTACTGGAGGGTGCCCAAAGATTTCAACAAAGCGATCCCAGCTTTTTTGCATCTGTGCTTTTGTCCACTGGGCATCGCGATTGCGCACCGCATCTTGCCAGGCTACATGGTCCCAAGTATGGATGCCGGTCTCATGACCAGCAGCATCAATTGCCCGCATTTCAGCGGCAGCTTGTTTGCCAATATCTGGACCAGGAAGTAAGACGCCATAGAGCAGGGTCTTGATACCGTAATGCTCCACTACAGAGGTACGGCTAACCTTCTTCAGGAAGCCTGGCTTAAATACGCGCTTGAGTGCCCAACCAGTATGGTCTGGACCCAAGCTAAACAGAAAGGTGGCCTTGAGACCAAAGCGCTCAAGCGTGCGCGCTAGATTGGGTACACCTTCTTTGGTACCGCGTAAGGTATCGACATCTACCTTGAGTGCAATTTTTGCCATGAACCCCGGAGCTTATTCGTTATCAACTAAGTGACGTGCTTTATCTACATCCAGGCGATAGGCTTCAAAGATCTTCTTGAGCGCATCGCTCATATTGGTGGTTGGCTTCCAACCCAATTCGCTCATCGTGTTATCAATTGCGGGAACGCGATTTTGAACGTCTTGGTAGCCTTCGCCGTAGTAAGCGTTAGAAGTGGTTTCAACAATCTTCACTTCGTTAGCTGTCGTGGCGTACTCCGGAATACTGCGTGCGATTTCCAGCATCTGATTAGCGAGGTCACGCACAGAGTGATTGTTCTTTGGATTACCAATGTTGTAGATCTTGCCGTTTGCAACACCATCTTTGTTGTCGATGATGTGCATCAAGGCATCAATACCGTCATCAACGTAAGTGAAAGCGCGTTTCTGAGCGCCACCATCAACCAAGTTAATGGGCTCGCCGCGAACGATATGGCCCAAAAACTGAGTTACTACTCGGGAAGAGCCTTCTTTTGGTGTGTAAATGCTGTCTAGACCAGGACCAATCCAGTTAAATGGACGGAACAGAGTAAAGCGCAAACCTTCCATGCCGTAACCCCAGATCACGCGATCCATTAGTTGCTTGGAGCAAGCGTAGATCCATCGTGGCTTATTAATCGGACCGTAAACCATCGTAGATTGAGCGGGATCGAATTCAGCATCCTCACACATTCCATAGACTTCAGAGGTGGATGGAAATACCAAATGCTTTTTATACTTAACGGCAGAGCGCACGATCGGCAAGTTGGCTTCGAAGTCGAGCTCAAATACTTTGAGTGGCTGCTGAACATAGGTGGCTGGGGTAGCAATGGCTACTAAAGGCAGAATGACATCGCATTTGCGGATGTGATATTCAACCCACTCTTTGTTGATGGTGATGTCACCTTCAAAAAAGTGCATGCGGGGATGATTGACTAAATCACCAAGGCGATCGTTTTGCATATCCATGCCATAGACATCCCAATCGGTTGTCTCCAGAATGCGCTTTGAAAGGTGGTGACCAATAAAGCCATTTACGCCAAGAATGAGTACTTTTTTCATCTTTACTGCCTCGTTTTTAATCTAATGTGTTTTTGCCGGGAACCAGTCCAGTATTGCTACCGCTCTTTGGTCGCCACAAATGCCGAATACCTGATTATCAACCACTTGGATGCCAGGGGTCCGAAGATCCAGTTGAGCCGGAAACGGCCCCTCTAGGCTGGTGCGAGCCACAATCATGGGCTGACCTTGCCAAACTGTAAAAGCGCCGGGGTAGGGCGGTGCAACGGCTCTGACAAGGTCATGAACTTGCTTGGCTGACTGCTGCCACAGAATTTCCCCATCTGCCGGCTTGCGACCCCCAAAATAGCTGCCTTGAGCAAGTAAATTCGGTTTTCTGGGGACGCGGCCCTGAACGAGTTCTGGTAGCGCCTGATTGATCACAGCTACGGCTGCCTGACTGACTTTGCCAAAGACATCCGTAGCGGTTTCATTGGGGCCAATGGAGACCGCTGACTGCCCAACGATATCGCCAGCGTCTGGTTTGATTTCCATGATGTGCAATGTAGCACCGGTTTCAGTTTCGCCATGTAGGATGGCCCAATTAACTGGTGCGCGGCCACGATACTTTGGCAGAAGTGAGCCATGCATATTGAGGGCAGCAATCTTGGCGCACGCCAAGAGTTCCGCCGGAATCATATGGCGGTAATAAAAAGAGAAAAGATAGTCAGGCGCTAGCTTCTGAATTCGCGGAATGAGATCCATCAACTCATTGGCATTGGGTGTGATGTAAGAAATTTTTTTATCTTCACAGAGCTTGGCAACACTTCCAAACCACACGTTCTCATTGGGATCGTCTTGATGGGTCACTACCAGTTCAATCTGTATACCCGCACTGAGTAATGCCTTAAGGCAGTTGACGCCAACATCGTGATAAGCAAAGATGACTGCGCGCAATTATTTTTTCTCTAAAACAGTTTGCACAACATAGCGTGGGCGCTCTCTGACTTGTTGGTAGATGCGACCAATGTACTCGCCGAGCAAGCCGAGACCAAAGAGCATGACGCCAATCAAGAAGAAGGTGAGCGCGAAGAGGGTAAAGACACCCTCAACCTCGGCACCCAGCACAAAGCGGCGAACCAAGAGATAGATAAACAAACTGCCGGCTGCCATTGCTAACAACATGCCCAAGATGGAGAAAATCTGCAAAGGCATAACAGAGAAGCCAGTTACCAAATCAAAGTTCAGGCGTATGAGTTGATAGAGACTGTATTTAGATTCACCGGCGAAGCGCTCTTCATGTTTGACGGTGATCTCAGTAGGGTTGGCTGCAAAGGTGTAAGCCAGTGCAGGAATAAAAGTATTGCTCTCATCGCACTGTCGTACGAGATCCACAATGCGACGGCTATAGCCACGCAACATACAACCCTGATCGGTCATCGTGATGCGAGTAATTTTTTGGCGCAACCGATTCATAGCGCGAGAAGCCAATTTTCTAAAGAAGCTATCGCGACGATCTGCTCGAATGGTGCCTACGTAGTCATGACCTTTGACTAATTCATTGGTCAAGGCATCAATTTCTTCTGGAGGATTCTGTAAGTCTGCATCCAGTGTGATGATGTATTCACCGCGGGAATATTCAAAGCCAGCCATGATCGCCATGTGCTGACCAAAGTTACTATGAAACAACACGGCGCGCGTGACATCAGGGCGCAATTCCACTTGCTGGGCCAAGATACCAGCAGAGCGATCTTTACTTCCGTCATTCACAAACACCACTTCATAAGCAATGTTGCGTTTGATAGCCATCGCATCGAGCGCTGGATAAAGGCGATCGAAGAGGGCCTGGAGACCGTCTTCCTCGTTATAAACGGGGATGACGATACTGAGTGTGGGATTGCCAGCTTGCTTAGGTATATTCGCAGTCATGCTGCAATTTTGCCTGATTCCACTGCCAAGACTAATTTTTACGGTGTTTCTTCAGAATTCCTACTAAAGCACTGGCTATGCGGCCAATATCTTCATCTGCCATCCCTGGAAAAAGGGGTAGCGTCAGGATCGAGCGACCTATGCGTTGTGCAATTGGGGTGGACTCGGTTTTGTAGCCTAGCTTTTTGTAGAGCGTAAATCCAGTGATGATGGGGTAATGAACGCCGGTGCCAATACCCATATCCTTCAGCTCGGTCATCACTTGCGCACGCTCCGCATTCAATTGGTCAAGTGGCAAAACGATTTGGAACATGTGCCAGTTGCTATCAGTGAAATTCTCCACGGGAAGCTCCAGTTTTAAATCGTCCAATCCAGCAGATTTGAGTTCGCTGCGGATGACGTCAAAGTATTGCCTGGCTAAAGCAGCTCTGCGAGTCTGAAATACTGGTAGTTGTTTCAATTGATGCAAGCCAATGACGGCATTCACATCGGTCAAATTATCTTTGCCACCCAGGACATCCACATCCATACCATCTATGCCTTGGCGAGTGAGACCCTGCAAGCGAAATTTCTCTGCTAACTTGGCTTCATCAATATTGTTTAGGACTAGGCAACCACCTTCAACGGTGGATAAATTTTTATTTGCCTGAAAACTAAAGCTCACCAAATCACCAATACTGCCGATCTTTTGGCCTTGCCACTGCGATCCAAATGCTTGGGCTGCATCTTCAATCACGCGGAGCTTATGCTGCTTTGCTAGTGCATATAGCCGATCCATATCTACCGGCAGGCCAGCCAAATAGACGGGCATGATGGCGCGGGTTTTGGGTGTGATGGCTGCGGCAACTTGATCCAAGTCGATATTGCGAGTGATGGGATCTATGTCTACAAACACGGGCGTGGCACCCACCCCTAAAATGACATTGGACGTCGCAACCCAAGAGATTGGGGTGGTGATCACTTCATCGCCTGGCCCAATATCGGCAACCTGTAGAGCAATCTTCATGGTAGCGGTACCGTTGGCAAAACAGCGCACAGGGCGACCGCCAAAATATTCACTCAAGGTAGCCTCAAATTCAGCAAGCTTAGGTCCCGAAGTGACCCAGCCAGAACGCAAGACCTCAGCAACTGCATCAATCGTTTCTTGATTAAAGTGCGGGCGCGTGAAAGGAATAAAAGGCAGCATATTTTCGGTGGTCGACATAGTTAAGCTTAAGACCTTATTGTGGAGAAGTGCTTGTAGATTCAGGGTGCTTCACAATTACGCGTCTCGAATCGCGTCCAACTTCTTGCATGGGGATATTTAATTTCTGTAGCTCGATATATTGCTCTGGAACCATCAATGCATATGCTGTTGGATCTTCTTTCCAGCGCTCAATAAATGCATCCAAAGTGGGTAGCCATAGCTCTGGCTCCTGCTTGACACCAAACTCAAGCTCATCCGGAAACTCCACCATGATCATGGTTCTACCTAAGTAGAAGGGTACTGTGTGATCGAGGATACGAACAGAATAGAAGTTGGCCTTTTCGGGGATGCCTGCTTTTACCTGCTCCACTAGGTCGATGCCAGATACCGCGCGTCCAAGAGTCTCGTGACCAGTACCCGCGATAAGTGCGCAAAGAAAAAAGCCACTTGCGAAACTAGTAATACTGCTTAAGCCATTGCGCTTACTTTGCATGAAGCCCAACAAACTTCCTGAAACCAGCACGATCAGCGCTGCTACAACCCAATAAGTGTATTGCGCATAAGATTCAATTTCATCAGGCCTAGCTTGCTTGCTAACTTCTCCTAAGAAGAAAAATCCAATGCCACCTAGGACTGCAAAGAAGAGTGTCTGCAGTTGCCAAGGCAATGAGAGTGAGTTACTAAAGCCAAGATTGCGATCTAAGCGATGCCCAACGATCATGGCTAATGCTGGAAAAATGGGGATGATGTAGCCAGGCAATTTTGACTGAGAAACGCTGAAGAATCCCAAGATGACTGCAAACCAACAGGTGAGCAACCAGCCACTTGAGAATTCGCGATTACGCTCTCGCCAGGTCTGTGCAATGGCCCCGGGGACTTGTGTGATCCAAGGCAAGAAGCCTAGCAGTAGCAGCGGGAGAAAGTAGTAGATCGGCCCGGTTCTACTGTGGGCAGTTTGAGTAAAGCGTTGTAAGTGCTCATGAATAAAAAAGAATTCGAGGAACTCGGGATTGCGTTGTGCAACGAGCACGAACCAAGGTGCGGTAATCGCTAAAAATAAAACAGTGCCACTAATGATATGCAGCCGTTTCCAAATCTTCCAGTCCCATGCGGTAATGGAGTAAACGATAAAGACCATGCCGGGGATTGCGGCTCCAATCACGCCCTTAGATAGAGTCGCTAGCGCCATAGAAGCCCAGCAGACCCACATCCACTTGCGAGTGCTGGCTTGGTTGTGTGAAGTCTGTGCAAGTAAAAGACTGCACAGTGCAGCAACCAAGAATGCTGACAGCCCCATATCCAAGGAGTTCATGTGGCCGCCAATGACCCACATTGGGCTAGATGCTAAGACAAGTGCCGCTAGCCAACCTGCCCGGGCACTATAGATGCGTGCACCAGTAAAACCTACTAACAAAATGGTTAGAAATCCAGTGAGTGCGGTCCATAGGCGCGCTTGCCAATCACCAATACCAAAAATAGTGAAGGCGGTAGCGGTGGCCCAAATTTGTAGTGGGGGCTTTTCAAAATATTTGTAGCCGTTATAGCGGGGGGTTACCCAATCTCCCGTTACTAGCATCTCACGGGCAATCTCAGCATAACGACCTTCGTCCGATGGAATGAGGTGGCGGTAATTAAGGGCGCCAAACCAGAGCAATGCATATACCAGCACCAATATCAAAATGGAGGCGGGGTTTAGGGCGCTTGACTGCCGAATGTGACCAAATTGCATTAGATGGCTTCCACAATGAGGGCGAGTAAGACCTGGCGACCCTCGCCAACCAGAATGTTGTAGGTGCGACAAGCTGCTTGGGAGTCCATTACTTCAAAGCCAATCTTGGCCTCAATGAGGGTTTTTAATAACTCAGGCTTAGGGAAGCGCTGGCGCTTGCCAGTGCCAATAATGATTAATTCAGGCTTGAGAGCAGCCATTTGGCTGAAATCTATTGCACTCAGCTCGTCAAATGATGGAACAGCCCATTCCTGGATTCCACCATCCGAGCTCAATAAAACAGCGTGACTATAGGGAGTCCGATTGATCTCTACATAGCCATCACCGTAACCGGTGATCGTATTAGCTCCGGAATGGGGGTCAGATTGAAGCTTCACATGGACTCTCTGTCATAATTATGAGGATTATAGCCAGCTGTTTTTTCCTAGATTTCAAGAACTTACCCTTTAATTTATTGTGAAACCGATCCTAAAGTCCGAAAAACTCAATCACGTTTGTTACGACATCCGTGGACCTGTGCTGGAGCTTGCTCAGCGTATGGAGGAAGAGGGCCACAAAATTATCAAATTAAACATTGGTAATGTGGGTGTTTTTGGCTTTGATCCTCCAGAAGAGATTCAACTGGACATGATTCGTAATTTGGGCAATGCCTCAGCGTACTCCGATTCCAAAGGAATTTTCGCGGCTCGCAAGGCAATCATGCAGTATTGCCAAGAAAAAGGCATCCAAGGCGTTACTTTGGATGACATTTATACCGGCAACGGCGTTTCTGAGCTTATTGTGATTGCCATGAATGCATTGCTTAATAATGGCGATGAAGTCTTGGTACCGGCGCCTGACTATCCATTGTGGACAGCTGCGGTCAGTTTGTCTGGTGGTACTCCAGTACATTACTTATGTGATGAGTCTAAAGAGTGGGCTCCTGATCTCGCAGATTTACGTAAAAAGATTACACCTCGCACTAAAGCGATTGTGGTGATTAATCCCAACAATCCAACGGGCGCAATCTACTCCAAAGAAGTGCTGACAGAGTTAACTTCAATCGCGCGTGAGCACGGCTTGATTCTGTTTGCTGATGAGATTTACGACAAAATGCTGTACGACCAAGAGAAGCACGTCTCCTTGGCATCTTTGTCGACCGATGTAGTGACGATCACCTTGAATGGTTTATCCAAGAACTATCGTTCTTGCGGCTATCGTGCCGGCTGGATGGTGGTCTCAGGCGATAAAGAGATGATTCGAGACTACATTGAAGGTCTCAATATGCTGTCCTCGATGCGCCTGTGTGCCAACGTGCCAGGCCAGTACGCCATTCAAACGGCCTTGGGCGGTTATCAAAGTATTAACGACTTGGTAGCTGAAGGGGGTCGCTTGGCGAAACAACGCGATCTTGCTTGGAAACTCATTACAGCAATTCCTGGCGTGACTTGCGTTAAGCCAAAGTCCGCTTTGTATTTATTTCCAAGACTCGATCCAGAGATGTACCCAATCGAGGATGATCAGCAGTTTGTAGCTGACCTTCTAAAGGAAGAAAAAGTATTGCTGGTTCAAGGTTCCGGTTTCAACTGGATCAAACCCGATCACTTCCGAGTAGTGTTCTTGCCTCACGAAGATGTGCTGACAGAGGCGATTGCTCGTCTCGCACGTTTTCTAGAGCGTTATCGTCAAAAACATAGTCGGAAAGCGGCTAATTTAACAGCAACAAAGGCATCATGAAACCGATTCAAGTTGGTCTATTAGGCATTGGCACTGTAGGTGGTGGTGTATTTACTGTTCTCGAACGCAATCAAGATGAGATTACTCGTCGCGCTGGTCGTGTCATTCGTATTCATACCGTAGCCGATCTTAATGTAGAGCGGGCCAAGGAATTGGTAAAGGACCACGCGCAAGTTGTGAGTGATGCACGTGCGGTGATTAATAATCCTGAGATCGATATCGTTGTTGAATTGATTGGCGGCTACGGCATTGCGAAAGACTTGGTGCTTGAGGCAATCGCTGCTGGTAAGCATGTGGTCACAGCTAATAAGGCTTTGATTGCAGTGCACGGCAATGAGATATTTAAAGCCGCCCATGAAAAGGGTGTGATGGTCGCATTTGAAGCGGCTGTTGCTGGCGGCATTCCGATTATTAAGGCTTTGCGCGAAGGCTTAACTGCCAACCGTATTGAGTGGATCGCCGGCATCATTAACGGCACAACTAACTTCATTCTTTCTGAGATGCGCGACAAAGGTTTGGACTTTGCAACTGTCTTGAAGGAGGCGCAACGCTTAGGTTACGCAGAAGCAGATCCAACTTTTGACATTGAAGGCGTTGATGCTGCCCATAAAGCAACCATCATGAGTGCGATTGCATTTGGTATTCCAATGCAGTTTGAAAAAGCACACGTTGAAGGCATTACTAAATTAGATGCAATCGATATTAAATATGCTGAGCAGTTAGGCTATCGCATTAAGTTGCTCGGTATCGCTAAAAAGACCGCTGCCGGTGTAGAGCTGCGTGTTCATCCGACATTGATTCCAACTAAGCGTTTGATTGCAAACGTTGAAGGTGCGATGAACGCTGTTCAAGTATTTGGCGATGCAGTTGGCACTACGCTTTACTACGGTAAAGGCGCAGGCTCCGAGCCAACTGCTTCAGCAGTAATTGCCGATTTAGTGGATATCACCCGTTTATTGGGCGCGAGCCCTGAGAGTCGCGTTCCCTACTTAGCATTCCAGCCAGATGCAGTGCGCGATATCGCTGTATTGCCTATGGGTGAAATCACCACCAGCTATTACTTACGTCTGCGTGTAGCTGACCAAGCTGGCGTGTTGGCTGACATTACCAAGATCTTAGCTGCCCATGGTATTTCGATTGATGCTCTCCTGCAAAAAGAAGCGGACGAGGGTGAAAGCCAAACTGATTTGGTTGCCCTGACTCACGAGACTAAAGAAAAACACATGCTTGCAGCGATTCAGGAGATTCAGGACCTGAAAACTGTCGCGGGCGAAGTGGTGAAGATCCGTTTAGAAAATCTGTCCTAATATAAACATGCGTTACCAATCGACTCGGGGCAATAGCCCGCAACAATCCTTTCTAGAAATTCTGCTTGGTGGTTTAGCGCCGGATGGTGGCCTGTATTTACCTATTGAGTACCCCAAGGTCACTAAAGAGCAATTGGATTCATGGCGCGGTTTGTCTTATGCTGATCTCGCTTATGAAGTCTTGAGCCTGTATTGCGACGACATTCCCGAGGCAGATTTACGTGCCTTATTGCGTAAAACTTATACAGAGCAGGTTTATTGCAATGGCCGCGCTGAAGACAATGCTAAAGACATCACACCATTGCATTGGATGGGTGAAGAGCAGGGTACGCGTATTGGCCTTCTCAGTTTGTCTAATGGACCCACTTTGGCATTTAAAGATATGGCGATGCAGTTACTCGGCAATCTCTTTGAATATGCCCTAAAGAAAAAAGGCCAGAAGCTCAATATTTTGGGCGCCACCTCTGGTGATACTGGTAGTGCTGCTGAGTATGCAATGCGTGGCAAAGAGGGCGTCAAGGTTTTTATGCTCTCGCCACGCGGCAAGATGAGCTCTTTCCAATCTGCGCAAATGTATTCCTTGCAAGATCCGAATATTTTCAATCTGGCAGTAGCAGGTGTGTTCGATGATTGCCAAGATATTGTGAAGGCAGTGAGCAACGACCACGCCTTTAAAGCCAATCACCAAATTGGTACCGTAAACTCTATTAACTGGGGTCGTGTTGTGGCCCAGGTCGTGTATTACTTCCAAGGCTATTTGTTAGCCACCAAGTCGAGTACAGAAAAAGTTTCCTTCACTGTGCCATCAGGCAACTTTGGTAATATCTGCGCTGGCCACATTGCCCGTATGATGGGTTTACCGATCGCGCATTTGGTTGCAGCCACCAATGAGAATGATGTTCTTGATGAGTTCTTCCGTACTGGGGTTTATCGTGCGCGTAAGTCCGCTGAGACTTTGCATACCTCCAGTCCCTCTATGGATATCTCCAAAGCGAGTAACTTTGAACGTTTTGTCTTTGACCTCATGGGTCAGGACGGCAAAATAACTGCAGGCATGTTTAAGCAAGTAGATGAAGCTGGTGGATTTGATATTTCTAAAGAAACAATCTTTAGAGAGATCGGTAAATACGGCTTCCAATCTGGTCGTAGCACCCATCAAAATCGTTTAGACACGATCCGCGATATTGATCAACGCTATGGTGTCATGATTGATACGCACACTGCAGATGGTGTGAAGGTGGCGCGTGAGCATTTGCAAGCCGGAGTCCCTATGCTGGTACTTGAGACTGCGTTGCCGATTAAGTTTGAAGAGACGATTGAAATTGCTTTGGGCCGTCCTGCAGAGTGTCCGGCTGCATTTAAAGATATCAAGTCTTTGCCGCAGCGCGTTGAAAATATGGATGCCGATGTCAATCAAGTCAAAAACTTCATCACCACTCATCTCAACTAAATACATAAAGCACTATGACTAAGCCACCAATGTTGACTGCTCAGCAGGCTTTAGATCATTTACTCTCTCACGCAAAGCCCGTGAATGAAACTGAAACACTTGCGATGCAAGCTGCCTTGGGTCGTGTGCTTGCGGAAAGCGTTAATAGCTTGGCCGATGTACCGCCGCTGGATAACACCTCGATGGATGGTTACGCAGTCCGCACTGCCGATACCCAAACTCCCGGAAATATTCTGAAAATTGCGCAACGCATTCCGGCTGGCTCTATGGGTATGCAGCTCGAGCCAGGTACTGCCGCCAGAATATTTACCGGTGCCCCAGTTCCGCCTGGTGCTGATGCGGTAGTGATGCAAGAAGACTGCGTTATTCCAGATGGATCAACTGATGAAGTGCAGGTAAATATAGCGCCAACATCGGGGCAATGGATTCGTAAGCGGGGCGAAGATTTGACTGGAGGCGAGACCGCATTAATTGCAGGCACTTTTCTCCGTCCTCAAGAATTGGGTGTGGCCGCTTCTGCTGGCTTAACGCATTTAAATGTGAAGCGCAAAGTCAAAGTTGCTGCTTTTTTTTACTGGCGATGAACTTTCTCTACCTGGCGAGCCACTCAAACCAGGCGGCATCTACAACTCTAATCGCGATACCTTGTTGGCATGTATTAAATCCTTGGGTTGCGATGCTACTGACTTTGGAATTGTTCCTGATAGTCTTGATGCCACCCGAGAAACCTTGCGTAAAGCCAGTAAAGACCATGACTTGATTATTACTTCTGGTGGTGTATCGGTTGGTGAAGAGGACCACATCAAGCCCGCAGTGACTGCCGAAGGTAGGCTAGATCTCTGGCAGATTGGCATCAAACCTGGCAAGCCCTTGGCTTTTGGTGCCGTACGCAAGTCCGATGATTTAAAGGGCGGAGTGGCCGAAGCGGAAACTTGGTTTATTGGTTTACCTGGTAATCCGGTATCCAGCTTTGTAACTTTCCTATTGTTTGTGCGACCATTTATTCTGAAGCTGCAAGGGCGGGATGTGAGTCCTCCCCAAGCCTACCCAATGCGCGCTGACTTTGATTGGCTCAAAGCCGATCGCCGTAATGAATTCCTACGCGTCAAGATTAATGCCCAAGGCGGCTTAGATCTATTCCCCAATCAAAGCTCCGGGGTTCTTACCAGCGCCTCATGGGGTGATGGCTTAGTAGATTGCCCTCCAGGACAGGCATTCAAGGTAGGGGATATAGTGAAATACATTCCTTTTAATGCCCTCCTAGTCTAATCGGATTAGCATTCACCCATGAAACTCCAATTGCGATTCTTTGCCTCACTGCGAGAAGGTCTTGGCCTTGCTGAGGAGAGTATGACTGCTCCAGCGGGAGTAAAGACGATTGCCGATTTAAGAAGTTATCTAATTCAACGTGGAGATCCTTGGGCTGAAATATTAGCCAGCGGCAAGGTAATTCGCTGTGCCTTAAATCAAGAAATGGTTAAAGACACAACATCACTAGTTGAGGGTGCCGAAGTGGCTTTCTTCCCTCCGGTTACTGGTGGCTAAGATGCAGAATGATTTCATTCGCATTCAAGAGGCAGACTTTGATTTAACGACTGAAGTCAAAGCGCTTCACAAGGATGATCCTCGCGTAGGTGCAGTAGTGACTTTCGTTGGTACTGTGCGTGATATGAATGACGGTAGCCAGGTTAAGGGTATGACGCTGGAACACTATCCCGGTATGACAGAAAAATCCCTTGAGGAAATCACCACGCAAGCCAGAGGCCGCTGGGATCTTTACAGGACGCTAGTCATCCATCGAGTGGGACCGCTATTGCCTGAAGATCAAATTGTGCTGGTAGCAGTCACCAGTGCACACCGAGGAGAAGCATTTGCTGCTTGCGAGTTCATCATGGACTACCTTAAAACGGCAGCCCCGTTCTGGAAAAAAGAAGAGACCTTAGAAGGTAGTAGGTGGGTGGATGCCCGTGTAACTGACGATGTTGCAATGGCGCGCTGGAAAAAGAATTAAGTTTTTCCACGCCGCTCTTTATAAAGCCATACCCCCATTAGGAAGAGTTAGATGAAAAAGATATTTACCCTTCTACTAAGTAGTATTGCTTTGACTATCTGCGCTGCTGAGCGACCAATTGTGCAAGTTGAAAATGGACAACTTCAAGGGGCTCTTGAGTACAAGATGCAGGCATTTAAGAATATCCCTTATGCAGATCCTCCGATAGGCGAGCTCAGGTGGAGACCGCCACAGCCAGCCATGGCTTGGAGTGGGGTACGAGATGCTAGCAAATTCGGCGCTTCATGTCCTCAAGCTTTCATTAAGAATCTCAGTGCAGGCCTTGTACTTCCTGGTAGTGAAGACTGTCTAAAGTTGAACGTGTACTTACCTGAAAAAGCCAGCAAGAACATGCCGGTGATGGTCTGGTTTCATGGGGGTGGCTTATTAGTCGATGGAGCTAGTGACCCACAGTTCACTCCGATTAATTTAGTGAGAAACGGAGTGATCGTAGTGACAGTTGATTACCGTTTGGGCTCACTCGGTTTTTTCGCTCCCAAAGAGTTAATAGCAGAAGCGAAAGCCAAGGACGAGCCAGTTGGAAATTACGGCACGATGGATCAAATTGCCTCTCTCAAGTGGGTTAAAAATAATATCGCTGCATTTGGTGGGAATCCAGATAATGTGACGATCTTTGGTCAGTCTGCCGGTGGGCGGAGTGTTACTTGGTTAATGGTTTCTGATGCGGCTAAAGGTTTATTTCATAAGGCAATTGCGCAGAGCGCCCAACAGAGCCCCTTGCGTGGCATGACTGAGAAACGCCTAGGACTTACGTCCGAGGTTGAGATCGACGCTAAATACATGGCTGCGCTTGGCGTGAAATCGTTGGCAGAGTTAAGGGGGTTGCCAGCAGATAAGCTGGTTCTTAATGGAGGGGATTTTTATGCCGGTGAGTTTGGCGGACCTTTTATTGATGGCCAGATCATTAAGGGCGATCCCATTCCTTTATTTGCGGCAGGTAAGCAAGCAAAAGTGCCTTTCATGATTGGTACGAACTCATTTGACTCTGACTTTATGTTGCCTGGTGAGCCGTCATTGGATGTGTTTATGAAGCAGGTGCATGAAGACCCAAAAATTATCGAAAAGCTCTATTCCAAGGTCAAAGACAAATGTATTTTGAATTCTTTTGTAATTCAAGACTTGATGTATCGGGCTAGTACGAAACTATTGGCTGACAGCATGAACGGTGTGGCTCCAGGTTACGCTTATTACTATGACTATTTAACGAAGAATATTCGACCTGCTTTTCCAGGGTCGCCGCATACTTTTGAAATCACTTACGTATTTGGAAGTTTGGCATTAATGCCTCAGGCTCCAAAACGGATTGAATCTGAATTGGATCAATGCGCCAGAATCGAAAGAGATATTGCTGACTTTAAGAAAACCCATGCTTGGCCAAAAGATTGGTATCCAATCGTAGATAAGAATAGCCCTGCAGATCAGGCCCTTACTGAAAAAATGTCGGCTAGTTGGGCTGCGTTTGCCAAAACTGGTAATCCTAATGTGGGCGGTCAAGGAAACTGGCCTATTTATAACCTGAAGGCTGATGTCATGAGAAATTACTCTGACGGCCCAGCAACCATCACTGGATTACTCAAAGATCGCGTAGCTTATCAAATGTTGCATTTGAGAGAAATCTATTCGCTAGAGCGTCTTAAAAACGCTTTTTAATTTCCAATAAGAAATCAACCAGCCACCCTTAGAGGTGGTTTTTTGCTAACCCAATCCTTATAAATATTGTTTGGTGGACTGATGAATATCTACGGCCAGGCCGAGTCCGCTTAACCAAGCACCTTCTACTCTGCCTCCGTTAAGCCAGTCCCCACACAGCCCTAAACGGATATCCGGTAGTGAAAGAAAATCGATTGAATTTTCCAGGCTTCCGCTTGCGTAGCGCCAGCGGTGCATGCTGATTTCAGCATCCTGACAGTTAAACCCAAGCCTCGTCAGGCATTCCATCATCTGGTCTTGAGCATCATCTTTGCTAAGCTCCACATTCTCTTGACTCCAGGCTGGACTTCCATTGATGGTCCACATCGTTCCTTGGCGCATTGGTTTGGATCCGTTTTGACAAATCCAATTGATAATTTCTTGGTTGATAAATGCTGCATCAAAGTCTGTCGCGAGTTGGTGCGGAAGGTGCGCCATCATTGTCCAGCAAGCCTTCATCTGTGCCGAATTGCTAATGCTAGAAGCTCGAGCATCCAGATTCTTCAGCAAGGCGCTTGCCTGGGGGGCTGGTATAGCGAATACAACACAATCGTACAGTGTTGCGACTGCTCCACTTTCACTGCAGTGAATGGCCCATTGACCATCTCTCGACTCCAGTCCGGTTATTGTTCGTTCATATTTCACCGATAGGTCTTCAGTTAAATACTTTCCCGGCGAGTTCATATTGGGGGTTCCAACGTAGCGCGTTTCCTGTGAACTACTATCGCACCATACATTGCTCTCATATACCTTCAGTTTGGGCGTCCAAATATCAGCGATGCCAGCTTGTCTCCATCTTTGCACTTCCTTAATAAAGCGTGGATCCCTAGCAGTAAAGTATTGGGCCCCATGGTCTGCAGACCAATCTTGCATCCGCCGTGTGCTCATTCTTCCACTAGGGCCGCGGCTCTTTTCAAAGACGTCTACCAACATGCCGAATGATTGCAATTCTCTTGCGCAGGAGAGGCCTGCAATACCTGCGCCAATAACAGCCACCTTCTTAATTGCTCTTTTGGGATTCATATTCTAGGTAGTATTTTTCGAAAGGTAAGGTTGATTCGGGGGCTTGTAGCGATCTTGGTTTTGAGAAGGCTGTGTTGCCAGTGCTCTTGCATGGGTGGATGCATGATGAGTAGGCTGCCATTTTCAAGAAACACTGAAGTAGTCGTTTTATCCTGCTTATGGCGAAATGCAAATTTACGTCGAGCGCCAAGACTGACTGATGCAATAGGGGTAGCGCTATCTAGTTCTTTCTCGTTATCGCTATGCCAGCCCATACCCTCATTGCCGTTGTGATACAGATTAAGTAAGCAAGAGTTGTAGGTATGGCCAGTTACTTGCTCTAGCTTGTGCTTTATTTGTAGCAACTCATTAGTCCAGTCCTGAGGTATTTTTTGAATTCCAGAGTAGGTATACAGGCACTCAGGATCGGCTACCCAGACAACTTTTCTGCTGGTAGTAACTAACTTTCCAAACATGATTATCTGATCGGATTCCCACGGTAGGTGGCTTAGTAGACTCTTAAATAAATAATGACACTCATCTACGGCATAAAAATTGTTGAGATATTCGGCTTGACCATCTTTTGCCAATATAGCAATTGGCTCTGGGGTGCTCAAAAGATCAAATAACGAGTTTTTCATGACGGGTGGATAGACTGAGGATGAATACGTTGTTTCATTAAAAACTCTAGAATAGACCTCATTATGAGTTGTTCGGAATGGATAGGTTAATCATGAAAGCACCAGATAAGCATTGTTGTGGCTCAGGCGTCTGCATCATTAATGATGCAGGGGAGTGTTGGTGTGGCCAAGTATGGGATGGCGAGAAAATGAGCGCACCACCCCTGATGTCAGCAAGAAAAAAATCTCCAGACTCGAGCCCCGAGCCTGAAAACACTAAACCTGAATCTTAGGACTTTCTTTGAGGCAGGCCTTACTAGCGGATTGTTCTGCTGCCTTAAGCCAATCCGGACGACTCTTGTCTTGATCCAGTTCTTTTAATTGAGCTGGACTGATATTGATCACTAGTTGGCGGGTAGTGCAATCACAGTAATCAGTGAATGCACTAGCGGGCATATCTTTTAATTTGGCGTGTAGTTTGACCTGCTCTTTTGCGCACGATTTTTTGTAGTCTAGGCTGATTTGGTCTTTACCAATGTGTTGAGCACGCACCGACACAGCTAATGCCACACACAGACCAATGAAAATGAGCTTGCTAAATAATTTCATAATGATTTAGTTAGTAGGTAGATAAAAATACAGAGTTGAGCGATATTAATTACGACGCTTAAGCCATGTAGCACTTGAAATTGCTTGTTTTTCCCCTCATCTTTTGCGGCATTGATTTTTCCTGTGAGAAAAAATAAGGTGAAGGCAAACAAAACTGCACATGAGATTAAATAGAGCCTGCCAATAGGATTCTGTTCGGTAAATACAGTTACCAAGGTAATAAACCCCAAAAAAGCATAGTATTTCGGAAAAAAATTTCTTACGTATTTGCTAGACCACTCTACGGGTAAAACTTTGAATACCGTAGGAGCCACTACAACAGTAAAGAAAAGCATGATTCCCACCATGCCGGAAATAAGATAATTTGTAATCATGATTTCTGTTTCATAAGGGTGATCCGTAAATCCTACGGAGGGAGTGGGCGGCAACGCCGTCTTTCAGTGCTTCTCTAACAGGAATTGCCATGAGCCGAATGGCAGAAGTCATCGCTAGCCGCTCTAGTCGGCCTGGTTGTGGTCGATCGATAATGGGATATACCCAATTAGGCAGATTTAGAAAGCCAGCACGACTAATCATTTTGACAAATGGCCTGGAGCCCAGGCTGCTTGGAAAATGTTCCAATAAGCTGATAATGCTTTTAGCTCTATCCCCATAGTGCAATTGAGGGTGATATTGTTGAATGGCAAGTTCTGTATCAGCATACGTGTCGGGTAAATCAATGGCGCCCAATCTTTGCCCAAGCATTTTCATCTCTGCAAAATATTGATCCTTTTGAGACGGCCTTAGGGTTTCGCTCCGGTATGACTCATAGGAGCGCATAAAGCTACGAGTTTCTGTCAGATGAACCCATGCAAGTAAGTTGGGATCATCCGCCCTATAGGGATTATTGAATTCATCAAGCCCGGTTACTTTTTGATGAATCTGATTAACGCGATTAATGATGCTATTTGCCATTTCGTTAGGGCCGTAGGTAGTTGCCGCAATGAAGAAGGCTGTCCTACCTAGCCTACCTTTGAGATCTTCTCGAAAGCTGGAGTGATCCCATACACCAGCGAGTGCTTTTGGATGAAGGGCTTGTAAGACCAAAGAGCTGATACCGCCAATCATCATGGAAATAAAATCTGCATGCACCTTCCAGGCTATTGATTCTGGACCAAAGAGACCCCTATCGCCTGCAGGTGATAGAAAGGCGACCGGTGGACCTCCGCCGCCCACCATTTCTCGAATTGACCGACGAATTAGCTTATCAATCATATTTTTAATGAATCATGATTTTGTGAAGACCATCATCCTCGATAATTTCAGAAATTAAATCGAGCCGGATTCTGGGGTTGCTTTGCGCAAGCAAGTGGTTCTTCTGGGCGAGGGGGAGCGGTAGAAGCTCAGCCAGTCGATTGGAAACCCAGCCACAGTCATTAAGATTCACTGATGTCTTGAAGGCTTCATCCCCTAACAGGCCTTCACTTTTGATGGTAGAAATGATGTCATTTAGGAGGGAGGCTACTTTTTCATGCTCCCTTGGCAGTGGGGTTGCGGGATCAGCATCAATCAGCTCAACCTGGCCCGCCCATAAACCATCAGACTCTTGTCTAATTTCTAGCACTCTAAAGCGTTGCATTCCATAGGACTTGGTCATATAGAGAGCGGGTTGAATGGGATCAAACTCCGTTAATTTTGCCAAAGTGCCAATATTAGAAAAGTTAGCCATCGCCTTAGCGTCAGAATCAAAGACTTTGTCATCAAGAATGCTAATAACGCCAAAGGGAGCATCTTCTCGAAGGCAGCGCTTCATCATGTCCAAGTAGCGCGCTTCAAAAATTTTGAGAGTAATGAATCCACCTGGAAAAAGGGCGGTTCCAAGGGGAAATAGGGGGATCCAGCGATTGGTCGAGGAAGTTTTTGTCATATGTCAAATTTAAAGGATTTAGCCTTAGTCTGCTCACCAGTAAAAATGACTTTGGGTTCAGCAGGAATTTTGCATTTAAGCTAAATTGCATCCTATTAATAGGAGAACCAATATGATTCAAAAATTACGCGTTAAGGTTGCGCGCTGGATTTTAGGTAAGCATTGCCCCTGCTACCAGATGGGTTATCACACCATGGTCGACTTTCAGCAGCGAAGTGCGGATCAGCTTGAGAAGGCCAAAAAAGCCAAAGCCGTTAATAGCTGAGTCTCTACGGTATTTTCCAAAATGAAATCTTGGAAGATGAGGCGAAACTGCGCATTGACACCCAGTCAGTTGCTCAAGTTTTACCTCGCGCTGGTTTGTCTGTCGGTAACTGTGGCGACGGGTTTTCTATTTGCTGGAGTAAAAATCATTTTGATCTTCACTGCAATAGAGTTGACTGCCGTGACCATTGGCTTTTTGGTCTACTGCCGACATGCCTTAGATTTTGAGGAAATAGAAATTAGCGGCACACGCTTGGTGGTGAGGAAATTTATCGCCTATAAAGAGACCGTTGTGGAATTCAATACCCGCTGGGTTCGTCTATCCCAGCCGCATGAGCACGAAAAGATATTTTTTATCACGCAGAATGGACAGTGTGTTGAGATTGGCCAGTTTCTCAGGCGCGAGCAATTGAAGAGTCTCATCGCCGAGATTGGGTCCTACCTTGGTTGATTGCAACCATGAGTCAAAAAGGGTTAAGAACTGACGCTCTGCAGAAATCAGCATTCAATCCGATACTCCTATTAATTCAATATATTTGTTAAATTCACTATGAACATCAATACAGCAGTGAAAGCCGCCCTCAACGCCTTAGTGGATATTGCCTCTCATTCGAGCAGTATTCAGCCCGTTACTGGCTTGGAATTAGCGCAACGCCAAAAACTATCTATTAGCAGAATAGAGTTGCTGCTGAGTGCTTTGCGCGCCGCGGGTATTGTCAAAGGGACAAAGGGGCGAAATGGTGGCTATACCCTGTTACAAGATCCCAAAATAGTCACTATTAAGGATGTAGTTCTAGCAATGAACTATATTAAAAAACGAAAAGTTGAGGCCTGCGATATCGCTAGTGAGTTATATCAGTCCCTGGAGGCTTACATGTTGAGTTGCATGGCAAATGTCAACCTCTCCGATGCAATTAAAGAGTATGTGCCCCGATTCAGTGAGATTAAATCTGCCCCAGAGCGTCAGACTTACTCATACCCAGAGTTAAAGGTTGATAAGACGTCAAGGGGCGAAGTTCAGAGAGTAGTTAAAACGACATTTAAAAAAGTAGAGGATGTTCCGCTAGGGCCAAATTCTATTTTTAGTTTTGGTGACTACTTACACAAAGCGGTTTAAAGAAGGGTGACTCACGAAATCTCATATGTCCTTGAGTGATCATGAATATCCTCCAATTGCCTTCGTTGATATCGAGACAACTGGCTCTCATTTTGAGCGCGATCGCATTACCGAAGTTGGTATCAAATCTCTGATTCATGATCAGGTAGAGACTTGGGAAAGCCTCATTAATCCCCAAGCATGTATTCCGCAAAATATCCAAAGTTTGACCGGCATCCGGCCGGAGATGGTGATTAAGCAGCCCACCTTTGAGAACTTAGCGGCAGAGATTGCGCGAGAGCTGGAGGGTAAGATTTTTGTGGCCCATAACGCTCGATTTGATTATGGATTTCTGAAGGCATCGTTTAAACGGGCGGGCATCGACTTTAAGCCCAAAGTGCTTTGCACTGTAAAGCTTTCTAGATTACTATTTCCAGAGCAACCTAGGCACAATCTAGATACCATCATTAGCGCCCATCACTTAGAGCTTAGCTCGCGCCATCGCGCACTGGGTGACGCCGATCTACTCCTCCAGTTTTGGCGAGTATGCGAGGCTAAGCTGGGGCGTGACGCCCTACTTAAGGCAGTCAATCAACTAATTGCTAATGCGAGTTTGCCGCCCAATATTGATAAGGCGCTGGTGGACTCCATTCCAGAAAAGCCTGGCTGCTATATTTTTTATGGCGAGAATCAAGTTCCGCTGTATATCGGCAAGAGTATTTCATTGCGCAGCAGAGTGATGGGGCATTTTCAAGGAGCGCTTACCTTGCGCAAGGAAATGAAACTCTCTTTGCAGGTGAGGGATATCGATTGGATTGAAACAAGTGGGGAGTTAGGTGCATTGATTCTGGAATCGCGACTAATAAAAGAGCGCATGCCCAGCATGAACATTAAATTACGTCGCTCTAAAGATCTTTGTGCCTGGAGATTAGAGTTTGATGAGGATGGCGTGCTAACCCCGTACCTCGTCGGTCATCGTGAATTAGATCCTGGAATTCAGGAAAACTTGTATGGCTTGTTCTATAGCAAAAGAGAGGCTAACTCTTATCTCAAAGCGATTGCAAAAAAATATCGACTATGTGAAGCGCTCCTAGGTTTAGAGAAGCGCATTGATGGAAAGGCTTGCTTTGGCTATCAAGTAAGGCAATGTGGGGGTGCGTGCATCGGGCACTCCCCCATCGAATTACATAATCTTCAACTCAAGACCGCTTTGGAATTATTTCAGGTTCAGGTCTGGCCTTATTCGGGGCCCGCTGCAATTAAAGAGGCTGGCCATATGCACGTAGTTGATCGATGGCGCTATCTAGGAACAGCGATAAACGAGGAAGAGCTTTATGAATTGGCTGATTCGGGAGAGGCTGAGTTTGATCTAGATATTTACAAGATCTTGAAAAAAGCACTAGCGGGAAGCTTTAAGTGCCAAGTGATCCCTTTGGTGCTTATGGATCCTGCGTTAGCCCACCCAATAGTCTAGGCTTTAAAAAATCCTAGCTTTTCAGCCCTAGGCAATTTCTTGAGTCTTGCCTCTGCTTTAGAGGCCTCAGATCGGTCTGGGTGGTCTTGGGTTGCCAAGAGGGTCACCGGTCTACGCGCTCTCGTATAGCGAGCGCCACCCCCTGAATTATGGGCTGCCAAGCGATGCTCCAAACGGTTGGTGATGCCGGCGTAATAACTGCCATCAGCGCACTCTAGGAGGTAAACGAGCCAGGTCAAAATAGGGATAAATTCACTTAAAATGGGTCTGAAAGACTTGAAATTAGTAGGAATACCCCTATATTCTATAGATAGAAATGTACAAAAATATATCGAGTAGATGGGATTTGCAAAATGAGAATAGATAAATTAACTACGAAGTTTCAAGAAGCGCTCAGCGAGGCGCAAAGCCTTGCTTTGGCAAAAGATAATCAATATATCGAGCCAGCCCATTTGTTGCTGGCGATGTTGCGTGACTCAGATGGTGGCGCCAAGAGTTTATTAACTCGCGCTGGCGTTAATGTGCAGAACCTAGAAAAAGGTGCCAACAAGCTTATTAGCAATCTCCCAGAAGTGCAAGGCACTAGCGGTGAAGTGCAGGTGGGTCGCGATTTAAGTAACTGGCTCAACCTTTGTGAGAAAGAAGCCAATAAACGTAATGATCAATTTATCGCTGGTGAGTTGTTCTTGCTGGTGGTAGCGGATGATAAGGGCGAGCTGGGTAAGATTGCTCGTGAAAATGGTTTACATCGTAAATCGTTAGAGGCGGCTATTGATTTAGTACGCGGAGGAGAATCAGTGAATAGTGCAGATGCTGAAGGTCAACGTGAAGCCTTAAAGAAATACACCATCGATTTAACTGAGCGTGCTCGTATGGGTAAGCTCGATCCTGTGATTGGTCGTGATGATGAGATTCGTCGCACCATTCAGATCTTGCAGCGTCGTGGCAAGAACAACCCCGTTCTCATTGGTGAGCCAGGCGTTGGTAAAACAGCGATTGTGGAGGGTTTAGCCCAACGTATCGTCAATGGTGAAGTTCCTGAAACCCTCAAAAACAAACGTGTTCTGGTATTAGATATGGCCTTGTTATTGGCTGGCGCTAAGTATCGTGGCGAGTTCGAGGAGCGCCTCAAAGCTGTTCTGAGCGATGTTGCCAAAGACGAAGGCCAAACCATTATCTTCATTGATGAGATACATACGATGGTCGGCGCCGGTAAGGGCGATGGCGCCATGGATGCCGGCAATATGCTCAAGCCCGCATTGGCGCGTGGCGAGTTACATTGCATTGGCGCAACCACTTTGGATGAGTACCGCAAATACATTGAGAAAGATGCTGCACTTGAGCGTCGCTTCCAAAAAGTAATGGTGGAGGAACCTAGTGTGGAAGCGACTATTGCGATCTTGCGTGGTTTGCAAGAACGCTATGAGCTTCACCATGGGATTCAAATTACCGACCCTGCCATTGTGGCGGCCGCAGAACTCTCGCATCGCTACATCACCGATCGTTTCTTGCCAGACAAGGCGATCGACCTTATTGATGAAGCGGGCTCTCGCATTCGGATGGAGATTGATTCCAAGCCAGAGGTGATGGATAAGCTTGAGCGTCGACTCATTCAGCTCAAGATTGAACGTGAAGCTGTTAAGAAGGAAAAAGACGAAGCCTCACAAAAACGTCTTGGCTTGATTGAAGATGAGATTAAGCGTCTCGGCGCCGAGTATGCCGATCTAGAAGAAATCTGGAAAGCAGAAAAAGGTGCCGTATTGGGCGCCGCTCACCTCAAGGAAGAGATAGAAAAAGTTCGTGCCGATATTAATAAATTGCAACGTGAAGGTAAGTTGGAGCAAGTTGCTGAATTGCAATATGGCAAATTGCCAGAGCTAGAGGCAAAACTCAAATCTGCAGCCGCCGCTGAAGCAAAAGGTGATAAAGATGGCGTTGTGAAGCACAAGCTTTTACGCACCCAAGTTGGCGCAGAAGAAATCGCTGAAGTCGTGTCGCGCGCAACGGGTATTCCGGTATCGAAGATGATGCAGGGCGAGCGCGATAAATTACTCAAGATGGAAGAGTTGTTACATAAGCGCGTAGTGGGTCAAGAGGAAGCTATTCGTGCGGTATCCGATGCAATCCGCCGTTCCCGCGCCGGTCTTTCTGAAGAACATCGTCCTTATGGATCATTTTTATTCTTGGGGCCAACAGGTGTTGGAAAGACTGAGCTTTGCAAAGCTCTAGCTGGATTCTTATTTGATAGCGAAGACCACTTGATTCGTATTGACATGAGTGAGTTCATGGAGAAGCATAGTGTTGCTCGCTTGATTGGTGCGCCCCCAGGCTATGTCGGTTACGAGGAGGGCGGTTACCTCACTGAGCAAGTCCGTCGCCATCCTTACAGCGTTATCTTGTTTGATGAGATTGAAAAGGCTCACCCGGATGTCTTTAACGTGCTCTTGCAAGTATTGGATGATGGCCGCTTAACGGATGGTCAAGGTCGTACCGTAGACTTTAAGAACACGGTGATTGTGATGACCAGCAATATCGGATCGCACCTCATTCAGTCGATGGTCGGTAAGAAGCAGTTAGAGATTAAAGAAGCGGTATTTGAAGAGTTAAAGAGTCATTTCCGCCCCGAGTTCTTAAACCGGATTGACGAGATTGTGGTGTTCCATGGTTTGGATAAAGACAATATCGCCAATATTGCGAAGATCTTGCTCAAGAACCTATCCGCCCGCTTGGCTAAGATTGATATGCAGCTTGAGGTGAGTGATGCCGCACTTAAGAAGATTGCAGAGGTGGGCTTTGATCCGGTATTTGGAGCAAGACCCCTCAAGCGCGCTATTCAGCAATATATTGAGAACCCAGTCTCCAAGATGATCCTGGAGGGCAAGTTCGGTCCTAAGGACACAGTTCCTGTAGACGTAGATAAGAACGGTGACTTTAACTTCACCAAGTAAGCGGTAGCAATGTCGGCAGGAATTTTCCTGCACCAGTAAACTCGGCACATGACTGATGCACTCAAATTGAGGCGTGCCAGTGATGTCCGGGTTGTTGGTCTTATTAGCCTGGCTCACGGCAGCTCCCATTTCTTTCACTTAATTTTGCCTCCCATGTTTCCCTGGTTGAAGGCGGAGTTCGGCTTTAACTATGCCGAGCTTGGTTTACTCATGACCATCTTCTTTGTGGTCTCCTGCATTGTTCAAGCCGCCTCTGGTTTTCTGGTTGATCGTATTGGTGCTCGACCTGTTCTGCTTGTCGGAGTTGGTTTGCTTGCTTTGGCGGCCTTGGTGTATTCACAAAGTAATGGTTATGCCATGTTGGTACTAGGCGCAGTTATTGCGGGTTGTGGAAATGGGGTTTTCCATCCAGTAGATTACACACTGATTAACCATAAAATTTCACCGCTAAATTTACCTTATGCCTATTCCATTCATGGGGTCACTGGCTATATTGGTTGGGCTGCTGCTCCAGCATTCATGGTGGCCGTAACAACCATAGCGGATTGGCGCATAGCTTTTTTGTCAGCCGCAGTGCTAGAAGTGCTGATTATGGCAACCCTGTGGATCAGTCGGGCACGCCTTGTGGATGATGTAAAGGCAAGGCGAGAGGAGTCTGAAGCCAGTCATGTGGCGAGTAATCTTGGTGGCGCACCCATGAGTACATTTGGCTTTCTGAAGTTACCAGTGGTTTGGTTTTGTTGGATCTTCTTTTTCTTTACCATGGCTGCAACTACTGGCCTGCAATCTTTTGCCCCAACTGCGCTTTTTAAAATCTATGATATTGCTGTGAGCTCTGGCAATTACTACTTAACGCTCATGTCCTTGGGTGGCGCTGGAGGGATGTTATTGGGCGGCTATCTAGCCATTAAATTAAAAGTGCCTGAGCGCATTATCACGATCTGCTTTACCGTCAACATCGCGATGGGTCTCTTAATGGCTACAGGTTTAGTGCCAGTAGCGTTGATTGTGATTGCCTTTATTGTGATTGGTCTTGGCATGGGAATCGCAGCGCCATCCCGCGATTTGATGATTCGCTCTGCAACACCTTCGGGCTCATCGGGCAGGGTTTACGGCATTGTGTATTCAGGTATAGATTTAGGTGCTGCCCTAAGCCCACTGGTCTTCGGAATTTTCTTGGATGTTGGTTTGCCTAAGCTCTTGTTTGTAGGCATTGCTCTACTGCAATTCATGATCATCTTGACTGGATTTAAGGTTGCGACAATCACTGCAGCCAAGCCTAGTTAATCAATCTCTCCTCTTTTCATAATGTGAAAAGACATTTCCATATGCAAAATGCAGCGCAACATTTCATTAGTGGGCTCTTTTCGTCCCTTGGGCAATAATTTCACATTACAAAAAATATATATTAAGCCATTGAATTTAATGGATTAATTATTTTCAAAAAACACTCAAATAGTTCTTGCATGGTTTTCCTGGTTGCTTAAACTCTTATATAAGACATAAGACTTAATTGTCTTAATTTAGTGTCTCAATATTAGTGATTAGAAGTACTTGTTTAACTTAGGGAGAAAAACATGGCAGACCGCAAAGCAGAAATCGCAGCAATTCAAAAAGACTGGGATACCAATCCACGTTGGAAAGGCATTACCCGTGGCTACACAGCTGAAGACGTAGTACGTCTTCGTGGCTCGTTGAAGATTGAGCACACATTGGCCAAGCATGGCGCTGAAAGATTGTGGGAGCTAGTGAATAGCGAAGCTTACGTTAACTGTTTAGGTGCTTTGACTGGTGGTCAAGCAATGCAACAGGTTAAAGCTGGCGTTCAGGCCATCTACTTGTCAGGTTGGCAAGTTGCTGCTGACGGTAACTCATACGCAGCGATGTATCCAGACCAATCCTTGTATCCGGTTGACTCAGTTCCTAAGATGGTTGAGCGTATTAACAACTCATTCCAACGTGCTGATGAAATTCAAACTGCAAGAGGCGTTAACAAGGGCGACGCTGCTTATATCGAGTATTTTGCTCCTATCGTTGCTGATGCTGAAGCCGGTTTCGGTGGCGTATTGAATGCATTTGAATTAAGCAAAGCATTGATCAAGCAAGGTGCTGCTGGCGTTCACTTCGAAGACCAATTGTCTTCAGTGAAGAAGTGTGGTCACTTGGGCGGAAAAGTATTGTTGCCTACAGCTGAGTCAGTTCAGAAGCTGATCTCTGCACGTTTAGCTGCTGATGTCATGGGTGTTTCAACTATTATTTTGGCTCGTACCGATGCTGAAGCCGCTGATTTGTTGACGTCTGACTATGATGAAAACGACAAGCCATTCTTAACAGGCGAGCGCACTCCAGAAGGCTTTTACAAAACACGCAAGGGCTTGGATCAAGCAATCTCCCGTGGTTTGGCATACGCTGCTTACGCTGATATGGTTTGGTGTGAAACAGGTACTCCTGATTTGGAATTTGCTCGTCAGTTCGCTGAAGCAATTCGTGCGAAGTTCCCAGGCAAGATGTTGGCTTACAACTGCTCACCATCTTTCAACTGGAAGAAGAACTTGGATGACGCAACTATTGCGAAGTTCCAACGCGAATTAGGTGCGATGGGTTACAAGTATCAATTTATTACCCTCGCTGGTATTCACTCTATGTGGTACAACATGTTCGACTTAGCGCAAGACTACATGCAACGCGGTATGACTGCATACATCGAGAAAGTACAAGAGCCTGAATTTGCTGCTCGTGATCGTGGTTACACATTCGTATCGCATCAGCAAGAAGTAGGTACTGGTTACTTCGATGACGTGACTACCGTGATTCAAGGTGGCAAGTCTTCAGTAACAGCATTAACTGGTTCTACAGAAGAAGAGCAGTTCCACTAAGAAATCCCTAAGTAGTTTGTAGTAGCAGTAAATATTAATACTGCCGCGGCATCTAAATAACCCCACAAGGGTGACTTAGATGCCGTTTTCGTTTACATTCTCCCCATGACTAATTGCGTACTTTGTAGGGAAGAGCTCAAGCCTGAAGAGGGTCAATTGATTTGGCGTGGAGACGACTGCCGAGTCATCCTCGTGAATGATTCTGATCTGCCTGGTTTTTGCCGAGTGATCTGGAATCATCATATTGCTGAAATGACTGATCTGACGCATGGTGAGCGCGAGCACCTGATGGCTTTAGTCTTTGTAGCAGAGGAAGCGATACGAAACGTAATGCACCCAGACAAGATCAATATTGCTACGCTGGGCAATATGGTTCCTCATATTCATTGGCATGTCATTCCGAGATATAAGGATGATGCATTCTTTCCGGGGTCAGCTTGGTCGCAAAAGATTCAGCAAGTCCCAGTAGCAAATTTAGAGGTAAGAAAACAATTGGCTCAAGAGCTGCCTAGGGCAATTAAGTCTGCAATAGCAGCGCTTTTCTAATCATCCAGCGAAGATATCCATGAAATTTTTAAGACAGATTTATTTGTATGCCGCAATAATGTTGGTTGGCTGCTCAACAGTGGCTAACTATCAAGCAAACCTTCAGACCTGGGTCGGTCAATCCGAGCAGGCCTTAGAGGCTGGTTGGGGCATTCCATCATCTATTGTGATTAGCGGCCCCACTAGATACCTGACTTACGCACGAAATGACGGCACGTATGTACAGGGCGGCTATTGGGGCAGGACTGTTACCCCCTTGTATTGCTCTACTATTTTTTCAATTCAAAATAATGTAGTCATACAGGCGCAATTCCAGGGAAATGAATGCACATCCTATTAACGCTGTAGTACTATTTGAATCCATTGAATAGGTAGCGTTACATGTTGAGTGAAGATAGAAAAGCCATAATTGAGGCTGAAGAGCGATTCCGCCATGGGCTAAAGGTGAAGCTAGAGGCGGAGGCTGCAAGCTTGAAATCAGGCCTCAATCACCTGGAAGAAGAGGTCAAGCAGGTTGAGAAAAAGTTCTCGGCCAAACTCATGGAGTTTCTCAACTCTTCTGTGGGAATGTGGTTTTTATCATCCATAGTCATTACCGGTGGCGCTGCTGCGCTTCAGCAAATTCAGCATCAGTATGAAGCTGAGCAAAAAAATAAAGCACAACTAATCGATTATCAATTTGAGATCGGTAATCGCATTCAGAATATGAAGTACTTTTTACGGCATGCGAAAACAGTCGGCGATGCTAAGTCTGCTTTATCTAGTGTATTTAAAAGCAAGTTTCCTTTAAGCCCTATTTTAGAAAATCAAAGTTTATCTGCTCTTTATTTTAATTTGTATCAGCTAATCGATGGAGCTGACAAAGATAAAAGTAAGCGCGCAATTGAAGTGGTTCTAGATCTTGAGGATGCCGAGGTTTCACTGCAATCCCAGAAGAATGATCAAGTCCTGAGCATTGCCGATAAAGAGCGTCTGAGTAAGTTGGTTTCTGACATTGAGAATTTATACATTAAAGGCGCTGGTCAGTAATCACAGAATTTCTCTCTATAAGGGTTTGCCCGCTTTCTCTGAGGCTTATTGCAATCACTATTGAAATAAAATTTCTCATACATTTACTAAATCCGAAGGCTATTTATGTATTCGCTTAGCAAGATCGCCGTAGCGCTGATTTCGTGCTTAATTTTTAGCGCTGCAAGTGCTCAGCCCGGGGGTGGTAATCGGCCCGAGGCACCAAAAAGACCTCAGTTGCCAAAGGGTATGACGGCAATTGAGCCGGCTGCTCTAGATCTACTAAAGGCAATGACGGATAAGTTGTCTGCTGCGAAGTCTATGCAATTTGAGGCTTTAGTTCTATCTGAGTTCCCATCAATTGATGGTCTTCCAGTAATTTATTCAACCGCTGCAAAAGTAGCGCTTCAGCGCCCTAATAAGTTTGATGTGGTTGTCTGGGGTGATGGGCCATCAAGTGAAGTGCTATTTAATGGGAAGAAGTTGTTTGCCTATAGTCCCGAAAAGAATCTCGTTGCCGTTAGTGATTGCCCCGATACGATTGATGAAGCAGCAAAATTTGCATATGAAAAGGCTGGCCTATTTTTCCCCGGCGATGATCTCATTCTCTCGAATCCTTATGCGCATTTAACCCAAGGCCTAACGGATGCATTTATTGTAGGAAAGACTAAGCTGGTTGGTGGTGTAGAGACCAATGTCATTGTGATGGCTGGCCGAGAATTACAGGGTCAAATTTGGATTGGCGTCAAAGATAATCTTCCTTACATGGCATCTTGGATTTACCTTGGTGCTAAGTCTTTGCCTCGAACAACACTTCAATATAAAAATTGGAAGCTCAAGACAAGCATTCCTGAAGCCCGCTTTGATGCTAGCCGATTCTCTAAGGCGCTTACCATCGAATTTGCCCAGCCAGATGCACCACTTAAATAGATGTATTGGGGACTGATATGAAAATTTTTGCCTATGTTTTATTGGGGTTAGTTGGTTTAATAACCTTAACAGTTACCACTGATGCTCAGGCGTATTGGCATGGTTATCGGGGGGGTTGGCGAGGCCCAGGTTGGGGTGGCGGTTGTTGGCGCTGCGGGCCTGGTTGGGCGGGGCCTGCAACAGTTGTAGCCGGTGCCGAGGTTGTCGAGGGCTCCACATCTCCACAAGTGGTGGTCGAGCAAGCTCCGACCCCTGTTTATGTTCAGCAACCCTCACCGGTAGTAGTTGCTCCCGGACCGTCTGCGCCTGTTGGGTATTCGATTCCGCCAATTGGCTCAACTTTTCCTAATCTATTGCCCGGATGCTTTCTAGCTCCAAGAAATGGTATTAATTTCTACCAATGCCAAGGCTTCAGAATGAGACCCCTCTATGGTGGGAATGCCTTCTACTATCGCGTTGTTCCTGGATGATCAAAACTACCTGCTGAACTGACCCCCAAAAGTTGCCTCTTGGGCCTGAGGAGCTAATGAAGTTTTTTCAATTCAACCTCTTCAGGGCCTCAAGATACTTCTCGGGGCTGAGTGCTTGACCTTCGCGCTGCGCTTCCCACATGACTTGTCCTAAACACTCCATCATGGCGTGTTGCGCTTCGTGTTCAGAGCCTAATTTCTTGGAGAGTTTTTCTGCAATGGCTTTGATTCCGGGCGGCTGATCAATCGAAATCTGTTCGCTGATAGATAGGTGCATGGAGAGATGTAGAAAGGGATTGGTTTCGCCGCGCTCTGGTGTGTAGTCTTGAGCAACCGCGCCTTCGGGATCCGTCAAGAGATTGTGATATTCCGGATGTTGTGCCATCCAATCGCTAGCAAGTGTTTCCATCGACGTCAGAATATGATTCTCCGTTTTCTTTTTCCAGGTGTCGCAGAAAAAACGACGCACTTCTTCGCGGGTGGGGTTAAATATCGCCACGAACTTTTCCTTTGCCAGTTTTTTGTTTAAAGCCGCACAGTGGTTCAGTAATGCATTGCTCACAATCGGGGTTGCGTGCTTTACAGGTATATCTTCCATGGAGAATAAGCCAATGATGAGCGTCTTGTAAAAACTCTTTTGGCACGCGTTTGAGAAGTTGCTCTTCAACCTTCACAACATCCTTACCAGGCGCTAAGCCGGTGCGGTTGGAGACTCTGAAGATATGGGTATCCACAGCCATAGTGGGCTGTCCAAAGGCGGTATTCAGAATCACGTTGGCCGTTTTTCTGCCAACGCCAGGGAGTGCTTCTAAGTCTTCTCGATTTTGTGGGACTTCACCCCCATGCTGATCCAGCAGAAGTCGACAAGTCTCTTGTATATGTCGACCTTTAGAGTTAAATAATCCAATGTGCTGAATATAAGGCTTGACGCCTTCCTCACCCATGTCAAGTAGGGCTTGAGGCGTATTGGCAATCTGAAAGAGTTTGCGGGTGCCTTTGTTTACGGAGACATCGGTAGCTTGGGCTGATAGCAGTACGGCAATGAGCAGTTCAAATGGTGAGCTGTATTCCAGCTCAGTTTCTGGATGAGGATTATTTTCTCTGAGCAGCTCAAAGAAAGCTTGGCGCTTTTCGAGATTCATCATTTCTTTTGCTGTGCCCTAGCAATTGCAGCTGCAATAATGGCGCGCTTTCTTTCTTGTTCTTTTATGGCTTCTTCTGATTCTGGATGCTCAGCGTTGATCACTTGTAACTTGGCAGCAGCCTTCTTTGCCAAGCGCTCGTCATTGTCGCGTTGCTCGCGATCCAATCGGACATCACGTGCTTCATATCTTGCTCGCGCCGTATCCGCTAATGCTGGCGACCAGGCCGCCCATCCCGTTTTGTTCTCAGTGACATTAACCATGGTGATGCAATCCACTGGGCAGGGAGGGATGCAGAGATCACAGCCCGTGCACCAATCACCTAGGACCACATGCATTTGCTTGGAGGCTCCCACAATTGCATCTACAGGACAAGCCTGAATACACAACGTGCAACCAATACAAGTCTTGGGGTCAATGAGCGCCACCGGCCTTGGGCGTTCCATTCCGCACTCAGGGTCAATGGCGGGTAGGGCAAAGGCATCTTTTGGGTAGATGGGCGCAAGAATCTCGCTCAGTCTGGTGATGCCCTCTACGCCTCCTGGAGGGCAGCGATTGGGCAATGCTTCGCCCATCGCTAGGGCATCCGCATAGGCTCGGCAATCTGGATAGCCGCACTTGGTACATTGGGTTTGGGGGAGCGCATCCTCGAGACGATCTGCAAGTTCTTTCGTCTGCTCGTTGTTCATTGCAATGTATGCGTCCTAAAACTAGAAGCGCGACCCTAGAGTCGCGCTGCTGTTTTATGCAGACTTTGAACCTTCAAGTTTTGGTGGTCTAGCGCGGGTTTTCTTCTGCACGCTTTGGTGTTCACGTATAAAAGATTTAATTTTTGGGTAAACCTTTTCACGCCAACGACGACCAGAGAAGATGCCGTAGTGACCAGCGCCTAAAACTTCGTAGTGATCTTTAGCAGCCTTCGGAATACCTGCGCATAAGTCGTGTGCTGAGCGAGTCTGTCCGCTACCAGAAATATCATCCAACTCACCTTCAATGGTGAGGAGCGCGGTTTTCTTAATATCTTGCGGCTTCACCAAGTCGCCTGCTACTGACCAGGTGCCATTCGGTAATGAATAGTCTTGGAACACAGTCTTAATAGTGTCCAAGTAGTACTGTGCATCCATATCCAGCACTGCGTTGTACTCATCGTAGAAGCGAATGTGAGACTCAGCATCCTGCTCGTCGCCACGCACTAAGTTTTGAAAGTAATCCCAATGAGATTGCATGTGATTTTGTGGGTTCATAGCAATAAAGCCAGTGTGCTGTAAGAAGCCTGGGTAAACCTTGCGACCAGCGCCTGGGTAGCTTGGCGGGACTTTATAAATCACATGGCTTTCAAACCAGTCATAAGACTTTTGATCGGCCAGATTATTTACTGCAGTTGGAGACTTGCGTGCATCGATTGGGCCGCCCATCATGATCATGGACGCAGGTGTTTTTTCACCGGCAGTGGCCATCAAAGAGATTGCGCCTAATGTAGGAACAGTTGGCTGGCATACGGAAATCACATGCAAATCCTCAGCGCCAATAGCGCGGATGAAGTCTTGTATGTAGTGAACGTAGTCATCCAAACTAAAACTACCGTCTTCCGCTGGAACAATGCGAGCATCAATCCAGTCGGTAATGTAAACCTTATGATCTTGCAATAGTGTGCGCACAGTGTCACGTAGCAAAGTGGAGTGGTGACCAGACAGTGGAGCCACTACTAGGACAACTGGATCATCTTTTAATTTTTTAATAACATCCAGGTCATCGGAGAAGCGTTTGAAGCGAATTAAATTACAAAATGGCTTGGCAACAATCGTTCTTTCATGAATCGCAACTTCGCGACCATAGGCTTGCACAGAGCGAATGCCAAACTCTGGCTTCTTATAGTTTTTACCTAGGCGGTAGAGGAGTTCGTAACTAGCAGCTAAACGATCTGATCCTGGAATCTTGGAGGCCGGATTTGAGACATTGATAAATGCTTCAGAGGCTGCACGAGCCCAAGAACTTACGGGCTGAAGTAGTGCTTTTTGAAATTCGTGTAACTGATATAGCATGGTGCCTCCTGATAATGCAGTGTAACCGCTTATTACTCGTTATTACGCCAATACGCGGGCGATTGCTTTGGCTACCTTATCAATATTTTTAGTATTGAGGGCGGCCACACAAATACGGCCAGTGGAGAGGGCATAAATTCCATCTTCCTTTTGTAAACGATCCACTTGCTCAGTACTTAAGCCTGAGTAAGAGAACATGCCGCGCTGCGCTTCAATAAAAGCAAAGTCTTGCTTAACGCCAGCAGCAGCGAGTTTTTCCACGAGTTCATGACGCATTGATTTAATACGATCACGCATTTCAGCTAATTCATCTTCCCAAAGCTTTCTCAGCTCGGGTGAATTGAGAACTGCAGCAGCAATAGCGGCACCATGCGTTGGAGGATTAGAATAGTTCGTACGAATCACGCGTTTCAATTGTGAGAGTACGCGAGTGGATTCATCTTTACTTTGGGTCACGATGGACAATGCGCCAACTCGCTCTCCATAGAGTGAGAAAGATTTTGAGAATGAGCTGGAGACAAAGAACGACATACCAGATTCAGCAAATAAACGAACTGCGATACCGTCTTGCTCAATGCCGACCGCAAAGCCTTGGTAGGCCATATCCAAAAACGGAATCAATTCTTTTGCCTTGCAGATATCAATTACTTGACGCCATTGCGCCTCAGTAATATCTGCACCAGTTGGATTGTGGCAGCAAGCATGCAGCAATACTGTGGTGTACTTCGGGAAAGACTCTAATGACTTCACCATGCCATCAAAATCTACGCCACGAGTGGCGCCATCAAAGTAGGAGTACTCAACCACTTCAAAGCCGGCGGACTCAAAAATACCGCGGTGATTTTCCCAAGTAGGGTTGCTGATTGCGCAAGGAGCATTCAAATTTAAACGTTTGATAAAGTCTGCGCCAACGCGCAATGCACCAGTTCCACCAATGCACTCAGCAGTCACTACTCGACCATCTTTAATCAAAGCGGATTCGGCGCCAAACAATAGGTTTTGTACTGCGCTGTTGTAGGGATTTGGACCTTCGATTGGAATGTAGCTCCGTGGTGAGTGCTTTGCAACAATTGCCTCTTCAGCCTGAATGACCGCCTTTAAAAGAGGCACCTTGCCTTCGTCGGTGTAGTAGACGCCAACGCCCAGGTTGACTTTGTCTGCGCGTTGATCGGCGACATAGGCTTCTGTGAGGCCAAAAATAGGGTCTTTAGGGGCTAGTTGGACTGAAGTAAAAAGGTTCATTTGAGGGTCAAAAGGTGAATAAAGGGCGTATATCAGGGTTAATTGACGTTAAATTCAGCTAAATTTGCTTTAAATGACTGTTTTTGAGTCTAGATTGAACTATTTCCAAATAAAAACGGCAAAATCAGTGTTTGTACAAAATTCGCTGTGCACTAAAAACGTACAAGTGAAATGATAGCTGAGATGCCCCCTAAGTTGCCTAAAAGTTCCTCAAATCCCCAAGTTACCGAAAGTAAGAAAAGCCCTGCGGCCGATCCTTTGGGCGAGGCAGGTCACGACCTGGATCCAGCCAAGTTTGTTTCATTCCCAGATTCTCCATTTCATCTTTATCAGCCCTTTCCGCCAGCAGGAGATCAGCCGGCTGCAATTGATGCCCTAGTGGCCGGAATTGAGGATGGTTTGACCTTTCAGACGCTGTTGGGTGTCACTGGCTCGGGTAAAACCTTCACGATGGCCAATGTGATTGCTAGGACGGGTCGTCCCGCCATCATTTTTGCTCCCAATAAGACCTTGGCCGCACAGCTCTATAGTGAATTTAGAGAGTTTTTTCCTAAAAATGCGGTGGAGTATTTCGTCAGTTACTACGATTACTACCAGCCTGAGGCATATGTTCCCACGCGCGATTTGTTTATTGAAAAAGATTCGTCCATCAATGAGCATATTGAACAGATGCGACTCTCGGCGACCAAGAGCTTATTAGAACGTCGCGACGTCATCATCGTGGCAACGGTCTCTGCAATTTACGGCATTGGTAATCCGGGCGACTATCACAGCATGGTGATGACTCTGCGTCCTGGCGACAAGATGAGTCAGCGCGATATTTTGATGCGTTTAATTGCGATGCAGTACGACCGTAATGAAACCGATTTCAAGCGCGGCGTATTTCGTGTGCGTGGCGATACGATTGATATCTTCCCGGCTGAACATAATGAATTAGCAGTGCGCGTAGAGTTGTTTGATGATGTTATTGAGAGCCTGCAATTTTTTGATCCGCTCACTGGAAGAATTCGTCAAAAGATTCCACGTTTTACTGTCTATCCCAGTTCGCACTATGTAACACCGCGTGATACTGTTCTCAAAGCGATTGAAACAATTAAGATAGAGTTGCGTACTCGCCTTGATGAGTTTGTGAAAGACGGTAAGTTGGTTGAAGCGCAACGCTTAGAGCAGCGCACCCGCTTTGATTTAGAAATGCTCAATGAGCTAGGTTTCTGTAAGGGCATCGAGAACTACTCTCGCCACCTCTCGGGCGCTATGCCGGGCGAGGCGCCGCCTACCTTGGTGGACTACCTACCTAATGATGCGCTGATGTTCTTAGATGAGAGCCATGTCCTTATAGGGCAGCTCAATGCAATGTATAACGGCGATAAATCTCGTAAACATACTCTGGTGGAGTTTGGTTTCCGCCTGCCTTCTGCGATGGACAATCGGCCACTCAAGTTCGCCGAGTTTGAAACGAAGATGCGCCAGACAGTATTTGTTTCAGCAACGCCAGCTGATTATGAAAATACGCACACCGGACAAGTGGTTGAGCAGGTTGCTAGACCGACGGGATTGGTTGATCCAGAAATTGAAGTATTGCCAGCAAGCTCACAAGTGGACGATCTGTTAGGTCAGATACATGAGCGTGTAAAAGTACATGAGCGCGTCTTAGTCACAGTGCTAACTAAGCGGATGGCCGAGCAACTCACCGATTACTTGTCTGATCACGGTGTGAAGGTGCGCTACGTTCACTCCGATATTGATACGGTAGAGCGTGTTGAAATTCTGCGCGATCTGCGTTTGGGTGTGTTTGATGTCTTGGTAGGTATTAATTTATTGCGCGAGGGCTTGGATATTCCTGAGGTCTCACTAGTTGCGATCTTGGATGCGGATAAAGAGGGCTTCTTACGTTCCGAGCGTAGCTTGATTCAGACGATTGGTAGGGCGGCTCGAAATGTTCGGGGTAAGGCCATCCTCTATGCCGACCGCATTACCGATTCGATGAAGCGGGCGATGGGAGAGACTGAGCGTCGTCGCACCAAGCAAATTGCTTTCAATAAGGCGAATGGCATTGAGCCTCGTGGCGTGAAAAAGCGCATTAAGGACATTATTGATGGGGTCTACGACGTCAAAGAGAAGCGTTTTGAGATGCAGGTGGAGCAGGAACGGGCTCGCTATGAGGATATGAGCGAAAAGGACCTGGCAGGCGAAATCAAGCGTCTGGAGAAGCAAATGAACTCTGAGGCCAAGAATTTAGAGTTTGAAAAGGCAGCCGCTACCCGGGATCGATTGACTAAGGTGAAGGAAATGGCTTTTGGGGCTCGCTCTCGAGACGCCATTTAAAATAAGGGGTTAATTCCTGAGTAAATTAGTTGGGTATCTGGTATAGTTGAGTGGAACGGTCGGGTATTACCCGCCCGACTGTCAGTTGTCCATAACAATCCATTACCAAGGTGACATATGAGACTTACAACTAAAGGTCGTTTTGCAGTAACCGCAATGATAGATTTAGCCCTGCGTGAAACGCACGGGCCCGTAACTTTGGCTGGAATTAGCCAAAGACAGAAAATTTCCCTGTCCTATTTAGAGCAGTTATTTGGCAAACTCCGTCGCTTCAACATTGTTGAGAGCACTCGTGGCCCTGGCGGTGGATACACGCTCGCCCGCAAATCCGAAGAGATTAGCGTAGCTGACATCATTGTGGCGGTCGATGAGCCCTTAGATGCAACTCAATGTGGCGGCAAAGGCAATTGCCATAGCGATGAAGATAATCATGGTCGCTGTATGACTCATGATCTTTGGTCAAGCCTTAATTCCAAGATGGTGGAATACCTTAGCTCCGTTTCGTTGCGTGACTTGGTGCAGCAACAAGCAGGGCGTGGCATCGTATTACAGGATTTGCGTCCCAAGAAAATGAAGATTGATAACGTCAAGGCAGAAAAGCCGGCAGCAGCAGTCGCAGCAGCAAAAGAAGTCGCCATTAAGCGGCCTCTCGTGAACTCCGTTTTTAACCTGGCGCAGCAAAGTTAATTCAATAAATTAACTATTCATTCATCACTGAGCCAATTAATCGATAAGAAAAAATGAACGCACCACAAGACCTTCCTGATCAAGTAGTCCCCATGTTTAGCCCTAAACACTTTCCGGTGTATATGGACTATTCATCTACAACGCCGATTGATCCGCGTGTAGTGGACAAGATGTTGCCTTATTTGCGTGAGCAGTTTGGCAATGCCGCATCCCGCAGTCACGCCTATGGCTGGGCTGCAGAGGAGGCAGTTGAGTGGGCGCGTTCAGAAGTGGCCCAGTTGGTGCACGCTGATCCAAGAGAGATCGTATTTACTAGCGGCGCTACTGAAAGTATCAACTTAGCACTCAAAGGTGCGGCGCATTTTTATAAAGAGCGCGGCAATCACATCATTACCGTGAAGACTGAGCATAAAGCCACTTTAGATACCTGTCGTGAGCTTGAGCGTGAAGGTTTCGAAGTGACTTACCTAGACGTATTGCCTGATGGCCTAATTGATTTTGCTCAGTTAGAAGCAGCGATGAAGCCAGGCACTATTTTGGCCTCCGTCATGTATGTCAATAATGAAATTGGTGTTGTGCAGGATATTCCGCGCATTGGTGAGCTATGCCGTTCCCGTGGCGTAATTTTGCATGTTGATGCAGCACAAGCTACCGGCAAAGTGGAAATCGATCTAGAAAAAACCAAAGTAGATTTAATGAGTTTTTCTGCTCACAAGACTTATGGTCCAAAAGGAATTGGTGCTTTGTTTGTGCGTCGTAAGCCTCGTATTCGTATTGAGGCGCAGATTCATGGTGGTGGTCATGAGCGTGGCATGCGTTCAGGCACATTAGCTGTTCACCAAATTGTTGGCATGGGTGAAGCTTTCCGTATTGCCCGCATCGAAATGATTGAAGAGAATGCCCGCATTCGTGCTTTGCGTGATCGCTTACTGGCTGGCTTGAAAGATATTGAAGAGGTCTATGTCAACGGTGATATGGATCATCGCGTTCCCCATAACCTCAATATCAGCTTTAACTATGTTGAAGGTGAATCGATGTTGATGGCATTAAAAGATTTGGCTATCTCCTCTGGTTCTGCATGTACATCAGCCTCATTGGAACCATCTTATGTATTGCGTGCACTCGGTCGCAACGATGAATTAGCTCACAGCTCCATTCGTTTCACTTTGGGCCGTTTTACTACTGAAGAAGAAGTAGATTTCACCATCAAGTTAGTGAAAGAGAAAATTGCGAAGTTGCGTGAGCTTTCACCATTATGGGAAATGTTTAAAGATGGTATTGATCTCAGTACCATCCAGTGGGCGGCACACTAAGTAGTTTTGAAAATATCAAACGCAATATAAAAGACACAAGAAATAACGAGGAAATACCATGGCATATAGCGACAAAGTAATTGATCATTATGAAAATCCCCGTAACGTGGGTTCTTTTGAAAAAGGTGATGACCATGTGGGTACCGGTATGGTCGGTGCGCCTGCCTGCGGCGACGTCATGAAATTACAGATCCGCGTAAACGATCAAGGCGTGATTGAAGATGCAAAGTTCAAGACCTATGGTTGTGGCTCTGCGATTGCCTCCTCCTCATTGGTAACTGAGTGGGTTAAAGGTAAAACTTTGGACCAGGCTTTAGAGATTAAAAACTCCTTAATTGCTGAAGAGTTGGCATTACCACCAGTTAAAATTCACTGCTCGATCCTGGCGGAAGACGCCATCAAGGCAGCGGTAGCGGATTACAAAGAAAAGCATCCGGCCCAGTAAATATAAAGAGGCTATCCATCATGGCAATTACCTTAACCGAAAAAGCAGCTAAACACGTACAGCGCAATTTAGATAAGCGCGGGAAGGGTTGTGGCCTGCGCTTGGGCGTTCGTACTACGGGTTGTTCTGGTTTGGCTTATGAACTGGAGTACGTTGATGAGTCTGCGCCAGAAGATACGATGTTTGAGTCCAATGGCATCAAAGTATTTGTGGATCCCAAGAGTTTGGCTTATTTAGATGGCACCGAATTAGATTTCGTACGCGAAGGTTTGAACGAGGGCTTTAAGTTTCAGAACCCGAACGTAAAAGATGAATGTGGTTGTGGCGAATCCTTCCGCGTCTGACGATTACTTTCGTTTCTTTGGTTTAGAGCGGCGATTCAATATTGATTTAGCTGCTCTAGATCAGGCTTATTTAGCTATTCAAAAAGAAGTGCATCCTGACCGTCACGCACGCGGTAGTGATACCGAGCAAAGACTAGCGATGCAAATGGCTACACTGGCCAACACTGCCCTCCAAACTCTTAAGCACCCGATTCAACGTGGACTGTACCTCTGCCAGCTCCACGGCGTAGATGCACGCTTAGAAACAAATACCGCAATGCCAGCCGCTTTTCTAATGAAGCAAATGGAGTGGCGTGAAAACCTGGAAGAGCGAGAAGAGGATTTGGCAGAACTTGAAGCTCTCGCGGAGGAGGTTTACCAATCCAAGCGTGATACGCTGGCAGAAGTTACACAGGCTATCGATGGTGCTAAGAACTACGTCCGCGCTGCTGAGCTGCTCAGAGGCCTGCTTTTTATTGATAAGTTTGCACTTGAGCTCGATGATGCTATCTCGGCCCTGGTATAGCTTTAAACTCTAGTCCCTATGGCTCTATTACAAATCTCTGAACCCGGTAAATCGCTAGCTCCACATCAGCGCCGGATTGCTGTCGGCATTGATTTGGGAACCACCAATTCTTTGGTGGCGATTGTGAGGGATGCATTGCCTAAGGTGCTGCCAGATTCAGAAGGGCGCGAGTTGCTCCCTTCAGTAGTACGCTATCTTCCGAACGGTAGAACTCAAGCTGGCTTTGAAGCCATTGAAAGTATTGTTTCCGACCCAAAGAACACAATTGTTTCTGTAAAGCGTTTCATGGGTCGCGGCACTGTCGACGTTGAACATATTGAAAATATGCCATACGACTTTGTTGATGAACCTGGTATGTTGAAGCTCAGAACAGTGGCTGGTGATAAGAGTCCGATTGAAGTTTCTGCAGAAATTCTGGCGCGCTTGCGTCAGTTGGCGGAAGACTCGGTGAACGACGATATTGTCGGCGCAGTCATTACCGTGCCGGCCTATTTTGATGACGCACAGCGTCAAGCTACAAAAGATGCTGCCAAGTTAGCCGGCATTGAAGTATTGCGATTATTGAATGAGCCAACAGCTGCTGCAATTGCCTATGGCTTGGATAATGCCTCTGAAGGTATCTATGCTGTTTATGACTTAGGTGGAGGCACCTTTGATATCTCCATTTTGAGAATGAGTAGAGGGGTGTTTGAAGTGCTCTCTACCGGCGGTGACTCTGCTTTGGGTGGTGATGACTTTGACCATCGACTCTATTGCTGGGTGATAGAGCAGGCTAAGCTTCCACCACTCTCGATTCAAGATCACCGCAAACTATTACTCTCTTGTAAGCATGCCAAAGAGTTACTCAGTCATAACCCATTAGCGCGTGTACACGAAATCCTCGCCGACGGTACTGTTGTCAATGTGGGGGTGAGTCAAGCTCAGTTCTTTGAGATTACGCAGAACCTGATTAATAAAACACTGGTGGCGGTAAAGAAAGCGTTGCGTGATGCTGGCCTTAAGACTGACGAGGTTAAGGGGGTGGTGATGGTAGGTGGGGCAACCCGTATGCCTCATGTACAACGCGCTGTTGGCGAACTATTTGGTACTAAGCCTTTAAACAACCTCAATCCCGATCAAGTGGTGGCCCTAGGAGCAGCTATGCAAGCAGACTTGCTGGCAGGCAACCAAAGCAAGGATGACGAGTGGCTGCTACTCGATGTCATTCCACTGTCCCTTGGTATTGAAACCATGGGTGGTTTAGTAGAAAAAATCATTCCGCGCAATACACCTATTCCGGTGGCTCGGGCACAGGATTTCACGACTTTTAAAGATGGCCAAACAGCGCTGGCCATTCAGGTGGTGCAGGGTGAGCGCGAGTTAGCGCAAGATTGCCGCTCCTTGGGTAAATTTGAATTGCGCGGCATTCCGCCAATGGCTGCTGGAGCGGCTCGCATTCGGGTAACCTTCCAGGTGGATGCGGACGGTTTGCTTTCTGTGAGTGCCATGGAGCAGGGCTCTGGGGTACAGGCTTCAATCGACATCAAGCCATCCTATGGTCTGACCGATGCCGAGATTGCGCGCATGTTGCAAGATGGCTTTGCTTCTGCGAAGGTGGATCTATTGGCTAGATCCTTACGCGAAGAGCAAGTCAATGCGCAACGTTTATTGGATGCCGTTCAAACCGCATTAGATTCTGATCGTGGCTTGCTCACTGCCGATGAGCAAGTGTTGGTGGATCAAGAGATGGTCGCCTTGCAAATAATTCTGAAAGAAGAAGTCGATAGCGCTATTTTAAGAAAAGCGGTTGATCGTGCTGCCAAGGCAACTGATGAGTTTGCCCAAATGCGTATGAATGCGAGTATTCAAAAGGCATTGGCCGGTAAGAATGTTGCTGAAATTTAAGAAAAGAAAATTACCAAGATGACACAGATTGTTGTTTTACCCCATAGTGAATATTGCCCAGAGGGTGCGGTAGTGGAAGTGAGTCCTGGCACCTCGATTTGCGAAGCTTTATTGGAAAACAATATCTCTATTGAACATGCCTGCGATATGGTCTGTGCGTGCACTACCTGTCACGTGATTGTGAAAGAGGGTTATCAGAGTCTCAATGAGCCAGATGAGAATGAAGAGGACTTACTAGATCGTGCGTGGGGCCTTAATCCTCAGTCACGCTTATCTTGCCAAGCCATTGTCGCGCGTCAGGATTTAGTGATTGAGATTCCGAAATACTCTATTAATCACGCCAAAGAAAATCACTGACTTCTAGCTTAGCATTACACTTTGGAAATACAAGGGGATTAATGAGTGTATGAATAATCAACACAAAGCGGGGTACTTGATTGGATTTGCGGCGCTCTTGAGTGCTTGCTCAAGCCATAGTGACCCTTATCAAAATTCCGCCTTCCCTCAGGCCTATACCCAAAGTGGTAGCTATAGCAATTCCCCGCAGCTGATTTCATCAGAGCAACTGCAGTCTTTGGTTTCTCCGATCGCCTTATATCCTGATTCCTTGCTGTCTTTAATGCTATTGGCATCCACCTACCCACTTGAGGTGGCTGAAGCCTATAACTGGCGCAATAGTAATTCCAGTCTCAGTGGCACTGCATTACAAGATGCTCTAAAAGCGCAGTCATGGAACGATAGTGTTAAATCACTCATTTCATTTCCACAAGCATTTAACATGATGGGTGGTAAATTGCAGTGGACCCAAAATCTGGGTAATGCTTATAAGTTGCAGCCAGCCGATACGATGAAGGCCATCCAGGTTTTGCGTAAGCGCGCTGTTCAAGCTGGCAGCCTCAAGTCAAATCAGCAAATTACGGTTAGCACGGACGCCAATTCGAATATATTGATTGGTCCTGCCAATGCTCAGGTGGTCTATGTGCCGAGCTATAACCCCACTGTTGTTTATGGAGCCTGGCCATACCCAGATTACCCGCCATATCCTGCCTATAACCCAGCCTGGGGGATGATGTCATTTGGGCTTGGGATGGAAATAGGTGGCGCATTTTGGTCCACGCCGAGCTGGTCTAACGGCACGATTAATGTGAACAATACGAATTCTGCTGGCAGATCGACTAGGGGGCTGATTGGCCCAAGCAGCATTCAGAATCAACAGCGCCTTCTCAGTGATTGGAAAAACAATGCGACCCCGCAAGATCGACAAGCAGCAAAAGCGGCAGGTCAGCGTGCAGATAGTGCTTTTCAGAAAAATGCCACACCGCAAGAGCGTGCCCAGGCAGATCGCCTGAATCAAGAGGCTCGTAACAGTTACCAGCAAGATCGCACTAATCCCAATGTCTATCGTGAAGCAGCACAAGAAAATGCCATGCGAGATCAAGCACGTGATGACCAAATGAATGATGAGCGATTCGGTGGGCGTGGTGGTTTTGGTGCCGGTCGTATGGGTGGATTTAGACGCTAATCTATAGAAAAGATCACTATGAAACTATTTTCCACCACCCTATTAGTCATCAGCGCAACTTTGCTGTTGCAGGCAAATGCATTTTCTCAGGTCAACTTACCCAAGAATGATGCATCTACTGCTGCATTAGTTGAGCTATGTAAGAATTTGGATGACGTTGACGGGCAAAACTTTTGTTTTGGGTTTGGGGAGGGTGTTTATCAAGCTTATCTTGCTAACAGTAATCCAACACGCAAAGCAAGTATTTGCTTCTCAACGGAAGCTGGCACAAGAGAGGTCATCCTCAAGGAATTTCTGGTCTGGAACCAAGGTCATCCCCAATTTAACCGGGAGCGTGCAGCTAAGACTCTAGTTCGATTCTTTGAGGCAAAGTACCCCTGTAAGTAGTGGATCCTCAGCGGTAAACACTGCTTGCACCAATATGAGGCATGCTGCACATTAAGTAAGCAATACCTGATTAAAGGGGGTTGCTAGAGGAATAATATGAAGTTGTTGTTCATTCTTTAGTTAATACCTCCATAGTCTTATTTTGAGCCACCCTGCGTGAACTGACCCCCAAAAGTTGGACGTTATGTCCAACCAAGGGGGTTTTGTTTTATGAGCAAGTACAGCAAGCAGTTCAAGCTAAAGGTAGTTAAAGAGTTTCTAAAGTCAGGCGGTCTTAAGCGGGTAGGTCACTTATTTGAGATTAGTCACTCAGATGTCCGCAAATGGACTTTGGCCTATCAAGCACATGGCCATAGCGGTCTCAATCCCAGCTACCAACGCCATTCCCCAGAGTTCAAAGTCCAAGTTCTGCGGTACATGGCTGTGCATCAGATATCAGCTAGGCCAGCTGCCGCCCACTTTAGCATTGGGAGTATGACCACAATTTTGCAATGGCAAAAACTCTACAATGAGGGCGGTATTACAGCCCTTGCTAATCAACCTGTAGGAC
>NZ_NGUO01000006.1 GCF_002206635.1 Polynucleobacter aenigmaticus | reverse complement strand
GGCCGATCAGCAATCTCATAGGAGACGATCTCTTGGTTATATAAATCTAAGATCGGTGATAAGTACACTCGCTCGCCCTTGATATTGAACTCGGTCACATCGGTCACCCACTTTTGATTGGGTTTGCTTGCTCCAAAGTTACGCTCAAGTAAGTTTGGGGCTACCTTACCTATAGCGCCTTTATAAGACTGATATCGCTTAGGCCTCACAGTCGATTTAAGTCCTAACTGAGTCATGAGCTTTTGTACGGTCTTGTGGTTGAGGTAGCAAGCATCGTTCCGGAGGGCCAGTTGTATGCGCCGATAGCCATAACGACCCCGATGGGCATTAAAGATCTGGGTAATATGCTCTTTAGCGCCCTGATAAGGGTCGGCTTTACTACTGGCTTCTCGCCAGTAGTAATAAACGCTTTTAGCCATCTTGGCGATGAGTAGTAAATCTAGTAAGCGGTAGTACGGCCTTAGCTCAGTAATTACTTGGGCTTGTTCTCTTTTACTGCTTTGCTCTGAGCTAAGGCTTCTAACTTTTTTAGATAGGCAGCCTCAGCTTCGGCATACTCCAAGCGTCTTCGCATCTCTGCAGGCGTGAGCTCAGAGACGGGCTTTTTGAGTAGCGCTTTGATATTAAAGTGGGGCATAGGCGGTCGTCCTACAGGTTGATTAGCAAGGGCTGTAATACCGCCCTCATTGTAGAGTTTTTGCCATTGCAAAATTGTGGTCATACTCCCAATGCTAAAGTGGGCGGCAGCTGGCCTAGCTGATATCTGATGCACAGCCATGTACCGCAGAACTTGGACTTTGAACTCTGGGGAATGGCGTTGGTAGCTGGGATTGAGACCGCTATGGCCATGTGCTTGATAGGCCAAAGTCCATTTGCGGACATCTGAGTGACTAATCTCAAATAAGTGACCTACCCGCTTAAGACCGCCTGACTTTAGAAACTCTTTAACTACCTTTAGCTTGAACTGCTTGCTGTACTTGCTCATAAAACAAAACCCCCTTGGTTGGACATAACGTCCAACTTTTGGGGGTCAGTTCATTTGGGTGGTTTTTTTAATAGAGCGTACACATCATTTGCTTGTTATGCTTTGTAATGTTTTCAAATCTCTAAATATACAAATGAATATCAATGCTGATTACAGTCAAAAAGTTGTAATTAATTACCATGACTTACCTTGGGTTGCTAGTCCAGAGCTAGGAGTTAAAAGACGAATACTCGATCGACTTGGTGATGAGGTTGCAAAAGCAACCTCAATCGTTCGCTATCAACCTGGATCTAAATTTGCAACTCATACTCATGAATTTGGTGAGGAGATCTTAGTTTTAGATGGAATATTTAGTGATGAAACCGGCGACTATCCAGCTGGCACATACATCATGAACCCACCAGGCTCATCACATGCACCCTTTAGTCAGTCTGGGTGCACTCTTTTCGTGAAACTTAGACATCTCGGGCCAGATCAAGTCGAGCGAGAAATTATTGATACGAAAACAGCCCCCTGGCATCAAGGTATGGTTCCTGGTCTTACGGTTATGCCGCTGATGCAGCAAGGAAGTGGATCAACTCTAGTTCGCTGGGCACCTAAAACCTATTTCAATCCACACAAGCATTACGGTGGCGAAGAAATCTTTGTGATTGATGGCGTGTTTGAAGATGAGCATGGCCGCTATCCTGCTGGATCATGGATCAGAAGTCCCCACATGAGCTTGCATCAGCCCTTTAGCAAAGAGGGTTGCACTATCTTTGTGAAGACTGGGCATTTGTTAGATTAAATCGTTTGGAGCAACGAAGCGTTTAGTCATTAGCCATCATTCGTAAGCCCCTTCATATCAAGCCTCGCTGGAAAGAGGACTGGTTATCGTCCGCTCTAAATGGAGCAAACTTATTCAGCATCTAACAACTAGACGCTTGATATCTGCTTTCGGCCTTAGCAGCCATTACTCAGAGAAGTTGAATTCCAAAAACCCTCACTACAAGGGCAAATAATCCAAAGCAGATAACTGTTGCCACTACGCACCCACCCATCGTCATCCAAAATCCAATCTTTGGAAGCAAGTATGGGAATAACAAGAACATCGGTAGTGTTGGAATAACGTACCAAAAGGTGTAATAGGCGTGATTGGCTATTTTCTCTTCAGGTTGGTTTTCCACATAGAGCCATACAAGAGTTAGTAGAGTCATCAGTGGCAATGCCGCAATAAAGCCACCCAACCTATCGCTTCGTTTGGCAACTTCAGAAATGAATACAACCATTCCTGCTGTTAGTAAATATTTGGTGATGATCCAAGCCATTTGAGCCTTAGGAAGAAGTAGTTATGAGTAGTCTAAAGCAGAGTTAGACATCCTAGGCCCTAGTCGATTCCGCCCCGGGCCACCAAGAAACACCAAAACCACCTTCGGGTGGTTATTTTTTGGATTTCTGCTGAGGGTCGAAAACAGCCGCCCTCCAAACCAAATCAAAGTACTTTGTGTACCAGAAAATCACGAAGATCTTGCTCTATTATCAAAGCTTCTTAGCAAAACTGTACTGGGCAAACGCCTGTTCAGCTACGTTAAACCACTGTGCTTCCATGTTTCTAAAAACGCGATAGTCCTCAAATATTTTCTTGAACTGAGGATTTTTTGCAGACTCCTCAGCGTAGGTTTCTTGAGTTGCTTTAAAGCAGGCATCCAACACCGAAGTATTGAACTTGCGCAATACGGCGCCATTCTGAATCAGGCGCTGTAATGCTGGTGGATTTAAGGCATCGTACCTGGCGCACATATCGGTATGCGCCTCAAAGCAAGCAGCTTCCCATGCGGCTTGGTAAGGAGGTGGCAAGGAATCCCACTGTTTCTTATTGACCAAGAATGAGAGTCCAGCTGCGCCCTCCCAGAAAGCAGGGTAATAGTAATTTTTTGCTACTTTAGCTAAGCCCAACTTCTCATCGTCGTAAGGACCCACAAATTCAGCAGCATCAATCGTGCCTTTTTCTAAAGCCGAATAAATTTCACCAGCAGGTAATTGCTGAGGAACAACGCCCAACTTAGCAAGTACTTGTCCTGCAAAACCAGCGATACGGAATTTAAGCCCCTTCAGATCCTCAGGGGACTTAATCTCTTTGCGGAACCAGCCACCCATTTGCGTGCCCGTTTGACCGCCCAAGAAGTTCACAATGTTGTAGCTCGCAAAGAGCTCTCGCATTAATTTCATACCGTTACCATGCAACATCCAAGCCGTTTGCTGACGTGCCGTCATGCCAAAAGGTGCGGCCGTATCAAAGATAAACGCGCTGTTCTTGCCTAGATAGTAATAACTTGCTGTGTGACCACACTCCACCGTGCCGTTCTGAACCGCATCCAATACTTGCAAGGCTGGAACGACTTCGCCAGCAGCAAATACTTTCACATTGAATTTGCCATCGGTCGCTTTACGTAAGGCGCTCGCAAATACTTCTGGGGTGCCAAATAGGTTATCTAAAGATTTAGGGAAACTCGATACCAAACGCCAATTGAGTGTTGGCAAACTCTGTGCAATAGCTGGGACAGCCAATGCTGCTGCGCCTGCACCAATAGTGGCTTTCTTTAAAAAGGAACGTCTTTGCATTACTGCCTCCTCCAAAGTAAATTATTTCTATTCTTGTGTTTTTACTTCTATTTTCTTAGTGCCGCTGTTTTATTTTCCGCCAACGGTCATCGATCCAATCAAGATGGAACCTGTTTCTTTAGTGCCGCGAATTAATGTGTCACTACCAATCATTTGAATATCCAAAAGCATATCGCGCAAGTTACCCGCAATCGTGATCTCTTCAACTGGGTACTGAATTTCACCATTTTCCACCCAGTAACCAAAGGCTCCGCGAGAGTAATCTCCGGTGACGTAATTCACACCTTGGCCCATTAGCTCAGTTACCAGCAGGCCGGTACCCATTTCTTTTAAGAGCGCAGGCAATCCACCTTTGGGTGTCTTGCGACTTTGCAATGTCAGGTGGTGTGAGCCTCCGGCATTACCAGTGGTTTTCATACCCAGTTTTCTAGCGGAATATGTGGATAAGAAATAGCCCTGTAAAATTCCTTTTTCGACCACGGTTCTAGCGGCAGTTTTCACACCCTCCTCATCAAAAGGTGTACTTCCTGTCATTGCCTTCAGGTGGGGGTTCTCAAAGAGACTGACATGCTTAGGTAAAACCTGCTTGCCTAAACTATCCAATAGAAAACTAGAGCGACGATATAAGGCGCCGCCCGATACTGCCTGAACCAATCCACCCAATAGGCCGGCTGCCAAGGGTGCCTCAAAAATGACTGGGCAACGACGCGTAGTTATTGAGCGCGCTTTTAGGCGTGAGAGTGCACGCTCTGCAGCATACTTACCAATCGCCGCTGGATCAGCTAACTCCTGCGGAATGCGTGAACTGGAATACCAGTCATCTCTTTGCATGCGGGATTTTTTACCACCTTCATTAGCGATTGGTGCACATGAAATGTAGTGACGTGAGAATGGATAGCCCCCCATAAAGCCATGGCTTGTTCCCATCATGAAATGCGAATGATGCGCCGATACCGAAGCGCCATCACTGTTCTGAATTTGCTTGCTCACTGCAAAGGCAGCGCCCTCTGCAGTTCGAGCGATATCGATTGCTGTTGCAGAATCTAAATCCCACGGATGAAATAAATCCAAATCAAGTGGATGCTTTTCTAGTAGTGATTTTTCAGCAGGACCAGCGCACAGATCTTCTGCTGTATGTTGGGCAATATGGTACGCAGCCTCGACCGTTGCCTTTAAGGAGCTCTTAGAAAAATCACTTGTACTAGCATTGCCTCGATGGTGCCCCAAAAAGACCGTAACGCCTACCTGCTTATCTAGACTTTGTTCAATCGTCTCGACCTCACCTTTGCGAACGGTGACCGAGAGGCCCTGACCTTCAGAAACCTCTGCTACGGCATCAGAAGCGCCCCGTCTTTTGGCCTCTTTGAGCATGAATTCAATGATTTCTTGAAACTGATTTGATGAGTGTGTAAACATGCCCTAATAATAGCTAGAATAGAAACATGAAGCATACCGAAGCTTGGAAAAGATCCTCCCCTAATGAAATCAAAATCGGCCTAATCTCGATCTCCGATAGAGCGAGCAAGGGTGTTTATACCGACGAAGGCGTTCCCGCCCTGCAGATGTGGCTACAAAGTGCCCTCCGCACCCCCTGCGTCTTTCATGAGCGCCTCATTGCTGATGAGCGGGAGGTGATCACGGAAACCATCGTGGAGCTATCTGATGAGCTTGGATGCGATTTAATCCTCACCACGGGCGGCACAGGCCCCTCCCTTAGAGATGTGACACCTGAGGCCACCATGGATGCTGGAACCCGTGAGATGCCTGGATTTGGCGAGCAAATGCGTCAAATTAGCCTACGCTTTGTGCCTACGGCCATTTTGTCTCGTCAGACCGCTGTTTTACGAGAAATCGAGGGTCACACAGCCCTCATCATTAATCTTCCAGGCCAGCCAAAATCCATTCAGGAAACGCTAGAAGGATTGAAGGATGCTGAGGGTAAATCGATTGTGCCTGGGATCTTTGCCGCCGTGCCTTACTGCATTGATCTGATTGGCGGCCCCTATATCGAGACTGATGAGGCAATCATTAAGGCCTTTAGGCCCAAAAGCGCTATTAAGAAATAAGGTCGCAGAGGATTTAAAAGGAAACAAAAAGGGTCTATTAACAGACCCTTTTGACCTCCTGATTTTTGAATGCCGACCTTACTCTGGCAAAGGCACAATAAATTTATCCCGGTAGTACTTGAGCTCTTCAATGGACTCTTCAATATCTGCCAAGGCGGTATGGGCCTGCTTTTTAGTAAAACCCTTCACCAACTCAGGATGCCAGCGCTTGCAGAGCTCCTTGAGAGTGGAAACATCGATATTCCGATAATGAAAGAAGGCTTCTAGTTTTGGCATGTACTTCGCCATAAAGCGCCGATCTTGGCCAATCGTATTGCCGCACATTGGTGCAATGCCTGGCTTGATGTATTTTTTGAGGAAGGCAATGCATTCAGCCTCAGCATTGGCTTCATCTGTAGTTGAGGCCTTGACCTTATCAATCAGGCCTGAGCGCCCATGAGTACCCTTATTCCAGGCATCCATTGCATCTAATAAGGCGTCATCTTGATGGACTACCCAAACAGGGGCTGTTGCGATGGTATTGAGGTGTGCATCGGTCACAATCACGGCAATTTCCAAAATGCGCTCTTTTTCAGGATCTAAGCCCGACATTTCCATATCCACCCAAATCAGGTGTTCATTGGCTGGAGCCGTCTTTGCTGCTGGGGTAACTGTTTTTTCACTCATATCTATAATCATCTCATGACATTCACAATTGTTTTTCTAATCGCCTTCATCGCCAGCTTTGGTCTACGCCACTGGTTGTCCCAACGCCAAATTCATCACGTCGCCATCAATCGTGATGTAGTGCCTGCCGAATTCGCCTCTCAGATCACCTTGGCAGAACATCAAAAGGCTGCCGACTACACCATAGCTAAACTCCGCTTAGGCATTTTTGAAAATGGCGTCAGCGCAATTATTTTGATTGCCTTCACGCTCTTGGGTGGATTACAGATTCTTAATATGGGCCTCTTGCAATTGTTAGGCGAAGGGGTTGCGCAACAAATTGCCCTGCTCGTTTCCATTGTGTTGATTTCCGGAATTATTGACCTGCCTTTTTCTTGGTACAAGCAGTTTTATCTTGAAGAGCGTTTTGGCTTTAACCGTATGAATGCCAAACTCTTTTTTAGCGACATGTTCAAGGGCTTAGGTATTGGCGGTGCCATTGGCATTCCTCTGCTCTGGGTCATCCTCAGCCTCATGGCTCAAGCCGGTGATTTCTGGTGGCTCTGGGCTTGGGGCGTTCTCACGGTCTTTAGTCTTTTAATGCAATGGATCTTCCCAACATTTATCGCACCCATCTTTAATAAGTTTCAAGCTCTAGAAGAAGGACCACTCAAGACGCAAATTGAAGCCTTACTAAGCCGTTGTGATTTTGCAAGTCAAGGTCTGTTTGTCATGGATGGTAGTAAACGTAGCGCGCACGGCAATGCATTTTTTGCCGGTATGGGTAAAGCTAAGCGCATTGTCTTTTTTGATACCTTGATTGAAAAGCTCAATCCCGGGGAAGTTGAGGCTGTGCTTGCTCATGAGCTTGGTCACTACAAGTGCAACCATATTCGCAAACGCTTGCTAGTTTCTTTTGCCTTGAGCTTTGCAACGTTTGCACTCTTAGGCTGGGTCAGCACACAGCCCTGGTTCTACAACGATCTCGGGGTTATGCCCAATCCCAATGGCTATAACGGTGGCCTAGCTTTAGCGCTCTTCATGTTGGTGTCGCCAGCATTTAGCTTTTTCCTTACGCCACTTTCTAGTTTGGCTTCACGCAAACACGAATACGAAGCGGATGGTTTTGCCGCAGATAAATCTTCTGCAACTGACTTAATCTCTGCATTAGTAAAGCTCTATCAAGACAATGCATCCACCCTGACGCCCGATCCAATCTACACCGCTTTTTATAGCTCGCATCCACCAGCACCGCTGCGCATTGCCAATCTCAAACGTTTTAAATCAGAGTCCTAAGGATTGATCAAATCAATGGAACAATTTCACGCGCTACTCACTGCCTCCTATGGAAGGCACTATTTAGCGCAGCGCTTAGTCAAGGATGAGCGCGGAAATGAAGCCCCCGCTGGTCAATTAATTCAAGTGAGCACACCAGCAAAGCAGCATATTGGTGCGGTTGGCGATCGCATGTTGCTAGAGATGACTTCAAGCGATCAGGCGCGCATTATTCGTATCGAGCCGAGAGAAAATTTGCTCTATCGCTCTGATGCTTTTAAAAGTAAATTGATTGCCTCGAACGTTGATCAAATATTAGTCGTACTTGCCACGCAACCGGCTTTCTCTCCAGACCTCTTAGGTAGAGCAGTAGTTGCCGCAGAGACTAATCAAATTGGCTTGCATATATTACTCAACAAATGCGACCTCAAAGATAACTTAGAGCACGCACGCAAAATCATTGCGCCTTATGCTCGTATGGGATATCCGGTTACCGAAGTCTCTGCCAAATTTGATGAAGCCTCTATAGAGGCCCTGCGCCCTGCTATTTGCGGCAAGGTATCTGTATTTGTAGGGCAATCGGGCATGGGCAAATCCAGCCTGCTCAACGCCTGGGTTCCCAATGCAGCGGCGATTACGCAAGAGTATTCAGTTCGCTTAGATACCGGAAAACACACCACAACCGCCTGTCGCTACTTTGAGCTACCAGAGGCTTGGGGTCGAGATGCCAGCGGAAAATTGGGCGCTTTGATTGATTCTCCGGGTTTTCAGGAGTTTGGCTTGGCGCACATGTCAGTGAGTGAACTAGAGCATGCCTTTAGGGAGTTTCATGACTTGCTGGGCAAGTGTCGTTTCCATAATTGCGCGCACCAATCCGAACCAGATTGTGCAATACGAGAAGCGGTAGACAGAAATGAAATAGCGCCAGAAAGACTGGCGCTATTTAGACAATTGCGCTCGGACTCAAAAACTGCCGATACACAGATTCAGGGAATCAGCCAAGCCAAAGAGCGATGGTCAGCATTAGCAATAAAGCCATCCAAGCGATAACCAAGCGCCACACCAAGCCAATAGCAGAACGCATCGTCCGCTCATTCGGCTCAAGACCTACTTCATAGATTACTGGCTCACCAGCTTCAGCCATACGTAAAGCTTCATCACTATCAGGCTCGCTCATCGGCTCACCCAAGCGCACACCTAAGGCGCCACTACCAGACGCCAAGATCACTGCGGATAAAGAGTCAGACCATTTACCGGTGAGATGACGCCATGCATAGACTGCGCCTTCAAAGTTGCCAACAATGGCAAAGCCCATCGCAGTAATTCGCGCTGGAACCCAATCTAAGACGTAGAAGAAATGACGTGCTGCTTCACTTAAATTGAAGTCCCCTTTTTCTGACCAGCGCTGAGCAGCAGTGTCGGCTAAGCGATATAAGACCACCCCTGCAGGACCCATTGGCATCATGAACCAGAACAGCACACCAAATACATGGTGATGTGAGCCGATGATGGCGCGCTCCAAAGCCAAAGAAATCACTTCGGTCTCAGTGAGATTGCTAGCGTCTAGTTCTGGGCCGTACCGTTCGGCTAGCGCCAAGCGTGCTGCTGGCAAATCATGATTCGCAATTGCTTCGTGCACTACCGTAAATGAGTGGCTAAATTGACGAAAGCCGAAAAATAAATAGGCAATTAATACGTTCCACACAAATCCAAGAATGGGGTAGCTCACCATGAAGGTAACGTAAATGGCAAACACCAAGAATGTCGGCAAAATGAAGGCAACCAAACAAGCCATGCGTGCACCGACAGGACTTGCACCCTGCTCAGTCTTGCCACCGAATTCGCCGGCGACCCAATCTAACCAGCGAGCGCTAGTGCGTGCGATCCAATGGGTCGAAGTTACTGGGCGATATTGCTCAGCAATGAGGGCGAAGAGAATAGAAAAGAAAGTCATACTTTTAATAAATGATAAAGGTTACGCAACATTCCAGCAGTGGCACCCCAGATAAAGCGATTTTCGTAGGGCATTGAATAAAACCGACGACTACCTTGATCACTCTCCCAGACCCGTACTTGATGATTTGCGGGATCCATTAAAAAATGTAAAGGCACTTCAAAAACATCTGCTACTTCAAAGGCATCTAAGACATATTCTGCCTGAGGTTTCACTAATGCCACAACTGGCGTCACACTATAGCCCGAAACGGTTAAATACTGGGGTAAATGGCCAATGATCTCAACACCCTGTCGACCCAAACCAATTTCCTCCTCGCTCTCACGCAAAGCGGTCTCATTCGGATTGGAGTCGCCTGGATCCATCCGCCCACCCGGGAAGCTAATTTGGCCAGCATGATCATGCAAATGATCCGTTCTTTGGGTCAGCAATACCGATAGGCCATCACTCTTTACCAATAAAGGAATCAGCACGGCAGCACGAGTCACCTTGCCGGCAGCCTGGCGTTTAGAAATAATATCTGCAGCGATGACGTGTCGATTCTCATCCGTTATCTCTGGCTGCCAAACTGGGGGGCTCTGAAAACGATTTCTTAGGCCCAATGGTTCCAAAATATGGTCGGCTACTTTTGGCTGCCCAGCACATACCTCGTGAATCGGTATAGCTTGCGCATCAAAGCCCGCATGTACAGCAATGCTCAATGCCTGATCTGGTAGATTTGCTTTCTGAGTCATAGAGTTATTTTAGGGCAATAAAAAAGGCAGCCTAGGCCGCCTTCTTTTTGCATTAAAGCAAACCTTATTCCGCTACTGTCGTAGCAACTACCTTAACTTTACGGGCAGGAAGCTTCTCTTTAATACGTGCAGACTTACCTGAACGATCGCGCAAGTAGTACAACTTCGCACGACGCACATCACCGCGACGCTTCACTTCAATGCTAGCGATCAATGGTGAGTAAGTTTGGAATGTACGCTCTACACCTTCGCCAGATGAAATCTTGCGAACGATAAAGCTAGAGTTCAGTCCACGATTGCGTTTAGCAATCACAACGCCTTCAAAAGCCTGGGTACGCTTACGTGTACCTTCAACTACGTTTACACCAACAATAACTGTGTCACCAGGAGCAAAACTTGGAAGAGTTTTGTTGGCCATTAGGCGAGCAATTTCTTCTTGCTCAATTTTTTCGATCAAATTCATTATTAATCCTTAAACATCTTGTCAGCGTTTAATCCCGAGACTCTCATCAACGGACCAGACAGAGGATGCAGTTAAAACTATTTCACTAAATCAAAACACAAACTCTTCGTTCGAAAACCGTAAAGACTTACAGATTTCGAAGAAATTGCTCATCTTCTTTACTTAGCAACCCATTTGCTCGAGCCGATTTAATTAAATCAGGCCTAAGCTTTAACGTCAGCTCTAAAGACTTATGCCGACGCCAATCCGCTATTTTAGCGTGATGTCCGCCTAAAAGCACGTCCGGAACAGATAAATTTTCATATATTTCTGGGCGGGTGTAGTGCGGATAGTCCAAAAGACCATTAATAAAGCTATCCTGGATGGCTGATTCGCCATCACCTAGGGCCCCTGGAATAAGGCGAATCACTGCATCCATCATGGTCATGGCAGGCAATTCACCACCAGAAACTACAAAATCGCCAATAGAAAGCTGTAAACCCACATTTCGTTCGATAAAACGATGGTCTACAGCTTCATATCGACCGCAAATGAAGGTTAAATTTCCGTAATTGAGGATATCTGTCGCTATCTTCTGAGAAAAGACCTCTCCCTGGGGGGCCAAGAGACAAATTGGACCAGAAGTTACATTCTGAGTTTGATGGGCAGCCTTAACAGCAGAGATCGTATCTTCCAATGGTTTTGCCATCATGACCATGCCCGGACCACCCCCATAAGCTCGATCATCCACCGTCTTACGTGAATCGGAGCAGTAATCCCGGGGATTCCAAAGATTTACGCTAACAAGGCCCTGCTCGCATGCGCGCCCAGTAATGCCCCATTGCGTTAAAGCGGAGAACATTTCAGGGAATAAGCTAACTACATCAAATCGCATAGTGGGAATAGAACACCTAAGACTATTTACTGATTAACCAACTGGCTTACCAATCAGCTTGCCAATCCAGTGTAATGAGCTTGTTTGGCAAGTCAACGTTCTGCACCACCTCTTTTACAAAAGGGATTAACTGTTTTACTGTTTTGGTTTCAGGGTCGCCGATCACAATGATCCCATGAGCGCCGTTATCGTTCACATCAATCACCTCACCTAGACTCTCGCCTTGGAGATTGACTGCTTTGCAAGCAATGAGATCAACCCAGTAATAACTATCACTTTCGGCTTTTGGAAAAACATCACGACCCACTAGAATGCGAGCGCCTTTTAAGGCTTCCGCTTGATCGCGATCAGCAATGCCTTCCAACGCAATCACGACAGTGCCACTATGCATCTTCGCCTGATTCACCTTGTAAAGCTGAAGTGAGGCTTGCTCAATAGACGCAGCAACACCAGCACTCCGACGAGGAATGAGTGACAACCAAAGTTCTTTGCTAGATAAGAGCGCTACGGGATCAGATGAATGAGGGCGAACCTTAATCTGACCTTGTAAACCTTGAGCATCTTGGACTGCGCCAATCTCAATCAAATCATCTAAGGAAGGCTTATTCATATTAAAGCTAGCTCGATTCCCCAAATAACACTACAAGTCAGTTCTGCTTCCAAAGACCCCATCTCAATGACGACGCCTTTGGATTTGAAGTCTTTAGACTGCAGGATTGTTTTTGATCAAACGAACAACAGTTGGGGAGATCTGCGCGCCAACACCAGTCCAATAGGTCAAACGATCTTGAGCAATACGCATTGCCTGCTCTGTCGCTGCTGCCTGTGGATTGAAGTAACCAATGCGCTCGATGAAGTTCGAGTCGCGACGATTACGCTTGTCTGTAGCCACGATGCTATAAAAAGGGCGCTTCTTTGAACCGCCGCGTGCCAGTCGAATGACGACCATACTTATTCCTTAAAATCTAAAATGAAAACAGGTTGATTACAACCCAATGAAATTACTACAAAATCTTGGGCTCCAACTAACTGAGCAAATTAACAAAACAAATGCACGGTATAGCGGAAAACCTCATATTCTAGACGAAAACCCCTACTTGATCCACCTATTTAAGTGTTTGCGTATTTAGCTTCGACAGTAGAATAGAGTCCAGTGAATTGAGAAATAATCATTAAAAACAATAAGTTATAGAAAAATGTCTCCAAAAATCGCTCATTTCCCCCCTTCTGATAGCGCTATAAATAAGCTTTTTCTTAGTATTGCCTGCCTAGGATTGAGTCTTTTAACGGCTTGTGCGAACGTGATTCCACCTTGTGCCGCTAAAACCAGCCCTCCCAGTAGCGAATTCCGAGATACCAAATGGGAGTTGGTACGCTGGAATTTAGCGCCCAATGCCAGGGGCGAGGTTCGCGCCCGCCAAATCCCTCAGGGTGACAACAGCAATCCTATTCAACTAGTTTTTGACGCCAATGGTGAGCGCATTAGCGGATCCACTGGTTGCAATCGCTTTACAGCACGTATAACTGAAGATGCTAGAGGATTTACCTTAGATCAAATCGCCAGCACGAAGATGGCTTGCACACCACAACGAATGGAACTCGAGAATGACTTCCTTTACGAGTTAAATGATTACCGTACGATTGTGCGTAATGGTGATCAACTGCTTATGATTGGTGCTGACCGTGAAGTACTAAGCTTTATGACAAAAAAAGTAACGCTCCCAAATAAAATATTTCAATACTCAAATACATATTCGCTATCGAAGGTCTGAATGAAAAAATACAAACTACTATTCTGCTCACTCGGGATATTTTTTCCTGGCACCGGATTGAATTGTTTTTATCTGCAAGGATTCAAATCATTTTGGGGTTGGGCTCAGCTTTTTGCATTTCTTGGTGGAATCGCTGGTTGGCTACTCCTTAAGGAATCACACTTTCACTCCGCTCCTGGCTGGGTCCTCATCACCTTCGGCTTCATCACACTCGAGGCCAGCTGGCTAACCACTATTGCTTATGGTTTACGTGCTGATGAAAAATGGGATGCCAAATTTAACCCTGGACTAGACCCTAGTCGCGCCACCAGATCTGGTTGGCCAGTAGTTCTCACAGTGATTTTTTCATTGGTATTTGGTGCAGGTGTAATGATGACATTCTTAGCAATTGCTTTTGAACAATTCTTCATCTCCCAATTGCTAGAAGCGAAAAAGCTATCCCAATAATGCAGATAGCCTTTGAAAGAGCGGTGACAGTTTTTAAATCTTAAAACTGCTCCGCTGTCAGGGTATTTGTAGACTGACCACCCTCTATTATTGAAATTGCCAAAGCCTGAGATTGTGGCAATAAGTTTTCCGCAAAGAAGCGCGCTGTAGCAATCTTGGCATCAAAGAAATTCGGATCGCCTGCGCGCAATTCTTGAGCGGCTAATAAGGCGCGAGCCATTTGCCAGGCACCCAATACTAAGCCGCATAAACGCAAGTAAGCAAAACTTCCTGCATACACCCCTTTAATATCAGTCTTTGCATTAGCCACAATGTAAACAACTGAAGATTCAAATGCTTCGCGAGCAGCAGTCAATTGCTTCAAGATCGCTTTTGCATCAGCGGTGCCACTACTTGCCAGATCTTTTTCGGTTTGCATGATTTTTTCTGCGAATGCTCTTGCAGTTGCACCACCATCACGCACGGTTTTTCTACCAATTAGATCGTTTGCCTGAATAGCTGTCGTGCCTTCGTAGATCGTCAGAATGCGTGCATCACGATAGTGTTGTGCAGCACCAGTCTCTTCAATGAAACCCATACCACCATGCACTTGGACGCCTAAACTCGCAACCTCAATCGACATCTCAGTAGAGAAGCCTTTCACAATCGGAACTAGAAATTCATATACTGCTTGATTCTGTTTGCGTGCAGCCTCATCAGGCGACGCGTGCTGCGCATCGTAAGCTGCAGCGGCGTAATATGCCAAAGCTCTAGCTGCTTCAGTGTAGCCCCGCATCGTCATTAACATCCGCTTCACATCAGGCTGATGAATAATTGCGACAGGCCCTGGCGAGCCAGCGAGATCACGACTTTGTACGCGGTCTTTTGCATACTGCACTGCCTTTTGATAGGCGCGCTCTGCAACCGCAATACCCTGCATACCCACTGCAAAGCGGGCAGCATTCATCATCACAAACATATACTCTAAGCCGCGATTTTCCTCGCCAACCAAGTAGCCGATGGCGCCACCATGATCACCAAACTGCAACACTGCAGTGGGGCTAGCCTTTATACCTAACTTATGCTCGATAGAGACACAGTGAACATCGTTACGCTCACCTAGTGAGCCATCCGCATTTACCAAGAGCTTGGGCACCACAAATAAAGAAATCCCCTTCACGCCCTCTGGTGCATCTGGCGTTCTAGCCAATACGAGATGGACAATGTTCTTTGCCATATCGTGTTCACCATAGGTGATATAGATCTTGGTGCCAAAAATTTTGTATGTGCCATTAGCTTCGGGTACGGCACGCGAACGCACCATGGACAGATCTGAGCCTGCTTGAGGCTCGGTGAGGCACATGGAGCCAGTCCACTCCCCAGAAATCATCTTGGGCACATAACGCTCTTGCAACTCGGGGCTGGCTGCAGTCAATAAGGCTTCAATCGCACCGTCGGTCAACATAGGACACAAAGCAAATGAAAGGCTTGCAGAGTGGACCATCTCAAAACAGGCGGTAGCAATAAGTTTTGGTAAGCCTTGACCACCGAATTCTGCAGGATGCACAACGCCCTGCCAACCGGCGGCTCCAAATTGCTTAAAGGCCTCTTTAAAGCCTGGGGTAGTAGTCACAACGCCGTCTTTTAATGAGCTTGGGTTCTGATCACTAGGCCAGTTCAGCGGTGCTACAACGTCTTGATTAAATTTGGCGGACTCTTCCAAAATCGCTGGTGCCAAATCCACATCGGCTCCCGCCTCGGCATAGGACGGGTAGGAGACAACCTCAGATAGCCCCGCCAATTCATTCATCACAAACAGCATATCTTTCACGGGGGCTACGTATGGCATAAAACTCCTATTAATCAGGAAGTGGTAATCAAGTGCTTAAGGAAGTAAATTAATTAACTCAGGAACGGCAGTGTTTAAGTCGGCCACTAAGCCGTAATCAGCAACACTAAAAATCGGAGCTTCTGGATCTTTATTGATCGCCACGATCACTTTAGAGTCTTTCATACCCGCTAAATGCTGAATCGCACCAGAGATACCAACTGCTACATAAAGTTGTGGGGCAACAATCTTGCCGGTTTGACCAACCTGATAGTCGTTTGGAACATACCCTGCATCCACTGCAGCACGCGAAGCGCCTAGAGCGGCACCCAGCTTATCAGCCAATGGGGCGATAAGCTCTTGGTACTTTTCGCCAGAACCTAAACCACGTCCACCGGACACAATAATTTTTGCAGCAGTTAATTCTGGGCGATCTGATTTGGTCAGCTCGCGACCTACGAAGGCAGATTTGCCTGCGCTATCGGCAGCTGCGGATTTTTCAATGACAGCAGCACCACCAGTAGCGGCAACTGGATCAAACCCAGTTGTACGAACGGTAATAACTTTGATAGGATCGCTTGACTGGACAGTCGCAATAGCATTGCCCGCATATATAGGGCGCTCAAAAGTATCCACACTAATTACCTTGGTAATGTCAGATAACTGGGCTACGTCTAACTTAGCCGCAACACGTGGAAGTACATTCTTACCATTTGCAGTTGCCGGGGCTAATACATGGCTATAACCACTAGCAATGGAGAGGATTTGGGCGGCTAAAGGTTCAGCCAGCTGATCTGCCAAGCTTGGGGCATCTATCTGAATCACTTTGCGTACGCCAGCAATTTGACTTGCTGCAGCAACAACGGCATCGGCACCACTACCAGCTACCAGCACATCTACCTCTGGAGAGCACTGCAGAGCAGCAGCTACCGCATTGAGCGTAGCAAGCTTTAAAGATTGATTATCGTGTTCAGCAATAACAAGTGCGGCCATTTAAATCACCTTCGCTTCATTTTTAAGTTTTTCTACCAAAGCCGCCACATCGGCCACCATCACACCAGCAGAGCGTTTGGGTGGCTCTTCTACTTTAAGAGTTTTGAGACGTGGGGCAATATCAACGCCGAGATCTTCAGGCTTCAGAAGCTCAAGGGTTTTCTTCTTGGCCTTCATGATGTTTGGCAAAGTCACATAACGCGGCTCATTCAAACGCAAGTCAGTTGTAATCACTGCTGGCAAAGTAATGGCGATCGTCTCTAAGCCACCATCCACCTCACGAGTGACATTGGCTTTGCCATCCGATACCACCACCTTAGAAGCAAAAGTAGCCTGTGGAATATCCATCAAACTAGCTAGCATCTGACCAGTTTGATTGCTATCGTCATCAATCGCTTGTTTGCCCAAAATCACAATCTGTGCCTGCTCTTTTTCACAAAGTGCTTTCAGAATTTTTGCTACTGCCAAAGGCTGTAACTCAGCATCGGACTCTACCAAGATGGCGCGATCTGCTCCAATGGCTAAGGCTGTACGGAGGGTTTCTTGGCATTGAGTCGGGCCAGCAGAAACAACAACGACCTCAGTCGCAACTCCGGCCTCTTTTAAGCGAACCGCCTCTTCTACGGCAATTTCATCAAAAGGGTTCATACTCATTTTGACGTTTGCCAGATCAACGCCAGTGTTATCTGACTTCACTCGGATTTTGACGTTGTAATCAACGACGCGCTTTACCGCTACTAAGATTTTCATTCTTGATTCTCTATTTTTTGAGTAACTTTTCTATTTTATCCGCCTAGCGCAATTTAGACCTAGACGTCGATTGCTGAAGCCGAACCAGCCTGCTTACGCAGTTCAAACTTCTGAATCTTGCCAGTAGAAGTCTTTGGAAGCTCGCAGAACACAATCGCCCTAGGCACCTTAAATCCAGCGAGATGCTGCTTGCAATGGGCAATGATATCGGCTGGCGTGACCTCCATGCCTGGCTTGATTTCTAGGAAGGCACAGGGTGTCTCGCCCCACTTGGGGTCAGGTTTAGCAACGACTGCGGCTGCGATCACCGCTGGGTGGCGATAGAGGACATCTTCCACCTCCACAGAGGAAATATTTTCGCCGCCAGAAATGATGATGTCCTTACTGCGATCCTTCATCTTCACATAACCATCAGGATTCATCACGGCTAAATCGCCTGAATGGAACCAGCCACCCTCAAATGCCTCTAGGGTTGCTTTCTCATTCTTGAGATAGCCCTTCATAGCGATATTGCCCTTAAACATAATTTCACCCATGGTCTCGCCATCAGCCGGAACAGGCTCAAGAGTTTCGGGGTCAAGAACGGCAATCGCCTGCTGCATGTGATAGCGCACACCTTGACGCGCATTGAGGCGAGCCCTCTCGCCAATATCAAGGTCATTCCATTCATCCTGCTTTACACAGACTGCTGCAGGTCCGTAGACCTCCGTCAAACCATAGACGTGCGTTAAATCAAAGCCTAGCTTTTCCATACCCTCGATAATCGATGCTGGAGGAGCGGCGCCTGCGATCAAGCCTTTCACGCCAACAGGAACGCCCTCTTTTAATTCATCAGGGGCATTGACCAATAAGTTATGCACGATTGGAGCAGCGCAGTAATGCGTAACACCATGATCTTTAATTGCAGCAAAAATGTGTTGTGCATCGACTCGACGCAAGCAGACGTTAACACCAGCACGCGCTGCCACTGTCCAAGGGAAGCACCAGCCATTGCAATGAAACATAGGAAGCGTCCAAAGGTATATCGGATGCTTATTGATATCCCAATCCAAAATATTCGATACCGCATTAATCGCCGCGCCACGATGGTGGTAAACCACCCCCTTTGGATTGCCAGTAGTACCTGAGGTGTAGTTCAAACAAATCGCTTGCCACTCATCCGCTGGGACTTGCCAAGCAAACTGTGGGTCGCCTTCGGCCAAGAGCTTTTCATAAGTCAACTTGCCGAGCTTTTCGCCGGGCACATCAAACTCTTTTTCCTCGACATCAATCACTAAGAACTCACGACCACCTTCCTTCTTGGCAATCTCCAACGCTTTTTTCATCACCCCAGAAAACTCTGGATCTACGATGACAACTTTGGCCTCTCCATGGTTCAACATGAATGCGATCGACTCTGGATCTAGACGGGTATTCAAGGCATTGAGTACTGCCCCAGCCATCGGTATACCAAAATGTGCTTCAACCATCGGCGGCGTATTTGGCAACATCACAGCTACCGTATCACCAAGCCCAATGCCATGTTTTTGCAATGCACTCGCCAAACGGCGGCAGCGCTCATAGGTCTGACTCCAAGTCTGACGAAAATTGCCGTGAACAATAGCCAAGCGCTCTGGATAAACTTCGGCTGATCGTTCAAGGAACAATAGCGGAGTAATCGGAGTGAAGTTCGCCGGGTTACGATCTAAACCCTGCTCAAAAATATTAGCCATGCGTTCCTTGAATAATGGTATTTTTTAAATCTGGACTTCTAATGGCACTTAAATATCAGCCAGTGCTTTGACATGCGCCACAACACTGCGACCTAAAGCGGAAAGGTTATAACCACCCTCTAGGCAGCTAACGATACGGTTATGAGCATACTGATTGGCAACTTCTTTTAGCTTCTTGGTGATCCAGGCATAGTCATCTTCAACTAAGCCCATTTGCCCCAAGTCATCTTCTCGATGTGCATCAAATCCTGCGGAGATGATGATAAGTTCTGGCTCAAAATCCCGCAAACGTGGTAGCCACTGCTCTTCAACTATGGAGCGCACCACGTCCCCGCGGGTTGATGCAGGAAGCGGAACATTCACCATATTCTTTGCCCCATCCAATCCACTATACGGATAAAAGGGATGCTGAAAGAAACTACACATCAGTACATTGGGGTCATTGAAGAACGCAGCCTCAGTCCCATTACCGTGATGCACATCAAAATCAACAATAGCCACACGCTCAATACCGTAGGTTTCTATTGCATAACGTGCGGCTACGGCTACGTTATCAAAGACACAAAAACCCATAGAGCGGTTTGGCTCAGCATGATGCCCTGGTGGACGAATCGCACAAAATACATTCTCTACTTCACCCTTCATGACCGCATCTACTCCGGCAATGGCAGCACCTGCTGCACGCAGAGCAGCGCTCCAAGTGTGGGGGTTCATAATGGTGTCGCCATCGAGCATGAAATAACCGCTAGCTGGTGAGCGTTCTTTAACAAAGGCAATATGATCTGGTGTGTGAACCAATTCCAATTGCTCTTCAGTTGCCAACGGTGCATCTAGATGGTGCAGAAAACGGTCAATGCCACTTCTGATTAACTGATCATTGATTGCTTGAATGCGTTCTGGGCACTCGGGATGATGGCTACCCATCTCATGTTTTAGAAAATCTGGATGAGTTATGTATCCTGTTGTCATTACTAGAAATCCTCAATAACAAAACTATTATTTTTATAATTTAATAAAACCTACCAACTGTTCAAAAACCCATTTTCTTATTTATGAATTTTCGCGTCTCCTGCCTTACTTCAACACTACTCGCAACGCTACTACTGGGCGCCTGTTCCAGCGCACCCACTCAACAATCTACCCCTACACAGGCTATCGTAAACCAGTCTGAGGAAACTGCCACGGAAGCGCGTTTTAGCCAAAACCTCCAGCAATTACTTACCCAAGTTGCCCAAACCCAAGGCATACCTTTCTCAACCCTTGAGACGGGCTTTGTAGATGCTAGAACAATTCCATCCATTCGAAAATTAGTGTTACCCCCATCGGGCAGCTTTAAGAAGAATTGGGTGGCTTATCGCAAACGATTTATTGAGCCAATTCGACTCAAAGCAGGTAAGGCCTTTTGGGATCAAAACCAGGCATTTTTAAGCAAGGTTGAACAGGAATCCGGAGTCCCAGCTGAGGTGATTGTGGCCATTATTGGCATTGAGACCATATATGGGCGCCAAACTGGGAGCTTTCGGGTGAAAGATGTGCTCTCAACCCTCGCCTTTAGCTACCCAGATACCCCCAACAAAGCGAGTCGCGAACAGCTCTTTAAGGATCAGCTGCAGGAGTTAATTCTCCTGTGCTGGTCAGAGGCCGGTGGAACCCTACCAGCAAAAAATAGCAATCAGGACTTGAGCTCTTCCCGCTTTAATAGCTGCCTTAATCAAAATAGCTCCTATGCAGGCGCCATTGGATTACCCCAATTCATGCCAAGCAGCATTCGTAGCTTTGCAATTGATGGGGATGGTGATGGTCGCATCGACCTCAGGCAAAGCCCTAAAGATGCCATTTCCAGCGTGGCTAACTTTATGCGTCAGCATGGCTGGCAACCGGGTATGCCGATTTACTTCCCAGTACAAGAGGGGGCAGTCGGTGAAGCAAGAGCACTTGCTGATGGTGAACCTCAACTGAAATACACAATCCAAGATCTCATTGGAAAAGGTATTTTGACCAAAGATCAAGGCGATCTACAGGCGGGTGGCGTTGAACTCCAAAGCAAAGCACTCATCGTTGACCTTCCCTACCCCGATAAGGATGGCAGTGATCAAGTGCGCTATGTAGTGGGTCTCAATAACTTCCTAACGATTGTGCAATACAACCGCAGCTACTTTTACGCACAAAGTGTTGCCGAGTTTGCAGAAGCTCTGGGATATAAAAACCAAAGCGTGGTGCCAGCCAAAGTCAGCACCAAAGAAGTAAAGTCAACCGAGCCAGTAAAAGCCAAGCCCAAGAAAGCTGCTAACAAGAAAAAGTTGAAGCAGACGTAAATGGCTCCAGCCCTGTTATTACTTAAGCTGGAAAAACTCCAGTGGAGAGATAGCGATCACCACGGTCACAAACAATAAAGACAATCGTTGCGTTTTCTACCTGGCGAGCGATTCGCAAAGCAACCACTAAGGCGCCACCTGCCGAGATACCACAGAAGATGCCTTCTTCGGCAGCTAGTCTACGGGCCATCTCTTCAGCATCTGCCTGAGTCACGAACTCAATACGATCCACCTTATCGCTCTGATAAATCTTCGGTAGATACTCAGGAGCCCATTTACGAATACCAGGGATCTGTGAGCCTTCTTCTGGTTGTGCGCCAATTATCTGAATATCTGGATTCATGGACTTCAGATAAGTGGAGACTCCAGTAATCGTTCCCGTTGTACCCATCGCTGAAATAAAGTGAGTTACCTGCCCATCGGTATCGCGCCAGATTTCTGGTCCAGTGGTCTCAATATGAGCACGAGGGTTATCTGGATTGGCAAATTGATCAAGTAGTCTTCCGCGACCTTCTTTTTGCAACTGCAAGGCATAGTCACGCGCAAATTCCATACCGCCAGAAGCTGCCGTCAGAATTAACTCTGCTCCATAGGCAGCCATACTTTGCCTGCGTTCAATACTTTGATTTTCAGGCATCACTAAAACCATCTTATAGCCCAACATGGCAGCAGTCATTGCCAAGGCGATTCCAGTATTGCCGCTGGTAGCTTCAATCAGGGTGTCGCCAGGTTTAATTTCGCCACGCTCTTGCGCTCGCAGAATCATGGATAGCGCAGGTCGGTCTTTCACCGACCCCGCTGGATTATTACCCTCCAACTTTCCTAAGATCAGATTATTTTTGGAATCGTTTTCAGCGCCAGGAATGCGTTGCAGACGAACCAGGGGTGTATTACCCACGGTCTGTGAGATAGTTAAGTAAGAAGGTGTGCTCATGTAACCATTTTAGCCATAAGCGGACCTAGACATAATAGGGCTTAATTTCGGCGATTTGGCCCCGTACGATCTGGATTATTGCGAGAATTGCTTTGACCACGCGAACCGCGTGTACCAGAGCTGCGCCCTCCTTGTTGGCGCGGTTATGTGGCTCACAAAAAGAACTGGGTGCCTTAATGGTTAAACCGTTATCCACCATCTTTTCCACAGATTTCATACCAATGCCACGCACCCGCTTTTGCAAATTATTGACATCTTGAAAATGCCCGCCATCCAAACGCTCGGCAATAATGGTTTTTTCTTTGGAGGGGCCGATGCCCTTAATACCCTCTAACTCAGATTGAGTGGCGGTATTGACATTAACCAGAGCGGCAGCTGACAATCCAGAAACCGCAAGTAACACTGAAAATACCAAGTACTTTAATAATTAATTCATTCGATCTCCATCAGTTAATAAAAAATCCACCAACACAGAGTGCAGGTGGATCAGTTATAACGAATGGAGATGGGGATTTTTGACCCAATCATTTAGGCGACAAACAAATCGGTAAATACCTACTCAGCCAATGATTCCCTTTAAACCGGTATAGATAGAAACAGCGGTGGTTCCGAGCGCAACAATAGTTCCGCCATATTCCTGCAGGCTCTTCATCACACCATGAAGACTGCCTGGGGAAATTCTGCCCTCACCTAACCCGCTAACAACCGCCTTAAGAAAGGGATTAATCAATGCTGTACGCAAATGCCTCTGTTGGCTTGCATAGGCAACACCGCCTAAAAGCATCCCAGTTAAAAAACTAAAGGCAATACTTGCTGAGTACTCCAGAACCTCACGCCATTCAAATGCATTCTGTGGCCAGATTGGAGAGCCGTCTATCAAGGTGGTCATCCAACTCATGCCAATGACAGAGCTAATTGCTAAAAATACTACCCCCATAAACCAAGGAAATAATTTCCGAGGAGCACCCCTAAATAGGAGGTAACCAAAAGGCAAAGGTAGCACCATTGAAATCAATCTCAAATACAAAGGCTTGGTGTCATAAACAATCGTGATTAATCCATGCGCAGCCAATAGGAGCAAAAGGGGGATGCCGATATATACAACAACATCCAACAGGGATAAAGCAAGACTCCTTGGCTCTGCGTGCTTTTGCGCCTGCTCATCTAGCAATAACTGTAATTCAGCAATGCGATGCTCATAGGCATCTTGATTGGGAATCTCTTCAATGCGTCTTTCTAGCTCTGCTACCTTGGCCATCATTGGCTTGAATAGATAGAGATCCCGGGTGCAAACCTTACAAACTGTTGCTTCTTCAGAAACCTCAGAGAGACAGTATGGGCAATTCATTACTTAATAACATTCAAAGTAAATACAGAATTTGTTTCTCGCCCATCATTATCTTTAACCGTCACGCGAATAGTGTGCGCACCAGGCGGAACATCCGCTTTCGCAAAATCAATTCCTTGAGCTGAGATTGCACCCTTTAAACGAGGGGTAAGATCGACAAAGGGGGATTTCATATAAACCACCTTAACCGAGCTCGGGTCAATCTTGCCCTCGCCACGCGCCTCAAAGTTAACCTTGAAATCAATTGGGGAGGCAACCGGAGTGTCAGCCTCAGGCGAAACCATCTTCACAGAAGGTCCACGAGAAATTCCACGCGTCGCTAAAGTGCCAGAGGCTGCAGGTAAGGCGGCTTCTTTTGCGCTAATGAGCTGGGCTGAGTTTGCTACGGATGTAGCTAGCATTAAGCTAGCAACTAATATAATTCGAGTCAGTTTCATAATGATTCCAAAATAGGGAAATTGCTAATAGGTAGATATTAAATCAATCTCCGACCACTACAAATGGCGCCCAGAATAGCGGGTGTGCATAGGAGTATTTCATGGTTGCACCTTCCTTCATACCGCCTTGGTCAATCTGATTGAGCATCGCCTGCTTCAATGCCTCTGACTTAGTAAGCCCTTGAGTTTGTTGTTGTCGCTTAAATAGGTCCGTCATCAGCTGTCTTGATGCCACAGAATCCACAGGCCAATTAGAAACCAATATTGCTCTGGCACCAGCAAAGAAAAAGGCTCTACCCAAACCAGATACTGCCTCGGACCCCGAACCTTCTCCCGCAGCAGTATTGCAAGCGGATAGAACTACCCAATCAGCATCTAATCTCAATGCAATAACTTTATCCATGGTCAGCAAACCATCATCTTGATCCCCCGTCACCTCGGGGGAGGACATTGCAAGTGCAGGCTGAGTTAGACCATTAAGCTCTCCAGGCACTAAACCGTGAGTTGAAAACATAATGACCTTGCGATCAGACAAATCCATGGTTGTCACTTGCTTCACGCTCGCTTGCTTATGCAAAAAGATATCGCTTGACTGAGCCCCAACTACCTTAGCAATTTCCTCAATTTCTAAACTAGTATCAGGTAAACGCGGTAGAAGGGCCAACTCTGCAGAGCTTACGCCCGCAGTCTTAGGTGCACTTCTTAACTTCAAGGGTATGCCGCGCGTAGCCAACTGAGTTGCGCCAGTCTTTTGAGCGCTCTTTTCTTGAGAGCCACTAAAGTATGGATCGCCAAATCCAACAAAACTCTTTCGATTGGGATTGCCTTCTGGAAGACTTCTCAATGCAGTCAATGCCGTAACTGAAGGAACTTGAGCCACTGCAATTTCCCTTGTAAGCCATGGCACTGTTTTATACCCAGCAAAGGCTACGGCTCCTCCCTTTGTAGGCTGACTTGTTGCTTGAGTGACTAGCAGTGATATTGGCAACTGACCAAGCTCTGCATGGGGTACAACCAACATGACTTTTTTACCCTTAAAGCCTGACTCTACTGGTGCCAAAATCTCCTGATAAAGCTTATATGCCAGCGCTACATCAAATGGAGGAATTTCATCGATTGTTGAAACTCCAGGATCGAGCGCTTTACGTAGCTGAGACACCTCTTTTGCCATCTGTTTTCGACCAATAGACAGTTGGGAGAATTGCGGAGTACCTTGCTTACTAATGGCCCATACATAGCCGACGTTTTCAGCAAAATACCAAGACACTAAAACTTCGTCAGACTTCAATAATCGTTGGGTGCGCTCAATAGTAGCCGGCTTAGGCTCTACCAGTTCCGCATACTCAGGAAATTTTTTCTCAATATCTTTTTTAAGTGACTCACGCTGTGATTGAAAGGCATCAATATCAGCACGCAACTTTCCCTGCACGGCAGGCAATTGCTGGTCAGGTGAAGCTGAGCGCAGTCCTGTTAGCAATTCAGATAGCGTATTAATTCTTCTTTGTAAATCCTGCTCTTGCCTTGCAAGACTGGCCAATTGAGGATCCTTAATAGTTGCTCGAGCGGCACTTGCCGTCAGCGCCCTCTGGACTCCACTACCTCTCGCAATATCGGCTACTTGGAAAGCTTGTGCTGCAGCCAATGGAGCCTGAGATGGATCATTCTTAGAAACATGGGCTAATAACGCTAAATAGCTTTCCAGTAAGAATGTCATGCGTTGCTGTTGCTTGATACTGGTTGTATCATTTTCAGCATCATTGCGAGCTTGATCAATCAAAATGGGTATAGAGAATTTATATGATGCATCTGCCTCCGACCACTTACCCTCAGTCTGCAAACTTGCAGCCTCAAATGCTCGTACCATTGCTAGACGCGGTGAATTTTTATCAGAAGATAATTCAAGCCTCTTAAGCATTGCGCTGGACATTTCAAATGCTTGGCTAGACTTACCAGTCTTTAGCATCGCCAAAACCCAATCAAGATCACCGAACTGATAGCTTTTTGCCATTTCAGGATCAGTTTTAATTGCGGTGGCCATCTCTTCAAAAACCTGATTAGCCTCGGCATATTTTCCATCCGCCACTAGCGCAGATCCAAGCGACCTTTGGGCCAAAGCAAGCGTACCGTTGGCACCTGTTGCGCCAGCAGCTTTAACAGTACTCAACGCTACTTTAGATAGCAGTACAGCCTCAGGGTATCTTCCCTGCTCATTAACAATAACAGCAAGGCTTCGAAGACCACGTCCAACTTCAATTGAATTGGAGCCAAAACTTGATAATGAAAGCGTTATTGACTTGCGTGCGTAGAACTCAGCGTCAATCAATTTTCGCTGTCTCAACAGAACATTGGCTAAATTTAACTCTCTATTTGAGATTTGAGTAATGTAGATACGGGGGTTATTTGAAGAATCCGTTGAAGAGCGAGTTTCGTCCCCCACAACGTCTATTTTATTGGCACTATTCTTAACCTTGTCATACTGCGCCTCAAGTAAATGCAGTGTTTTTCTTAATGAACGTTCACTCTCAACCCACTGCCCCTGACTTGAAAAATAAATACCTCGAGCGCTTTCATATGAAGCCTCCCACATTGAGCCATAGGTGGTAAAGCCACGAGCCCTCCTCAGGCTATTGAGAGTATTTTCTAATGTCTCGAGGGATTTTTTTGCAGCTTCAAAATTTCCAGAATTTGCATAATAAGAAGTAAGTAATCTGCCCATAGTCATTTGATACCCACTCGAATTTGGTAACGCACTAAGCTGGTAAGCTTGGGCGCGCTGAATATGGGTAATTGCTGTGGACTGGTTTCCAATGGAGCTCTCAAGCACACTGAGCCCAATTAAATCTTCCAGATGGAACTTCGGATTAGTAGATGGATGTTTATTAACCGCCATTTCCATGCTTTTTAGAGCTTCGTTAGTATTACCAAGATCTTCGAAAGCGGCGGAACGCCTTCTATAAAAATGATTAAGCTCCTCATTGTCCTGGTTAGTTGGTGCAGGTATGGCGACTATTTTCTTTGCCCGCTCGACGACAGCTAAATCTGGTTTTGTTTGCTCAACTAACCTGAGAATATCTTTTACATCTCTAGGGGGCGCCTTGATACTCTCAATATCAAGCTCATCTTTGATTGGAGCCGCAAAGGAATAGTTTGCAACAAATAAAATGTTGCACGACAGCAATAGTGTTGAAATAATTACCAGTTTGCGCATAGGAAGTATCCTAGTTTGTATCAGCAATATAGTAGCCCACAAACCTCAGGCAGATGGCACTCCAAGCTTGGTAGCTGAGCTAGCAAGCCCATGGAATCAGTTTTTTAACTTATTAATTGCCCGCCAGAGGGTTTGCCAAGAAACCCGCATTAGCTTCAAGCCAAGCTATATAACGACTGACGCCCTGCTCTACATTTAGGAAGGGTTCTGTATAACCAGCAGAACGCAGTTTTGTTAAATCAGCCTGAGTGAAGCACTGGTACTTCCCTTTGAGCGCATCCGGAAATGGAATGTACTCAATGGCTTTTTCTTTAACTAATTCTTCTAAGCTAGCAGGATTCGCTTTGTCAATACTGCGCATGGCATTAGCCACTGCATGGGCAACATCATTAAAGGGTTGTGCGCAACCACTACCGAGATTGAAGATGCCGCTAATTTCTGGATGATCCAAGAAAAAGAGATTTACTTTAACTACATCTTCCACCGAGACAAAGTCACGACTTTGCTCGCCTGCAGCATAACCACCGTATTCGCCAAAGAGTTTTACCTTGCCGCTGGCTTTGTACTGGTGGTATTGATGAAAGGCTACTGAAGCCATACGACCTTTGTGTGATTCACGAGGACCATACACATTGAAATAACGAAAGCCAACCACTTGCGCGGCATTTGCATTTTCAGCAAAGCGCTTACGCATGACTTGGTCAAATAAGAACTTCGAGTAACCGTAAATATTCAGTGGCTTCTCATGCTCACGACTCTCAATGAATACATCTGAGCCACCGTAGGTTGCTGCAGAAGAGGCATATAACAGTTGTACTTTTTGTTCGGTACAAATATCGAGCAAATCCATGGTGTAACGGAAATTATTCGCCATCATAAAGATGCCGTCAGTTTCCATAGTGTCGGAGCATGCCCCCTCATGAAACACTGCTCGCACCTTACCGAAACGACCACTTTTAAATGCCTCTAGAAACTCATCTTTATCAAGATAGTCGATGATGTCTAAATCAGCTAGATTTCGATACTTATCTGCAGGACGCAAATCATCTACAGCGATAATATTTTTCTCACCACGGGCATTAAGCGCCTGAACAATATTAGCGCCGATAAATCCAGCGGCGCCCGTTACGATAATCGTCATTGCAATTCCTCAGAAGTAACGGTGGCAGTACCTAACTTGCCAACCACGATGCCACCAGCGCGATTAGCCAAAGCCATCGCTCTTTCTAATGGCCACTTAGCCGCCAATGCCACCGCGAGCGTACCAATCACAGTATCCCCCGCTCCAGAGACGTCAAATACTTCGCGTGCCTGAGCCTTAACATGACTAACGCCTGCCTCAGTAAACAAACTCATACCCTCTTCAGAGCGAGTCAAAAGCAAAGCCTCTAGATCTAGGGATCGACGCAAGTCTTGCACTCTCTTAGTTAAATCATCTTCACTGGTCCATTGGCCAACTACTTGACGCAATTCACTTCGGTTTGGTGTGAGTACAGTTGCGCCACGATATTTAGCGTAGTCATCGCCCTTAGGGTCAACCAGAATCATTTTCTTTTGGGCTCTAGCCTGCTCAATCATCAAAGCAACTTGACCCAATGCGCCTTTGCCATAGTCCGACAAAATCACGACGTCAGCATCGCCAATGAGCTTTTCATAACGCTCCAATTTATGCGCCAAGGCTGCCTCACTGGGAGCCTCTTCAAAGTCCAAACGAATCAATTGCTGCTGTCTTGCAATCACCCGCAATTTCACAATGGTAGGCACGTTGCCATCCACTTCAAGCTGGCTATCAACACCACTGGATTTAAGCAACTCAGAGACGCGGCGACCTGCTTCGTCATCGCCAATCACACCCAAGATAGTCGTTTTTGCACCGAGGGCCGCTACGTTACGAGCCACGTTTGCGGCACCGCCCAGGCGCTCATCAATCTTACCTACCTGAACCACTGGAACAGGGGCCTCAGGAGAGATGCGATTGGTATCACCAAACCAATAGCGATCGAGCATAACGTCGCCCACTACTAATAAGCGGGCTTTAGAAAATTGTTCTCGGTTAGCTTTTTCCACGGGGTACTAATCTCTCTTAAAAACTCTTCTATGTGTTTTGTTAATTATGACGACCAATACCTTGGTACTCAATACCTAATTCTTGCATAGCTTGTGGCTCATACAAGTTGCGGCCATCAAAGATAACGGAGTTCTTGAGTTTGGCTTTCAGAAGATCAAAGTCAGGGCTACGGAAGGCTTTCCACTCCGTCACGATTACCAAAGCGTCGGCCTGATCTACTGCAGCCATAGGATCTTCAACCATAGAGACTTTGCTCAAACCCTCAGGATTGTCCTTAAAGTCGAGATCAAAGCAATGCTGAGCTTCTGGCATGGCTACAGGGTCATAGGCTACTACTCGTGCGCCCCGCTTCACTAATTCTTGAATAATCACACGACTAGGGGCTTCACGCATATCGTCCGTATTGGGTTTAAAAGCAAGTCCCCATATAGCGAACTTCTTACCTGATAGGTCTTTTCCAAAGCGTTTTTCAATCTTCTCAACCAAGATATATTTTTGCGCCTCGTTAACTGCTTCCACGGCATCCAGGATCTTCAGATCACGGCCATGCTCAATCGCGGTCTTGGATAAAGCTGAAACATCCTTTGGAAAGCATGAACCGCCATACCCTGTGCCAGAGTAAAGAAAGCCATAACCAATGCGGGAGTCTGAGCCAATGCCTTGACGAACAGCTTCAATATCAGCACCAACCAAGTCCGCTAGATTCGCCAATTCGTTCATAAATGAGATACGAGTGGCTAACATCGCGTTAGCGGCGTATTTAGTGAGCTCGGCACTTTTCACATCCATGTAATAGGTGCGCTCATGATGGCGATTAAAGGGGGCATAGAGTTTTCGCATCTGCTCTTTAGCGCGCAATCCTGCAGGGGTACTTTGCGTACCAATCACAATGCGATCTGGGCGCATAAAGTCTTCAACGGCAGCGCCTTCTTTAAGGAACTCAGGATTAGAGACCACCGAGCACAGCTCTGGTGAGAGACCTCTCTTAGTTAGTTCTTCAGCAATAGCAGCAGAGACCTTATCAGCGGTGCCTACTGGCACAGTGGATTTATCCACAATCACTTTAGGGGTGGTCATATGGCGACCAATATTGCGAGCTGCCGCTACTACGTATTGCAAATCTGCTGAGCCATCTTCATCAGGCGGGGTACCGACAGCGATAAATTGAATATCTCCATGGGCAACAGAGGCGGCAATGTCGGTAGAGAACTCCAAGCGACCAGCGGCGCGGTTGCGCTCAATCATCTCCTTAAGGCCAGGCTCATAGATAGGAACGCCGCCAGAATTGAGAATGGCAATCTTTTTAGGATCGATGTCAACGCAAAAGACGTTATTGCCCTGCTCTGCTAGGCAGGCACCAGTAACAAGGCCAACGTATCCACTTCCAATGATGGTGACTTTCAAAATATCTCCAAATATCTATTTACTTCAATACCATCATTAAAAAACTATTTGATGACGGTTTAGTTAACTTATTGAGTGAGTTTATTTACATCGATGGGCCACTAGGCACCGCACCCTCACTACGCCTTGGGGAATAAGCCTCCCAATGATTGCAACCGGGGCACTGCCAATAAAAGCGTCGTGCCCGGAATCCACAGTTACCGCAGGTATAGCGAGCCAAACTCGTAGTTCTTTGCTTTAATAAACTCAAAGTCGCCTGTAAATCAGACACTCTTTCTGGCGTACCATTGCTTTCCGCCAAAGCTAAACGGGTCTCCGCCAACTTCGAGAGTGCACTCAAGCTAGGTGAATGCTGCATTACCTCAACTAACATCACTTCAGCGGCTTGAGCTCCACGAATTCGAGTCATATGCTTTTGCACGATATCGAGCAACTCACCAGAGGCCTGTGTTTTTAACAGCTCACACAGAGCACTCAAGCCTACGTCAGCTTTATCCAATGCGGCATGCGCCACCATCCAACGGTCAGCAAGCAGATGCATATACGCGGGATGGGTTTTTGCAATAACACTCCAGGCCTCAATTGCTTTAGCTGGACGATCCATCGCCATCAAATAATCACCCTGCAAAATCAATGCACGTGCATGATTGGGCACTGCTTGTAAGGCTGATTGAACAGATTGCTCAACTTGGGGCAGGTCCTTACGATGTAGAGCCTCTTGACCAAGCTCACAATGAAACTGTGCAATTTCTGTGTGATGCGACTTGCCCTGCAAACCTGCTAACTCACTTGCAGCAATGATCGCCTTCGTCCAATCTCGCTCAATTTGATACATCTCAAGCAGACTCTCTTTGGCGGGCGCCGCAAATTTGCCCTCGCCCACGCGATTTAAAGAAGCTTCAGCACGATCCAATAAACCCGCACGCAAAAAATCGCGGCCTAACTCATAAGCAGCATGATCACGATCGCGCGGTTTTAAATCATCACGATTCGCTAAATGTTGGTGCACTCGAATCGCACGCTCAGTTTCACCACGACGACGGAATAAATTACCCAAAGCAAAATGTAATTCAATGGTTTCAGGATCAAGCTGGGCAATTTTGACTAAAGCTTCAATCGCTTGATCTGGCTGCTCATTCAATAAAAGGCTTAAGCCTTTGAATGTAGAGCGTTGCTGACGCATCCGCTCACGCTCATCCATGCGGTTCTCAAGACGCAAATCCCAGCGCGAGGCTAGCCAGCCAATACCAAACATAATGGGGAGTAAAAGCAGCCATGATGTTGCAATCTGAATCATGATGTGCAGAGCTTAAATAAAAAAATGGCCCGAACGGACCACTGGGTATGCGCTATGTGACTATGCACCAGAACCCTCTTTAGGGCTCGCTTGCTTTAAAGGCTTGTAATCAACACGCTCACGTAATTCTTTGCCAGGCTTAAAGTGCGGCACCCGTTTTTCTGGGATCAATACTTTCTCACCAGATTTTGGGTTGCGGCCAGTACGCGCAGGACGATGATGCAAAACAAAACTGCCAACACCACGCAACTCAATACGCTTGCCTTCAGCTAAAGCTTGAGTCATTGTGTCCAGCAATGTTTTTATTGCTAACTCCACATCTCTAGGAAGTAGCTGGGGAAACTGTTCCGCCAAGCTCTCCACGAGTTCGGAGCGAGTAATTGCTTGTTGCTCTTGATCTGACATGTCTATCAATAAAAAACCGCCGCTCCCCTAATGGAAAGCGGCGATATTGATTTAGCCTTGATTGTCCAACTTCGCTTTTAACAAAGCACCCAAGTTGGTCGTGCCGGACTGCGCATCACCTTGGAGCTTGCTCATAGCGTCTTGTTGGTCAGAGCTGTCTTTAGCTTTGATTGAAAGATTGATTACGCGTGACTTACGATCAATGTTGATGATCATTGCAGTTACGCTATCGCCTTCTTTCAATACATTGCGTGCATCTTCAACGCGATCTGTTGAGATCTCAGAAGCACGCAAGTAAGCCTCAACTTCATCAGCCAAGTGAATCGTTGCACCCTTGGCATCAACAGCCTTCACAGTGCCAGTTACAAGACTACCCTTGTCACTTACAGATGTGTAGTTATTGAATGGGTCACCAGACAATTGCTTGATACCGAGAGAGATACGCTCTTTCTCAACATCAATGGCCAATACAGTAGCTTCAACTTCGTCGCCTTTTTTGTATCTCTTAACAGCTTCTTCGCCTGGCTCATTCCATGAAAGGTCTGAGAGGTGAACTAAACCGTCGATACCGCCAGGCAAGCCAATGAACACACCAAAGTCAGTAATAGACTTAATTGCGCCAGTTAACTTGTCGCCTTTTTGTTGGCCACGTGAGAACTCTTCCCATGGGTTTGCTTTGCACTGCTTGATGCCCAAGCTGATACGGCGCTTGTCTTCATCAATGTCCAGAACCATTACTTCAACTTCAGTTCCTAGTGCAGTAGCTTTGCTTGGAGCAACGTTCTTGTTGGTCCAGTCCATCTCTGAAACGTGTACCAAACCTTCAATACCGGACTCGATCTCAACGAACGCGCCGTAATCAGTCAGGTTGGTTACTTTGCCGAATAAACGGGTGTTCGGTGGGTAACGACGAGCGATACCAACCCATGGATCATCACCAAGCTGTTTCACGCCGAGTGAAACACGGTTCTTCTCTTGGTCGAACTTCAAAATCTTCGCAGTAACTTCTTGACCAACAGTCAACATCTCGCTTGGGTGACGCACACGACGCCATGCCAAATCGGTAATGTGCAAGAGGCCATCGATACCACCGAGGTCCACGAACGCGCCGTAGTCAGTGATGTTCTTGACGATACCCTGAACAACGCTACCTTCTTTGAGGTTAGACATCAACTTCGCGCGCTCTTCACCTTGGCTAGCTTCAACAACTGCACGACGTGACAACACTACGTTGTTACGCTTACGGTCAAGCTTGATAACCTTGAATTCCATGGTCTTGCCCTCGTAAGGGCTAGTGTCTTTAATTGGACGTGTATCAACGAGTGATCCAGGCAAGAATGCGCGGATACCGTTAACCATCACAGTCAAGCCACCTTTAACCTTACCGGTAACAGTACCAGTAACGATCTCAGCTTGCTCGAGTGCTTTCTCCAAGTTCATCCATGATGCCAAGCGTTTCGCTTTGTCACGGGAAAGGATTGTGTCGCCATAGCCGTTCTCAAGAGCGTCAATAGCAACAGAAACGAAATCGCCAGGAGCTACTTCAATCTCGCCAGCGTCGTTATGGAATTCTTCAACAGGAATAAACGCTTCAGACTTTAAGCCAGCGTTAACAACGACGAAGTTATGGTCGATGCGAAGGACTTCAGCCGAAATAACTTGGCCGGTCTTCATATTCGATCGAGTTAATGATTCTTCAAATAATTCTGCAAATGATTCAGACATTTATATATTCACTTTGTGCCGTCAGAAGGCCCGACGGGTTAGGTTAAAAAAGCCCCAAGAAATACGCTAAATTAGATAATCGCGTTGTAGAGTTCCTTAAGACACCAAAACTACTGCTACTGCTTTTTACTACTCACCAATAAATTAAGCTGCTTTTGATTGATACCAATCTAAAACCGTCTTAACTGCTTGATCTATCGATAATTCCGATGTTTCTAGCACTTTGGCGCCTTCTGCAACTAGCAAAGGTGCAGTGCCTCGACTACTGTCTCTGGCATCGCGCTCCTGCAAATCATGCAACAAGTCGGCTAGTTTAACAGAAATTCCCTTAGCTATCAATTGCTTATACCGCCGTTCGGCCCTAGCTTCTGCTGTCGCCGTCAAGAAAACCTTCAGCACCGCATCGGGAAATATTACGCTCGCCATATCCCGACCATCCGCAACCAAGCCTGGAATGGTGCGAAAACTATGCTGAACCCCTACCAAAGCCTGCCTAACCTCGGGATGCACTGCAATCGCGGAGGCACGCAAGCCAATACTTTCGGTACGGATGACTTCAGTGACATCTTCAGAATTGAGCAAAATTTGGCCATTTTTGAAGGAAATCACCAGATTTGTGGCCAAAATACCCAGTTCTGGGCCATTTTTGGGGTCAATTGATGCTTTTTGACTCCCCAAGGCGACCAAGCGATAAAGTGCCCCACTATCCAGATAATGAAAACCCAGCTTTTCAGCCACCAAGGAGGCTACGGTCCCTTTGCCAGAGGCAGTAGGTCCATCAATCGCGATGACTGGAGGCAGGTTCATTGAGCTCAATGGATCCTAGACTACGATCTTTGCAAACTCGGCAAAGTAGCTTGGGAAGGTTTTAGCGACGCAATGAGGATCATTAATCTGTAAAGCATTTGGGCCAAAAGCCGCCAATGAAAAACACATTGCCATGCGATGGTCATCGTATGTATCAATACCTTCACTTGGAGACTTCCAATCACTCAGAGATTTTGGCGCTTGGACAACGATGTAGTCAGCACCCTCTTCAACAATAGCGCCGACTTTTTTTAACTCTTTAGCCATCGCCGCAATACGATCTGTTTCTTTAACGCGCCAGCTCGCAATATTGTTTAAGCGGGTTGGGCCTTCGGCAAACAAAGCAGCGACTGCTAACGTCATGGCTGCATCGGGAATTTCCGTGCAATCAATCGTAATGCCATTGAGTTTGCCATTGGCGTTCTTCACGCCAGCAACTTCAATCCAATCTTCACCAGACGAAATCTTGGCACCCATCAAGGCTAACGCATCAGCAAAAGCCACATCACCCTGGATGCTGTCGCTACCAACGCCAAGAACACGAACCGGGCCAGCGCCAATCGCGCCCAGGGCCAAGAAATAAGATGCGGAGGAAGCATCGCCTTCAACAGATAAAGTGCCGGGGCTTTGATAAACCACATCCGATGTTTTTGAGGGAATAACAAAGGTCTGCGCATCTGGACACGCAACCTGCACACCAAAGCGCGCCATTAGCTTGAGCGTGATCTCAATGTAGGGACGAGAAATCAACTCACCAATCACTACAATCTTGACTGGATCTTTTGCTACTAATGGCAAAGCCATTAAGAGCGCAGTAAGGAACTGACTAGAAACATCGCCGCGCACCTTAACGACATCTTGAATTGCAATATCTGCGGCAGAAATTTTGATTGGCGGATAACCCTCTTCAAGCTCGTAGTCAATCTTTGCACCCACTTGACGCAAGCCGTCGACCAAATCACGAATAGGGCGTTCGTGCATGCGTGGCACACCAGATAGACGGTAATTACCACCCTGCATAGCCAGTGCTGCAGTTAAAGGTCGAATTGCCGTGCCTGCATTTCCCATAAAGAGATCTGCATCCTGCACAGGGAATTTACCGCCGCAACCTTCAACTACGCAAACTTTATTTTCTTGATCAGTTACTTTTAAGCCGAGCTGACGCAAGGCAATGCGCATGATCTGTGTATCGTCGGCATCCAGCAAGTTTTTGAGAGTAGTTGTTCCAGTAGAGAGCGCTGCTAATAACAAAGCGCGATTCGAAATACTCTTTGACCCTGGCAAAACAATGGAGCCTTGAGCTTTCTTAAATGGACCAATCTGAATATCTGGAATTCCACTCATCAAAGCACATCCAAATCTTGACGTGCTTTGCTTGCTTTATCAAATAACTTCTCTAAGCCAGCACCGTCATTCTCAGCAATCAATTTACGCATGTGATTGACGATAAGCAAATATTGATCGAGCTCTTTCAAAACTGCAGTGCGATTACCCAGGCAAATATCCCGCCACATTTCTGGACTTGAGGCAGCAATGCGCGTGAAATCTTTAAAGCCTGCGCCTACATGACTGAGTTTTTGATCGGCATCTTCGGAGTTCACAACGCTAGCCATCAGCGCATAAGAAAGAATATGTGGCAAATGCGATACGGCGGCATAAATAGCATCATGTTGCACGTTGGATATTTTTTTCACAACAGATCCAACAGACTGCCAAAAGCCTTCGATTAAATCAGTGTCCTGCGGGGAGTTTTCTTGTAAAGGGCAAAGAATCGTTTGCTTACCCTCAAACAAATCCGCTTTAGCGGCGCTCGCACCATGTTGTGCGCCACCCGCAATAGGATGAGCGGGCACAAACTGACAGGCTTTCTTACCCAATATTTCCTTGGCAGCCAAGATCACATCACCTTTTGTGCTGCCCGCATCGGTAATCATGGTTCGGGATTCAAGATGAGGTTCGATCACCTCAAAGGCTGCCCTCATTTGCGCGACCGGCACACACAACACAATCACGTCAGATCGTTTGGCTGCCTCGACCAAATCCACTACACCATCAATCGCACCCATCTTGAGGGCTTGATCCAGATTTTCTACGCTACGGCCCACGCCCAACACTTTATTAACAACACCAGCTTTTTTTAGAGCTAGTCCTAGAGAGGCGCCAATCAAACCAACTCCAACAATGGTGACGGTACCGAAATTACTAGATGGATTAAAGATGGCCATTGGAGTATTGAATTTGTGTATTTACTGTGGAATTACTGATGCGCCAAAATATCTTTAAGGGCATTAATAAAGGTGGCATTTTCTTCAGGCAATCCAATTGAAATTCGCAGCCACTGTGGCAAACCATAATTTCCGACTGGGCGAACAATGATGCCGCGCTTGAGCAACTCCAAATTAATGCGAGCGCCAGCACCATCATCATCACCAACTTTCACCAGCACAAAGTTGCCGGCAGAAGGTAAGTAGGTCAGACTAAGCTCATCGAAGGCTTGGGTTAATTGAGCAAATCCTGCACGGTTTAGCTCAAAGCCTTGCTGCAAAAAATCGGAGTCCTGAAAAGCAGCAATTGCTGCAGCTTGCGCAAGGCTATTCACATTAAATGGCTGACGAATGCGATTGAGTAAATCTGTCAATGCAGGCTGGGCCACACCATAACCAATACGCAGTCCTGCTAATCCATAGGCTTTGGAGAAGCTACGTGACAAAATCATATTCGGAAAGCGCTTCACCCAGGAAATAGCGTCATAGCGCTGCTCAGGAGTGAGGTACTCGTTGTAGGCTTCATCCAATACCACCACCACATGCGATGGCAATGCCATCAGAAATTCTTCAATCTCTTTTGCAGTCAAGTAACTGCCAGTGGGATTATTTGGGTTAGCAACAAAGACTAGCTTTGCCTTATCACCAGAAGCCTTAACAGCCTCTAGCATCGCCGGCAAATCGTGGCCGTAATCATTGGTAGCAGCAACTTCAACTGCCTTAGCGCCAACAGCCTGAGTTGCAAGTGGGTAAACAGCAAAAGCGTGTTTAGAAAAGATGATTTCATCGCCAGACTGAGCAACTGCGCGCGCCGCCAGCTCCAAAATATCGTTACTACCATTGCCCAGGGTGATCCAATCTGTGGGAACGCCTAAACGTGCAGACAACACATTCTTCAGTTCAAAGCCATTGGAATCTGGATAGCGGCCTAGGTCACTGGCAGCTTTGAGCATCGCCTCTTGAGCAGACTTTGGCATACCCAATGGATTTTCATTGGAAGCCAACTTCACAATCTTGCTTTCATCTAGGCCATATTCGCGGGCGACCTCGCTAATAGGTCGGCCACCGACATAAGGTGCTATTGCATGAATGTGTTTTAAACCAATCTTAGAGCTCATGCTGAATGGGGGTATGAACCAAGGTTTTTATAAAAGGCGGCAGTCGTTTTTAACTCTTCCAATGCCTTAGAAACTTTTGCATCTTCTGCATGACCAGCTACATCGATATAAAAGTGATACTCCCAGGTTCCCTTGCGCGCAGGACGAGACTCAAAACGATTCATTGAAACGCCATGTTTAGCGAGAGGCTCTAGCAAGCGATAAACAGCGCCCGGCTGGTTATCCACCGAAAGGACTAAAGATGTTTGATCTTTGCCGGTAGGCTGGCATTCATAAGTGCCGACGACCACAAAACGGGTGCGGTTGTGAGGATCATCCTGAATCTCTGCGGCAACTGCTTGCAGGCCGTAAGCCTCTTGCGCCGGATCGCCTGCAATCGCAGCCAAGGTAGGATCGCTTGCCACCATGCGAGCAGCCTCGGCATTACTGCTCACTGCCTGGCGCTTGAGTTGGGGAGCATGCAAACTCAACCATTGCTGACATTGCGCCAAAGCCTGAGCATGAGCACAAACTGTAGTCACACCATCCAAGCTTCCGCTTTTAGTTAAAAGATGGTGACGAATCGGCAAGACTACTTCGCCACTAATGCGCATGGATGAATCTAATAGCAAATCCAAGGTTCTGGAAATCGCACCTTCACTTGAGTTTTCAACAGGGACAACACCAAACTGTGCCGCACCCTTCTCAACAGCTTTAAAGACTTCATCAATGCTATTGCAAGGCAAGCCTGCAATCGAATGACCAAAATAAGTTTGTGCAGCCTGCTCTGAAAATGTACCAACAGGTCCGAGGTAAGCAATCGTCTGACGCGCTTCTAGGGCTCTACAAGCAGACATCACTTCTCGCCAAATTGCAGCTATGCCATCAGGCAGCAATGGACCCTTGCTGAGTTCTTGCAAGCGTGCGACAACTTGACGCTCGCGCTCTGGCCTAAAGACTGGCGATGAAAAACCGCCCTTAATGTGGCCAACCTCTTGAGCTGCTTTGGCACGCTGAGTCAGTAAATCTAAAATCTGCAAATCCAGTGTATCGATCTTGTCGCGGATGGGCGCTAAGCGCTGTTCTTCAGTACTCATTAGGCACGCCTTTCAAAGTCACGCATAAATTCCACTAACGCTTTGACGCCCTCAAGTGGCATTGCGTTGTAAATACTGGCACGCATACCGCCAGCGGCCTTATGACCACGTAATGCAACTAAACCTGCGGCATTGGATTTCGCCAAGAACTCTGCATTCAGAGCGTCATCTTTCAAGAAGAAAGTTACATTCATTCTGGAGCGATATTCTTTGGTCACGCGATTCTCATACAGACTACTTTGATCCAAGAAGTTGTAGAGCAAAGCTGCTTTTTCTTGATTGCACTTCTCAATGGCCTTTACTCCACCCTGCTTGAGTAACCACTTAAATCCAAGGCCAGCCATGTAAATAGCAAATGTCGGTGGAGTGTTCAACATTGATTGATTGGCTGCCTGCTTAGCCCAATCCCAAATTGAAGGTGTGATTTTCATGCTGTGGCCCATCAAATCCTTACGCACGATGACGATTGTTACACCCGATGGACCAATATTTTTCTGGGCACCACCAAACCAAACGCCACATTTTGTGACATCCATTTCTCTTGAAAGAATATTGCTAGAGATATCAGCAACTAAAAGTTTGCCATTGACATCAGGTACGTCTGGAAACTCTACGCCACCAATGGTTTCATTGGCGCAGTAATGCACATAGGCAGCATCATCAGAGAGTTGCCAAGTTGATCTTGGTGGAATCGTATTAAATTTTTCCGCTGCAGAAGATGCTGCTAGATGTGCAACACCGTACTTATCCGCCTCTTTAAAAGATTTTTCAGACCAAATACCGGTGACTAAAAAATCGGCTTTAGGGCCATTCTTGCCAAGACCCATGAGATTCATCGGAATTGCCGCATTCTGGCCAAGGCCACCACCTTGAAGTAGCAAGATCTCGTAAGACTCAGGGATGTTCATCAAAGTGCGCAAATCTTGCAACACTTCCTCATAAAGAGCCATGAACTCTTTGCCGCGGTGACTAACCTCCATCACGCTGGCGCCTAGGCCCTGCCAATTCAACATCTCTGCAGCAGCCTGCTTCAATACCTCTTCGGGTACGGTAGCAGGCCCCGCAGCGAAATTAAAAATGCGGCGGTCAAACGTCATGATGAGTTAATTAACCTTGAATGAATGCCAATTAGGCATCACCAGCTTCATCAACATTAGAGTCAACAACTGGATCAGCGGAGACGTCACCGCCCTCTTCACCATCATTCTCATCATCGGAATCGCTTTCAGCAATCCGTTGCAGACCAGATAAGCGCGTACCTTCATCAACGTTGATCAAGGTGACGCCCTGTGTAGCGCGCCCCATCTCACGAATTTCTGAAACCCGCGTACGAACCAAGATACCGCCAGTAGTGATCAACATAATTTGATCTTCAGGAGACACCAATGAGGCAGCAACCACTTTACCGTTCCGCTCAGTTGTCTGAATCGCAATCATGCCTTTGGTGCCGCGACCGTGACGGGTGTATTCACCAATCGGAGTGCGCTTACCAAAACCATTTTCAGTTGCAGTCAATACGCTACTCGGAATAGCAAGGCCATTCGCGTCAACTACCGCTGCCTCGGCGCCTTCCGTAGCTTCAGCAGCTGGAGCAACTAACATGGCGATCACTTGATGACCCTCACCCAAGTTCATACCACGCACACCGCGCGCTGTACGACCCATTGGACGAACATCATTCTCATCAAAACGCACTGCTTTACCAGCATCAGAGAACAACATCACGTCATGCTGACCATCAGTTATAGCTGCGCCAACTAAGAAGTCATTCTCATTCAAGTCAACCGCAATAATTCCAGCCTTACGTGGATTGGAGAAATCAGACAAGCGAGTCTTCTTCACTGTGCCCAAGCTCGTTGCCATAAAGACGTACTGATCATCCTGATACCCCTTAATCGGGAGAATCACTGTGATCTTTTCACCCTCAATTAATGGGAACATATTGACGATTGGCTTACCGCGTGAGTTACGACTACCTTGTGGAACTTCCCATACTTTGAGCCAATACATACGGCCGCGATCAGAGAAACACAAGATGATGTCGTGAGTATTTGCAACGAAGAGTGTTTCAATCCAATCTTCATTCTTAGTGGCTGCAGCTTGTTTGCCACGCCCTCCACGCTTTTGCGCACGGTATTCACTCAGAGGCTGGCTCTTCATGTAACCCGTGTTTGAAAGTGTGACCACCATATCTTGCGGTGTAATCAAATCTTCTGTGAACAACTCGGTTGCATTTATTTCAATGAATGAACGACGACCACTATCGCCGCCAGCAATACCAAATTCCGCTTGAACTTCTTTCAACTCAGACTCAATCACTTGAGTAACGCGTTCTGGCTTAGCAAGTAAGTCGAGTAAGTCAGAAATCTCTGTCATCACATCTTTGTACTCATTCACAATCTTGTCTTGCTCAAGGCCAGTCAAGCGTTGCAAACGCATCTGCAAAATTTCTTGCGCTTGGCTATCGGATAAGCGATACAAGCCAGTGGTTTGCATGCCGTACTCTGGCAACAAACCTTCTGGGCGATAAGCATTGCGACCGCCCGGAGTATCCGTCTCAGCACGCGCCAACATCTCGCGCACCATAGAAGAGTCCCATGCCTTGCTCATTAATTCTTGTTTAGCAATCACTGGATTTGGAGCAGCTTTAATGAGGGCAATAAATTCATCAATGTTTGCCAATGCAACAGCCAAACCTTCTAAGACATGACCACGCTCACGCGCTTTGCGTAATTCAAAAATCGTGCGACGTGTGACTACCTCGCGACGATGCTGCAAGAAGTACTCGAGCATCTGCTTCAAATTCAACAGGCGCGGTTGGTTATCCACCAAAGCCACCATGTTCATACCGAAGTTATCTTGTAGCTGAGTACTCTTATAGAGATTGTTCAATACGACCTCAGGCACTTCACCGCGCTTGAGTTCAATCACTACGCGCATACCTGACTTATCAGACTCGTCGCGCAGGTCAGAGATACCCTCAACTTTTTTCTCATTCACCAACTCGGCAATACGCTCAAGCAAATTCTTTTTGTTTACTTGATATGGCAACTCATCAACGATGATCGACTGACGCGCACCTTTATCCAGATCTTCAAAGTGCGTTTTGGCACGCATCACTACACGGCCACGGCCAGTGCGATAGCCCTCACGGACCCCTTGAACACCATAAATAATGCCGGCGGTGGGGAAATCCGGTGCAGGAATGATCTCAATCAACTCATCAATCGTGCATTCTGGGTTGTGCAGAACATGCAAACAGGCTGTAATCACCTCATCCAAGTTATGGGGAGGGATATTCGTTGCCATACCCACAGCAATGCCTGAACTACCGTTAATCAGCAAATTAGGTACTTTTGCAGGAAGAATCAGGGGTTCTTGCTCGCTACCATCGTAGTTTGGCCCGAAATCGACGGTCTCTTTGTCCAAATCAGCCAATAACTCATGGGCAATCTTGCGCAGACGGATCTCGGTATACCGCATTGCAGCAGCGTTATCGCCGTCTACAGAGCCAAAGTTCCCCTGTCCGTCAATCAACATATAGCGCAAAGAGAAATCCTGAGCCATTCGAACAATGGTGTCATACACCGCAGAATCGCCGTGTGGATGGTATTTACCGATCACATCGCCAACTATGCGGGCAGATTTTTTGTAAGCTCGGTTCCAATCGTTGTTTAATTCATACATCGCGAATAAGACCCGGCGATGAACCGGTTTTAGGCCGTCACGTACGTCTGGCAGGGCTCTGCCGACAATGACGCTCATTGCGTAGTCCAAATAGGACCGCCGCATTTCGTCTTCTAGGGATATTGGTAGTGTTTCTTTAGCGGCTTGTTCCATTTAGAAATAATATCATTTTGATGACTGATAGCCCCTATGCTAAGATTCTGTCAGTTTGTACGAAATTGAGATGTGTCGCTTTGCAGTTTTTTTGCTTCAAGGTAGGGCGAATTACATTTAAGTTTGACTTTAATTAAAAAAGAGATTTTTGAGGACTAAAAATGAACAAAACCCTAAAAGTGTTGCTCGCATCTGTTGTTACCGTTTCTGCATCTGCAGCAATGGCTTCCGATAACTGGGAAAACAGCGCTGGCTTAAACTGGAAAAACGGCGACGGCACATTGTGCTGGCGTGATAACAACTGGACACCTGCAACTGCTGCTGCAAATTGCGATGGCTGGTTGGCTCCTAAAGCTGCTGCTCCTGGCATTAGCCAAAGCAAGATCACTTTGCAAGCTGACACACTTTATGACTTCGACAAAGCTACATTGAAGCCAGAAGGTCAAGCTACTTTGGACAAAATTGCTAAAGACTTAAGCAAAATCAAATTAGAAGTAATTATTGCTGTTGGTAACACTGATAGCGTTGGTACTGATGCTTACAACATGGCTCTCGGCCAACGTCGTGCACAGTCCGTTAAAGCTTACCTAGTAAGCAAAGGTGTTGACGGTAGCCGTATTTACACAGAATCAAAAGGCAAGAGCAATCCAGTTGCATCCAATGCAACTGCTGAAGGCCGCGCTAAAAACCGCCGCACCGACATCGAAGTTGTTGGTACAGCTGCTGTTAAGTAATTCTTTTTACTTGTAAAAAAGCCCGCTTCTAGCGGGCTTTTTTATTTCCGCTATATTCGTACTTCCTCCATCGTTAAGCAATGTCTTTGCCTAAATACCTATGAACGTCGATCAGTCCGAAATCGCTAAATTTAGCGCCCTAGCCCACCGCTGGTGGGATCCCAATAGTGAATTCAAGCCTTTGCATGCGATTAATCCGCTGCGCCTGAACTGGATCAAGTCTTTTGTTGATCTCGAAGGCAAGAAGGTATTGGACGTAGGTTGCGGTGGCGGCATTTTGGCAGAGTCTATCGCTCAATCTGGAGCCCATACCTGCGGCATTGATTTATCTGAAAAAGCCCTCAAAGTCGCTGAATTACATGCATTAGAGGTTGGGGCCACACTTCTATATCGAGCTATTTCAGCTGAAGCGCTAGCTGAGGAAGAGCCAGAGCAATACGATGTTGTCACCTGCATGGAAATGTTAGAGCACGTCCCAGACCCCTCATCTGTCGTTAGAGCCTGTGCAAAGCTCTGTAAGCCTGGTGGCACGCTTTTTTTCAGCACCTTAAATCGTAGCCCCAAATCCTACTTATTCGCGATTATTGGCGCGGAATACGTCCTGAGGCTACTCCCCAAAGGTACTCACGAATATGCAAAGTTCATCAAGCCATCTGAATTAGTCGGATTTACCCGCCAAGCCGGACTGGAGATGATCGCTATGAAGGGAATGAGCTATAACCCGCTTACCCAGGTCTACAGCCTAGGTGATGATGTAGATGTGAATTACATGATTGCCGTAAGTAAATGAGTAGCGGGTTAGCAAGTCCTTACAAGGGCGTCTTTTTTGACCTCGACGGCACTCTCGCTGATACTGCCCCAGACCTTGTGGCAGCTACCAATCAACTGCTGATCGCTAGAAACCTCGCGCCTAAACAATATGCAGTCTTGCGCCCCTGCGCTTCTGCTGGAGCTAGAGGATTGATTGGTGGGGCCTTTGGGATTGATCCTGAGCACCCAGACTTCATTTCATTACGTGATGAATTTTTTAAGAACTATGAAAAGGCTTTGTACATCAATAGCGTGCTTTTCGAAGGTATGGATCATGTATTAAAGCAATTGGATGATGCAAAACTTCCCTGGGGAATCGTCACCAACAAGAGCGAGCGCTTTACCAATCCCCTGACTGATTTGATGGGCTTACGTCAAAGAGCGGCATCAACCGTCTCTGGCGACACTACACCATACTCAAAACCGCACCCCGAACCCATCTTGCATGCTGCTAGAGTCGCCAATATTGATCCAAGCAGATCGCTCTATGTTGGCGATGACATTAGGGATATCGTGGCAGGCAAAGCGGCGGGAATGAAGACCATTGCAGCCGCCTATGGTTATTGTGGCTGTGAAGAGCCTCCAGAGGCCTGGGGCGCAGATTACCTTGTGCGGCACCCAAAAGAATTACTAGAAATCATCTTCCCCCAGTAGGGAATGAAAAGATAACAAGCAATTTAAGGTCAAGAGCCTTAAAATAGGGATTCCAATGCATGAACTCCGGGGTCGACATGGTTTCGACGTGGATTACAAAGCATCAAGGGCATACCGAGGACCCGTTATCTCGTAAATCAATGGGAATGTAATAACTGCAAACGACGAACGTTTCGCACTAGCCGCTTAATTGCGGTTGCCCCTGAACTGATTCTCTCTTGGGTCAGCTAGCGAAAGCTAGGTCAGGGTCATTTACAAGAGATAAGATCATTTCATGTCACGGGGAATGATTCGAAAATTTAGTGAATCGCGAGCGTGGAACATGTCAGTCTGTGACTAGCTTGCTAAATTAAATGATATGACTAAGTATGTAGAACTTGCTGTAGAGGATTTGCGGACGCGGGTTCGATTCCCGCCGACTCCACCATTTTGAAGTAAATTGATTCACCCAATAGTCAAACGCCACCTTCTGAGGTGGCGTTTTTCTTTCCGCTAATTTACGTTTCTCTTCACGCTGAAGATTTACTCTTCACATATTCACGCATCAACGCTTCGGCGTTTTTCCAACCATCTTCGCTGCCCTCAAGAAATCAAAGTCGACACCCTTGTCGGCTTGTGTCACCGTATCCAAGAACAGCTTGAGATAGCCGCGCTCAGCAGTGGGTTCAATCACTGGATTTTCTTGTGCACGCCTTGCCAATTCTTCATCTGAAACTAATAAACTAATCTCACGATTTTTCACGCTAAGGCGAATGCGATCACCATTTTTTACATACGCTAGCGGGCCACCTACTGCAGCTTCTGGAGTGACGTGCAGCACAATCGTTCCAAACGCAGTACCGCTCATGCGTCCATCTGAAATACGCACAATATCTTTCACGCCTGCACGCGCGAGCTTCATCGGAATCGGAATGTATCCAGCTTCCGGCATACCTGGCGCGCCTTTAGGTCCGATATTCTTTAATACCAAAATATCATCGGCAGTCACATCTAAATCTGGGCTATCAATGCGATTGGCCAGATCTTCAGAATTTTCAAACACGACTGCACGGCCTTCATGCTCCATTAGTTTTTCATTAGCAGCGGATTGCTTGATGATGGCGCAACCGGGAGCTAAATTACCATGCAAGACAGCAATACTGCCACGTGGATAAATGGGGTTATCAAACTTGCGGACAACATCTTGCTTAAAACTTGGCGGAGCTGCATCAATTTCCTCGCCTAAAGTGCGGCCTGTTACGGTCATCGCATCCAGCTTTAGTAATGGCTTTAACTCACGCAATAAGGTTGTCATACCACCAGCATCATGGAAATTCTCCATGTAATGGTCACCGGATGGCTTGAGATCCACGAGAACAGGAGTCTCATCACCCATCTGATCAAGAGCATCTAAATCGATTTCTAAACCCATGCGGCCAGCGATAGCGGCCAAATGAACAATGCCATTAGTTGATCCACCAATCGCCAACAAAACCCGCATCGCGTTTTCAAAGGCATCAGCGGTAAGCACCTTATCGATCGTCAATCCATCTTTCGCCATTTGTACGGCGCGAGTACCCGTCTCCTCCGCAATCCGAATGCGGTCTGCTGTCACTGCCGGAGGCGTTGCACCACCCGGCACAGTCATCCCTAACGCCTCAGCAATGCAAGCCATTGTGCTGGCTGTCCCCATGACTGAGCAAGTGCCAACACTGGCTACCAATTGATCATTCACCTCATCTTTTTCGGCTTCATCGATTTCACCGGCGCGGAACTTACCCCAATAGCGGCGACAGTCAGTGCAGGCGCCAACACGCTCACTACGATGAGAGCCCGTTAGCATTGAACCTGTAATTAACTGAATGGCAGGAAGACCTGCTGAAGCTGCACCCATCATTTGAGCCGGGACCGTTTTATCGCAACCGCCAATCATGACCACCGCATCCATAGGTTGAGCGCGCAGCATTTCTTCAGTATCCATCGACATTAGGTTGCGCAAATACATACTGGTCGGAGCGGCAAAACTTTCATGAATAGAAATCGTCGGAAAATCCATCGGCAATCCACCGGCCAACATTACGCCACGCTTCACGGCCTCCATTAATTGCGGCATATTGCCATGACACGGGTTATAGGCACTCCCGGTATTAATAATGCCAATCACCGGACGATCTAAGGCGCTATTGGTATAGCCGGCGCCCTTGATAAATGCTTTACGCAAAAACAAAGAGAAACCCTTGTCCCCATAACTCGTTAGACCTTTGTGCAGACCAGTTTCGGTAGATTGCTGCTTCTCTTTATCGGTATTGCTTGTCATAAATAATTCTTTAACTTATAAAAATAAATGGTCGTTACTCGGATTTAATGTCCGCGTCTTTAATTACTTTTTCCCAGCGCTTAACTTCATTTGCAAGCAGCTCTGCAGATTGTTTCGGTTTGGTTGGCGCTGCAGCGTAAACACCCTGCTTCAAAAACGCTTCCTTAACCTCTGGGTTTACCAACAGTTTAGCGATTGCGCTATTGAGCTGGTCAATGATTGGCATAGGTGTTCCAGCTGGGGCCAGCAATCCAAAGGTAGAACTCACTTCTAAGGCAGGCATACCAGATTCAGCGGTAGTGGGTACGTCTGGCAGCATGGAAATGCGCTTTGCTGTTGTAACAGCCAAAGGGCGCAATTGACCAGCATTAATAAACGGCAAAGCAGCCGGCACAGTCTCCACCATTAAATTGACTTGACCCGCAACCAAATCAGTCATTGCTGGTCCACTACCTTTGTAAGGAACGTGAGTAATTTTGAGTCCGGCCTCCCTTTGCAAAATCTCAGCACCCATTCGTTGGGGAGCGCCAGGACCAGATGAGGCGTAGTTCATCTTATCGGGATTGGCTTTTGCGTACTCTACTAAACCCTTTAAGGTTCTCACGGGAACATTGGGATTTACTACGATGACCAAGGGCACTGAACCCACAATCATGACTGGCGTGAAGTCTTTCAGAATGTCGTAACGCAACTTCCCCTTCTCAAGCGTTGCCATAGTTGAATGTGACGTCACGGCGCCCATCAAGAGCGTGTAGCCATCTGGCGTCGCCTTGGCCACCGCTTCTGCGCCAATATTGCCACCGGCCCCGCCGCGATTTTCAACAAGCACCTGCTGACCTAGAGATTCGCCAAGGTTCTTGGCGAGAATGCGGCCAATCACATCGGTTGCGCCCCCAGGAGGATAAGGAACAATGAGCTTAATTGGCCTATCCGGATAAGCGGCATATACCGCGCCGGAGAAGCAAAGAATGAGGGTCGCCCGGGCAATACATCTACACCATTTACCAACTTGAAACGTAATCATATTGTCTCCATCTACAGCATTATTTTTATGTTTTAAATATACTAAACTTCGAAACTACTGTGCTTATTTAAAGTCACTTACAACCCACCAAGGATCATCATGTCTACGATTCAACCATTCCACCTTGCTTTTCCAGTAAACGACCTGGAAGCCGCGCGCACTTTTTACGGAAGCACCTTAGGTTGTGCTGAGGGTCGTAGTTCCGATGAATGGATTGATTTTGATTTCTTTGGCCATCAACTGGTTGCTCACCTTGCCCCCCAAGAATGCGGCCATGCATCCTCAAATGAAGTTGACGGACATCAAGTTCCAGTAAAACATTTTGGAGTTGTATTAACAATGCCAGATTGGCATATTTTGGCTGATCGCCTAAAAAATAGCGGCATGAAATTCATCATGGAGCCACAAATACGATTTAAAGGAAAAGTGGGTGAGCAAGCCACGATGTTCTTTTTGGACCCGGCTGGCAATGCTCTCGAGTTCAAGGCCTTTGAAGATCCCACCCAGCTATTCGCCAAATAAAGGGGTCCGCTTTGAGTCTTTACTGAGATCCTAGGCGCCATAGAGAAGTAATTTCAGCAGCTCTTGCAAAGTGCAGCAAGTCAGACTCTTCATCTGATTTTGGATGCTTTGGCTTAGTATCCACGCGGCCCAATACCACCAAGCCTGCATTCTCAATCCAAGAAAGTAACTCATCTCGAGTTCGAAGACCAAGATACTCCGCCAGATCGGAAAGTATTAACCAGCCTTCACCATGAAGTGCCAGATGGTCTTTGAGACCACTCAAGAAGCCTTTGAGCATCTGACTGCTCGGATCATAGACGGCATGCTCTAAGGTAGAGCTAGGCCTTGCAGGCAACCAAGGTGGGTTGCAAACAATTAAAGATGCTTTCCCAGGCGGGAATAAATTAGCCTTTACAACCTCGATCTGAGACTCAAGATGTAAGCGCCCAATATTTTCCTTGGCGCATACAAGGGCTCGCTCATCTAATTCCGTGGCCACAATGTGCTGGACATCGCGCATCGCCAAAATAATAGATAACACTCCAGTGCCAGCGCCAATATCAAATGCAGTGGACTCTTGCTCCATTTGCTTTGGCAATGGCGTATTGCAAACCAATTCAATGTACTCACCGCGAATTGGCGAGAAGACGCCGTAATGTGGATGCACAAAAACTGGCTCTCCCTCACTATCAGCCAAAACAGGCACACCATTCTTACGCCACTCATGTGCACTAATCACGCCCAAAAGCTCACGCAAAGAGACAGCATAAGGCTCACTAACCACTCCGTAAGCCTCTCGACAAGCTAAAGATACATCTGGTGCACGTCGCAATGAAACAGTGTGCTCAGAATTACATTCAATTAAGAGCATCCCCAGAATGCGAGCACGTTGAGACTGAATTAAACGATGTTGATTGAAAATATCAACCGCAGTTTTCTGCGCACTTGTATCGCCAGCTTTATCCACTCGCTTACCAGCGCGCTTTGATTTCTTTGAGGGTTTATCAACCCTACGAACTAAGGCCTGTAGGAGTTGACGGGCGTTCTGAAAGTCGCCCCTCCAAAGAATCGCCGTACCCTCGCATGCCAAATGATAAGCATCATCAGCCGTAAGCAAGTCATCTCCAATAACTACTTTCTTATGGGGAACTATGCCATTTTCAGAATGCCAAATTGCCGAACATGCTTGACCACCCTCCTCCCAGTAAATAACGCTATCTTGGGTCATAACTTATTCAGGAGGATGCTCCTCTGGGTTGACATCTAAGGCAATTAAAAAGCGAGAGACCATGTTGTAGGCTGCAATGACAGTGACCAATTCAACTGCATCTGTATTGCCCAAGGCAACTTGCAGGCGCTTCATCAGGCCGCTATCTACTTTGATGTTGCGAGTCATCTGAAAAGTGAGATCAACCGCATCATTCTCAAGCGCAGAAAAAAGTGTCTGCGGAAAATTGGCTTGCCCAATCAACCGTATTGCTTGTACTTGTTCTTCGGTTCCGCCTGCCTTAATAAAGGGAGGGGCATGATGAAAGAATTCATATTCAGCGCCATTAAGAACGGCCACACCACACATCGCTAGCTCGCGTAGCTTTGGATCTAAAGAAAGATTGTTACGAATCTCTCCAATAAAGTGGTTCCAACCCTTGGCAATCGGAGTGCTATGCAAAAGCATGCGATCTAAATTAATAAACTGGCCTCCACGTCGCTTACGGATCGCAGCCACGAGGTCGGCCGGTTCAGCCAAGTCCATTGGCTGATAAGGAATTAAACGTTCTGACATAAATTTCTCTTACTGAGCATTCTCTTTAATGTTGTTTTCAATAACGAACTTGCCCCAAATTCCAATTTGCTTACCAATAAAATCTTGAGCAGCTTCCGGGGTGCCCCCAACAATTTGAATGCCTTGTGCTTTGAATTTTTCAGCAACCGCCGAGGTTTTCAATGCTTTATTCAAAGCCTTGTTCATCGCATCCACCACTGCTGGAGGTGTTTTACCAGGAGCCAATACCGCCCACCAAGCGGGCGCACTAAATCCTGGGAAGCCGCTCTCAGAAATCGTTGGTACATTTGGCAAGGATGGTGATCTTTTGGCCGTAGTAATTACCAACGGAATCACGCCACCGCTATCAATATGGGGTTTTACTAAAAACTCTGATCCTATTGCCAACTCAACTTGACTACCCAAAGCATCCTGCATCAATGGACCACCACCACGGTAAGGAACGTGATTCCAATCAAAGCTTGCTTGTTTTGCGAGGCGAGCCATTGCTAAGTGCCCCAAGCTTCCGACTCCGATAGAGCCGTAACTAAATTGCTTGCCTGTTTTAGAAAGATCTACCAACTGTTTAAAGCTGGTGATGCCTGATTTCTTACTCGCAACCAAGACCATGGGTGACGTGCCAATCAGAATGACGGGGGCAATATCTTTGATAGAGTCATAGGGAAGCTTATCTTTAAGGCTAGGATTCACGCCATGGGTATCGAATACCACCGCAAAGGTATAGCCATCTGGATCTGAGCGCGTCATTGCAGAAGTGCCAATCACTCCAGAGGCGCCGCCCACGTTCTCCACAATTACGTTTTGCTTTAATTCTGACTGCAAAGCCGGGGCCAATACACGAGCAACCTGATCAACCGAGCCACCTGGCGGAAATACCGCAATCAAACGAATCGGCTTTTGGGTGGGCCAAGTGCCCACGCCTGCATTTTGCGCCAACGCAAAACCACTGACTACCAAGACCATCACTGAGGCTAATAAACTGTTTTTAAAGGCTCTTTTGGCCATTTTTACTAAATCCTGCATGGGATTTGTCTCCTATAAATAAGAGCTCAAGATTAACACTCCTCAAGCCTATTTGCTCGATAATGCTGATCAAGCCTAATGAGAGAAAAATGAAGTCAATTCTAAATATTGCCGCCTATTTATTCGTCAGCCTTGATGATCTACCTGAGCTACGCGCCAAGATGCTTGATGAATGTAATTCTCGCCATCTGAAGGGAACTATTCTCTTAACTGGCGAAGGCATCAATCTATTTCTTGCGGGCAAGACTGATGCATTACGAGGCTTTTTAGATTGGCTACGCACCGACCCCCGCTTCAAACCACTTCAAGCAAAAGAAAGTTGGTCTGAAGATCAGCCGTTTAAAAAAATGCTGATCAAACTCAAAAATGAAATTATCCGGATGAATCATCCAGCGATTCGCCCAGAGGAGGGTCGAGCCAATTTCATTAGCCCCAAGAAATTACAAGAGTGGCTTGATCGTGGCACAGATGATCTAGGACGCCCTGTAGTGATGGTCGACACGCGAAATGCTTTCGAAGTTGAATATGGCACCTTTGAGAATGCGCTGCATTTTAATATCGAGAAATTTACACAATTTCCGGAAGCCATTGCGGCCAAAAAAGAAGGGTTGGCAGATAAAACTTTGGTGAGCTTTTGCACTGGGGGAATCCGCTGCGAAAAATCTGGCCTCTATATGCGTGAAATTGGGATGCAGCACAGCTACCAGCTTGAGGGAGGCATTCTCAAGTACTTTGAGGAAGTCGGCTCTGCTCACTACACCGGAAGCTGCTTTGTATTTGATGAGCGGGAAGCTTTGGAGCCCACCCTAGATTCCATCCCAGTAGAGAACTCCATCCGCAAGAAACTAAAGGTTTAGCCTGACTTACCCACCAAAGTCATGTGCTCCACAAAAGGTGGCTTTACAAAAAATGGACCCACAATAGCGCGCCAATCAGCAAATGCATCCGACCCTCGAAAATCCACCGTATGGTTTTCCAAACTATCCCAGTAAATCAGCAATAAATATCGCGCTGGGCTTTCGATGCTGTGATTGACCTTAAAACCTCGGAATCCTTTTGCCTTGGCAATCACCGTGTTTACGCCACGCAAAATAGCCTCCTCAAACTCAGCACCCTTACTTGGGTCAATTTCTATATCGCAGTGCTCCAAAATCATGGGAATTTCCTTTATCAAAATTGATTAGTAATCGATAGTAAACTCGAACAGAATAATAAATAAATAAATAAATAAAGAGAGACATGGCTAATTTACCTAACATTGTTATCCTAGGGGACTACGAACGCGCCCTTCGTCGCTTCTCCAAATGGGATAGGCTCGAACAAAATTCAAATCTCACAATTCATCATGAGCCATTGCGCGATGAGGCGCTATACCAGGCTGTAAAAGATGCTGATGCCATTGCCATCGTGCGTGATCGCTCGCCATTTAATGAAGCGATGATTGCGAGACTGCCAAAGCTGAAGTTCCTCATGTTTACAGGCAAACGTAATGGCACCCTTGAGGCCTCTTCTTTGGTCTCCAGAAACATCCCTATTGCATGTACTCCTGGTGGCCCATCAACAGAGACCACCGCAGAGTTAACTTGGGCCTTAATCTTGGGCGCCTCTAAACGCCTGATCGAGGAGAACAAGTTAATTTCTACCGGTGGCTGGCGCGATGAACTATCCCTACTACCAATGCTCTCTGGTCAACGACTTGGTGTGATGGGCTTAGGCGCAATCGGTAGTCGAGTAGCGAGAGTTGGTCATGCCTTTGGCATGGAGGTAGTTACCTGGAGTCCACGCATGACACCAGAACGCGCTGCCGCTGAAAATGCCACATCCGTTAGTCTCGATGAACTTCTGAGAACCTCTAAAGTGGTGACGATGCATTTAGTAGCGGGGCCAGGAACCAAAGGAATTATTAGCGCCGATCAACTTGCTTTGATGCGGGCCGATTCTATTCTTGTGAACACCTCCCGCTCAGCATTAATTGATATGCCGGATTTGTGCGCAGCACTAAAAAAGGGTTGCCCTGCACAAGCCGCAGTCGATGTCTTTGATATTGAGCCGCTTCCAAAAGACGATCCCTTACGCAACACTCCAAATCTATTAGTTACACCTCATCTTGGCTTTATCGCAGAGCCTATTTTTGAGACTTTCTCAAATGGCATTACCCAAACCTTAGAGGCCTGGCTCGATCAAAAACCCTTGCCACACCCTTTTAAAATGTAATCACCTTGAAGGCACTTACTCCAACAGAGTTATTTATTTGCTTTAGCAAAATTGGTATGTCCGGTTTTGGTGGAGTATTACCCTGGGCTCGCCGCACCTTGGTGGAGCAAGATAAGGTCCTTAGTTCAGAAGAATTCAGCGCCATTCTCGGGATATGCCAAATTGTTCCAGGGCCGAATATTCTGAATCTTGCCGTATGTATTGGCTCACGTCTTTGTGGAGCTAAAGGTGCCTTTGCCGCAGCGCTTGGTCTGACTCTCGGGCCAATCTGCATTGTCATGTTACTGGCCGTGCTATATCAACATTACAGCAACCTAGAGAGCGTTCAAGGTCTACTCAGGGGCATCTCTGCAGTGGGCGTTGGATTAATTGCCTCCACCGGCATCAAAATGTTGCGTGATGAGTTTCGATACCCTGCAATGCTTTTGGTGGTAGTTTTCACAGTAATAGCTGCTAGTTACTTTCACCTAGGCCTTGGTTGGGTTGTTCTCATCATTTCGCCACTCGCTTTACTTCTAGCCTTCAAGAAGGCTCGCAAGCTATGAGCGTGCTTCTCAGTCTATTCTTAAAACTTTCCACCTTTTCTCTTATTGCATTTGGTGGGGTTAATGCATTACTGCCGAGCCTTTTAAATTTAGCCGTCTACCAAGAGCATTGGGTTGACCTGCAAACTTTTGCCGATTACTTTGCAATTGCTCAAGCTGCTCCTGGTCCAAATTTCATGACCATCACCCTAATAGGATGGCATGTTGGCGGCATTCTGGGAGCCCTACTCGCTACTTTTGCTATTGCTTGGCCATCCTCTATTTTGGTGTACTTTGTACAACGCTTGATCCTTAGCATGAATGACGAACAAAAAAAGAGGGCGATTCAATACGCCGCTGCCGCACTGGCAATTGGACTGGTTCTTTCTTCGGCATGGCAGATTGCATTACAAATAAATCATAGCTATGCTGCATATGGATTGACTCTATTGACTATTGGGTTGACGGTCTTTACCCGCTGGCATCCTTTATATTTGATTGCACTGGGCGCAGCCCTGGGAACAATGGGATTTATATGAAACTCACCTCGCTTCTTTGTACTTCGATCATTGGCTTAATGCTCTCGTCAGCGCAGGCCCAAAACACGTACCCTAGCAAATCTATTAATTTAGTAGTGCCGTATGGCGCCGGTGGTAGCGCAGATTCTCGGAGTAGGCAACTAGCCCAGAAAATGAGTGTGATTCTGAAGCAGCCTATCGTCATTGATAACAAGCCTGGAGCGGGTGGCAACATCGGCACTGAATTTGTTGCAAGAGCAGCACCAGATGGCTACACCATTGGCATGGGAAACTTTGCGCCCCTGGCAGTAAACAAAACACTCTTTGGCACTTTACGCTATGACCCAGAAACTGCTCTTAGCCCGATCATCCTTGTCGAAAAGGGTCCACTAATATTAGTGGTCAACCCAAATTCACAGTACAAAACGATTCAAGATATTGTGACTGCAGCCAAGGCAAAACCAGGCACCCTCACCTTCTCTTCGGGAGGCATCGGAGGCAGCCATCAACTCTCAGCTGAACTCTTTATGCAAAATGCCGGAATCCAAATGATTCATGTGCCCTATAAGAGTGGTTCTGCCGCATTGACAGATCTCATGGCGGGCAACGTAGACATGATGTTTGATCAAATGTATTCAGCTGTCCCGAGTATTAGGGCTGATAAGTTACGTGCTATTGCAATTACTAGTAAGAAAAGGTCTCCCCTCTTCCCGAATTTGCCTAGCTTTGCAGAGCTTGGCTACCCCAAAGTTGAAGTGCTGAATTGGCAAGGATTCATTGCGCCTGCCGGCACACCAAAACCCATTATTGACATCTTAAATAAAGCAGCTAATGAGGCCCTAAAGGATCCACAACTGCGTGAGCTGATGCTCTCTCAAGGCAATGAAATCGGGGGCGGCACTCCGGCTGACTTTGCGGCCTTGATTAAATCTGAAGCCGCTAAATGGAGTGCCGTAGTGAAGGCAGGCAATATTAAGCCCGAGTAAAACAGATTTACTTCAGCGCTTGATAAGTCAGAATACCCAAGAAAGTTAAGGTCAGCGAGCCAACTAAGTGCAAGAGCGCAGTCCCGAGAGCCCAAGTCACTTCGCCGCGCTGCATAAAGCCCACGACTTCAGCAGAAAAACTAGAAAAGGTTGTGAGACCACCCAAAAAACCGGTGATCACAAATAACTTCCATTCGGGAGATAGGCTTGGGTTGTTACCAAAAAATGCCACAGCGATACCCACCATATATCCACCCACCATATTGGAGATAAAGGTTCCCAGGGGAAGTGTTGAGACAAGACCAACTGTCGCCAGATTAAATCCAGCTCTCAGCAATGCGCCGAGACCCGCTCCACAAAAAATTGCAAAAATAGATGGCCACATATATGGATGTTTATTGAATTGAAAAAGTTAGCATGCTGATAGAACCCATCTCCAAACCATTCACCAATACCTTAGATTCTTCACCTTGCTCCTGAAGAGCAAGCGTATATAAGGCAGGCCAATAATGCTCAGAGGTCGGGATCGATAAATGGGCGGCGTCACCAAACCGTTCCCAATGAATCAAAGTCTCATGGTGATTTGCGCTCATCTCAGATACAAAAAAATCATTGAACTCTTTGGCCCAAGGATACGGGGTCGCGCCCTCTTCCCAATGAATAGTTCGTAAATTATGTACAACATTTCCACTAGCCAGAATCAAAATATTTTCATCGCGCAATGGGCGCAATTTTTTTGCCAGTTCGTAATGCTCACTCGCGGACAAAGAGCCATCTAAGCTGAGTTGCACGATAGGCACATCTGCAGCAGGATAGAGGTATCTGAGAACAGACCAAGCACCGTGATCAATGCCCCATTCATTCTCTTCGAGTACAACAGGAATATCTAAGAGTTCTTTTACTCGATCTGCGAGTGCCGGACTTCCGGGCGCTGGATATTGAATATCAAACAAGGCTTGCGGAAATCCACCAAAGTCATGAATCGTTTTGGGTTTGGGCATTGCGGTAATCCATACGCCCCGAGTAACCCAATGAGCCGAGATGACCAAAATGGCATCTGGGCGCTTCAGTGTTTTGCCAAGACTGGCCCAAGCAGCTGTATAGCGATTGGGCTCAATGGCGTACATCGGACTGCCATGGCCAGCGAATACTGCAGGTTGGCGATGGCTAGTCATTAATGCAGATTAACCGAATACGTAACCAGTATGAGCTGCAACCAATGCAAATAAAATAGCTAGGCTAGTAGCGGCTGCCAACATCACAATCAAGGTAATGATCTTTTTGTTGATCTCGTCTTTCGACTCTTTATGCCATTCGTTCATGCTAAATCCTCATTAAACACATCAATTAGTTGCGTAATTATCCACTATCGGCCGCGGCCAGCCTTACGCATCATGGCTTTTCCGCCACCAAAGCCAGCTTGAGGCCTGCCACCAGGGCCTGATGGGCCTTTGGGGGCTGGGGGGCGAGCCGAAGGCTTAGCTACTACAGGCTTAGCCGGGGTTTTTGATTCAGGTTTTTTTTCGTCAGTCACTTTTTGCTCCTATGGATATCATATTGCCATGATTACTGACTATTCTATCCAAGCTGTCGCAATTAATGCGATTCCTTTGATTTTTGCCATTACGATCCACGAAGCGGCGCACGGCTACGCCGCCCGAAAATTGGGTGACAACACCGCCTACATGCTAGGGAGAGTTAGCCTGAACCCACTTAAACATATAGACCCAGTGGGAACCATCCTCATCCCCTTGATGCTGATTTTGACGGGATCACCCTTCTTAGTGGGTTATGCCAAGCCGGTGCCCGTTAACTTTGGACGTCTTCGCAACCCCCGCATTGACTCCATTTGGGTGGCTTTGGCTGGTCCAGGATCTAATTTCATTCAAGCCTTGATTTGGGCAATTCTTCTCATCGGCCTGATTGGATTTGGTGTGGATGAACGCTTTCTGGTTGCTATGTCCCAGGCGGGAATCACCTGGAACCTCGGTCTCCTGGTATTTAATCTTTTCCCACTTCCCCCGCTCGATGGCGGACGCATTCTGGCTGGCTTATTGCCCGCACGCCAATCCATCGCACTGGGAAAGTTAGAGCCTTGGGGCTTTTTTATTGTTCTCGCGCTCGTTTTTACTGGAGTCATTGGCACTCTGTGGATGGAGCCCCTAATGGCGTTTTTTAAGGGCATCCTTTACTTTGTCACGCTCCCCTTGCAAATGATTTTCTAAGGGAGCGCAAGCTGCAAAATTTATTATTCGAGAGTATGCTAATTGGGTAAGTTTTAACCACCTTTATTTACCTAAATTTCTGGAGCCCCTTATGAAACTCAAGCATATTGTTTTGTCTGCCCTTGTACCCACATTGCTAGTAAGCGCAGGAGTTGCTTTTGCTCAATTTAAAAAACCAGAGGACGCCATTAAATATCGTCAGAGCGCACTCACAGTCATGGCCAATTCCTTTGGAAAAATTGGCGCAGTTGTTAAAGGCGAGGCCCCATTTAACAAAGATGAGGTCGCCAAAAACGCAGCTGTTGTTGCAATGATTTCTACCCTACCATGGCAAGCTTTTGGTCCAGGTACTGAAGGTGGCAATGCTCTTCCAGAGGTATGGTCAGATAATGCCAAATTCAAGTCTGCTTCAGAGAAAATGCAACTGGCGGTTGCGAACCTCAACACTGCTGCGCAGTCAGGCGATCAGGATGCGATTAAGAAAGCTTTTGGCACCGCTAGCCAAACCTGCAAAGGCTGTCATGACGACTTTAAGAAAAAGTAATTACTTAGTAATAAAGTAACCCAGAACTACCGCGATCAAGCTCAATAGCAATAGAGCGAACCCGCGTTGTAACCCTCCATCTTTGGAGGCATGACCCAAGTCAGCCAGCAGATACTTTGCCTCCTCACTTGGGTCGATTTCTTTATCGCCTACGATCATTGGCTTAACCAAGTTCTCGCCTTTAAATTTTTGGTAATACAAAATTGCGCAGAGGTGTAGCGCTATCAGAATGATGAGTACTTTTTCATTGAAATAATGGATTGAAGTTAAGAGCTCAACCGTCCTATTTGAAACATGCTTTGCAAATGGCCCTTCAAAAGAAATATCGTCATTTGCAAAAAGGCCAGTGACTGCCTGCAAACCCACCGAAGCCATTAAGGCCAAGACCGATAGGGCACCCAAAGGATTGTGGCCAAGCCCCGCTGTAGTTTTTCCAGATACGTAGCTAAGTAAGCTTTTGGGGCTTGGAACAAAATTGATGAAGCGGGCATGGTGAGAACCAATAAAACCCCAGCAGACTCTGAAGATGATCAAGGCCAAAACGCAGTAACCCGCACGCGCATGGAAATCCATTGCATTACCGCCAATCTTGACAGTAATAAAACTGACAACAATGCAGCTGACTAATAGCCAATGAAATAGTCGAACCGGCAGGTCCCATACACGAATGGTTTTTTTCATACCCTAAGCATAAATGACTAGCCCCATTACACTAAGCAAAATTCATGGAAACCAGTCAAGCCTTTAAAACCCTCCTGCTCTACCGCATTGGTGCGACTCTGAGCTACCAAATCATGATGGTTGCCGTAGGGTGGCATTTATACGAAATCACCAATAGCGTAATTTCTCTCGGTCTAGTGGGGCTGGCAGAGCTCGTTCCTTATTTCATTTTGGCGCTCTATGCTGGGCATGCAGTCGATCACCATTCTAGAAAGCTCATTGCAGCCATCGCCTGCCTACTACATATTGCCGTAGGGTTATTTTTAACCACCATAGCACTGGACTGGCTCACCCCACCTGTACCTTTGATTTATACCGCGGTCGCTTTTTTAGGGTTGGCACGTGCCCTCTTGCGCCCCTCCTATCAAGCTATCTTTGGACAGATTATTCCCAGAAATCAAATGACGCGCTACACCGCCTACGCATCATCTGCATTTCAGATTTGTGTCGTGGCTGGTCCTGGCCTAGGCGGCCTCATGATTGGATTTGCTGGGCTTGAGTGGACCTACGCTTTAGCAGCATTGAGTGGCGCTGTTGGCTTATATGGAATCACCTTCATTCGCATCACCCATGAAAAACCTGAGGGCTTAAGCACCAACTTCTTGAAGAGCTTTTTAGAGGGCTTTCATTACGTTAGAAAGCATGAGTTCATTATTGGAATCATGGTGCTGGATATGTTTGCCGTTCTGTTTGGCGGCGCCGTTTCTATCCTGCCTGCTTTTGTAAAAGAAGTGCTCAATGCCGGTCCAGAAACCCTTGGGATTCTTCGCGCTGCTCCTGCAGCGGGAGCGGTTATTACAGGCATTTACCTAGCGCGCCGGCCCTTACTAGAGGATTCTGGAAAACATTTATTTTTATCAGTAGGCGGATTTGGGCTTGCCATTATCGCTTTTGGACTTTCTAACAACCTTTGGCTGTGCGCACTCTTTCTATTTATTTCTGGCTGCTGCGACTCAGTCTCGGTAGTAATCCGTGGGAGCATCATGCAGTTGACCACGCCTGATCAAATGCGCGGCAGAATTAGCGCCATCAATGGAATCTTTATCGGTTCCTCTAATGAATTGGGTGCACTTGAATCCGGTATTGCCGCTAGCCTCATGGGGCTTGTGCCATCAATCGTCTTTGGTGGAGCTGCAACCATAGCGGTGGTGTTGCTCACCTACCGCTTAGCACCCCACTTAAGAAAACTCAATCTTAAGGATCTCACTTAGGTTTGGTTTAACTTGGCTTGGCTTATTTAATCTCAGGAAGATCTTTTTGAATAATCTTTAATCCAGCGCGCAAGGCATCCTGATAGCGCTCACGCTCGGCCTTCATTGTTTCAGCAGTCCAAGAATAAAAGCCTTCGCCTGTTTTCATGCCCAGCTTGCCACTGGCGATGCGATCACTCAAGCATTTCGCAATCTCGGGAGAATTATTCAGTGTGGGGTAAATTGTTGCACCACCAGCGCCATGAACATCTAGCCCCGCATGATCCCTCTGCATGGCGGGCCCTGCAGCAATATAACGAAAGCCAAAGCCAAAACGTACGGCCTTATCGATATCCTCTAAGCTGGCAATGCCGGCATCGACCATCGCAAAAGCTTCACGTGATAGAGCATGTTGCAAACGATTCGCTAAGAAACCGGGTAAATCTTTTTTAACGGTCACTGGCACCATGCCACAGGCAGTCATTAATCGAGAAAGGCTTTCACCAACCATGGGTGATGTCTTTTCGCTATAGACCACTTCCACGCAAGGCACCAAATGCGCCGGCATGAAAAAATGTAATCCAATCATGCGGGCTGATGTTTTCAAGCCGCTCGCAATGTCGCTAATTGGAAAGCTGGTGCTATTACTTGCTAAGACTGCCTCCGGTTTTGCGTACTGTTCCAGCTTGGCAAATAATTCTTGTTTAATGTCTAAACGCTCGGGGACACATTCAATTACCAAATCTACTTCTGGCCAATCTACTTCCTCCAAGGAGCCAGCAGTGGTGAGTAGGTGCAGGCGATGTTCATAACCTAGATCGATCATGGTGTTTGCAAAATAGTCTGGCAAGAGTGCGCGGCGCTCTGTTGTGGGCTCAACTACCTGAACCGCACAGCCACCGCGTGCACATACGGCGGCCACATCAGCGCCCATAGTGCCGCCACCAATGATGACGACTTTAGTTTCAGCTGGGGTAAATAACATTTCAATTTCTCCTTCGGTGGCAAGATAAGGATTACAAATCCTCTTACAATGCGTTCATTATTCCAATAAAAAAGTAAGTGAGACATGATCCCAGTCAATTCGGTACTGCAGGTCGGACAATTTCCTGAGGTAATGCAGGCGGTTATAGACCAGCGCATAACGCCCGTACACCTTCTCGACCCCAATTCCCCAATACCCGCAGGCTCCTATCAAAGTATTTTGATTCGCTCAAATACAAAATTACCCATTGGGCTTATTGAGAGGCTCCCGCAGATAGGTATGGTGGCTACTTGCGGAGTTGGTTATGACAATCTTCCTATGGAGCATCTCAAGCAAAAAGGTATCAAGGCTAGTAATACTCCGGGGGTTCTTAACGATGCTGTTTGCGAACTGGCAATTGGGATGATGCTCGGCCTATTACGGCGTATTCCAGAGGCGCATGAGTTTGTTAAGAGTACGGCTTGGTCAAACGGCTTATTTACAGTAACCACTACCTTAGCAGGCAAATGCGTTGGGATTGCAGGGATGGGACGTATTGGCCAGGATCTCGCAAAACGCCTAGAGCCCTTTAAAGTCAAGATTGCCTATACCGGGCCATCACGAAAAGACCTCCCTTACGACTACTACCCTGATATCAAGGCATTGGCACGGGTATCCGATGTCCTCATCCTTGCCTGCCCTGCAAGTCCAGAAACAGACAAGATGATCAATGCAGAAGTATTAGATGCTTTGGGGCCCAAAGGTTATCTCGTGAATATTGCGCGTGGTAGCGTAGTGGATGAAGGTGCACTTTTAGTTGCACTGCAACAAAAAAAGATTGCTGGTGCAGCGCTTGATGTTTTTGAAAATGAGCCAAATCCCAATCCCGAGTTCTTAAATATTGATAATGTCTTATTAACACCGCATATTGGTAGCGCAACTTCCGAAACGCGACAATTGATGACAAATTTAGCAATAGATAATTTAGAAGCTTTTTATAATCAACAGCCACTTCTGACCGAAGTTAAAAATTAAATCGGAGTAAGTATGACCATTTCCCTACACCCTTCTACGCTACCTGCGGTGCTCTCGCCGGTATTGACTCCATTTAAAGAAGATGGCAGCCCAGATGCACAAAAATTACTGAAGCAATGCCAATGGCTAGAAGCCAATGGCGTAGGTCAGGCGATTTTTGGAACCAACTCAGAAGCAAACTCCATGTCTGCTCCACAGAAGATGGGCACATTAACAACCCTGATCGAGGGTGGATTAAACCCGGCACATATGATGCCAGGAACGGGTGCCACCTCCATTGATGCCACAGTCAATATGACTCGTCATGCTGTTCAGCACAAATGCGCTGGCGTATTGATGTTGCCACCGTTCTACTACAAAGATGTTACCGATGATGGGCTCTTTGCCTACTTCTCAGAAGTCATTCAAAAGGTGGGTGATGCGAGATTGCAGGTGTATATCTACAACATTCCGCCAGTGACCAAAATTAACTTGAGCCTTTCATTATTAGAGCGTCTAGCCAAGGAATATCCCAAGACCGTCGTCGGCATGAAAGATAGCTCTGGTGATTGGTCATATACAGAGTCCGTAATCAAGCTCTTAGCGCCATCTGGTTTCCGCGTTTACGCTGGTAGCGAAGTGTTCTTAATGCGCACCCTCCGTGCAGGTGGTGTTGGCTGCATCTCCGCCACCGCTAACGTAAACCCTAGGGCAATCGCAGAATTAGCGGCCCACTGGAGAGAATCTGACGCAGATCAACGTCAAATGGACTTGGATCAAGTACGCTCTATATTTGCTCAATATCAAATGATTGCCGGAATGAAAACTGCAGTTGCGCATTACAGCAAAGATTCTGAGTGGTTGCGCGTACGCCCGCCACTCATGCAATTGAGTGCAGACCAGCAAGCAAAGTTACTGGGTGAGTTACAAAAGATTAATTTCAGCATGCCAGGCCTTTAATTAAACAAACGTATAACAGGAGACAAAATAATGAAACTGATCAAAGTTATTGCCGTGTCACTCACCATGTTGTTCGGTGCAGCACAAGCACAAAACATTTCTATTGCAACCGGCGGTACTGGTGGCGTCTACTACCCAATGGGTGGCGGTCTCGCTTCAGTGCTTTCCAGCAAAGTACCTGGAATGTCGGCTACCGCTGAAGTGACTGGCGGCTCAGTAGATAACCTGAACCTCATCGGTACCGGTAAACCTTATGTTGGCTTCTCCATGGCAGATGCCGCTAAAGATGCGAAAGACGGCGAAGGTAAGTTTGCAAACAAGAAGGTGGATTTACGCACTCTCTTAGTTTTGTATCCTAATCTGATGCATGTGGTAACAGTGGACTCCACTGGGATCAAGTCCATGAAAGACCTAAAGGGCAAGCGCATTAGTACTGGTGCCCCAGGCAGCGCTACTGAAGTGATGGCATTTCGTTTGCTGGAAGCTGCAGGCCTTGATAAAGACAAAGATGTGAAACGCGAGCGCTTGAGCGTAGCGGAGTCGGTCAATGCCGTTAAAGATCGCAGCATTAATGCGTTTGCATTGCCTGGTGGGTTTATTGGCTTTCATACGGGGTTATTGGTTAGCGCTGAAACAGATTCAGAAGTAGCTTCAGTTATGGGGCATGAGACGGGGCATGTTTTACAGCGTCACCTGGCACGTCAGATGGATAAGCAAACCACCAATACGATGATTGCTTTGGCAGGCATATTGTTGGGCGCTTTAGCCGCCTCTCGCAATCCAGGCGCCGCTTCTGGTCTGATGCAGGGCGGTCAAGCCGTTGCAGTGAATAACCAGCTCTCCTATTCAAGGGATGCAGAGCGCGAGGCAGATCGTATCGGCTTTCAGATACTGGCCGCTAGTGGTTATGACGTCAATGGCGCACCAGGATTTTTTCAGCGCTTACAAAAAGCAACTGGAATTATGGATAGCGGGGTTCCTTCCTATGTGCGTACTCACCCCTTAACTACTGATCGCATTGCAGACATGCAGGATCGCGCTCGAAATATCGCCAATAGAAATGTACCGACATCGGTGGAGTTTTATTTCATAAAGGCACGTGCCCGCATGGAGCAATCTGGAAGCTCTAGTCAGATGTATGACTTAAAAAATACCTTTGAGGGTTTGAGCAAGCAGTCCGCCCCCGGAAAGCAGATGGAAGGTTTTTATGGGCTTGCATTGGTTGCTCAAAAACAAGGTAAGTTCGATCAGGCTTCAAGCTATTTGCAACAAGCACGCAATCTAGCTAATAGCGCTAGCGCACCTGGATCACCCATTCAGCGGCAAAGCCTTTCCTTGGATATCACTTCCTCTGAGCTGGCTTTGGCCAAAGGAAAAAATGAAGAGGCATTGCACATTGCCCAGGCAACTTTGAAGGCTTATCCACAGTCCTACGCAGCCGGTGCAGCAATGATGAATGCCTATCTCAAGCTAGGGCGAACGAATGATGCGATCGCGTGGTTAAAGGTCCGTACTAGGCTGCAGCCCAATGAGGTAGTGTGGTGGACCATGCTTTCTAATGCTTATGATCAAGCTAAGAATGTACCGATGCGCCATTACGCTCTCGGTGAAAAATATGCCCTTGAGGGTGCTTGGCCTTCGGCAATTGAGCAACTCAAAATAGCTAGATCCTCTGGAGGAGCTGATTTTTATCAAGCCTCTAGCATTGATGCACGCCTTCGCGAAATGCAAAAGCAATATCAGGAAGAGCTTAAGGAGCAGGGCAAGAATATGCCCAGCTAATTAATTGTTTGGCGCCTTGATGAAGTGAAAGCGCTTAGCTAATTCAGAAGAGTGAATAGGTTCAATGATCAGTTTCTTGCCATCCCATTGCCAAGAGCCTCTGAAGCTACAGGCATCCTCTTCTACTTTGGACTGATCTGAGAACAGATCTAAATCATGATCATGTAAGAGGGCAACTGATAGAGATTCTGTCTGAGTGAAGATGTTGGAATCGGCGTGATCAGGCAATGATTGTAGAAATAATCCAGTGATGTAGATATTACCTTTCTCATCACTTAGGGCGCCATGCGGTTTTATTTCTGTTCCGCACTGGGTTAATAGTTGAGGTCCATTTTCACTGGGAATGATTCTGGCAATCCATGGTGTGGCATCCAGGGTGATGAAAACTCTTTGAGGACCATTTTGAAAAAAATATCTTCCTAACGAATCATGGGCGTAATTTCTGGAAATAAATTCATTAAGGGCTACATGTTGAATCGTATTACCAGGCAGTTTATTTGCTTGGGCATACTCATCACGCATGCGCCATTGGCCTCGACGATCTAGTGCCAGCCAGCCAAAGCAATGGGGTACATTGGTCCATTTAATGAGAGACCGCAGTACTTGCTCATCCATGGGGCGGCAATCTTTTCACTGTCTTCTGGTTAATGCAATCCGTGTGGGGTTGATGGCGCATCAAAAGCATCTTCAGTTGAGTGGCTGGCATGGAGATGGGCAATACGCCAACCCTGACTATCTTGCAGTAAGACTAATGTAATGTTGAGAAAAAACGCCGCCTCAATTTGATCTGCTTTGAGATGCACTGCTTCAGTAGTGTCATAAACAGCAGCACCCAAAACAGAGTGACTCATGCAAGAAATCGGCTCAAGAAAGAGGGCTTGCTTGGCTAAAAGACGCTCTAGGCCTGCGCGAATTTCTGCATGGCCACTCAGACGTTGGCCTTCAGGCAGAACGCAGGTAATGGAATCATCATCTAGCCAGATAGCTAAAGCGCCTTTGACGTCACGATGCTTTAATGCATCACGCAATGCTTCCACTACTTCATCGGCATTATGAAAGAGTCTGGCAAGTTTAGACATGGCTTACTTTCTAGTGATTTTCTGCAACATTAATAAAGTGCTTGGATATTTCTCAATATGGTTTCTGGCGAGATATCTTTTAGGCATTTGAGGTGCCCAAGAGGACATTCTCTCTTATGGCAGGGGCTGCACGGCAAGTTGAGCCAAATGACTTTGGCTTTATCCGACAGTGGCGGGGTATGGTGAGGATCGCTAGAGCCAAAAATTGCTACCTGTGAAACCTTTAGCGCTGCGCCAATATGCATTAAGCCAGAGTCATTGCTGATCAACACCTTGCTCATCCCAATTAGCGCAATGGCTTCATCAAGTGAGGTGTTGCCACACCAGTTATGTATCTGAGTGGATTTCTGTGTTTGGGCTTGAATACTGACAGCTAAAGCATGATCCCCTTTGCTGCCCAAAAGAATGACATGGGCATCTGGTTCATTGCTGATTAATTGATCCGCGAGATTGGCAAAGTGCTCAGTAGGCCAGCGTTTTGTGGCACCGTACTCTGCGCCGGGGCAAAGTACATAAATGGATTTCTGATTGATGCAGGCTTCTTCGAGTTTTGTGCTGACCGATTGTTTAGCTACGGGCGATACATTGAGTTTGGGGCTTGCTGGCTTGCTGGCATTAGTCTCTTGCAAATGCTCTAGTGCATTACTGAGTGCAAGGTAATGATCCGCCATTGGTGGGCGATTGATTTTGCTGGGGTTATCTAAGGCAGTATTAATGAGTCCAAAACGCATCTCTCCTCGATAACCAATACGGACAGGAATATTAGCTAGCCATGGAATGAGTGCGGACTTAAGGCTGTTCGGCAATACAAAACAAGCCTGATATTGATTTGCTTCAACTTGCTTTGCTAGGAGCTTACGTAAACCCCATTGCAATTGCTTGTGTTCCAACTTGGCTTCGATAACTTGGCTCACTTCTGCGCAGGCTCGATAGATGGGGGCGACCCATGGACTTGCTAAAACATCAATCTGGCAGTGTGGATAAATAGTTTTGAGAGTCGCCAGCAGTGGCTGGGACATTACGGCATCCCCAATCCAATTAGGGGCAATGATCAGAATACGGTTCATATGAGGTATCCCGATACAGCACCCCGTGCTGGGGTGCTGATAGGCTTAGTGCCCGTGGGGCTCTGTGCCAGGAATGAGTTTGTACTCGGTGCCACAGTAAGGACACTTCGCTTGACCGGTTTTAGCAACATCTAAAAAAACGCGTGGATGTGAATTCCAGCTAGGGGTCTTATTGGTTGGACAATGTAATGGCAAATCTGTACCGCCATTAATCATCACAACTTGAGCTTCACTCATTTTCTGTTTTCCTATTACTTAACGTAAGTCAGCCAAGACTTGTACTGATCATTTCTGCCATAAACCGCATCAAAGTACGTCTTCTGAATTTTCTCGGTAATCGGACCACGCATGCCATCACCAATAGTGCGATCATCCAACTCACGAATTGGTGTTACTTCGGCTGCAGTACCAGTAAAGAATGCCTCATCGGCTGAATACACTTCATCGCGAGTAATGCGCTTCTCGCGTAATTCATATCCAAGGTCTTTGGCGATTTGCATAATGGAGTTACGGGTAATACCATCTAAACAAGATGCAAGATCTGGGGTGTAAACAATTCCATTGTTCACAATGAAAATATTTTCGCCAGAGCCTTCAGATACATAACCCTCTGTATCTAATAACAAGGCTTCATCGTAGCCATTCGCGGTTACTTCTTGGTTGGCCAGTATGGAGTTAATGTAGTAACCAGAGGCCTTAGCGCGAACTAGCGAGGAGTTTACAAAGTGACGAGTAAATGAGGAGGTTTTAACGCGGATACCCTTATTCAGGCCATCTTCACCTAAATATGCACCCCACTCCCAAGCAGCGATAGCGGTATGGATGGTGTTGCCTTTGGGGGAAATGCCGAGCTTTTCGGACCCAATAAAGATAATTGGGCGGATATAGCAGGCTTCCAGCTTATTGCTGTTCACTACATCGATGATGCCGCTGGTGATTTCTTCCGGGGTATAGGGCATATTCATCTGGAAAATCTTGGTTCCATTGAATAAGCGCTTGACGTGCTCAGAAAGGCGGAAAATAGCGGTGCCTTGGGGTGTTTTATAGGCGCGGATACCCTCAAATACCCCCATTCCGTAGTGGAGACTGTGGGTGAGCACATGAATATTGGCCTCACGCCAGGGAACTAGCTTCCCATCGGACCAAATAAAGCCATCGCGGTCGGACATCGACATTTTTTCTACCTTTTAAGTATCTATTAAATTGGGTGAAGCAATTCAGTAAAACGGAGCGTCAGGCCACTAGGGTGCCCCACGCCCTGGAATTCGTCCAAGCCTTTATTGTAGAGCAGGCAGCGCAGCCAGATAGCCCAATTCCTTTGGGGTGCTTAGCTCAGACGATTTAGAATGGAGCATTCCCCATAAACCACTAAATTTACCTATTCTCATGCCGGAATCTCTCTTCAAAGTAAAACGCCTTAGTGACCTAGCTAAAGCAGGCCTCCTAAAGGGAAAACGAGTGTTAATCCGTGCTGACCTCAATGTTCCCCAGGATGATGCAGGCAATATCACAGAAGACACCCGAATTAGAGCTTCTATGCCGGCAGTTCAAATGTGTTTGGACGCTGGCGCAGCTGTTATGGTCACTTCCCACTTGGGTCGTCCAACCGAGGGTATATTCAAGCCTGAAGATAGTTTGGCGCCAGTGGCTGATCGGATTGCCAGTCTCTTAAATCGCAAAGTCCCTTTAATTAGCGATTGGGTCGACGGTGGATTTGAAGTTCATCCGGGTGAATTGGTATTGCTCGAGAACTGCCGCCTCAATGTGGGTGAGAAAAAGAATACTGATGAGCTGGCTAAGAAGATTGCTGCTCTATGTGATGTGTATGTCAACGATGCTTTCGGGACTGCTCATCGTGCTGAAGCAACTACCCATGGCGTTGCAAAATTTGCTCCGATTGCCTGTGCGGGTCCGCTGATGGCTGCTGAATTAGATGCCTTGAGCCGTGCTCTAGCAAGCCCGAAGCGTCCTTTGGTGGCGATTGTTGCGGGCTCTAAGGTGTCTTCAAAACTCACCATCCTCAAAGCCTTGGCTGACAAAGTGGATGAGTTAATTGTGGGTGGCGGCATTGCCAATACCTTCATGTTGGCTAAAGGGTTGCCGATTGGTAAATCACTGGCTGAGCCAGACTTAGTTGACGAAGCTCGAGAAATTATGGAGATCATGGAAAAGCGTGGCGCGCATGTTCCTATCCCCGAAGACGTAGTTGTTGCAAATGAACTCTCCCCATTGGCGCGTGCAAACCGTGTTTCTGCTGATCAAGTAGCTGAAGACGACATGATTTTGGATATTGGCCCTAAAACCGCTGCGCGTTTATCTACCATGTTGGCGCATGCCGGTACGATTGTGTGGAACGGTCCTTTGGGCGTATTTGAAATTGATCAATTTGGCGGCGGCACCAAGATGCTGGCCGCAGCGATTGCACATTCACCAGCTTTTTCAATTGCTGGTGGCGGTGATACCTTAGCGGCAATTGCGAAGTACGGTATTGAGAATCAAGTGGATTACATCTCTACTGGTGGTGGTGCCTTCCTGGAGTTCTTGGAAGGTAAGACCTTGCCAGCTTTTGCGGTACTTGTTGAAAGAGCGAAAGACTAAAATGTTGAGAGCAACAAAGATCATTGCTACCTTAGGGCCTGCCTCAGAAAAACCCGAAGTATTGCGCGAGATGATTCGCGCAGGCGTAGATGTGGTGAGGATGAACTTTTCTCATGGCACTGTTGCTGACCATAAAGCACGTCACGACTTAGTGCGTAGCATTTCAGCAGAAGTCGGTAAGGAGGTTGGCATTATGGCTGATCTCCAGGGCCCAAAAATTCGCGTTGGTAAATTTGTTGATAGCAAAATTCTTTTAAAAGAAGGTGCGCAATTTATTTTGGATGTGGCTTGTCAGTTGGGTAATCAAGAGCGCGTGGGCTTAGATTACAAAGAGTTGCCGCAGGATGTAAAACCGGGTGATCGCCTCCTATTGAATGACGGCTTGGTAGTGCTGCGAGTAGAAAGCGTCCAGGGCGGAGAAATCTTTACTCTTGTAGAGCAGGGTGGTCCACTTTCTAATAACAAGGGCATTAACCGTGCTGGCGGTGGCTTGACAGCGCCAGCATTAACGGAAAAAGATATTTCCGATTTGGATGCGGCGATTGCGATGGGGGTGGATTTTCTAGCGATCAGTTTTCCAAAAGATGGTGCAGATATGGCCTATGCCCGAAAGTTGGCAGATGCAGCTAGTGCAAAGTATGGTGTTGGAAAAGTTCGTACGATCGCTAAGGTAGAGCGTGCTGAGGCAATTCTGCCTGATGCTCTGGATAGCATCATTGCTGAAAGCGACGGCATCATGGTTGCTCGCGGTGACTTGGCAATTGAGGTGGGTAATCCAGCGGTTCCTGCTTTGCAAAAGCGCATGATCAAGCTAGCTCTTGAGGCAGATAAATTCACGATCACTGCCACTCAGATGATGGAGTCCATGATTAATGCTCCAGTGCCAACGCGTGCCGAAGTGAGTGATGTGGCAAATGCAGTATTAGATGGTACGGATGCAGTCATGCTTTCCGCCGAATCTGCTGCGGGTATGTATCCAGTACAAACTATTAAAGCGATGGCCGAGATTTGTGTTGAAGCTGAAAAATCAGATCGCGTCAAGCTTGATACGGATTTCTTAGATCAAACTTTCTCACGCATTGATCAGACTATTGCCTTGGGCGCGCTATTTACGGCCCATCACCTAAATGCCAGTGCGATTGCAGCATTGACTGACTCTGGATCTACCGCAGTGTGGATGAGTCGTCACAATATTCATTTGCCTATCTTTGCTTTAACTTCAAAGATTGCAACGCAACGCGCCTTGAGCACTTATCGCAATGTGTTTCCAATCGGCCTGGACTACACCAAGCAACGTGATACTGCTTTGCAAGAGGTAGAAGATTGCTTGAAGAAGTTGGGCGCGGTGAAGAAGGGCGACATTGTTGTTCTGACCTCCGGTGAGCCGATGGGTGAACCAGGCGGCACGAATTCACTCAAAATTATTCAAGTGAAGTAATTCATTTTTTCAGTATGTATTCAATCATTTATCACTAACATTTCAATTAAGAGACCATCATGGCTTTAGTATCTTTACGACAACTCTTGGATCACGCTGCTGAAAACGGCTACGGCTTGCCTGCATTTAACGTTAATAATTTAGAGCAAGTAACGGCGATCATGGAGGCCGCGCATGAAGCCGATTCTCCAGTCATCATGCAGGCTTCTGCTGGTGCCCGTAAATATGCCGGTGAATCCTTCTTGCGCCACCTGATTTCTGCTGCAGTTGAGGCTTATCCGCATATCCCTGTCGTGATGCATCAAGATCACGGTCAAAGCCCCGCGGTCTGTATGGCTGCAATTAAGAGTGGCTTTACTAGTGTGATGATGGATGGTTCCTTAGAGGCTGATGGTAAGACTGTCGCTAGCTATGAATACAACGTCGATGTTTCCAGGGAGGTGGTGAAGTTCTCCCACTCTATCGGGGTTACTGTTGAGGCTGAACTGGGCGTTTTGGGTTCATTGGAAACCATGCAGGGTGATAAGGAAGATGGTCATGGTGCTGATGGCAAGATGACGCGTGAGCAGTTATTGACTGACGTTGAGCAAGCGGCTGATTTTGTTAAGGCAACTCAGTGCGATGCCCTGGCTATCGCTATTGGTACAAGTCATGGCGCTTATAAATTTACCAAGAAGCCTACAGGCGATATCTTAGCAATCGAGCGCATCAAAGAAATTCATACTCGTATCCCGAATACGCATTTGGTAATGCACGGATCTTCAAGCGTTCCACAAGAATTGCTCGCAGAGATTCGTGAGTTCGGTGGTGACATGAAAGAAACTTACGGTGTGCCAGTTGAAGAAATTCAAGAGGGCATTAAGAACGGTGTGCGAAAGATTAATATCGATACTGATATCCGCCTGGCGATGACTGGAGCTATCCGCCGCTACCTCTTTGAGAATCCAAGCAAGTTTGATCCCCGTGATTACCTCAAGCCTGCGCGTGAAGCCGCCAAGAAGGTGTGTATTGCGCGCTTCAATGCATTTGGTAGCTCAGGTCAAGCATCCAAAATTAAGCCGATTCCTTTAGAGAAAATGGCTGAGCTGTATAAGAGTGGCAAATTAGCCCAGATTGTGAAGTGAGATAAATATGCCAGCTTTGTATGCCACCTCAATTAAGTCCCTGCCTTTGCTCTCCAAAGGAAAAGTGCGTGATGTCTACGCACTCGGTGATGACAAGTTGCTAATGGTCACTACCGATCGTTTATCTGCCTTTGACGTAGTCATGGGTCAGCCCATTCCTGAGAAGGGAATTGTGCTTAATCAAATGGCGAACTTTTGGTTTGAAAAGCTGGCTGATGTTATTCCAAATCATTTGACTGGCATTGATCCTGTTAGTGTGGTGCCTGCTGACGAAGTAGATCAAGTGCTAGGTCGTGCAGTAGTTGCAAAACGCCTCAAGCCAATTTTGGTGGAAGCGGTAGTGCGTGGCTATCTCGCTGGCAGTGGTTGGAAGGATTACAAAGAAACTGGCAAGGTTTGCGGTATTGCATTGCCGGAAGGTTTAGAAAATGCTCAGAAGTTGCCTGAGCCCATCTTTACCCCTGCCGCAAAAGCAGAAATGGGTGAGCATGATGAGAATATCTCTTTTGACAAAGTAATTGAGATGATTGGTGAGAAGTTGGCCAATCAAATTCGTGAAGTCAGTATTCGTTTGTATAAAGAAGCCTCTGACTATGCTGCGACACGTGGGATCATCATTGCTGATACCAAGTTTGAATTTGGTTTAGATGATGCTGGACAGCTGGTGTTAATGGATGAGATTCTGACTGCTGACTCTTCACGCTTTTGGCCTGCTGAAACCTATTACGTGGGCGCAAATCCGCCCTCTTACGACAAGCAATTTGTTCGGGATTGGCTCGAAACAGCCATGGTAGATGGCAAGCTTTGGCCAAAAACAGCTCCCGCACCTGCTTTGCCAGCTGATGTGATTGATAAAACGGCGGAAAAGTACCGCGAAGCCCTGTCTCGTTTAACTAAGGCCTAATTTCCTGGGCCCCTAAAAAGGCTGGGATAATAGCGTCTTAGATAAATTAACTAAGTTAGATTAGGGTATTTGGAGAAGTGGATGAGTAAGAAGCCAATAGTCGGGATAGTGATGGGTTCCAATTCAGATTGGGACACTATGCAACACGCCGCTCAAATACTGGAGCAATTTGGTATCGCTCATGAGGCTAAAGTTCTCTCTGCCCACCGCATGCCTGATGACATGTTCCAGTACGCAGAAAATGCCCGTACAAATGGCCTACAGGCAATTATTGCTGGCGCTGGTGGTGCCGCACATTTACCAGGCATGCTCGCCTCCAAAACAATTGTTCCGATTTACGGTGTTCCAGTTGCTAGCAAGTATCTTCGTGGTGAAGATTCTCTTTACTCCATAGTCCAGATGCCTAAAGGTGTTCCAGTAGCGACATTTGCTATTGGTGAAGCGGGCGCAGCCAATGCAGCTTTGCATGTGATTGCTAATTTGGCTGTTAATGACCCTGCTTTGGCAAAGCAGTTAGAAGAGTTTCGTGCGAAGCAGTCCGATACTGCTCGCTCGATGAATTTGCCGGGATATTAAAAAGATGGTAGATCGCATGGAGCCCATTTTGCCGGGTTCGTATTTAGGAATTCTGGGTGGCGGTCAATTGGGGCGGATGTTTACACAAGCTGCTCAAGCGATGGGGTACAAGGTTTGCGTTCTCGATCCAGGCGCGGACAGTCCTGCAGGCTCCATTGCTGAAAAATTTATTCAAGCTGATTACACCAACTCTGCTGCTCTAAAAGAGATGGCGGGATTATGTAAATCTGTGAGTACCGAATTTGAAAATGTTCCTGCTCAAGCTTTGGATGAGTTGGAATCTTTGGGTGTCTTTGTGGCACCCCGTAGTAGCTGCGTATCTTTAGCTCAAAATCGGGTCGCTGAGAAAAAATTCTTGGCTACCTGGAAAGCGGAGACCAACATTGGCCCAGCGCCTTACTGTGTAGTCGAGCGTGATGCAGATATTGCACATGTACCTCCAGATCTTTTCCCTGGAATTTTGAAGACCGCTCGCATGGGTTATGACGGCAAAGGTCAAATAACTGTTTATGAATCCGCGAACTTGGCTGCTGCTTGGGCTGAGTTGGGTAAAGTACCTTGCGTGCTTGAAAAGCGGATGGATTTAGATTTTGAAGTTTCTGCTTTGGTAGTGCGTGGCTATGATGATGCCGTGGTGGCCTATCCTGTTTCTCAGAATATCCATCGTGACGGTATCCTGCACACCTCAACTGTACCAGCGCCATCACTGAAGTCTCCGCAAGAAAAAAAGATTATTGAAGCCGCTAAAGCGCTCATTCGGAAGATCGATTATGTGGGTGTTTTATGCGTCGAATTCTTTGTGCTTAAGAGTGGCGATATTGTGGCGAACGAGATTGCACCACGCCCCCACAATTCTGGTCACTACACTATGGATGCTTGTGTGAGCAGTCAGTTTGAGCAGCAGGTCAGAAGTATGGCGCGCTTGCCCTTAGGTGATACCCGTTTACTAGCCCCAGTTTCTATGTTGAATCTGTTGGGCGACCTTTGGTATGAGGGTAGCGAAGATAAAGCAAGAGAGCCCGCCTGGAATCAGGTACTTTCTCATCCTGATGCTAAGTTGCACTTATATGGCAAGGCTGATCCACGCATGGGTCGCAAGATGGGGCATATTAATTGTTTGGGTGAATCGCTCAATCAAGCCCGTCAAAATTGCGCTGCTGTCGCTGTTGAATTAGGGATAGAGCCCTAGAAATGTCCAGTGATAGTAGCTCACTGCAATCAGCTGCGGTGATTAATGAGGCAGTGCAATCTTTGCGCGATGGTGGTTTGGTCGCCTTTCCTACTGAGACGGTCTATGGTTTGGGCGCGGATGCGAAGAACCCTGACGCAATCAAAAAGATTTTTACTGCCAAAGGTAGGCCCTCCAATCATCCACTGATTGTTCATTTAGCGGCCCCTGATAAATTCGATCAGGATCAGGTTGATTGGGTTCCGGTACTCGCTCCTTGGGTGAGAGATCTATCAGAAGATGCGCTCAAGCTCATGAATACATTTTGGCCGGGTCCGCTAACACTGGTTTTCAAAAAAGATAAAAGTGTTTTGACTGAGCTTACGGGTGGTCAGGATACGGTAGCGATTCGTGCACCCGCTCATCCCATTGCCCAAGAATTGCTACGTAAATTTAAAGGTGGGGTTGTTGCCCCTTCGGCAAATCTATTTGGCAAGGTGTCGCCAACCAGTGCAGCAGACGTCCGTAGCGAGTTTGAGGGCATGCTAGATCTGATGATTTTGGATGGTGGTGATTGCGAAGTGGGAATTGAATCGACGATCATTGATTTATCTTCGGGTAATCGTGCAGTCTTGTTGCGACCAGGCCATATTACCCCTAGTGAAATTTTTGCCAAAACGGGCATCAAGGTGTACCTGCCTGGAGAGGGTAATGTTGGCGAGCAGGATGTCACTCCGCCAAGGGTATCGGGAAGTCTGCGTGCGCATTATGCCCCGACAACCCCATTAAGAATGTATGCATCAGGAAGAGTATTGGATGCGCTCAGTGAGTTTCCGGATATTAAGTCACGAGTAGCGGTTGCGGTGTGGGATTCAGATTCTTCATTGGGTGAAGATGGGCATCCATCAGTACATTTTGAGGAAGTGATTGTTCCCAGTGATAGCACTACATTTGCAAGTCGTTTATATCGCTCTTTACGGGACCTTGATCAGCAAGGTTGGGATTTAATTTTGTTTCCAGAACCGCCTGTAGGCGAAGAGTGGGATGGCGTGAGAGATCGACTTCAGCGAGCCTGTATTGGTTCCGGACCATCGTCTAGTAGCCACGCCAATAGTTGATCGTGTGCCTCTAAACCTCTCCAAGCGTTGGGGTGGTTAATAAAGGAAGTTACGGCGTACATCTTTCCAGATTTACTCATCACGTAGCCTGAGATTGCCCTGACATCAGCGAGGGAGCCAGTTTTAATGCGGGCTTCAGGCTTTTTCTTCAAATGCAGAAATTTTCGCAAATGTGCCATCAGGCGATTTCTCATGGTGCCATCCGTTCCTGCAATTGGCAGGCTGTTATAAAAAGTATCACCTACAGACAGATTGCGGGCCGCAACGAGTAATTGATTCATGTGCTCCGCGGAGATTACCTCGTTACGAGATAGGCCGGAACCATTTTCAATCACCAGCTCTGGAAATTGCAAGCCCAAGCCCTTCAGCCAACTCTGAATAACAAGCTCACCATTTTCAGTCGTTGCTGGCTTCCCCATTTTTTCCAAAGCTAAGGTCAGCATCAGTTGCCGCGCCATCACATTGTTGGAATACTTGTTGATGTCCAGCACATCATCTGCAAGGGCGATACCTTCAAACTGCAGTAGCAAGCGCGCCGCTAAGGGAACGTTGCTAGATGTTCCAGTGGGCGCTTGCACCCAGGCACCTCCTGCCAATTCCCATGCTGCAGAAAATCCTTGAGTCAAGAAGGTATTAGCATCTAAAGCGACAACGTTGTAGTTCACTCCCTTACAGGCACTAGGGAAGCTGCCAGAGAACTGCGCGATGAGGAGTTGATTGGTGGAGACCCTATCCCCTTCGGGATCTAAGTTAAAGCGAATATTGCTTTTCCAGCTATCGCAGGATTGATCAACCAATTGCATTTGGTTGATCACTTTGAGTTGTGAGAGTGGTGGCGTGTAGCCAATATCAATGAAGTCTGCTGTGCTTGATTTGCCTAGCTGAAAGGAGAGGGTTCTAAAGGCATATAGCAAAGGGTCTGGTGGAACGTTGTAGGCCCGTAAGGATTCACCATCAATGGTGTTGTGCTCCATCACATTGGGAGCATAGGCGCTTCTATCAAAAAATAAATTGCCATCAATTTTTTGAATGCCGAGATTTTTCAAGGCCTTCATCATTTTGGCCAACTCTTCGGGGACTAGTTTTGGGTCACCCGTGCCTTGCAAATAGAGATTACCTTTGAGAGTCCCTTGCCGAATAAGTCCATCGGTATAGAGATTAGTCCGCCAACGATATTGAGGACCCAAGACATCTAGACCAGTAAGTGTGGTCACCAGCTTCATTGTTGAAGCGGGATTCATCGCCTGCTGAGAGCGCCAATCCAATTCTGTTTTAGATGTTATTTTTCCAGGGCGACCTGGCTCAATTTTTACTACGGAAATGCTGATTGCTTCTTTGGGAATTTGGTTTTTTTCAAGGCTGGCAGCGACTGTCTTGGGGATGTACTGCAGCGCAGTCTCTTGAGCAACCAAGTCAGCAGAGTGGGCTTGGGTTGCTAGCAGTAGACCGGCCCATAGGAAATTCAATAGACCGAGGGCGGGGGGCTGGAAAAATTGGGCACGCATTCCCCATAGGATAAACCTTGGTGTTCTTCAAGCGCTTCGCTACTAAGTCCAAGCCTTTACAAGCCTGTACAGCCTGGATTTGGGGCTCATCAGCATTCTCCAATCATTGAATAGCCAGTCTAGGCATGACAGATTGGAGTAGTAAGGGCTTAAGGCTTATTTATTCGCAGGAAGCTACCTACTTACTCACCCATATTAAATAAAGAGCGGGAAGTCCAAGACGGTATGCATCCATCTCAGAAGTCGATGACTGCATAAATCAATAAGTTACAAATTTATAGTCATCTATCTCGAAACCACTTCATCAAATATCTTGGAAATTTTCCCGATTGACGTTGGGCTAGTTCCAGTCAAATTAAGTGCGAAAAAAAACCCAGGAAGAATCCTGGGTTTTTAATAATGATCTAAGGACTATTAAGCTGCTTGGATATTGCTAGCTTGTTTGCCTTTAGGACCTTGAGTAACATCAAACGTTACTTTTTGGTTTTCCTGGAGGGTTTTGAAACCACCCATATTGATTGCGCTGAAATGCGCGAACAACTCTTCATCACCATCATCAGGTTTGATAAAGCCAAAACCTTTTGCATCATTGAACCACTTAACAATTCCGGTCGCCATGCGAACTCCATTACATAAACTTAAAACAACCGTGATGAGGGTGAATACTTTTTAATCAGTCTCGCTCTACAACACGCCTAAATAGGACCTCAAATGAAGCCTACCCCCCAATTGTTTGCCCTTTATGCTTGGGTGTCAAGAGGTTATTTAGAGGAATTGATTTAAAAGGCCATTTATCGTCCGTAATTGAGGTTTAGACCCGCTATTTCAAATAAATCAGTGGGTTAGGAAAAATCTCGCAAAGGGCATTATTGTCAAATCTGCAACATAAATTAAGATTTTTCCGGTTTTCTGCAAAGTAAGTTGAGATTTTTCTTAACGAAACCCACTTAATGACAGGTTTACCGAAGCTTTAGGCAGGCCAATTGCCAAAGAAATCATCAGGAGGCGCTTAAAACCTATTTTTGTAATATAAATTTACCAAAGCTAAAGACAGAGTTTGGCCCTAAGACTTGTGGCTCTTTCCTGCTCGGGATTTTGGCGGGCATCTTAACCGGCTGCTTATGCTCTTGCGCTCTCACTAGTTTAGCCCCAAGGGTCTCAAGAGTGGGGTCAATCTTAATAGGGGTATTAGCAAGAATGTGATGAAGCGTAATTTGCGACATTTGGTTTTGCATTTGCGCCTCTAAATTGACCCATAGCTGTGCGCTAAGGCCGTGTACCAGAGCTTGAGGATCGATCGTAGCGTCAACAATATCTTTAACAGAAATATCCCCTAGTTTTTTCGCTAAAGAGTAGCCACCACCAGGGCCTCGATGACTATAAATCAGTCCGGCAGCCTTGAGTTTGGAGAATATAAGCTCAAGATAGGAGTGAGAAACACCCAGCCTCTTGCTGACAACGGGCAAGGAAATCGCATATCCTCTTTCTGTATGTCCAGCGATGTCGAGCATGGCATCAACTGCAATTTTGCATTTGGCGGTAATTCTCATGAGTTAAATATACCGCAAGCATGAGTAATCCGAAATAATTCATGCGGTTGAGACAAAACCTAATAAAAAAACAAAGACTTATGGTACTCAGGGGTTGAATTGTTGTCGGTAATTGCATTCGAGACCCACTAATTCAAAAGAATCAATTGCTTAATGAAAATCTCGCAAGGTTGCCGCTTGCCAAAGCTGCAACACAACCTGAGATTCTTCCGGTTTTCTGCAATCTAAGTTGAGATTTTTCGGACCTACTGACCACATTTATACCTACTTTTTCAAGTCTCGATAAAAGTTTTCATGGGGGCCTACCGCCTCCAATGTTATTAATTCAACTATGTCATTTACAGAGTAGCCCATCAAAAAAAGCTGGTTTTGGCTATGGAACTTGTAAACATAGAGATTGGCTAAATCGCCTCTTTTCTTTTCGCCAAGAGTTGGGTCCTCAGCTATCTGCAATACCGCCTCATCAACATCAACCACAATATTGTCGTGAAGCTTTTTATAAGAGCGACTAAAACGCCGTGTTTGTAGAACGCCGAACGCCATTAATTCGCCTTGCTCCTAGGGACAAATGGCGTTAGATCATCCCGCGGCTCAGATAGGGAGGCTAAAGAATCGGCTACAAAAGTAACTGGTAGGTCGGGGTTATCTAAAGCGGCTCTACCAACCATCGCCCAAAATTCAATTTGTCCGGCAATGGTTCTGCGCTCAATTTGAGCCTCCGTCTTAGCTTGCTCATATAGTGAATCGTCAATTCTTACAGGCATTCCCATGATATTTCTCCCCTTTGTAACATTTTACTACATTTGTAGTAATTAGGATTTAGTTTGGAGAATCTCAAATTCAATTGCGGACGACAATAGTACTCAGCGGTTGAATCTCATTTTGCTCTGCAAAAATCTCAAGTTGCGTTGCGGACGACATGAATCTTAAGTTGCTATCGTTCGCAGTTTAAGTTGGTACTGTAGATTCCATTAAATTCAATGACTTAGGAAGAATACCGAAATGCCGATTTGGGGCGAATTCGCAGTCTAAGTTGGGAGTTTGCTAACTTTCCGAAGCTTAAGTTGGGATTTTGCTAAACAGACCAAGGAAATTAAGGCTGGAGTAGCCGTTTAATGCAAATAATTAATGAATTAAGATGATTTAGGTAGAAATTAAACGGCAATATAACGCCAATAGTAGACTGGAAAACCGCAATGGAGATGCAAATTGGCGAGGGCTGGATAAAAGGCTTAAAGAAAATTAATGTACTTCTTGGGAGAAATGGTGCCGTTAAGAGTCGATAAGTATGACTGCCTCCCTATCTATTACGGACATTCAAAAAGGCTTTCATTCTTGATTTTGACCGGCAGAGAGCGGCCATTAACAGCCCTTCGGGCATATAAATTTTCCTTAAATTTGACCAATATTGCGGGGGGGGGGGTAACATAAAGACCAGTATTTTGATACTATTTTCTATAACGACTAAATCATTGCGCCTTTGCATAAGCTCACAATGCCTTCTAATCTTGAAAATAAAGTTAATCAACTTGAGCTAGAAAAGCAGGACTTGTCCAGCCTGAATGAGGCAATGAAGAGTCTTATCATTACCAACTCTACGCTCCACCAAAAAGCATTACAGCAAAAAAGCATTGAGTTTCAAAAGGTGCTCGATATTATTCCCAGCATGGTGGGGTACTGGGATAAGGATTTGCTAAATCGATTTGCTAACAAAGCCTATACCTCATGGTTTGGTATTACCCCAGAGCAGATGTTCGGCAAACACATTCAATTCTTGCTTGGGGATGACTTATATCATTCAAACTTGCCTCATATCGAGGCAGTCCTTCGTGGGGAGGCTCAAACCTTTGGCCGCACTATTCCGGTTCCGGATAGCGATGAAGTGCGCTACTCCGTTGCAGAATATATCCCCGATATTCAAGATGGACAATTGCAGGGGTTTTATGTACAAGTTGCCGACATCACAATGCTTAAAAGAGCAGAAGATGCCATCAAGGAGCGAATTGAAGAGGCACATCAAACTGAAGACCAGATGCTCGCGAGCTTAAATGCACTCTCGTTAGTTCGTGATAATGAAACAGGTAATCACGTCATCAGAACCCAGCATTATGTAAAGGCCATCGCTACTCGGTTATTCGCAATGGGGAAATACCCAGATCAAATCAATGAACAAAAGATAGATCTACTCTTTAGGGCTGCGCCATTGCACGATATTGGTAAGGTAGGAATTCCAGATTCGATTTTACAAAATCCTAGCAAGCTCGATGATGATGAGTGGGCTACCATGAAAACGCACACCACCATTGGTGAATCAGTATTATCCGCAGCTAATCTGCAATATCAAAACAAGAAAACAATTATCGGTACTGCCATTAAAATTGCCGGTGGATATCACGAGCATTGGGATGGTTCGGGCTATCCGCGAGGCTTAGTTGGAGAGGCAATTCCGGTGGCTGCCAGAATTATGGCTATCGCAGATGTGTACGATGCACTGGTGAGTAAGAGGGTCTATAAACAGCAATGGACTCACGAGCAGGCAGCGTCAGAGATCATTTCTATGCGTGGTACTAAGTTTGACCCTGTGATTGTTGACGCCTTTATCGCAGAGCAGAATAATATTTTGGAAATTGCTCAGCAGTATCGTGATGCTTAGGCTATGCCGATAGTCCGCTATGGGTCGGACTCTGACTGTTAGCCTCACCCGATGCGACGGTCTGCTTAACAACGAATAGCTGCCTGATCAGCGCAACCAAAACAAAGCAGGCTGGCTACCGATGGTGATGAGTAACCCTTTTAGCTGCAATACGTAGTTAGCATGAAGTCCAAAGAGATCTCTTTGCAGCGGTGCGCCAAAGATTAATAATTCAGCACCTTGTAACTACTCATTAGATCTGATGCATCTGCACCAAGATCATTCCGGAATTTATCCGTTGGCCTTATTTGGTTGACACTTTGTAGGCAAAAAGTGGTCAAAAATCGATAAAAAAAGAAAAGGCTCTCAAGAGTGAACCTGAGAGCCTTATAGATACTGGTGGGTCGGGCGAGATTCGAACTCGCGACCAACGGATTAAAAGAAGTTGTGGCTCTTCAAAAGCTCATATAAATCAACGGTTTGTAGGTTCAAAAAGTCACTGTGCGATTGAGTGTGCGATTGGAAAAGTAATTTAGGTGACCGAATCATCATTATTTTTGGTCTGTATCTGTATCCAAGACCCCCTTTTAGGGCTTACATGCCGCTCAATTACAAAAGCCTTTGATTCATTGATAGGATTGATTGCTAATTTATTAACAGTTGGTGCGGTTACCCATTCATTTACAGTATTAACAAGCGCCTTATGTTTCGATGGGTCGGTTGGAATTGGGGGAGACTCAATTAATAAGTTCGGTGAGTGAGTTGAAAATATTTCTCGAATGATGCCGTTTGATGACTTTGGCAACGATCTTGCAAAGCTATAGATCCCAGTATTTTTAATTTCATCCGATAAGCTCTTGTAGTAAGAGTCCAGAGTATTCAAATCTGATTTTAGAGTTTGACCCCATATAAATGTTTGATCTTTTCTTAATAGAAATGGTGCACATCGCTGATGCAACTTATCTGAGGAAACAAATATATGGCAAAAAGGGGCATAAAAGAAGTATGCAATATCAACTTGATTCGTTGCTCTGTCTGCTGAGATATGTCCCGCACTTACGGCTAATGAGAAAAATATGACTACCTTGAGAATATGGGCGGCATAAGGCGAAAATTGACATAGATTTGGTTTTTTTGATTTCTTCCAGCGAGATTTAATTTGAAGTTTTAGCCCATCTGGTACGCCAAGAATTTCAAGAGCAGAATCAAATCTCGCTGACGTTTTTGTGAATTCAAGAATCAACTTATTGCTCAGGTTATCTACTTTTTCTAAGGATCTGGTATCTGTATTTTTAAGTGATCCGAATAAACCCTGTTTAATTTCATTTAAATTTATTCCAGCAATTTGAGCCCGCCATTCCCTCGCATGCAATCGCTCAAGATTTGAATATTGTTTTTTATTCCAGCGACGAAATGCTTTTGATTAATCCGCTTCTTTAAGGACAGTCCCGACCTCACCATGTTTGATTACGTGAATTGCATTTGCAACAGGAATATGGGGTCTAAGAGATACAGAGTGCCCCAATAGGTCATTTAAACAAAGGGTTTGGTGGAAGTGGCATGGAGTGCCAGCCATCTGAGGGGTTTTGATCGCAAGAGAGGAAAGATGATCTTCAGGAGATAAGCCGTTTCTTGGCTTGCTTTCCAGGTCTGCTAGGCATTCAATATAAAAAAGAGGTGTGATTATTGAATAAAAGAAGTGGTCAAACCAAACGGACTCGTCTAGATTGAGGCTTTGTAAGAAAGATTTATCAAAAACTGTTATGGGACCCATGTTTGTAAGGTAGCACGAATATGACCGTTGCCTAAAACCTCACTTTTCCACTCATTTCTTTGGTTTTTTTGAGCGTTACTTAAAGTAACGCTTGCACCCATCGCTTTTTTATCCTCCAACATCTATTGGTCTTTAAGACCATATATTTTTTGCGGTGCATAGGCTCATCTTTTTTTGGTTGACTCTGTTTCCATCTGAAGTAACTATGTAATTTAATTATTAGATAGGAGATGGGTATGAATGCAATTGAGGATGTCAAGGATAGCCTAGCCGTTCAGGGGCTGAAAAAGGTCTTGAAAAAGATTGAAGATGCCTATTCACCTAATACGCTAAGGGCCTACCGGGCTGATTTTCTAGAATTTATTCATTTTTGCGAGAAACGTGAATTATCTTCAATACCAGCCAACTATGAGTCGGTTGCCTTATTCGTTGATGCCAATGTCGATAGAGGGTGCAGCATTAATTTCATTAAACGAAAAATCAGTGCGATTGCATCTATTCATAAATTTTCTCGTTTACCTAATCCAGTGCAAGATATCGATGTTCAGTTGGCCTTACGGCGTATGGCTAGAAAAAATGGACGAATTAACAAGCAAGCTTATGGCCTTAATAAGAAATTATTTGATGACCTCATGCAGGCAGCTGGAAATGACATATTCGGCATTAGGGATAGAGCACTTTTGCAATTGGGTTATGCCAGCTTATGCAGACGTCATGAATTGGTGCAACTTCTGGCTGAGGATATTAAATCCAATGAGGATGGCTCAGTGCTGCTTCATCAACGTAGTGGTAAGACGGATACTGAGAAACGTGGGCGCTGGATTTATTTGCCACCTGACGTCTGGGATTATGTAAGGACATGGTTAGAGGCTGCCAATATTAAAGAGGGCCCGATCTTAAGAGGTATTACTAGGGGTGGGAAAGTGATGTCTGAAGCTTATGGCCCAGGCGCAATCAACCGGACTTATAAGCGATTAGCAAGAAGAGCGGGATTTGATGAAACATTGGTAGCTGAGCTCAGTAGTCACTCAACCAGAGTGGGGGCGGCGCAAGAGCTATTAAGATCAGGCGCATCTCTGTTACAGGTGATGCAGCGAGGAGGATGGGGATTGCCTCAAAGTGTGCTGAAATATGTAAAAAATGCCGATATGATTTATGAATACCCCACCTGGCGAAAAAAGCATTTCGAATCTACGGGCCAATCCTCTGCAATTGAGAGGTAAATCACGTTATGAGCGGGGTGTTTTGAGTCTCGCATTCCTTAAGTTCAGGTTAACCATGGGTAGCGTTCTTTTTTTGAACAAAAACCATCTAAATGTTATAATCAAATTAGTGATTTTTGAGAATATCGATAGTCAAGACTAAGTCTTAATGGCATTAGCGTTCTTACATTTATTAAATGATTGGCTATTGCGGCACACATGACATCAGATGAAATTCAATTTTAAGTTTTGCATGCAATTGAGCAAAACCCAAAGCTGAGACAACGGAAGCTGGCGAAAGCGCTTGGGGTAAGTCTAGGTAAAGCGCATTATTGTATTAATGCGCTCATTGATTAGGGCTTGGTCAAGATGGGTAACTTTAACCATAATCAAAAGAAACTAGACTATGCCTACTTGTTAACCCCGAAGGGTATCAAAAGTAAAGCTTTGCTCACTGCCCACTTTCTACGGCGTAAGATGGCTGAGTATGAAGAGTTGCGTAAAGAGCTTGGTTTGCCCCCCATTACCTGGAATGAAAAGTCTAATCACTTTTTTAAAATCTATCTTGAAGGGTTCATTCAATAATAAGTGCTGATACTAGCTAATAATGGTTCGAGGAAGATTTAGACGCGCTTATAGCTCGCCTATGCTTCACTTCGGGCAGGAAATTTTTAATTTTTTGCACTAGGGATTTATGACTAAATTCAAATTACCGCTACAAAAGAATAACTTTAGTAGGTCATCGTGAGGGTGGGTAATTATCTCTGCTCAAATGAGTCCCCTATGATGCTTTTTGGAGGGGTAAATGTTTTAGAATCAAGAGATATGGCTTTTAGCGTGTGCGAAGAGTTTGTTAGGGTTACCAATAAATTAAATATCCCATTTATTTTTAAGGCGAGCTTTGATAAGGCAAATCGATCCTCAATTCATTCTTATCGCGGGCCGGGCCTAGATATAGGCCTCAGGATGCTTGAGGATATTAGGCTGGGATTTGGGGTTCCAGTACTGACGGATGTTCACGAACCATGGCAAGCTCGACCAGTCTCCGAGGTTGCGGACGTGCTGCAGCTTCCTGCATTTTTAGCGAGACAAACTGATCTTGTTGTCGCTCTTGCAAAAACAGGAAAGCCTATAAACATTAAGAAACCACAATTTTTAAGTCCCCAGCAGATTAAAAATATTATTGACAAGTTCATTGAGGTTGGCAACTCAAATTTAATACTTTGTGATCGCGGAACTAGCTTTGGTTATGACAATTTAGTAGTTGACATGTTGGGGTTTGGTGTAATGAGGGAGGTATCTGGCAATTTGCCAATTATTTTTGATGTTACACATTCGCTGCAACAGAGGGATCCTATGGGAATTTCATCTGGTGGCCGTAGATCTCAAATTGGAGATTTAGCTCGAGCTGGCATGTCTGTGGGTTTAGCGGGTATTTTTTTAGAGGCCCACCCAAATCCATCTAAAGCGCTATGTGATGGACCGAGTGCTCTGCCGTTAAACAAGATCGAGCCTCTTTTGATGCAAATTAAGGCGATTGATGATTTAGTCAAGTCATTTGATGTCTTGGACATAAGGTGAGTAAATGAATATGGATCATTATCTGCTTTATTTCATACTATATAGTTGTAATAAACATTTTATTTGTGCCAAAAAGTAGTTTACGAAGTCCTGAGCGGGGCATATTCCAGTTGGGCATATAAATTTCAAGGAGTTATTAATGAACAAAGACGTAATAAAGGTTTTTATCGGTTACGATCCAGTTGAATCTATAGCTTGGCACGCTATGACTTCTTCAATATATGAAAAAAGCACTCGCCCAGTAGCTATTATTCCTGTCAATATCAGAAATTTAAAGGGTATTTTTACGCGGGATAGGGATCCAAAGCAGTCTAATGAGTTTTCAATTACCAGATTCTTGGTTCCATATTTATGTGGTTATGAAGGATTCGCAATCTTTTTTGATTGCGATATGCTCTTAAGAGTTGATATAGCTGAGATATTTGACGTTCTTGATCAGCAACCTAAAAAAGCTCTGTATGTTGTAAAGCATACTTATGAGCCGCGTAACGACATCAAATATCTAAATACTGTTCAGTATAAGTACCCAAGAAAAAATTGGTCATCCGTTGTTTTATGGGATTGTGGACATAAAAAAAATCATATTTTGACGAGTGATTTTGTGAATCATGCATCGCCAATGGATCTTCATCGCTTTACTTGGCTGGATGATGATGAAATTGGTGAGCTTGATGTGCGGTGGAATTGGCTTGTAGGTGAATATGACTCGCCCCCAAATGATGTTAAGAATATTCACTGGACAGTGGGTGGCCCATACTTTGATGAATATAAAAATTCAGATTTTTCAGATGAATGGTTTTCTCAGAAAGATCGTTTCAATTTTTGTCAACAGCGACCTAAAAGTTGATGGTAAGTTATGAATTCATTTAATGCTGTTCAAGTGGCAAGAGAGGTGCTTAATATAGAAATCGATGCTCTAAAGCATTCTTGTGATTCAATCGGTGAGGAATTTATACGTGCTGTAAATATACTCAGCCAGGCATCAAGATCGGGGCGAATTATTGTTATGGGCATGGGTAAGTCTGGGCACGTTGGAAAAAAAATGGCAGCTACCCTTGCCAGTACTGGTTCCCCCGCTTTTTTTGTGCATCCTGCCGAGGCTGGCCATGGCGATCTTGGTATGATCACAAAATTTGATGTTGTAATAGCAATATCACAATCGGGTAAAAGCGAAGAATTACTAAGGGTGATTCCATACTTTAAGCGAAATCAAATAAAATTGATTGCGATGACCGCTGATTTGCTCTCTCCGCTGGCCAATTTCGCTGATGAAGTTATTTGTACCGATGTTCCTAAAGAGGCCTGCCCCCTTGGCTTGGCACCAACTGCAAGCACAACTCTTGTCTTGGCTCTTGGCGACGCTTTAGCTATATGCCTGCTCAAGAAGTCAAACTTCAAGGAGAGTGATTTTGCTGAAACTCATCCACACGGCGCCTTAGGTCGACGATTGTTGCTTGGCGTCCGTGATGTTATGTCGGAAATAAACGATGATCTCTTTGTATTGCCAAGCACTGTGATAAAAGCTGCATTGATTAAAATGTCTCGAGGCGAGATGGGCTTTATCATTGTTGTTGATTCGGATCATAGGCCGATCGGCGTTTTCACGGATGGGGATTTGCGAAGATGTCTTGATAGGGATATTGATATTAAGACTACCCAAATATCTGATGTGATGAGTTGCACTTTTGTTTCCATAAATCATAATCAGCTTGCTGTTGCTGCAGTTTCGCTAATGGAGCTCTCCAAGGTATCCGCATTACCAGTATTGGATCAACAAGGTCAATTGATGGGGGTAATAAGTATGCGTCAATTATTACAGGCTGGTGTGGTTTGAAGAGGCAGGCTTTATTGGCTTTTATTGTTGCATTACAGTTGGCTGCTACTTTTAGTACTCAAATTATTGTTGTTCGCTTTATTGGTATTGGGGTTCAAACCGATGCTTTCTCTGCTGCTTTGACAATTCCAGCAGTTCTTTCTGCAATATTAATTGCCGCGCTTCAAAGCGTTTGGCTTCCAAGATTTTCAGCGGAGTCCAGTAATAAAGAGTTGTGGCGTGATAACCTTAAGGTTGCCTTGGGGCAGTCGATGCTTTTATCTGGTGGAATTTTTATACTTGCAGTTGGAACAATGCAATGGTGGCTACATTATATTTTTCCAGATTTTTCAATTGCTCAACTAAGTTCTGCGATAACTCTATCAAGCATTCTTTCTATTGCCTCAATTTTTAATGTTTTATCATCAATTCTAGTGATAGCATTTCGCAGTCAATCTCGTTTCTATAAGATTGAAATTATTGCCCTTTTAGGCACAATTTTTTCATTGATAGCCCTCTTTTATGTTATTCCGATATGGGGGTTGGTTGGTGTAGCACTCATTACTTTAGGTCGATCTCTAATCATTTTTATTATTCAAATGGCGTTTCTGGGGTGGCCCTCTATATCTGTCGGAAGAGGGTATAAAAGTTGTAAAACCTGGAGGTTAATGGGTCCAGTATTTGCAGGTGCAATTATTTATAAAACGTCGCCTTTGGTCGATAGATTCTGGGCTTCACAAAGTTCAATTGGCGGGCTGACATTGTTTAATTTGGCTCAAATGGCCGTAGGCGCACTAGCTATAATGCTTGAACGCTCAATCTGCGTGCCAATAATATCTCGCTTTGGTTACTATGTTGCTAATAGGGATTATAAGGAGCTGAAATCAAGTTATCGATTTGGTGTATTTCAGATAACTTTAATTTCAATATTATTTGTATTTGCAATGATTTTATTAAAAGACCCATTTATAGAAATTATCAAATTTATTCTGAATGTTAATATAGACGATGCCAGCAACATATGGTGGCTCTGTTTGTTATATGTCGGATATTTACATGTTTCTGCCTCTGGAGGGTTGCCTGTAGCAGTCCTTTATTCACTTAATGATACTAAAACCCCGTTTATAATTGGTATGATCGGATTTATTGCTAGTCTGTTTATAAAGGCATTCAGTTTTATACTGTTCTCTTTGCCGGGTTTAGTTTTAGCAACATCCATTTATTATATTTTGAATATGGCGTTTATGTGCTGGATTTGCGAAAGGGGTATTAATGCAAGAAATTCCCAATGAAGTAATGCTCGAGGATGTCGAATGTCCAAATGGGTGTAATTCCGAAGATGTGTTTGTTTTAAGTGGTCAAGACATGCTTCATGGTCTTCCAGGGCTGTATTCAATATATCGTTGCAGTCAATGCGGCCTTGAAAGAACAACCCCAAGACCTACGGCGTCAACCATTGGATATTATTACCCAGATAATTACGCCCCCTACCAAAATAGTGCAACATCATTTTCTAATAAAAGAAGTCGATTCAAGCGTGGCGTTATATCTTTTCTTGGGCTTAATTCACGTAAACTCCCATCAATTCCTCTTGGAAGAATGCTTGAAATAGGGTGTGCTTCTGGGGCATATATGGAGCATGCTCGTCAGCTTGGATGGGTCGTAGATGGAGTAGAGTTTTCAAAATCTGCGGCTGAGGTTGCCAGAGCTAAGGGATTTAACGTTCAAAATTGTGCAGTTGAGGAGATGGATCCACCATTAGCTCCTTACGAAATCATCGTTGCTTGGATGGTGCTAGAGCATTTGCATAGGCCGGTTGAGGTACTTCAAAAACTTCGCTCTATGATTGCTCCATCCGGATACCTTGTAATTTTAGTTCCAGATATGCACTCCCTTAGTCGAAAAATATTCAAAGGACGTAGCTACGATAATCATCTGCCAGCACACTTATTCCACTTCAGTAAAAAATCACTTGTGCATACCTTAGAAAAAGCCGGTTGGAGCATAACAAAAATTTTTTGGCAGAGAAATGCTAATACCTTGTTATGGAGTTTTCAATATTGGGCTGAAGACAATAAAAACAAATTTCTTATTAATATTGCCAAGTGGATGAGAGTTTCCAATGAGGCAAAATTTTTAAGGTTAGCCTTAGCCGTCACCCTTGGGTTTACACGTCAAAGTGGTCGAATAGAAGTCTGGGCGCAACAGTCAATAAATAATTGAGTAATGGTAGATATTTTTTTTTTGGCCTCATACAACTAACTTAAATGTTGCTAGCTTTAGACTGCGTTGTTATAGGATTTCACGATTATTTAATGATAAAGGTATATCGAGTATCTACGGTACTAAACTAGCTGCCAATAGCCCGATTATCATTCTTTCTAAGCGCTATGATTCCTCGTCCTTGGCTGTTGCAATGAGGTCTAAGGCTAAATACGGATCCAAAATTATTTTGGATATATGTGACAACCATTTCATCTTTGATGAGACCAATTTAGAGGCCGTCAAAAAGTCGTTTCAATTAAAGGCTGCGATAGCTCAAGTTGATCATTTGATTGTCTCTTCTAATTATTTAAGAGATCGGGTGACTGAAGAGTGTGGTGCAAATATTGAAATAACTATAATAGGTGATCTTGTAGAAGAGCCTAATATAGGATATTGGTATAGTTCATTTCTAAATCCTATCGCCAGCCTTCAATATTTTAAACTCAAATACTGGTTGCAAAATCATACCCCTAGTAAAAAAACGAGATTAGTATGGTTTGGAAATCACGGTGGAAATTATAGTGAGGCGGGAATGGTTGATTTGCTGAAAATTAAAGATTTACTCCATGATCTGCATAAAAAATTTCCACTATCACTAACGGTTGTTAGTAACTCACGTAAAAAATACGATCAGCTAGTATCCAATTGGTATATTCCCACTTTTTATACACCATGGAATCGCAATAATTTTTCGCGCATTATTAAATTGCATAGCACTACTGTAATTCCAATAACCCCGAACAAATTTACATTATCAAAAACTGAAAATCGAGTTACTACAGCTTTAGCTCATGGTCTTCAAGTGGTTGCTGATGAAATCCCTAGCTATACTAAATTCAGTCAATATACATATCTCAATCAATGGCAGGATGGTTTAGTGAATTGCTTTGGCGAAAGAGGGCGCAGTCTCCGTGAGTTTGACTTCTCCCACCATAATCAAGCGATTGCATTTAAATGGTTTGATCTGTTCGATAGTCTATAAAAATAATCTCCCTACAATTCTTAGAGCTATTCATTTAGTGTTAGTTTTTTAATAATCCCAGGCGAAAAACATAAAATTTTGAATAAAAATTCCTACAATAGTTGGATTGCAAGAGCTTTTAGGCGCAACAAACGCATGCCAGGATTTATTGTCCGCTTATATGTTTATAAATTTTTTAAATCTTTTTTTTGTCATTTTTTTTCTTAGTAAAATTAGGGAATATACAAATAATAACTTTTCAGATAAAACCCATATAGTTTACAATGCAAATAAAAAAAACATAAGATACTTCAAAATTAATAATTTGAAGAATGCAGTTTTCTTAGTAAAACATTCTGATCGTAAAGATTTCCTAAAATATGGCTTTTCTGTTGTCTCTATAGAGCCTATATATTTTTTCTTAAATTTATTGGGGCCGCTAGGTATTTTAGTATTTAAGAAATTTTTATTTTGTAAAGATATTATTCTAAATAGTGATTATGGTTTAGATGAGTTTTTATTATTGAATTTTTGCTCTAAACATTATTCAAAATCAATTTGCATTCAGCACGGCTTATTTCCAAGTCATAATAATAATGATTTAGATGGGCAATTCTGTGATACAGTTATCGTTAAATCTATTGATCAAGTGAAAATTCTTAGATCTACAGGCTACAATAAAGAAATTATTATTTCAGACGAATTATTTGAATTATTTCCATCAGGTAATGTATCCGCATGGAGAAGCAAGGGTTCTCCTATAATTTTTGTGGGTAGTGGATATTTTGCTAATAAGACTCTAAGAAGTGAATATATGGCTTTTCTAAGAGATTTTTGCGAAATTTTTTCTTATGCTAATTTGATATATAGGCCACATCCTAGGGAGGTTAATCACTTGCCATCTGAAATATTTTCACTTTTTGATGTTAACAATTCAGAACAATCTTCATTGGTTGAATCTGGGAATTTTGTTTTTGTTGGTATTAAGTCTACCCTTTTAATGGAGGCTCATTACTCGGGACGAAAATCTTTTTTAATTGAAAACATAAAATTTCCAACTTACTTTGATAAAAATATAATACCTACATTTTCATCATTAATTGATTTAAATAATGAAATATCAAAAATTATTTATGAATAAATTTGATTATTTAATACAATTTATTTTAGATAAAAAAAAATCAATAAAATATTCTATATATAAGAATGAATTAAATTTTAATGAAAATTTTTCTGAAAATTTAATAATTATTAATGACTTTTCTGGATATGGTAATTGTAGAAAGAAAAATTACAGAGGACATGAATATTTTTGCACAAGAAATAAAATAATTGAAATCATTAAAAATGTTTCTTGTGATGTAATTTTAGTAATTTCTTCAGATATTAATAATAAAGATAATATTATTAATATTTTAGAATTATTTGAACAGTATTGTAAAGTAATTCTTATAACCAATAATGTTGGTCAAGATATTGGAAGTTATGCTGCTGGAATTAAGTTTTGTAAAGATAAAAAAATCACATATAAATCTATTTGTCTTTTAAATACTTCACAATATTTAAGTTCGACTGAATTGCTAGGATTTATTAACTACCCAGTTGATAAAAATGAGATGCTTGGTATTTCTTATGGGATTGGACCTAAGTTTAATTTGATAAAGCATGTACATTTGCAAACTTACGCCCTCAAAGGGGATTTTTTTCAGATCTCAAATATTTTTCAAATTATTTGCCCAGATTTAAAATTTTATAATAGCAAATACAGAATTATTCTATATGGTGAGGTTGCAATTTCTAAGATCGCACTATTAATGAATATAAAATTATTTATATTATTTTTAAATTCAAAAATTTCAATTGAAAATAAAATTTCTCTATCCCACTACGATCATAGAGATAAATTTTTTATAGATAATCATCTAAATATAAAAAATTGATTTCAATATTTCTATTCATACATTGTATATTTATTCATTAATTTTATTAAAAATATGAAATCAAGCTACTTATTGTTTCTATTAAATAATAAAATAATTAATTCTAATGAAATACTTAAGTTTTCATTAATTTTATTTATTGTGTATCTATATTCATCTTACTTTATACATACACCAGATTATGATAATTATATTAAAGACTGGTTTGATTCTGATGCTTATTTTCTTTGGTTTGCTGATCCGATAGCAAGAATTTATTATTCATTTTTTGGTATCAATTCATATGAAGTTACTACAGCTATTGCTCTCCCCATTTTACTTTTTATATTAATCTCTATTGGAATTAATCTAAGATTTGCATTGTTAATTCTTATTATGCATCCCATAGTCTATTCCTCCCTTATAAATCCACGTTATTTTTTTGCTATTACATTTGTTTCAATATCAATTTTATTTCTTATTAAAAAGAGATATATGTTATCAATGCTATTTTTTATTTTTGCTATTAGTATTCATCTAGCCGCAGGCATTTTTTTAATCCTTCTTTATTTGATTTATATTTTTATTAATAAAAAAATTAAATTTTATTTTTATGTAAAATTATTTATTCTGACAATATTAATAATCATTTTTTCAGAGTTTTATTCTGATATTTTAGCTTTGTTTGATTACAGAACTAAATTTGCTTTCATAACAGATTCCGGGGAAAGTAAGCCTTTATTACATTTCTATTATTTTGTAATTCTTTTTTTATTTTTACATAAGTTTAGATATAAAATTGATAAAGATTGTAAATCTATTCTTTATGGAATAATTACTTTTGCATTTGTTTGTTTATTAATTTCTTTTTTCATGTATAACCTTTTATTATCTAGAGTTTTACATGGACTTTCAATTCTGTCTATTTTCTTCTTTTTTAGGGGTTTTTTATCATATGGCATTCCACCTTTGATCTTTATTTCATTATTATTCCCGATTTCAATTTATATGACTTTATCCGGTTTTTATTTTGAAAATTCTAATTTATATCTGATTTTATTAATTTTTTTATTTTTTGCGTATTTGCCATATAAATTTTCTTTTTCTTTAAAATCTTCATAATTTTTTTTAGTTACGTACATAACTTCTCCTCTATTTTTAAATATTAATGGCTAATCCACTCATTACTTTTTCTATTGTTAGTCATGGTCAATCCATTCTAATATCTAATTTGCTTTCAGACCTTTCAAAATTAAAAAAAATTTATTTTGAAGTTATTATTACGGTTAATATTCCTGAAGATTTATCACTTTACGAGGGTTATTCATTTCCAATTTTTATCATTAATAATTTTTCTCCCAAGGGGTTTGGAGATAATAATAATACTGCTTTTTCATACTCAAATACCCCTTGGTTTATTATTATTAATCCTGATATACGAATTCAAACCATTAATATTTTTTCACTATTAACAGTTTTTCAAAATCAAAACATTGCTGCTGTTGCTCCACTTATCCTTTCATCAGATGGTCAAATACAGGATAGTTTTAGACGCTTTCCGACTCTATATATTCTTGTAAAAAGGTTTTTTTTAGGTCTTAGAGGTCTCGATTACAAAGTCATGACAAACCCATTTCCTGTTGATTGGATTGCTGGTATGTTTATTATTTTTAGGAGTAGTTATTATGCTAAAGTTGGAGGGTTCGATCAGAATCGTTTTTATATGTATTTCGAAGATGCGGATATTTGTTATAGATTTTATAAGTTAGGATTTAAGGTATTTGTTGACCCTTCAGAGCATGTTTTTCACGATGCTCAGCGTTCAAGTAGGCGAAATTTAAAGTATTTCCGTTGGCATTTAATTAGCGCCTTTCGTTTTTTAACTGGTAAATAGTTTTTTTACTATATAAATTTCACTCACATATTTATATTTTCTTTCACTCTTTTGCTTTATCGACTAGATTTATACGGGGGAAATGGCCCCTCTCTAGTCAATTACAGTCGTTCAAAACGGAGTATTTGGAGGGTCCTGACCGTCTCAGTCCGACCCAAAGCGGACATTTACTATCCACAGAAAATCATCAAAATTTAAGACTATCAACAGGCTGACCAAAATACCAGCCCTGAAAATAATCGCAGCCTTTTGAGAGGAGCCACTCAAACTGTGCTTGGGTCTCGACCCCTTCAGCAATCACTTTTATCCCAAGCCCTCGAGCCAATATCAGGATATTAGTAGCGATAGCTTCATCATCAGAGCTAACGCCTAAGCCCGCAACAAAGGACTTATCAATCTTCAAATATTGAATAGGGAGTTTTTGTAAATAGGTCAGCGAAGAAAACCCAGTGCCAAAATCATCAAGAGCAAATCTCACACCTTGCTTATTAAGAAACAGCATGACTTCAATCGCTGCATCTATATTCCCAATATTAATACTCTCAGTGATTTCAAGATGAATCCGATTCATTGGAATATGAAATTGCTCACAACTAGCAATAAATTTCTTAGCAAAACCCAAGTTCATCAACTGATGGGCGCTAATGTTGATCATGACATCAGGCTGCTGATCATTTTCTGGGGAATTCCAAAGATCTTGATTGCTGAAAATATTTTCAATAATGATATTACCTACTTCAATAATCAAACCATTTTTTTCGGCAAATGGAATAAAGTCATCCGGCATGACTATTCCGAATTCAGGATCGTTCCAACGCGCTAAAGCCTCATAGGCAACTACGTCTTGATTGCGATCGACTACTGGTTGATACACGATCGATATTTGTTTTAATGCGCAGGCATTCTTTAAGCGAGCAAAATAATTACTTTTTTGCTTAAATTGCTCCATTAAACCAAGGTCAAAGAAGCGATGGCTGAGATGTGGATCACTCTTGACTGCATACATGGCTAAATCGGCATACTTCAAAATATCATCAAATTGGCTCTCTTGATCTCCAAATATAACGATGCCAATACTTGCCTTGGCTTGAACATAAACTCCATCACCCAGATCATGATGCTCAATGAACCCCTCTAAAATACGCTCAATCGCTTCTTCCAGTATTTTTTTGGCATCTGCAACAGTAGTGCCAATCTCTTCAAACAAGATTAAATACTCATCCCCACCAATACGGGCAACGATATCTTTAGGACGAATTGCCTTCTGTATTCGGGCGCCAAACTCTTTCAGAAGCACATCTCCAACGTGATGACTATGGTTTGTTGGGTAGGCTCACATAGGCGTCTTTATTGAGGGGCTTAGACCAATCAATGGATAAATGCTTTTGTGCGATGAGTGTGTATATCTCCCCAAGTCCAACCTCGGTCAGATTCATCAGCTCTGATATGGCAATTGGTGCATTGCCCATGAGTTGACAGACGGTGCTGGCAAGATCACCCCGAATATTGCTGGAGACGTATCTAAAAAGTAACTTAATGCTATTAAATCGAGGCAGATCCTCTATTTGGCTGTCAACGCAAAATCGAAAGATCTGAGATTTAGGTAGAAAGTGATTTGCAATCGCAGTGTGGATATCTAGTGCCTGGTCGCTAAACATAAAGCGCAGACTTTTGATTTCAATAACCAGTTCTCTGCCTTGCGTGGTTTTGATCAAAAAATCAGGCGTATAACTCCTTTCCTTGCCAAGACTGTCTTTGTAATCTTCGGTAAAGGGCTGAGAGAGAATGGTCTGCACATCATGACAAAGAGCAAAGGTTGGAATGGCATATCGCTCTAGATAAGACTCCCACTGAGCGGCATATGGCGTGATACCAGCAATAAATGCTCCCCCAGTAGTTCGAAAAGGGGATTTCTTGATGAGGTTGCGAGCGGGTCCAGCTTCTTTTGCCTTGGTGGGTTTAGGTTTGTGTTGCGTCATAGCATCTCCAGTAACTAAGCTGAAACATCAAAACGCGTTAAATCGGCGCATTTCTCCTGTGTCAGCTCAAATTGAGCTTCAAAAAATTGACTTTGTTTTTGAGATTGGAGATACTGTGGTTTCAAGACAGCAGTAGATCCAAGCATACAAAAAAAGTCAGATAGACCTTTAGGTTGATTCTGGCTTTTTACATTTCTAGCTCCTTACCCCTTCTATTTTGTCGAGGGGCTTTTGCGTGAGACTCATTTGCCACTGCACTAAATCGCTAGTGAGTGCATACCAATCTCTCCTTTTGGGGATCTTAAAGATTTTGATTGGAATTTCATTTCTCTCATTAGCCAGCCGAAAGGCGCCATAGGATTTAAATCCTAGTGCTAGGTAGAGGTCTTTGCCACCCACCATCGAGCCATATCTATCCATCAAATCTTTTAATAAATTATTCTCAGTTATTGCCATTTAAAGCCCTTTTAGGTTCGAACTAGTGTGCCCTTGATCTAAAATGAAAAAAAGGCTCAGTAAATAAATATTCAAGTGACCCCATTTCTAATGCCAAAAAAAAGCAGGTGGACAGCCCAAAACCTCTTATGAAAAGGCCCGCATCCAGATTTGGTATGAAGAAATTAAAAGCAGGGGCAATCCAAAAGATGGTCGATTAGATAAACTCTTTGTTTGGCGTACTCCTCGTTTAAAAGGGGATGTGCAGCCTAAAATCTTTGCCAATATTAGAAAATTCCAAAGATACCCAAAAGGTCTGGATACACGCTGGAGAGACATCGATGAGATAGTCTTAGCCGTTGAAAGTGATCCACAATTTCAAGGCACCACAGATCTCTTTAATGCCGATCTTTGGGGTCTGTTAGAAATCAAGTCCATTACTGAAGTGCAAATTTACGAGCGCATTGATCGAGTGCTTATTCAAAATGACCTAGAGCGTCGGCCTCAAAAAGATATACCAGGATATAAGAAGGCAATAATGGTAACTAGGTTTTCATCGAGCTTTGATGAAGCATTTAAATGGTCGATGGAAGGAATTTTCCCGATGACAAGGGGATATTTAGAGCTTCTTCACGGCATGCATATGAAAACTATGCGACTTCCATTCCCATTGGATGCTTTTCCAGTTAAGAGTCCATCCTTAGAAAAATATTTAATTCTCAAGCTTGGAGATTTTGGGAGGGAATGTTATTCAGACTTAATAAAAAAAAATCAACAATATTGAGATTATTGAAGGTCAAAAAGAAAGTGGCAGTTCTGCTAAACGTAAATGGGGAATTACATGGCCCATTTGCAAAGCTGGGCAGGTACCAGTTTTAAAGGGTTTTTCAACGCAATGAGCGCCCCTCTCTAATTAATGCGCTGAAAAGATATTGATTACTATATTAGTTTTATTGCCGCTTAATCGCATCAAGCGTTTTGCCTTCTTTATTCTTCCACTCCAGCCAACCATTGGCTGATCTACCCATTAAAGATAGTGCGGCCATACTGGGAGAGCGAAACAAATGGTCTTTCTCAAAGATGACGGAATTGGCTTCAACACGAGTAACCCCAGCATTCATTAGGCGCTCTCGTAATTTAGACCCAGCAGTATCCTGCATTGAAGGTACGTTTTCTATACGCCCAATTGAGCCTTTTAAAACGACAAAGCCTTCTTCAGTGTAAAGTCCCCGCCCATTTGCGCCAGACCCAGCGCAGTAAAAAACTTCATCCTCATTTTTATTTGAAGCGGCTTTGGATAGGGACTCAAAAATAGGATAGCCCAAGGTTGCTAATAGCACGCGAGATGTTTCATAAATTTCATGGCAATCAGCCTCTAATGGCGCAGGGGTATGGGGACGAGTGCCGGGATTGCCATTTTCTAAACGATATCTGTCGGCTGCCTTAGCTTCTTTAATGGATAGCCACTCCAAAAATAGAGCATGTGTTTGAGTGAGGTTATTAGTTAACGACACAAGGACCAAAGCTTTATTCCAAAAATCTTTTGCTTGATTGTGCTGGGTAATTCTTGTGCCAACGTTACCTGATTGGCCTACATAAAGCTTGAGCACATCCCCATCGTCCGATTCACCACTTAAAAAATAGAGACCCACTTGTCCGGCCTCGGGCATTTTTAGGAAATCAGACACCAAGCTGCGGGGCACTTCAATCACGCGGACTATCCGTGTGGTGATTTCTGCTACGCGAATGCCCCTGGGGTCCCCAGTGGGAAGAAATATTTGAATGGTTTTTGGCGAGGTTTTCATATTTAAGGCCTTTGAGGGGTATAGAACAAAGATAAACCTAATTTTTACTTACATCAGTGGGTTGTGAAAATACAACATATCTAATCATTGACATTTATTTCTTAGATGTACTAAACTGAGTACGTTGCTGAAAAGGAGGTTTTATGCCAATGGTCTCAAATGCAAATTATGACTCTATGTCCCGCCGGAAGATTGAACTTAGTCGCCACGCTAATAAGCGTGCGCAACAACGTGCGATCCCTCAGGAGTGTGTTCCATTGATTCTTGCTTATGGCGAACGCTCTCATGACGGTCAAGGTGGAATCCGCTACTTATTGACTGAAAAGGCAATGGCCAGTCTGGGTCGCGCCATCGGACATAGTCAACGGCTTGATACGCTTGCTGGATGCTATGCAGTTGTGAGCGCCGAAGACAAAGAAACCGTCATTACCCTCGGCCACAGGTATAACTAAGTCTAAGGACTTCAATTAAAAGGCATTAATAGAATGAATTCTAATTATGAAAACCCCGCTGCCATTGCATTGGTAGAGCTCATGGATCTGAGTCGATCAAACCGCAATATAGAAGATGCGTGGCTATATGCCTTAACTTGGTTAGCCGCCTGTCGTCTAACGCCCGCAAATAATATTGGTGGGGCTTCTGGCATTAATGGCTTACTTTCCCGAGAGACATGGGACCGTACTACATATAGCGCTATCCCAGTGGAGGCCAAAAATCTAATTTGGGGTTCTAAATCAGATTCCACTAGTGAATCGACTGAGCGCACACAAGCCTTAAGCATTGTTACAAAGTTGATTGAGAAAACTAATGGCCAGTCTTGGGATGTTATTGATGTGCCCTGGAGCATCACTGGTTCTTCGCGCATAAACTTTTTGGGAGGGCTGACCCCCGAACTTTGCGACTTACTTTTTACTGGAATCGATGCGAAGACTGGTGACAAAATTTGGATTCCGTTTGACCAGAGCGGGCAACTTGTAATAAGAGCAGTTAGAAAAGGTCTCAAGGTGGTAGCCGATGGACCAGGCCGTCAATCGCAACTCCATCTAAAGCTACTTTTAGCTATTGAGAGTGCGGACCACACAAATGGAGGGTCAGTTGATTTCGAAGTGGGGACAGAAACTAACAGCCGAGAATTAAATGCGGAGTTCTTAATCGCCACCCCCCCATTCGGCATGAGAATTCAGACTGGGGCTGGCTGGCATCAATGGGAGGGAGCCAATCTAGATCAAATTGGCGGTGATGGCATTTATCAAAGACACGGACCATTCATTAAAGTGCAGCTGGACCGAAGCGATAGCTGGGCTGTGGCGGCATTTTGGCCGAGGATTTCAAGGCGAGCGGTTTTTCTAGTGTCTCCCAATGTCCTTTTTGCCAAGGGGCAAGAGCAACGGCTCCGAGAAAACCTGTTACTCAATGAGGGCGGGTTGTCTGCGGTAACGATGTTGCCAACTAGGCAATTGAGTATGACGAGTATGGCGTCAGTCATTCTCCAGTTGGATCGGAATAGCCTTGAGAGACAAGTGCGCTTCACTGATGCCACTGAGATGACGATTGAATCTAAATCAACAATGAAGTTCTCGCGTATTTTGGATTTACCTAGGGTCGTTTCGCTGATGAGCGGCAAACTCGAAGATCCTAAAACTTCCATCACGACTGGGTATGAAGAAATTGCAATGCAGGACTTCAATCTTGTCCCTACCCGCTACCTGCGACAGTCACTTACTGGCCCACGACGTCCTCTTGGGGTGCTGGTCGAAGTCATCCGAGCACCCGTTACATCAAAAGACCCAACGGCATTGACTATCCAAGAGGCGGGGTTTCCTGAGTTAGATAGATGGCGCGCAGTTTCAGGGCCGTTTTCTAAAACTACGTCGATTAACGTAAGAAAATTAGAAGAATCCATGCTGAGGGAGGGTGATATCTTGCTCTCAATAAAAGGCACCCTCGGCAAATCAGCGCTAATTGGACGTGTGCCCACCGTTGATTCATCTTTTCAGCATACCGCCATGAAGCAGTATGGCGAACCAATCTTTACAGAAATTACACTGTCCCCAGTGGTGCCTTCGCAAAGTTGCATTGCCTTACGGGTCGCTGATCCTGGTATTAGCCCATTGCAATTATTCATGTATCTGCGGTCAGATGATTTTAAAAATCAGATTGACTCCCTTAGGGTTGGAGCAAGCGTGGCTCATGTCACACCCAGAACTTTGATGAATGAGATTAGGGTTCCGATTCCGGAGAAATCAGAATTAGATAACTATCGCCAAAAATATGACGAGTTGTGTGATTTGGAAGTATCCATTGAAATTGCAGATCAACGGATGGTCGAAATCCGAAATAGCTTATGTCCAGTTCATGCCAATCTTGGCACTAATCAGTAATTAATTTAATCAAAATAATCATATGAGTATCCTTCAATACGAATCCAAAATTTGGGCAACGGCTGATCTACTTCGCGGATCAGGCATTAAAGAGTCTGAATGGCCATCATTTATGATGCCGTTTTTTGCGCTGACCATGATTGAGAGTCGGCTGGCACGAATGTTTGATGAACTCAAAGCTGAAATTGGCGATGCTGCATTTGCCAAGATTCAGAAAGATGACTTGTACAACTTGATCAAAGATAAGGGCCAGGGCTACAACATCTTTATCTTTGAAAAAAATCAATCGCTCATTGATATTTGTAAAAATGATAAGTCGTTTGAGATTGATTTCGACGCATATTTAAAAGGTTTTGATGGTGAAACCAAGGATCTATTAGGCGTTGATGCAGGTGAGGGCGAGAAATTTCTAGATATTAAAGGGGTCATAACCAAACTAAAAGCTAAAAAAGTTTTACTTGGTTACACAAAGCTCTGGGCCGAAATCGACCTTAAGCCCTTCAATAACTCCGAGATCACCACGCTGGAAGAGCATATTAAGCGAAAGTGGGCAGACATTTCTGCAGAAACCGCCGGAGAGCAATATACCCCGGACGATGTGATCGCACTGATTGCCGAAATCATCGCCTCCAAAATCGAAGAGTCAGACACGCTCCTCAAAATTTACGACTGCACCTGTGGCGGCGGCAATATGTTGTTTGGGGTCGAAGACCGCATCAACCAGAAGTTCAAACGCCTTACTCAAACTTACGGCCAAGACTGGAACGACGCTCTTTATGCCTTAGCCAAGATTGAAAGTCGCTTTCGTCCAGATGCAAAAATTGAACATGGAAATACCCTAGTAGAAGACAAGTTCGACAATGAGGAGTTTGACGTAGTCATTGCCAATCCACCATATGGCGTTAGCTGGAAGGGTTATGAAAAAGACATCGTCAATGATAAGACTGAGCGTTTCAAGTTTCTCCCATCTATCTCTGATGGGCAGCTGCTCTTTATGCAGCATCTCATCTCTAAGCTCGATAACGTCGGTATGGGCGTTGTTGTTCATAACGGCTCCTCTTTATTCAGTGGGGATGCCGGTACAGCCGAAAGTAATATCCGAAAATGGATGCTTGATAGCGATATCGTTGAAGCTGTCATTCAGCTGCCAACTGATGAGTTCTTTAATACCGGCATCTACACCTATTTGTGGATATTGAATAAAAATAAGCAAGCGCATCACAAAGACAAAGTGATGTTGATCAATGCTAGCGAAAAATTTAAGCCTCTGAAGAAAAGTAAAGGCTCAAAACGAAAAGAAGTGGACGAAGCCAGCCGTCTTGAAATCGTAGCCACGCTCACGGCCTACCAAGACAATGATTACGCTCGAGTTTTTGAAAAAGAGTTTTTCTACTTCAATAAACAAGCCATCATGTTGACAAATATCGATGAGCAAGGCAGAACGTTTGAAGCATGCTTACCAATGAAGGAAGATAAGTCTGGCCAGTTGAAGCGCTTGGATTCTTTAGAGCTAGTACCAACCAAGATTGCACAGGGTGAACTTGAGCAGACCGAATTCGCTATTGCAGACTTTGATCCATCTGAACATACTTCTTTGGAGGGCTATTGTACGGAGATCATTAAACCGAAAATTTCTCAGCTTAACTATAAAGAGCAACCTTTGGTGATCACTACATACGATGCTAGATACTATTACGATGCAGATCAGGAAACCCTTATTAAGGAATTCGAAGGCAAGAAAGAAGCTCTCGGCTGTGGCAAGATAATCGTATCTGCAAAATATAAGAAGGCAACGAAGAAATCAGCTGAAAAAATTGAAATCAGCGTTGAGTTAACTGCTGATTACCAAAAAGACTATGAGATTATCCCTTTCCAAAAAGATGTAATAGCAAACCAGGCTGCTATTGAAGCCTTCATGGAGCGCTACATCAGTAAACCGTTTGTGTATTTGGAGAACGTGGTTGGCGTGGAGCTGAACTTTAATAAGATTTTCTACAGGCCCGAAACTATGAAACCTTCAAGCGAAATAAAATTAGAAATATTTGAATTAAGTAGAGGGTTAGCAGCGCTTGAGGCGGAGTTAAAGCTATGAGAGAGATCAGTCTTGGTCGGCATTCAAAAAATAAGGAAAGTGGTGTGGACTGGATTAAATCCATTCCAAGTCACTGGAAAATAGTAAGGCTCAAAGACGTTGCATATATCAATTTAAAGGCATTGTCCGAAAGAACCAATCCTGAGTACGAATTTGAATATGTTGACATTGGGAGTGTTACATATGGGGCGGATTCAAACACGAAGTGCAACACGGTTTAAAGATTGCATAAAGACTTCACTTGGTGTTTTAAATCCCAAGCGCTTTCTGGGTCGGTTGTTTAATTGATCTTGGATCATTCTAAGCTCCTCATCCGTTACGGTTGATAACTGTCTTTTCTTGGGGATGTATTGCCTTAGCAGTCCATTGAAGTTTTCATTCGATCCCCTTTGCCAGCTAGCAAAAGGATCGGCAAAGTATGTGGTGCTATTTAATGCAGCATCAATTTTGCTGTGTCCTGCAAATTCCTTCCCGTTGTCAAAAGTAATAGTTTTGACCAGTGGGGCTAAGGGACTCAGTTTGTTAATGATGGCGCTACCTACTGAATCAGCAGTTTTATTGATGACT
>NZ_NGUO01000005.1 GCF_002206635.1 Polynucleobacter aenigmaticus | reverse complement strand
TTTTTTTATTGCTGGTGTTCTGTTGATTCTTGCGAATACTTATCGCTTAGTCAGTCGCCAGACCAAGAAGATTCCAAGGGCGCTTTGGATCATGAACAGAATGCTCGAAGCGCCATGCAATCTACCGAACAGCATTGCCGAAGGAGAAAGCATCACTGGCATGCCTTGCGCTAGCGCGTTATCTCTTAGGGCATTCATCCAAGGAATAAAGACAAAAGCAGCGGCAACCGAGCAAAACAACATTGCCAATAAAAGCCAGCGAATGATTTTAAATTGGTGAAGGCTACGATTAACTAAGAGATTGGCCAGCACCATTAAGCCGATGCATACGATCATGCTTAGATAAGCCTCCAACCTGAAGATGCTACCAGCAACCATACCAGCTGCTTGGCGATCCGTCATAGTGCTAAAGATAGCTGGAGCAACGAGATAGCCCACAGTAAGGAGGCTTCCCACCCATAAGCCTGCAATCAGAATGAAGATTCTTTGAGCCCCTAAGTAACTAGAAGTATCCAGAGTCTTCATATGAAATGACTTAGAACTATTAAATGTAACGAACCGCGAGGATTTCTACTTGGCGATTACCGCCAGGAGCTTGAACAGCCACCACATCGCCCTCTTCTTTGCCAATTAAGGCACGGGCAATTGGGGAGCTAATTGAGATCTTGTTTACAGCGATGTCAGCTTCATCGTCACCCACGATTTGATAAGTGAGCTTTGTACCATCTTCAAGGTCTTCGAGATCTACAGTTGCACCAAATACGATACGTCCATTTACATCTAGGTTAGCGGGGTCAATGATCTGTGCAGCTGAAAGCTTGCCCTCAAGATCCTGAATACGCCCCTCAATAAAGCCTTGCTTCTCTTTGGCGGCATCGTACTCAGCGTTCTCAGAGAGATCACCCTGGGCACGTGCTTCGGAGATCGCAATAATGACGGATGGACGCTCAACATGCTTAAGACGATACAACTCTTCTTTGAGAAGTTCTGCACCATGCTTAGTAATTGGAATTGTGCTCATGCTTCTAACCTAACTTAAATTAATTGAGAGTCTTATGCAGATTCTGTAAGGAATATACTTCAAGAGACTCTTTGTTGCCATTTTGCGAAGTCATCAAACCATCCATCACTGCACGAGCCGCACTAATCGTGGTGTAGTAAGTCACGTTATTAGCTTGAGCGCTAGTACGAATAGATCGTGAATCAGCAATGGCCGTTCGGGTCTCATCAACAGTAGTAAATACGAGTGAGATCTCGCCATTCTTGATCAAGTCAACAATGTGCGGGCGACCATCTTTTACTTTATTTACCACGCGGACTGGTAAACCAGCTGCTTCGATTGCTGCAGCAGTCCCCTTGGTAGCCACCATTGGGAATCCCAACTGATGTAAGAGCTTAGCCACTTCAACCGCTTTAGGCTTATCGCTGTCTTTCACAGTCAACACTACAGTGCCACTCTTAGGTAACTTAATACCAGCACCCAACTGAGACTTAAAGAGTGCTTCACCGAAGGTTTTACCAACACCCATTACTTCACCAGTGGATCGCATCTCAGGCCCAAGAATCGGATCAATGCCCGGGAACTTATTAAATGGGAATACCGCTTCTTTTACTGAGTAGTAAGCAGGCTTCACTTCATTCTTAATGCCCTGCTGTTCCAAAGTTTGCCCCACCATGCAGCGAGCTGCAATCTTGGCCAACTGCAAACCAGTAGCCTTGGAAACAAACGGCACAGTACGAGAAGCGCGTGGGTTGACTTCGAGGACGTAAATAACATCTTTGCCATCCACATTCTGAATCGCAAATTGAACGTTCATCAAACCGATCACATTCAGACCCTTGGCCATTGCTCCAGTTTGACGCTTAATCTCTGCAACCGTCTCATCCGATAAAGAGTAAGGGGGCAATGAACAGGCGGAGTCACCAGAGTGAACACCGGCTTGCTCAATATGCTCCATCACACCACCGATGAATACCTGTTGACCATCACTAATACAGTCCACATCACACTCAATCGCATCATTTAAGAATCGATCCAATAAGACTGGTGAGTCATGAGAAACCTTGACCGCCTCACGCATATAGCGCTCGAGATCACGACCATCATGCACGATTTCCATCGCACGACCACCCAATACATAGGAAGGACGGACAACTAATGGATAGCCAATTTCTTCAGCAAGCTTCAGAGCCTCATCTTCCGCACGGGCGGTACGATTAGGCGGCTGACGCAAGTTCAACTCATGCAATAGCTTCTGAAAGCGCTCGCGATCTTCGGCAGCATCAATCATGTCTGGCGATGTTCCAATGATTGGAACGCCATTTGCCTCGAGATCCAAAGCCAACTTCAACGGCGTCTGACCGCCGTACTGCACGATTACACCTTTGGGTTTTTCAATGGCCACGATTTCCAGAACGTCTTCGAGCGTCAATGGCTCAAAGTACAAACGATCAGAAGTGTCATAGTCAGTAGAAACGGTTTCTGGATTGCAGTTGACCATGATGGTTTCATAACCATCTTCGCGCATTGCTAAAGCAGCATGAACGCAGCAATAGTCAAACTCAATACCTTGACCAATGCGATTCGGTCCGCCACCTAAAACCATGATCTTGTCTTTGGTGGTGGGTTGTGATTCGCACTCGCCATGCTCTGCTTCGTAGGTGGAATACAAGTAGGCCGTGTTGGTTGAGAACTCAGCAGCGCAGGTATCTACCCGCTTGTAGACAGGAACTACTTTGAGGCGGTGACGCGCAGCGCGAACTGAGGACGCATCTACACCCAACAACTTAGCCAAGCGACGATCTGAGAAACCTTTTTGCTTAATAAAACGCAATTCAGGAGCGGATAAGCTATCGATCTTGCGCTGTTTAAGCTCAGTCTCCATTGTTACGAGCTCTTCGATTTGCTCCAAGAACCAAGGGTCGACCTTAGTCTCGTTATAAATCTCATCGAGACCCATTCCCATACGGAAAGCATCCGCTAAATACCAAATACGGTCCGGACCTGGCTCGCCGATTTCTTGAATGATGTCATCTAAGTCTGTAGAAAATTCATCTAGGCCGTCAACGCCGACCTCTAAGCCACGGAGTGCCTTCTGGAAAGACTCTTGGAAGGTTCGGCCAATGGCCATTACCTCGCCTACGGATTTCATCTGTGTAGTTAAACGAGAATCCGCCTGTGGGAATTTTTCAAACGCAAAGCGAGGAATCTTCGTAACCACATAATCGATTGATGGTTCAAATGATGCTGGAGTTGCACCGCCAGTGATGTCGTTCTTTAACTCATCCAGGGTGTAACCCACCGCAAGTTTTGCAGCAATCTTCGCTATTGGGAATCCGGTTGCCTTGGAGGCCAATGCAGATGAACGTGAAACACGTGGGTTCATCTCAATGACGATCATGCGGCCATCCTCTGGGTTGATGGAGAACTGAACATTCGAGCCGCCAGTGTCAACACCAATTTCACGCAACACGGCAATCGATGCATTGCGCATGATTTGATATTCTTTATCCGTCAAAGTTTGTGCAGGAGCAACCGTAATGGAGTCGCCGGTGTGCACACCCATTGGGTCTAAGTTTTCGATTGAGCAAACGATGATGCAGTTATCGGCGCGGTCACGTACCACTTCCATCTCGAACTCTTTCCAACCCAATAGAGACTCTTCAATCAAGAGCTCGCGAGTTGGCGACAAATCCAAGCCGCGTTTACAAATCTCTTCAAACTCTTCACGGTTGTAAGCAATGCCGCCACCTGAACCACCCATGGTGAATGAAGGACGAATCACTACCGGGAAACCTACGTTGCCAGTCTCCTTCTGAATACGTTGTTGTACTTCATGCGCCTCATCCATGGAATGCGCAATACCAGACTTGGCAGAGCCCAGACCAATTTTGGTCATCGCATCTTTAAATTTCTGGCGATCTTCCGCTTTATCAATCGCTTCAGGCGAAGCGCCAATCAACTCGCAACCATATTTTTCAAGAACGCCATGACGATGCAAATCAAGTGCACAGTTCAAGGCGGTTTGTCCACCCATCGTTGGCAAAATTGCATCCGGCTTTTCGGTGGCAATAATGCGCTCCACCACTTCCCATGTAATTGGCTCGATGTAAGTCACGTCGGCCATCTCTGGATCAGTCATGATGGTTGCAGGATTACTGTTTACCAAAATAACTTTATAACCTTCATCACGCAAAGCTTTGCAAGCCTGTGCACCAGAATAATCAAACTCACAAGCCTGTCCGATCACAATTGGACCAGCGCCAATAATGAGGATGCTCTTAATGTCGCTACGCTTAGGCATTATTTGCCTCCCTTATTGCCAACATCGGTAGCATTCATTAGCTCCACAAAACGATCAAATAAATAGGCAATATCATGAGGACCAGGCGAGGCCTCAGGGTGACCTTGAAAACACAAGGCAGGCTTATCTTTCCAGGCAAGCCCTTGCAGCGATCCATCAAACAAAGACACATGCGTGACACGAATATTCTCGGGCAAGGTATTGGCATCCACAGCAAAACCGTGGTTCTGAGACGTAATTGCTACGCGCCCAGTATCCAAATCTTTTACGGGATGGTTGGCACCATGGTGACCAAACTTCATCTTCAATGTTTTGGCACCAGCGGCCAAGCCCATAATTTGATGGCCCAAGCAAATGCCAAAGGTGGGAATACCCTTTTCAATAATTTCTTTTGCAGCGGCAATCGCGTAATCACAAGGACCGGGATCTCCAGGGCCATTTGAGAAGAACACGCCATCTGGTTTCATTGCCAGTACATCAGCAGCGCTAGTCTGTGCAGGCACTACGGTTAACTCGCAGCCTCGCTCAGTCAGCATACGCAAAATATTGCGCTTCACACCAAAGTCATAAGCAACGACTTTTTTGATTGGCTTGCTGATATCTATAGTTCTGTATGCAGGTTTGCCATCAGGACCATGCAGGTCCCACTCGGCTTCACGCCATTCATAGGAAGTCTTAGTTGTGACCACTTTAGCCAGATCTAAACCAGACATACCAGGAAAGGCTTTTGCTAATTCCAAGGCTTGCTTACCGAGAACCTCTACGTCATCACCCATCTTGCCAGCAACAATCGCGCCAGACTGAGCGCCTTTGTCACGCAGGATGCGAGTGAGCTTACGGGTGTCGATTCCGGAAATGCCGACCACGCCCGCTTTGGTGAGGTAGCTATCGAGACTTTCTTCAGAGCGGAAATTAGATACTCGCTTAGAGAGGTCCTTTACGACCAACCCGGCAGCATGAATCTGATCCGACTCGGCATCTTGCCCATTCACCCCAACGTTTCCGATATGGGGATAGGTCAAGGTCACGATTTGGCGTGAGTAACTAGGATCAGTAATGATCTCTTGATAGCCAGTAAGTGCGGTATTAAAAACGACTTCGCCAGTAGTTTCGCCAGGGGCGCCAATGCTAAGACCGGGAAATAGTGTGCCGTCGGCTAAAGCCAACACGGCTGGGGGAAAAGAAGGAAGCAAGGGTGACAAACCATCTCCAGTCCCTGCTCCATCCGACGCTCAACACCCCAAAAAGACCAACCCAGGACTGTTTGTGCGGGAGGTGAGTGTCTTTAAGCGCTAGGGTAATTTATTAAGTTTTGAATCTGACAATGATACCAGTTTTGCGTATAAACCCTTGGATTCCCAGTCAATTAGGCTCAGAAGGTAACCAGCCCCCAAGTCATGCGACTGAGGGGCTGATTTGACTAATGCTGAACTAGCTTTAAGACTTCGCGCTTTGCTCGATGATGATCTTGATTTGAGCTAAAACGGTTTGATCTTCCATGGTGCTGATGTCCCCAGGATCACGCCCTTCAGCAATCGCTTGGAGTGCGCGACGAACGATCTTGCCGGAACGGGTCTTGGGCAATGCCGTGACTACATAAACGCGTCCTGGACGAGCAATCGCGCCCAATGTCGTGTCCACCGTCTTCATGCATTCAGCTTCCAGAGTAGCAGTATTTGAAGCATCCTTCGGTATGACAAAGGCAATTGCCGCCTGACCTTTGAGCTTGTCCTCAATGCCGACTACTGCCACTTCAGAGATATTAGGGTGACTGGAAATACTTTCCTCGATCTCGCGCGTACCCAAGCGGTGACCGGCAACGTTAATCACGTCATCAGTACGGCCCAAGATAAAGAAGTATCCGTCCTCATCCTTGATACCCCAGTCAAAGGTAGAGTAAATCGTCTTACCGGGAATAGTTTCCCAATAGGTGCTCACGAAACGCTTGTCATCACCCCAAACAGTTTGCATGCAACCTGGAGGCAATGGGCCTTCAATTGCAATCACACCCTTCTTATTTGGACCCAACTCTTCTGAGGTGGCGTCATCCAAGAGCTTCATGTTGTAACCAAAAGAAGGGGCACCAGGCGAACCAAACTTATGTGGCATGACTTCTACACCACGCTGAATTGCCAGCATCGGCCAACCAGTTTCTGTCTGCCAGTAGTTGTCCACAATTGGCTTCTTAATTGCATCATGAATCCAAGTCGCTGTTGGCTCATCCAAAGGTTCGCCCGCCAAGAACAATGCACGCAGACTTGAGAGATCGTATTTGGTGAGGAATGCAGGATCCTGCTTTTTCAGCACACGCACTGCGGTTGGCGCAGAGAACATGACTGACACTTTGTACTTCTCAACTAACTCCCACCAGATACCAGCATCCGGACGTAGCGGCGTACCTTCATACATGATGGTTGCCATACCGTTGAGCAATGGCGCATAAATAATGTAGCTGTGACCGACGACCCAACCAATATCAGATGTACAGAACATGGTCTCACCTGGGTTGCCGCAGAAAATATGCTTCATAGATGCCGCCAAAGCAACAGCATAGCCACCAGTGTCACGCTGAACGCCCTTCGGCTTGCCAGTAGTACCTGAGGTGTACAAAATATATGAAGTATGGGTTGCATCAACCCACTCGATAGGAACTAAGTCGCTGAGATGTTTTTGGCGCTCAGCGGCGTAATCTAAGTCACGCCCGGCTACCATAGTGAACTCAGTCAGACCGCGATTCACAATCAAGACTTTTTCTGGTTTGTAACTAGCCAGAGTAATTGCCTCATCTAGTAATGGCTTGTAAGGAACGGCCTTACCACCACGAGCACCTGCCTCGGCAGTCACAATCATTTTTGGTTTGGCATCATCAATACGTGATGCCAGGCTATGGGATGCAAAGCCACCGAATACCACAGAGTGAATCGCACCAATACGTAGACAAGCCAGCATCGCAAAGCAAGCCTCAGCAATCATTGGCATGTAAATCAATACACGATCACCCTTTTGAACACCGTTGGCTTTGTAAATTGCCGCCATACGATTAACTTCTTCGTAGAGCTCTTTAAATGTGTACGCTTTTTCTAGATTGGTTTCTGTAGAAACGGCAACTAAAGCGATTTGATCGGCACGATCCTTCAAGTGGCGATCGACTGCGTTGTAGCAAAGATTGGTTAAACCACCTTCAAACCATTTAGCAAACGGAGGGTTCGCATAATCCAGAACCTTATTAAATGGCTTTTCCCAATGAATAAGTTTTGCCTGCTCTCCCCAGAAACTATCTGGGTCTTTAATGGAGCGTTCGTGTTCTGATTTATAGGACATGGTCAACCTAAATAAGTAAATTAAAGTGTCTTTGCTTACTGAATCTTGCTAACCCCTTTGCTATTTGAAGCCTTGGGAGTCGAGATAGATACTTTCGCAGTACTATTTTTCGCAGATTTTGCAAGCCCTGTCGATGCGGATTTATGCTGAGATGCAGCATTATTTGCAGAAGAATTACCCTTAGTTGAGCCTTTTACAGTCTTCACAACAGGACATTTAGCCCCTTTTGCACATTTTTTAGGCGCTGGAGGTGCTGGCTTATCTAGACTGAGGCTGCCATTTTCAGCCATGGCTAGCGAGATATCCCCGGGACGACGACTAGTTTTAGGCACCAAAACAGTTGAGCCCGAGCGAATTCTCATTCCCTTTGGAATGCCATTAATTTCCCTGAGGGTGTCTGCATCTACACCAAGGGTCTTTGCAGCCTGGTCTACAGACTCCGTCTTAGTTACCTGAACAGCCGCCCAAGATGACAAAGGTTTAGTGTATTTCTTCAGGTTTTCTTGAAAGATTTCAGCATGCCCGAACGGCAACAAAATCTGTTGATTGGCGTTACTCAAGATCACCGGCTTATTAAAAGACGGATTGAGACTATGGAACTCCTCTGATGGGATTTCTGATAGCTTGATCGCCAAATCCACATCAATATCGGATCCCACATCGACCGCCACAAAGTAAGGGTGATTTTCCAGCTCGGGCAACACAATTCCATAGGCCTGAGGGTCTAGAACAATCTGTCGATACGCCATTAACTTGGGCACATAGTTCCGAGTCTCGTTTGGCATTTTGAGACTGAGGTAATCCGTAGGCAAGCCCGCCGCTAAGTTTCGCTTCTGCGCCTTGGAAACGTTGCCCGCGCCCCAGTTGTAGGCAGCAAGAGCAAGATCCCAGCTACCGAACTGTTTATACAGGCGCTGCAGGTAATCTAGTGCAGCGTCGGTAGATTGCAACACATCCCTGCGCTCATCCCTAAAGACGTTTTGCGTCAAACGAAAATCTTTTCCAGTAGCAGGCATAAATTGCCACAAGCCCATCGCCTTAGCACTGGATTTTGCATTTGTCACAAAGGCACTTTCAACAAAAGGTAGTAATGCAATCTCTGTTGGCATCTTGCGAGCATTCACCTCTTGCACGATATAAAACAAATAGCGTGAAGAACGCGTCATGGAGCGATTGACGTAATCGGGACGAGCACTCAACCAACGCACCTGCTCAATCTCTAGGGGCGTGCTCATGGGCTCCATCTCAAAACCATCCCGAATGCGAATCCATAAATTGCTCGATGGTGCATACAGATCGCTTACTGACTGGTTCTGTAAATTTACCCGTGCTGCTTTGCTTGCCCGCGGATCTTTCCGGGTCGGGGTTTCAGAAGACCAATCACCAGTACTCGCGCATCCAGAGAGCGCGGCAATCAGCAATATCGCCGCATAACGCCACAGCATCAGAATTGATCCTTCCAAGCACGAATCACTGCTAAGACATGTGCGGGAGTTGGTAGGGATTTTTCACCAGAAACTTGTAATGCTGCGTCAATCACTTCCTTTTGATCGCAGCGCATAAAGGGATTAACTTGTAACTCTTGTCCAATGGTTGTGGGCAAAGTGGGTAAGTTTTGATCGCGTAATGCTTTAGCAGCGTCTGCCCAAGTAATGAGGTTTGCATTATTGGGCTCAACAGCCAAGGCAAAGCGAATATTAGATAAGGTGTATTCATGAGTGCAATACACCAGAGTGTTTTTTGGCAAGACCATAAACTTCGCGAGAGACTGGCTCATTTGAGTGGGGGTGCCCTCAAATAAGCGACCACAACCGGAGGCAAACAAGGTATCGCCACAGAACAGCATCGGCTCCACTACATTCGCCTGCATATTTGCAAAATAAGCAATGTGACTTAAGGTATGGCCCGGCACCTCGTATACCTCAAGGCTAATGCGCGGCGCGACCACCTCAATCTTGTCGCCTTCCATCATGGCATTGGTACGACCCGGAATATCAATCATGGCTGGGCCATAAACAGGGATGTCGGGACCAAGGGCCTGCAATAAAGCCAGGATGCCACCAGTATGGTCTGCATGATGATGGGTAATTAGAATACCGGTCAGGGTCAGTTTATTTTCATCGAGGTAGCGCAATACAGGGACAGCATCACCTGGATCCACGATTAAGGCCGATTGACCATCATGAACACACCAGAGGTAATTGTCATCAAAGGCCGGTATCGGCCAAACCTGCAATAAAGTATTCTTCACCATATACCGATGATACCAACCCCACCCTCCCCATCTCAGATGCCCGCACCACCATGGAGTTCATGGGAAAAGTGGCTGCAATCCCCTCCAGGACGCTATGTTCTGGCCTGGGAGCAAAAATGCTTCGACCAGATCGTGGCCGATGTCTTTGGTTTTTATGCAGTACAAATTGGATTACCCCAAATAAATACCTTGGCAGAAAACCGTATGCCTTTGCAGGCCCTTTTGATTGATTCCAACGATCGCCAGAAGCATGCCAATGGATTTGCTTGGCACCAAATCGAAGGCAATGCCAATGAACTGCCCTTTGCCTGCGAAACCATCGATTTATTAGTGTTGCCGCATGTCCTGGAATTTGCTACTGACCCCCATCAAATTCTGCGCGAGGCGGAGCGCGTACTTCGCCCTGAAGGTCGCTTGATTATTTCTGGATTTAATCCAGCCAGTCTTTGGGGTATGCGCCAATATCTTAGTAGATTGATCGGCAGTCCCTATCTCCCGAGAGACGGGCAATTTATTAGTCTTCTGAGAATCAAAGACTGGCTACAGCTTCTCAATTTCTCCCTAGATCGCGGTCACTTTGGCTGCTACAAGCTCCCGCTTAGTGGAGAGTCAGGCATGGCCAGAATGGATTTCATGGAACCGGCCGGCAATCGCTGGTGGCCTATTTTTGGGGCTGTTTTCTTGGTTTCCGCTATTAAGCGTCAGCAAGGCATGCGCCTCATCGGCCAGGTCCAGGGCTTGCGCATTCCAGTAATGACACAACTGACTCCAGCAGCTGAAAGCCGTCAGAATCTAGCAAATCACCAAGACCCAGTAAATTAACGCTATGCCCCATACCAAAACACTACCCCATATCATTATTTATACCGATGGCGCCTGCAAAGGCAATCCCGGTCCTGGCGGATGGGGCGCGGTTCTTCGTTCTGGCGGTCACGAGAAACACCTGCATGGGGGCGCGGAGCACACTACCAATAACCGCATGGAAATTAGCGCCGTTATTCATGCGCTGCGAGCCCTTAAACAAAGGAGCTCAGTAGAGCTCTGGACTGACTCACAATACGTCCAAAAAGGGGTTACTGAGTGGCTAGAGGGTTGGAAAAAAAGAGGTTGGAAGACTGCGAGCAAGGCTCCTGTTAAGAATGCTGATTTATGGCAAGAATTAGATGTCCTCATCCCAGACCACAAGATATCCTGGCATTGGGTTCGCGGGCATAACGGCCACCCTGGAAATGAGCTAGCCGACCTATTAGCTAACAAAGGCGTAGAAGAATTTCTACCCTAATTTGGGTCGATGCTGTGCAACCCATTTATAACGGTCTTATGAGAGAATGAATGGATTCAAAGCAGGCGAAAAATACTCCGCTTAACCCATATAAAACCAAGAAAAACTCCGAGACCGTGTCAAAAATTGAATCAGCACTCGATAAGGCAGTCGCCAAGCTTCCAAAGCTCAAAAACTGGATTAGGGCTCACTTATGCACCCTTTGGGGGAAAGCCTCTCCACTCCTAGATAAGCTCAAAAAAATAGACTACGCCACCGCCAAAGCATTTACGCTGAAATACAAGTGGCGCATATTGATTGTGCTGGTCGTTTTGTACGCTGGATCTAAAGCAGTAAATTACTTTTTCCCTGCCAGCATTAAAGCAGGTGGCCCACAAACTATTACGAGTGTAGTTGTGGAGAAGCAAGATATACCCTTAATCATTGAAGCAACTGGCACGATTATTTCCAGCAGTATTGTGGACATTAGGCCAATGACCACCAATACAGTAAAAACCATTCATATCAAAGATGGGCAAGAGGTTAAAGAAGGCGAGCTCCTCTTTACTCTGGATGATCGCAACGATCGTGCCAACTATGAAAAATTAAAAGCATTGGCAGATGATGCCCAAAAGCAGTACCTACGCGCCAAGGAACTGGTGGCTAAGAACTTTATTTCTAAAGCAGGCCTCGAAACCTCGTTAGCCAACGCAAAGTCTGCGCAAGCGGCAGCACGTTCTGCAGAAGTTCAACTCTCATACGATTCTATCCGCTCCCCTATTGCGGGACGTGCCGGAATCATCAACGTCTTCCCGGGCTCACTGGTACAAGCTAGCAATGTGGTCACTACCGCCACCAGCTCTACAGCAACTTCTAGCGTTGGATCCATGGTAACGATCACCCAGTTAAATCCCATTAACGTTCAATTTGTTGTGCCTGAGAAAGACATCCCATTGCTGATGGAAGGCAAGCAAGCTGATACACCACTCAAGGTGAAGGTTAGCGTTGGGAATGATGACAAAGCTACTTATGAGGGTGAAGTGCTCGTAATTGATAACCAGGTTGATCCCAGCATCGCGGCTGTGCGTGTACGCGCTCAAATCCCCAATGAGAAAATGAATTTATTGCCTGGACAATTTGCACGCGTCTCTTTAAATGCAAACACCCTAAAAGAGGTTATTGCGGTTCCATCCGAAGCCATTGTCATCAGCCCGAAAGGACGCCTTGTTTACCTTGTGGATAAGGATGACAAAGTCCAGCCCAAGCCAGTTAAAGTGATTTATGAATATCAAGGCACTTCGGTAATTAGTGGCATTGAGGCAGGCTCCAGAGTGGTTGTTGAGGGCAAGCAAAACTTACGGCCTGGTGGCAAGATCAGAGAATCAAAGAAACAAACTGCTGCATCCGCTCCAGCTAAAGCAGCGGCTCCCGCCCCCGAGAAAAAATGACGCTCTCTGAGTTATGCATTAGGCGGCCCGTCATGACGGTGCTGCTATCAATTGCAACAGTGATTGCCGGCACTGTGGCTTATTTCAAAATTCCTGTTGCTGCGCTTCCTAGCTTCAATACGCCAATTATTTCCGTGAGCGCCAGCTTGCCTGGGGCCGCCCCAGAAAATATGGCCTCTTCCGTGGCGCTCCCGCTTGAAAAAGAGTTTTCGACTATTGATGGCATCAAAGTCATCAGCTCAACCAACACACTGGGCTCAACCAGCATTACCCTAGAGTTCACGAACGATCGTGATATTGATAAGGCGGCTGTTGATGTCCAGGCAGCTCTCTTGCGCGCGCAGAGAAGACTCCCAATTGAAATGACGGTGCCTCCGTCTTACCGCAAGATTAATCCTGCAGATACAGCAGTGTTGGTGATTCGCATGAGCTCACCATCCATGAGTCTTTCTGAGATTAATGCGTATGCAGAAAACTTATTAGCGCCCTCGCTCTCTACTATCACCGGTGTTTCACAAGTGTTGGTTTACGGTGCCAAGCGCTACGCAGTCCGTGTCAGCGTGCGCCCAGATGCGTTGGGTAATCGCAATATCACCATGGAGGAATTGGCAGTTGCAATCAATAAGGCCAATACCAATAGCCCTGTAGGCACCCTGGATGGTCCGCGTCAACTGATTACGATTTATGCCAACCCACAGCTTGTCAAAGCAGAAGAATTTGGCGACCTCGTCATAGCCCAGCGTAATGGTCTGCCTGTTTACTTAAGAGATGTTGCTGACGTTCAAGAAAGTTTCGAAGATGTGAAGACCTTCGCTACCTCTGGCGGCGAGCGGTCCATTGCTATCGGAATTATGCGACAGCCAAATGCCAATAGTGTTGAGGTTGTTGCTGCAGTTAAAAAATTACTGCCTACCTTCAAGGAGCAGATGCCAGCCTCGATTCAGCTGACATTAATTAATGACAGATCCCTGTCTATTATTGAGGCGATTCATGATGTCAACCTGACGCTAGCCCTAACGATTCTGTTGGTCGTCTTGGTAATCTTCTTGTTTCTAAAGCATGTCTCCGCAACGCTCATCCCCTCGGTAAGCCTCCCCATCTCTTTAATTGGCGCCTTCTTCTTACTGTACTTTTTAGGCTACAGCTTAGATAACATTTCCTTATTAGGTATCACTCTTGCAGTAGGTCTTGTCGTGGATGACGCGATCGTTGTGCTTGAAAATATCATGCGCTACATCGAGAAAGGCATGGATCCTCTACAGGCCTCACTTAAAGGTAGCAAAGAGGTTGGCTTCACCATCATCTCCATCTCCATCTCTTTGGTAGCCGTCTTTATTCCCCTCTTCTTTATGGCAGGTCCTATTGGCCTTCTCTTTAGAGAGTTTGCAGTCGTAGTGTCACTTTCTATTCTGGTATCGGCAGTAGTCTCACTGACTATCGTGCCTTTATTGTGTAGCCGTTTTTTACCTAAGCCTGGTGTCCATCCAAAAGAATATGCCATCACGAAACAATTTGACCGCTTATTTAACTACACTCTAAAAACCTATATTCACTACCTAGATTTAGCATTAGCTAATCGCAAAAAAGTGTTGTGGGGCGCAGTTGCGTCTTTCTTCATCACTATCGCCCTTTTTGTCTACAGCCCAAAAGGGTTTTTCCCAGAAGAAGATATTGGCCAAATTACGGCAACTACGGAAGCTGCAGAAGACACCTCGTTTAAGGCCATGCTGGCACTTCAGGATCGCGCGGCTGAGATCGTCAATAGCGATCCCAATGTAGCCAATTCGATCTCTATTCTGGGTGGTGGTCAAAGTGCCGGACGCAATACAGGGCGTTTTTTCATCATTCTCAAACCTAAGGGCGATCGCGAGAAGATGAGTAAGGTTATTGAGGGTCTTCGCAATAAATTTAAAGAGATCCCGGGGCTGCAGGTCTATATGCGCCCTGTACAAAACTTACAGCTTGGCGGACGTAGCAGCAAGAGTCGCTACCAATTTACCTTGCAGAGCGTTGGCTTTGAGGGTGTGAATGAATGGGCCGAGAAGCTAACCCAAAAAATGCGTGCTAACCCTATTTTCCGCGATGTTACAAGCGACTCTCAGCTTAAGGGCCTAAACGTCAAGATTGAAATTAATCGCGAGCAAGCGGCTAGTGCGGGCGTCACCATTGCAGATATTCGTAGCGCTCTATACAACTCCTTTGGTGAGCGGCAGGTATCCACCATCTACACCCCAGTTAACACCTATTACGTCATCCTAGAAACCGCTGAGAACGACCGTCAATTTGAAACTGATCTAAATAAAGTCTATGTCAGAGGACGCGCTACCGATAAATTAATTCCCCTATCCAGTCTGGCAAGTTTTGTTCGCACGGTTGGACCGACAGCGGTAAACCATCAAGGCCAAATTCCAGCAGTGACAATTTCATTTAATTTGGCGCCAGATATTTTCTTAGGTGATGCCACCAAAGCAATCGATGGATTTGTAAAGGAAGTTAACCTTCCCTCTTCGATTATTACTAGCTATGGTGGTGATGCTGCTGTGTTTAAAGATAATCAATCTGGCCAAATTATTTTGATCTTGGCAGCCTTAGGGGTCATTTATATTCTCCTTGGCGTCCTGTATGAGAGTTATATCCATCCCCTGACTATTTTGGCCGGCCTACCTTCTGCTGCAATTGGTGCAATCTTGTCCTTGCGCATCTTTGGCTTTGAGTTAACGATTGTTGCGTCGATTGGTATTTTGCTATTGATCGGCATCGTTAAGAAGAATGCAATTCTAATGATTGATTTTGCGCTGGAGGCTCAACGCACTCGGGGACTCTCCCCTGAAAAAGCGATTCGCGAAGCCTGTATCTTGCGCTTCCGCCCCATTATGATGACCACTATTGCCGCCTTAATGGGCGCCCTCCCGATTGCTTTGGGATTGGGTGCAGGTGCAGAGTTACGTCAGCCACTGGGCATCAGCGTAGCCGGCGGCTTAATCTTCTCCCAATTTGTCACCTTAATTATTACTCCAGTGATTTATCTCTACTTGGATAAATATGCTGGTACGGGCCCAATGCAAATTCCTCCGTCCGTCTTGGAAGGCACCTAATGCGTCAAGTTATTCTAGATACCGAAACCACTGGTCTTAATCCTGCAACCGGTGATCGCATTATTGAGATTGGCTGCGTGGAGATGGTCGGACGTCGCCTTACAGATCGCACCTTCCACTATTACATTAATCCTGAGCGTGATATTGATGCAGGGGCCTTTGCTGTACACGGACTCTCTCGTGAATTTCTTTCCGACAAACCGGTTTTTGCCAACATTGTTGAAGAGCTCATTGAATTTGTTGATGGCGCAGAAGTGGTGATTCATAACGCAGCGTTTGACTTGGGGTTTTTAGATAACGAGTTTGCCTTACTTAAGCGCCCTGCTTTTAGGGGGCTTGCTTCAAAAATTACCGATACCCTTTTAGATGCTCGTCAGATGTTTCCGGGTAGGCGGAATTCTCTTGATGCACTCTGTGAACGTTTTGCCATTAGCAATCAACATCGCACCTTGCACGGCGCTTTACTAGATGCCCAATTATTGGCTGAAGTTTATGTAGCCATGACGCGGGGTCAAGAAGATCTATCAATTGATCTGATTGACTATACGGTTGGCACCGATGCTTCTGGGCACATGAAAGCCCTACCGACGAATCTTAAAGCGATCAGCGCTAGCGAAGAAGATTGCCAGCTGCATGAAAAGATTTTGGCTGAGATAGCCAAGGCAAGTAAAAAGGACCCCGTTTGGAGTCCTGTAGGAGTTAATGCAACTTAGCTTTATTTAATAAATCAATATACAAAGACTCTAAATCCTTAACGTATTGCTTTGTATTAAATAATGGCGTGTGGGCTCGATTTACTTCTAGTTTTTCGCGTATAGATTTTAGAGTCTCTGGTTGTCTTGCAAATTCCAGAGCCTTGGCAATGTATTCAGCCTCAGAATCAGCAATTAACTCATTCAAACCCATTGCACTAATCTGACTTGCTGCCACCCTGCCAGCAAAAGTATTGCCAATCTGAGTCAGCACAGGCAGCCCCGCCCATAAAGCATCAGCAGCAGTGGCATGCGCATTGTAGTTGGGTGTATCCAAAAAAAGATCTGCCAGTCTCAGTCTACTCAAATGCTCAGACCGCCCGGGCGTTCTAGTGGCAAAGATTAATCTGCTCGAATCAACACCTCTGTTTTCTGCCTCCTTTTGGAGATTCAGAAGGGCCCTAGGTGAAGGTTTAGAAAGCCATAAAACGCTACCAGACACTTCCTTGAGGAGGCTCATCCACAGATCAAAAATATGTGGAGTGATCTTATAGGAATTATTAAAGCAAGCAAATATAAACCCAGCCTCAGGTAGGTCCTGACTAGTCCTTGATGGCAGAGCACCGAAACTCTCGACCGGAATACTCGTATCCACTGGGAAAAAGGAATTCGGCAGATACACGATGGGCTCAGAATAATGGGCTTGATGCTCTAGTGGAATTACAATCTCATCGCCAATTAATGCATCGTAAAACTGTGCGCCGGATGTCCCTGCATAACCTAAATAATTAACCTGAATAGGTGCAATTTTTCTTGCAAATAACGCTGGTCTTGCACCACTAGTATGCCCGTTCAGATCAATCGCTATATCAAGCTTATTGGCCAGTACTAGATCCGCAGCTTCAGAATCACTAACACCGTGAAGATTAATGGTTACATCGAAAGCATCCACCAACCGACGTTCAATGGCATCCCCAGTAGAAGCGTTTAAAAAAATCCGTAGACTTCAAATAGATCTCGATTGTGCATTTTGAGTAAATTCTCAATCAATATTCCAACAGGGTGCTCTTTAAAGTCTGATGAAATATATCCTATTCGAATTTTTTTTTCACCCCTAATACGCAGAGAAGAATTTGGAGAGTTAGACCCTGCAAGTGGAACACGATATTTAATATATATTTCTGCCGCCCATTTTTGCAACTTAAGCGATGCATTGGTCTGAAGAAAAATAAAGGGGTGTGCAACTTTTTCACCCCGTTCTGCGCGTGAGATTATTTTTGATGCTAAAACTTGAGAATTATTCCAATCACATTGACTAGTTGCCGCACTAAATAATTGCCCAAGTAGAAATGGGTGATCTGGATTTAACGAATATGCTTTTTGATATGCATCATAATCCTGGGGATCCTTAAGTTCTAGTAAGGTGTTACCGTAATTCGACCATGCCTCAGCATAATCAGGATTCAATTCAAGTGCCCGCTCATGAGCTAATCGCGCCTCTTGATAGCGACTGAAATCAAATAAGGCATTGCCATAATTAGTCCAAGTCTCAGCATAATCAGGATTTAAATCTAATGCCTTTTCATATGAAGTTATTGCATCCGCTGCAAATCCCATTTCAGCTAAAAGATTTCCACGATTTGACCAAGCTAAAAAATAATTAGGCTCAGCTTGAATTGCCTTCTCGAAACAATCACCTGCATCCTGATAATTTTTTGCCTTAGCTAATGATGATCCCAAGTCAGTTAAAACTTGTGGATTATTGGGAATCAATCGATCTAATTTTTTATAAGTCAGAATTGCCTCGGCATACATGGCCGAACCATGCTGAGCTTTCGCTAGATTCGATAAGAGCTCAGGATTTTTTTGATCCTGTTGGGATGCTTTATATAGAGGTCCTACAGATTCAGTTACCCGCCCCTGCATCGCTAATGAAAGCCCGCAAACTTGAAGAGCCACTAGATCCCTGGTATTTATCTTAAGGATCATTTTTGCCAACCTCTCGGCAGTCTCTAAATGTTGACTCTGAAATGCTTGCAGCATTTGCTCAGTCATGGATGAGTAGGCTTGAGTCATGATAGTCAGCTAATTGCTCGGCGAATTTCATCTACCTTAGGCTTGGTTCTACCAACGGATTCGCTATCGTACTCAGTGGTGTTTTCAATGGTTTCAATAACGGCCTCCTGCATCCGAATATTATCTTTCGGGCAAATGGGGGCGCCATAAGTTGCCCACTTCTTCAATAGAGTGACTTCATACCCGCACTGAGCACATTTCGCCTTATTGCGACTAGCATTGCTTGGCCTTGGAGGAGGAAACACAATAGCCTGATGTGGGTATGGTCCGAGCTCCTGGCTAATCATCATTAATCGCACCACGAGTTCTTCAGTGGCGTGAGCCATTCTGGCGGGGCCTTCTAAACCCACGGTCTGGGCAATACCCTTGAAATCTTCACCATGACCGCTAAAGCAATCATCTACAGCATGGCACAGCTCATGCACTAGTGTATCTAGAAGCTGGACGGGATCATCTATCTTGGGGGAGATAAAGATCTCATTGACACCACCACCGGAGCGCTCACGCGGCCAGCATTGTCCCAAGGTCGTTCTAGGGCTACTGGAGGCTGGAAAGCCACAGGACACCCTAACTGGTGGAATGGCATACCCCGCCTTAGAAAATACCGGCTCCAAATGTCTTACGGCGTCTTCCAGCCAGGCTTCTCGTACGGAGTGTTGCTTCATCTACAGTGCATTCGGTTATTGATTAGGGGCTTACTTTACACGCAAGCCCCCCTGCTGGATTAGTCCAGCTTGATATTGGCTGATTTAATTGCTTTGTCCCAGTAAGGCAATTCTTTTTTAAGTAAAGCATCCATCGCCGTTGGGGTTAAATAGCGTAATTCCACACCAGCTGCGTCTGAGCGCTCCTTTACCTCAGGCAGAGCTAAGCTTTTCTTAACAGACTCAGTGAGTTTGGCAATCACGGGCGCAGGCGTGCCTGCTGGCGCATATAAAGCAACCCAAGACTCCAACTGAAATGAGGGTAAACCTGCCTCAGCAGTAGTTGGCACATTTGGCATGCCAGGATGACGACTCTTACCTGTTACTGCCAAGCCTTTTAACTTACCACTTTGTACATGCTGCATTACCGATGGTGGCGTTGTAATAAACAATTGCACCTGGCCAGCCAAGACATCTTGGATTGCAGGGCCAGACCCTTTATAAGGAACGTGGACAAGATCGATACCAGTATTTTGTTTAAAGATTTCAGTACCAATATGGGAGACGGAACCATTGCCTTGCGAAGCGTAATTCAGCTTTCCAGGATTAGCCTTTGCGTAAGCAATCAATTCCTTTAAGTTGTTCACGGGCACCGATGGATGCACTGCGATCACATTAGTGGAAACGGTTAACAATGCCACTGGTGAAAAATCTTTTACTGGATCCCAAGGCAACTTATCCATCAGAGAAGGGTTGCCTACGTGGTAGCCAGAATACGAAATGAGTAAGGTATAGCCATCAGGTTTAGCTTTGGCAACGAACTGATAAGCCACGTTACCACTCGCACCAGGTTTGTTATCGACAATGATTGGCTGACCAATCACCCTGGTTAGTGGCTCACTTAATAAACGCGCGGATGTATCAACGAGACCCCCAGGAGGGTTCGGGACAACTAAGGTGATCGGTCTATCTGGAAAGGATTGCGCATTAGCAAAGTTAGCCCCTAATGCAATGCTGATAATGGCTAAATAACGGTAAATAAGGTTTCTTGTTTTCATATTCGTCTCCAGTTTTCCTTCTTTAAACTCAATCTTCATTGTTGATTGACATAAATTATCGCTGCCCAACTTTGACATCACCAAAAATCGCTTGAGCCTCACGCGGTAGGCAGCGCCAGTAACGCTCATTGGATGGCACGGTGCCACCCAAGGCTGCAGCAGCCTCCCACCCCCAACGTGGTTTGTATAAAAAAGCTCGGGCTAAGGCAATTAAATCTGCATCACCTGCCTGCAAAATATCTTCAGCCTGCCTAGGATCAGTAATCAGGCCAACCGTCATCGTTGGAATGCCAGACTTTTCTTTTACTAACTTCGCAAATGGGACCTGGTAATTTGGACCAATCGCAATCTTTTGCAATGGAGAGATACCACCAGAAGAGATGTGCACAAAATCGCATCCTAGTGGCTTGAGCAGAGAGGCAAAATCAGCCGTCTCTTCAGGCGTCCAACCACCCTCAATCCAATCGCTCGCAGAAATACGGATGCCCAAGACGCCTTGATAGGCCTCACGCACCGCCTTAAATAATTCCAAAGGAAAGCGAATGCGGTTCTCGTAAGAGCCGCCATATTCATCGGTACGCTGGTTGGCGATCGGCGACAAAAACTGATGCAAAAGATAGCCGTGTGCGCCATGCAACTCAATGCCGTCGATGCCAATACGTGTAGATCGCTGCGCTGCAGCAACAAACGCTGAGATTAATTCTTTTAACTCTACTTTTGAAATCTCATGTGGCAATCGCTCATCCTTTAGCTGCGGAATGGCTGAGGGGGCAATAGCGTCCCAGCCCCCCTGCTCCTTGGAAAGTAATTGACCGCCAGCCCAAGGGGTAGCACTAGAAGCTTTACGTCCAGCATGGGCTAGCTGGATAAATACAGGGATAGCTGGTGCTAGTTGACGAGCCCTGGTCAACTTATCTTTAAGCGCGGCTTCAGTGGCATCATCCCACAGCCCAAGACAGGCCGGGGTAATGCGGCCCTCTGGAGTAACCCCAGTAGCCTCAATAATAAATAGCCCAGCGCCACTATTGAGCAGATTACCCCAGTGCATTAGATGCCAATCTTGAGCCTCTCCATTGACTGCGGAGTATTGGCACATCGGCGCCACAACTATACGATTTGATAGAGTTAGCGGCCCCTTAGGGGAGCTCAAGGCATAACTGGAAAATAGAAGACTCATTTACTTACCTTTAGGGCTAAAAAGCGTAAAACCAGCGAAAGCGATAAAATGGAGGTAGTAGGATAAACGAGACCATAAAGTTGCGTGGGATATAGATCCAGCATCTTTATTGAACCTAAAACTAGTAAAAAAATTATTAAGCAAAATACTATGAATGCACCACAAGCCTTTGAATCAAAAGAAGATGTTGGCCACTTTGTTGGCGGCAAAGTCCTCAATCCTAAAGATGGTCGGTTTGCGGATGTCTTTAACCCCTCTACAGGAGCTGTTGCCAGGCGCGTAGCCTTAGCCAGCCGCAAAGAGGTTGATGAGGTCGTAGCGAATGCCCATGCTGCATTTCAGACCTGGAGTCAGACCTCCCCACTGCGCCGTGCGCGCATCATGTTTAAGTACCTTGAGTTACTCAATGCCAATCGTGATGAATTGGCCGCTATGATTACCGCCGAACATGGCAAGGTATTTACTGATGCCCAAGGTGAAGTTACTCGCGGCATCGATATTGTGGAGTTTGCCACTGGTATTCCGGAGCTTCTTAAGGGCGATTACACAGAGCAAGTGTCTACCGATATCGATAACTGGGTCATGCGCCAACCTTTAGGTGTTGTAGCTGGCGTGACACCATTCAACTTCCCTGTCATGGTTCCCATGTGGATGTTCCCCGTAGCAATTGCTTGTGGCAATACGTTCATTCTCAAACCAAGCCCAACTGATCCATCTGCCTCATTGCTAATGGCCAAACTCTTAAAAGAAGCCGGCTTGCCTGATGGCGTCTTTAACGTCGTTCAAGGCGATAAAGAAGCGGTAGATGCATTAATTGAGAACCCAGATGTGAAAGCAGTGAGCTTTGTGGGCTCCACCCCAATCGCAAACTATATTTATGAGCGCTGCGCTCACTTTGGCAAGCGCTCACAAGCACTAGGTGGCGCCAAGAACCATATGGTCATCATGCCTGATGCCGATATCGATAAAACCATTGATGCCTTGATTGGTGCAGCTTACGGCTCTGCTGGTGAGCGCTGCATGGCTATCTCTGTGGCAGTCTTGGTGGGCGATGTAGCCGACAAGATCATGCCAAAACTGATTGAGCGCACCAAGACACTCAAAATCAAGAATGGCATGGAGCTTGATGCGGAGATGGGCCCGATTGTGAGTAAAGCTGCTTTAGAGCGCATCACTGGCTATATTGAAAGTGGTGTAGCCTCCGGCGCCAAGTTATTGGTAGATGGCCGTGGCTTAAAAGTACCAGGACATGCAGATGGATTTTTTATTGGAGGCACGCTGTTTGATGGTGTGACTTCAGATATGAAGATCTACTTGGAGGAAATCTTCGGACCAGTACTGTCTTGCATGCGCGTTGCTAACTTTACTGAAGCCCTCAATTTAGTGAACTCCTGTGAGTATGGCAATGGTGTTGCTTGCTTTACGAGTGATGGCAACATCGCCCGTGAATTTGCACGTCGCGTTCAGGTGGGCATGGTGGGTATTAATGTACCTATTCCGGTTCCGATGGCTTGGCACGGCTTTGGTGGTTGGAAGAAATCTCTCTTTGGTGATATGAATGCCTATGGTAAAGAAGGTGTTCGCTTCTATACCAAGCAAAAGAGTGTCATGCAACGCTGGCCTGAAAGCATCGCTAAAGGTGCAGAGTTTGTCATGCCAACATCAAAGTAATATTGCCAGCAGTTCTTGGTGAACAAAATAGCGGCCTTCGGGTCGCTATTTTTTTACCCCAAAAATTACCTTGCTTAAGCAGGAATTAAGTAACGCCGTTCGATGGCGCGGGCACACAAAACAATCACAGATACCAGCGCAAGGTAAACCAGAGCCGCCAAAAGATAGGCTTTGAAGAATTGGAAATTGGTTGCAGCTAATTCCTGCACACGAGCAAAGAACTCGGTGTACTGAATTAAGAAAGCCACTGAACTATCCTTCAGATTGGCGATCACTTGATTAGTCAGCGCTGGAATGGAAAGTCGAATCACTTGCGGCAAAGTAATTAACCGAAAAATTTGCAGAGGATTAAACCCTTGCGCACTAGCCGCCTCAAGTTGACTTCTATCTAAACCGTTATAGGCTGTTTTGAGATAGGCTGCGTTGTACGCCGCTACGTTAAATGTAAAACCTATGAGCGCAACGGTAAAAGGTGAAAGTCGCACACCCCACTGTGGCAGGCCGTAATACATCAAGAATAAGAGGACGATTAAAGGCATCCCAATAAAAAAAGAGATGTAAGCATTAATGGCATTACGAATATAGGTACTTCTGCTCAGTGTGAGGTAGAACACCACAATTCCGAGCAGTAATCCAGACACACTAACCAAGCCCGCCAACTGCAAGGTCTTGACCAGTCCAGCCAAAATCAAGGGCATCTGTTCTGTGAGATCACGAATAAAAGATGGCCAACTCCCCATCAAAGCGTTTCCTTATCACCAAAAAATGTCCGGATCTCTGGCTCTGAATGCTTGCTCAGAACATCAATACGATCATCAGCACGAATCACGCCACGATCTAAGAACAGGACGGTATCCGCAATATTGCGAGCTAAGCTCAAGTCATGCGTGACGCAGATCATGGTGATCCCTTCGCCATGCAGGCGATTAATCAAATCAGCTACATCACGTGACATCACTGGATCAAGCGCCGAGGTTGGCTCATCGAGAACTAAAACTGCAGGATCCATCGCAAGTGCACGAGCAATTGCCACTCGCTGCTTTTGACCTCCAGAAAGCTGTGAGGGGTATTTGTCTCGATGCGGTGTCATTTCAAAATGAGATAACTCAAACAAGGCCTTTTCTTTGGCCTCAGCCCTTCCCATCTTATGCAACTTACGCAAACCCAAGGACACATTATCCAAGACAGTTAAGTGGCTATACAAAGCAAACTGCTGAAACACAAAACCAATTTGCTTGCGCAACTCCCTGACATCGACATTGGGACCCAACACTTCTTTGCCCCTAAAAACAATTGATCCAGAGGTGGGCTCCACTAGACGATTGAGACAGCGCAACAAAGTAGATTTACCTGAGCCAGATGCACCCATTAATACTCGAACATCGCCCTCCTTTAAATCAAGGTTGATGTTGGATAAGATGGTCTGTCCATCAAACTCTTTAACAAGATCTCTTACTTGTATTAATGCCACGTCATTGCCTTATTGAAAAATGGGATGCCGGTACTCATACTGGACTCATGCCTGGAATTTGATAACGCTTACTCAGCAATTGAACACCAACCAAACAAATTCGGTAAATTACAAAGTAAAGAATGCCTACCGCCAGATAGACCTCTATTCCGCGCAGGGTTGTGGAGGTCAGCGTCATCGCCTGCTTAGTGATTTCGGGAATTCCGACTGTATAAGCAAATGGGGAATACTTCAAAACTGAGGTAAATTCGTTCACCATGCCGGGCACGGAGAATCGGAGCATTTGCGGCAACTCAATAAATCTTAGTACCTGAATGCGCGTCATCCCCATGGCTTGAGCAGCAATCACCTCTGCTGGATCGACTGAATTAAATGCACCCCGAAAGACCTCAGCCAAATACGCAGAGGCGACTAGACCCAAGCTAAGCGCCATCGCCATTAGTGGCGGCACCTTAAAGCCAATGCCTGGCATGCCAAAATACACAATGAAGAGCAGGACTAGTACTGGCACACCCCGAAATACATAGGTGTAGCAATCAATGAGTGGGCTTACCCAGCTTATGTTGAGGCGGCGCAGACTGGATAAGGTCAAGCCCACCACCAGCCCAGTGAGGGAGCAAACTAGCGTTACTAGGACTGTATAAGAAATGCCCTGGGCTAGCTGGGTAAGAATATCCAGAAAAGTCACAGGGCAGGCTTTCGACTACGAATTACGATTTACGATTGCTATAGCTTAATTAACTTATTTCATCCACTTATCAAGAATCGCTTTGATTTTCTCTGGACCAAGTTCGTTGAGGTATTTATCAAAGTCATCACGTAACTTGGAGCCCTTAGCAAAGGCAAAGCCCAACTTATCAAAGCCTTTAAATACATAGCTACTTTGAATCGGTAACTTCAATTTATTTTCATAATTGAGAAATACTGGCTCTTCAATAAAGGCTAAATCTAAATTACCATTCTGCAGATCAGTGATCACTTCGGCATAGGAAGGATAGAGCTTCACCTTGCTCAGTGAGTAGTAACCTTTTGGCTCTAACTCATTCTTGATCAAATCATCGTAAGCCATGCCACGTGGGTAGCCAATCGAATATTTTTTTAATTGATTCAAATCGGTGATCTGGATATTTTTATTCTTCATACTCACAAGATGCCAAGCATTGTCATAATAAGGCTGAGAAAAATCCATCACCTCTTTACGCTTGTCGGTAATCGAAATTCCTGAGAAAGCAACATCAGCCTGACCGCTAGATACAGCGCCCAACATTCCAGCCCAGTCATATGGAGTTACTTTGATAGTGCAGCCGCGAGATTGACAGTAGCCCTGGAAAATATCCATATCCACACCAACGATCTGACCCTTGTCATCAAACAACATGGGGGGTGATGCAGGAGAAACGGCGACTTTAATTTCTTTTGAATCCGGGGTCTTAGAGCAAGCGAAAATGGTGAGCGCTAGAACTGCGGCAAACAATGCCAGAAAAAAGCGTTTCATGAGTATTACTCCTATCTTATTGCTGAGTTATATCGCGATGTAATCGCGTATGGGTGCTTAGCAAGTATAGGGGAATTAGGGGGAAGTTGGCTACTGCAGGGTGTTTTTGAAAGCGGGCATCATGGGCATCGCCATGACTTCAATCCCCTCTTCGCGCAAAGACTCAGCTTCATCTAGAGTGGTTTGTCCACGAATACTCCGCTCGGGAGATTCCTTATAGTGAATTTTTCGAGCCTCTTCAGCAAAAGAGTTCCCGACATCCTCGGATCGCCCCATCAACTCGCGCATACCCTTTAAAAAGGCTGCTTGTACCTGAGCCTCCAATTGAGAATGGTCACCACCAGTCAGAGCAACAACATCACCACTGATAGCGCCACTGATGCCAATGTTATCTGCTGCAGCAGGATTTGCAACGGTGAGCTCGGTTGAGCTGACCACTTTGCTAGAGCCTGATTTAGCAATATGGGGAGCAGATGGCATCCGAGTAATTTCAGTGCTATCGCAAATCGGGCACGCTAGCATTCCCTTGTCTTGCTGAGCAAGGCAATCCTCTTCTGAGGCAAACCATCCTTCAAAGCGATGATCTAGTGGGCAAGCGAGGTTATAAACTTTCATAAGACCTATATAAGGGCAAAACTGCTAAATTCAATACCCCCATTTTATACGGATCATGAAATTACTAGCCAATAGGCTTGGGACTCACTAAGCCGCGGCGATATCGATCCAGCCAATAGGCCGCAATCGTCGTCTTAACATCAGTAATCTCGCCCTGCTCCACCCATTCCAAAAGCTGCTCTAAAGGGGCAGCAAAGACATCCAAAAACTCTTCCTCATCCAAGTGGCTTTTCCCGGAGACCAAGCCCTCAGCCAAGTAGATATCAATAAATTCTGTCGAATAGGAAATCACCGGATGAATACGGCGGATGAAACTCCACTTACTTGCGGAGTATCCAGTCTCCTCAGCCAGCTCACGCTGCGCGCATACCAGGTGATCCTCTTTGGGATCTAACTTTCCCGCCGGAATCTCCAAACACGCCTTAGCAATAGGGTAGCGGTATTGACGCTCCATCAGCACTCTGCCGTCATCCAAGATGGCCAAAATAGCGACTGCACCTGGATGAGTGAGATATTCCCGCACTGCCTGCTTACCATCGGGTAGACTGACCTGATCACGCTTCATATTTAAGAAGATGCCGTGGTAAATATCTTCAGCCGACAAGCGCTCTTCCCTTAAATGGGCATCACCAGGCGGAAGATCATCAAACGATTTTTCAGTCATAACAGGTCTCTCATAAATGGAATAGCCATCTTACAAAACTTGGATGACAAAAAAGAGAAAGGCCCCTATTCGGAGCCCGTCATCAATGCTTATTTCAATCGCCTGCTTACGAGCCCAGTAAAGTGCGGCGCATTGCATCCAGACAAACAGCCATTAAGCCTGCGGGGAAGATTCCCAATGCTAGGACAAAGATGGCATTCAGGCTCAAGAGGCCACGGGCAAAACCAGATCCAGAAATCTCGATTGCATGCTCTGCTTTAGGCTCATCAAAGTACATGACTTTAACGACTCTAAGGTAATAGAACGCGCCAATTAATGAAGCAATGACTGCGATGATAGCCAAGAATGTATGCTCGCCATCTACCAAGGCTTCAAGTACGCCTAATTTGGCTGCAAAGCCTACTGTTGGCGGAATACCCGCCAAAGAGAACATCATGATAAGGCCAATAAAGGCAAACCAAGGATGACGTTTATTCAAGCCTTTGAGGTCGTCAATGGTTTCGCAATCATGGCCTTTACGTGACAACATCATCAAGAGGCCGAAGCTTCCTAATGTAGTCAATACATACGTAATAGCGTAGAACATAGAGGCGCTAAATGCATGGTCGTCGAATACTGACAACATGCCAAGCAATACAAAACCCATTTGCGCAATTGCAGAGTAAGCCAACATACGCTTCATATTGGTTTGAGCAATCGCAGTGACGTTACCGAGCACTAAAGATAAGACCGCTAACAGGACCAGCATCGGCTGCCAGTCACCTAGTAAAGGCAACAAGGTGTTGACCAAGAGACGGAAGATCAATGCAAAGGCAGCCAACTTCGGCGCTGCTGCAATCATTAATGTCACTGCTGTTGGCGCACCTTGATATACGTCGGGTACCCACATATGGAATGGCACTACTCCCAATTTGAAGGCTAAGCCAGAAACAATAAATACCAAACCAAAAGCCATTACCAAATGATTGACGCGCGGATCAGCAACGGTTCTAAAGATTTCAATTAAATCGAGTGAGCCGGTGACTCCATACAACATGGACATACCGTAGAGTAAGAAACCAGACGCCAATGCGCCCAAAATAAAATATTTAATACCTGCCTCAACACTCTTCTCGCTGCTGTGACGCATTGCCACCAAGGCATAGGTTGGCAAAGCCATCAATTCAAGACCCAAATACAACGTGAGGAGATTTGCACCGGAGATCAATACACACTGACCTAATAAAGCAAGCAAAGCCAAGACAATAAAGTCCGGGCGGAACAAAGCACGATCAGTGAGATATTGCTTTGAGTAAACCAAGCTCACCAACACCGCACCGCATGAACAAGCCTTCAATAGGTTCGAGAATGGGTCTGACTGAAATAAGCCATTCATCGCTACGACCGATACATCACCCATGCGACCTACAAAAGCAATGACTAAATAGGCCAAGAGGATGATGGAGAAGAAGTAAACAAAACCAACACCGCGAGGGGTGTGGAAAATATCCTGCTCTACTCCAGGAGTGACTGGCTGACGCTCAGGCACATAAACGCTGGCCACCAATAAGAGGCAGGTGACTACGAGTAAAACGAGTTCCGGTAGGACGGCGTATAGGTCAAATGCTTGCATTAGCTTTTACTCAGAGTTTGCTGACAGCAACATGCTGCAACAGATTAATCACGGCAGGATGAATAATGTCGGTAAAAGGCTTTGGATATACCCCCATACCGATCACGCAGATGGACAGTACCGCCATCATGAAATACTCGCGCGCATTGAGGTCTTTTAATTCCTCAACATGCTGATTCGCAATTGCGCCAAAGAACACGCGCTTGACCATCCATAAGGAGTAAGCAGCGCTAAGAATCAAAGCAGTTGCAGCCAAGATGCCAATGACGAAATCGTAATCGACAGCAGCCAAAATCACCATGAACTCACCCACGAATCCAGAGGTAGCCGGCAAGCCGCAATTCGCCATGGCCATCAGTACTGCAAAGGCTGTAAATGCTGGCATACGATGCACAACACCACCGTAATCTGCAATTTGACGGGTATGCATACGGTCATACAACACACCGATAGACAGGAACATTGCGCCTGCTACGAAGCCATGAGAAATCATCTGCACAATGCCGCCCTCGATACCCAAAGGACTAAAGAGGAAGAAACCGAGTGTCACAAAGCCCATGTGCGCTACTGATGAGTAAGCCACCAGCTTCTTCATGTCTTTTTGAACTAAGGCTACTGCGCCAACATAGATCACGGCAACTAAAGATAAGAAGATGATGAATGGGCCAAGATATTGGCTGGCATCTGGAGCAATCGGCAATGAAAAACGTAAGAAGCCATAGGCACCGAGCTTCAACATGATCGCGGCCAAGACTACGGAGCCACCAGTTGGCGCTTCAACGTGAACATCTGGCAACCAGGTATGCAAAGGCCACATTGGAACCTTCACAGCAAACGCCATAAAGAATGCGAAGAACAGGAGGATTTGCTCAACGATGTCGAGGCGAGCATTATGCCAAGCCAAGATGTCAAAAGTATTAGTCACGTTGTACAAGTACAGCATGGCGATCAAAGTTAATAGCGAGCCAAGCAAGGTGTACAAGAAGAACTTGAACGCAGCGTAGATACGGTTATGACCGCCCCACACACCGATGATGATGTACATCGGAATCAGGGTTGCTTCGAAGAACACATAGAACAACAAAGCATCTAATGCCGCGAACACGCCAATCATTAATCCAGAAAGGATTAAGAAAGAAGCCATGTACTGCGAGACCTTCTTATCAATCACTTCCCATGCAGCAATCACCACAATAATATTAACGAAGGCAGTCAAGACAATGAACCATACCGAGATACCGTCGATACCTAGGTGATAGTTGATGTCATATCGAGGAATCCAGCTTAACTTCTCAACAAACTGCATGCCAGGATTAGCGATATCAAAACTGATCACCAATGGCAGAGTTGCAATAAAGCCAAGGATGGCACCAGTCAGCGCTAACCAGCGGACACCGGCAGTCGGCCTCTCTGAACCGTAGAACAAAATAATGATGCCGAAAAAAATCGGGATCCAAATGGCGTAAGAAAGAATCATGGTGGCTACTTAAGTAACAAAGGTCTAGCGAACAAAAGGCAGGTAAGCGTACAAAACCCAAGCTAGCAATACCGCTAAGCCCGCAATCATTGCGAATGCATAGTGATAGAGATAACCGGATTGCAAATGGCGAATGGCTGCGGAGAAGCGCCCTACTGCATGCGCACTACCGTTAACCAAGAAACCGTCAATAGCCTGTTGATCACCGCGATGCCATAAGACACCACCGATCCACAGCAAACCTTTAGCAAAAACTGCTTGATTCAAATCATCGAGATAGTATTTGTTATCCAAGAGCTTTTTGATCGGTGCAAATGCTTGCGCAACTACACCAGGTAACTTGGGCGCCCAGAGGTAGCCAATTGCGGCAGTCAATACCCCAAGAACAACCAAAAGCAAAACGGGTGAAGTCAATGAATGCATTGCCATGGCAACCGGACCATGGAACTCTTCAGCAAGCTCTTTCATGGCGGGATGCTTGCCGATGTCCACAAAAATAGAATCGCCGAAATAAGTACCAAATAGCAAAGGTGTAATCGTGTAGTAACCAATGATCACCGATGGAATCGCTAACAAAATCAGTGGCAAAGTCACAACAAATGGTGATTCGTGTGGTTTCTGACCAGGCGCCAAGCCATGATGCGCATGATCATCGCCCTGCTCTGCGTGATCATGATGATGGTCGTGTGCATGGGCATCTGCATGACCCCAGCGAGCTTTACCGTGGAATACGTAGAAATACAAACGGAAGGAATACAAAGCTGTTACAAAGACGCTGGCCATGACTGCGAAGTAAGCAAAACCAGAGCCCGGGATATGGCTAGCCGCTACCGCCTCAATAATAGAATCTTTGGAATAGAAGCCTGAGAAGAATGGCGTACCAATCAATGCCAGACTACCAAGCAACATCATGAGGCAAGTAATAGGCATGTACTTCCATAGTCCGCCCATCTTGCGCATGTCCTGCTCGTGATGCATGCCCAAAATCACACTACCAGCAGCAAGGAACAAGAGTGCCTTGAAAAATGCGTGAGTCATGAGATGGAAGATCGCTACCGGATAGGCAGATACACCCAAGGCAACCGTCATATAACCCAACTGTGACAGCGTTGAGTAGGCAACCACGCGCTTGATATCGGTCTGCACAATGCCTAGGAAACCCATGAAGAGAGCGGTAATGGATCCAATCACCAAGATGAAACTGAGAGCTACATCAGACAATTCAAACAGAGGGGACATACGGGACACCATGAAGATGCCAGCAGTAACCATGGTTGCCGCATGAATTAATGCAGAAATTGGGGTTGGGCCTTCCATAGAGTCTGGCAACCAAACATGTAATGGGAACTGGGCTGATTTACCCATCGCACCAATAAAGAGACAGATACAAGCAACGGTCACTAAATTCCAGCTTGTGCCCGGCAATGTTTGTGCAGCTAATGCTGTGTTCTGAGCAAAGATCACGTCGTAGTTCATGGAGCCAGTACTAGCTAATAACAAGCCAATACCAAGAATGAAGCCAAAGTCCCCTACGCGGTTAACCAAGAAGGCCTTCATATTGGCAAATACAGCTGACTGACGCTCAAAGTAGAAGCCAATCAATAAATATGAAACGACACCCACTGCTTCCCAGCCGAAGAAGAGTTGCAAGAGGTTATTACTCATTACCAACATCAGCATGGCGAAGGTAAAGAGTGAGATGTATGAGAAGAAACGGTTATAACCCTCTTCGCCCTTCATGTAACCGATGGTGTAGATATGAACCATTAAAGAAACAAAGGTCACTACACACATCATGGTTGCTGTCAGCGGATCGATTAAGAAGCCAATATCCAAATTGAGCTCACCTAGCTGCATCCAGCGATACACAGTACCATTGAAGTAGAAGCCATCCATCACCTGTACGAGCACAAAGCAAGACAAGACAAAGGCGATCATTACGCCCAGGATGGTGACAAACTGGCAGGCACCGTTACCGATGCGATTGCCGCCTAATTTAGTACCAAAGAATCCGGCAATTACTGAGCCGAATAACGGCGCCAACGGAATTGCGCAGAGAACAGGAAGAGTTAAGGTCAATTGCATGACTAGCCTTTTAGGTGGTCAAGGTCTTCAGCATTAATGGTGTCCACCTTACGGAAGAGAACAACCAAAATTGCTAAACCGATTGCCGCCTCAGCGGCAGCCACAGTCAAAATAAAGAATACGAATACTTGACCAGCCATATCACCCAAATAATGGGAAAAGGCAACGAAGTTCATGTTCACCGAGAGCAGCATTAACTCAATTGCCATTAAGAGCACAATAATATTCTTACGGTTTAAGAAAATGCCAATGACGCTAGTCGCAAACAAGATTGCGCCAAGCACTAAATAGTGGGCTAAGGTAATAGTCATTTCTTCTCCCCACGAGCATCTTGCTTTGCAGCCATATCAGAGTCCATCTTTACGATGCGCATACGATCTGCTGAATTGACATTCACTTGCTCATGAATATTTTGGGACTTGGAATCTTTGCGGTTACGCAAAGTCAAGGCAACGGCGGCAATAATCGCCACCAATAGAATGACACCAGCAACCTCGAAGGCGTAGACATAGTCCACGAAAATTAACATCCCCAGGGCGTGAGTATTACTGCTTGCCACCTCTTCAAGCATCGGTTGCACGGGTACGTTAGTACCAATAAAGCTGCGAATCAATACGATCGACAACTCTAAAACAATCACTACGCCCATCAAGAATNCNGGGTACGCTTACGTGTACCTTCAACTAC
>NZ_NGUO01000004.1 GCF_002206635.1 Polynucleobacter aenigmaticus | reverse complement strand
TACCATCATTGGAGCCCATCACAAGCAAGCCGTAGTGACCTTAGTAGAACGTAAGAGTGGTTATGCCCTCATCGCCAAAGTCATCAATAAAACTGCTGATTCAGTAGGTAGCGCCATCATTAACAAACTGAGTCCCTTAGCCCCACTGGTCAAAACTATTACTTTTGACAACGGGAAGGAATTTGCAGGACACAGCAAAATTGATGCTGCATTAAATAGCACCACATACTTTGCCGATCCTTTTGCTAGCTGGCAAAGGGGATCGAATGAAAACTTCAATGGACTGCTAAGGCAATACATCCCCAAGAAAAGACAGTTATCAACCGTAACGGATGAGGAGCTTAGAATGATCCAAGATCAATTAAACAACCGACCCAGAAAGCGCTTGGGATTTAAAACACCAAGTGAAGTCTTTATGCAATCTTTAAACCGTGTTGCACTTCGTGTTTGAATCCGCCTTATTTTCTACGGCACCAGACTTAAGAATAAATATTCAAAGAAGATAATTAAGTGGACTACACCCTGTAATAAGGTTGTTCTTCCAATAGCCAGAGTCAGCGCACCAATAAAGAAACTGAGATACATCAGCGTCATATTGAGCGAGGAAATACCTAAGCTAAGCGGCAAGTTAAAGAAGATGGCTATAGCAGCTACCGTCGGAATAGTCAGGCCAATACTGGCTAATGCAGAGCCTAAGGCCAGGTTCAAACTGCTTTGCAGGCGATTGGCTCGAGCAGCCCGGACTGCGGCATAAGCTTCAGGCATTAACACCAGAAGGGCAATAGCAATACCAACCACTGTCTTGGGTGCGCCAGCAGAATTAACGCCAGCCTCAATGGCTGGGCTGAGGGCTTCAGCTAAGCCCACCACTACTGCTAGAGATAAGATCAGTAGGAAGGCGCTAATAGCAGTTTTTAGATTGCTAGGTTCATCCGCATGGACATCGCTGTCCGTCTTTTTATCTTCCGTTTTTGGAAGGTAGTAGTCGCGATGACTGACTGTTTGGAAAAAAATAAAAGCACCATACAAAGCAAAGGAAGCAATCCCCGAAAATGCGAGCTGACTCTTGGTGAAGTCAGGGCCCGGGGAGCTCACGGTCACCATTGGCATGACTAGAATGAATGTCGCCAATGCAGTTAGTACCGCTAGCGCTGAATTGGTCCCTTCATTGCGAAAAGACATTTCATGACGCTTAAAGCCCCCCATGAAGATGCATAAGCCAATTACGCCATTAATGACAATCATGACAGTTGCAAAGACGGCATCACGGGCAATAAATTCTGAGCCTTCATGACCTGAGAGCATCATCGCAATGATGAGGGACACCTCAATGATGGTGACGCTAATTGATAAAACCAATGTGCCATAAGGCTCACCAGTTTTATGCGCAATCACCTCAGCATGGTGTACTGCAGACAGGACCGCCCCGATTAAGGTAATGCCCATCAAGATGATGAACCAGGTTTGGCTAAGAAGATTTGTCATGAAGATGTGTAGGTGAAGTGCTTAAATTCAGGGTAAGCTAGGGTCATTAATACGCATAGTTTAAAAGGTTTATATGCAAGCAATAGTTTTATTTGGTCATGGCGCCCGTGACATCCGGTGGCGTGAACCCTTTGATCGTTTAGCCGCACTGTGGAGGACTCAACATTCTGAATCTGCGGTGGAGTTGGCATTTTTGGAGATGATGGAGCCTAGCCTAGAGCAAGCGATTGCTTCACTAGTGGCCGCCGGCGCTACAAAGGTGGTAGTGGTGCCAGTCTTCTTTGGTCAAGGAGCTCATTTGCGCAATGACTTCCCAGTACTTCTTAGTGCTTGTCAGGAAAAATATCCAACAATTGCCTTAAGCGCTACACCTGCCGTGGGCGAGGATCTTGCTGTCTTGCAGGCTATTGTCGATTTTGGCGCAAGGGCGCTTATTTCGTAATGCTTCCCCAACCATGATCAGCGCAGGCGAGCTGCTATCAAACCAATCCTTTGCTTTGCCCTGGGCTAGCTCTCCTAGGGTACTGGCCCAGTGACGCTCATTTTTAGTGCTGACCGCTTCTAAGATATGAACTGGGGTGTCAGCATTTTGAAGTGAGGCATGCTCAATCAATTGCTTAGCAATATTGACGGCATCTTTGCGACCCATGTAGTAAACCAAGGTGTCAGCGCTAGGATTTTGAATTGGTGGCCATGAACTTGAAGCAGTTTCAGTTCGGCTCTGATTATCCTGGCCTTGTGCCAAAGTGATGAATACAACGCTGCGCGATACGCCTCGTAGCGTGAGTGATTGCTGGATGGTTGCAGCACCAGCTAAAGCCGCTGTAATGCCTGGTACCACTTCAACCTCAATACGGTAATCTTTTAGCGCTTGAATCTCTTCATCGGCACGACCAAACATCATGGGATCACCGCCCTTAAGACGAACAATCACTTGATATTTATGGGCTGCATCAACCAGCCGTTTATTAATAAAGTGCTGTGCGGACGATAGTTTTCCACAGCGTTTACCAACGGGCTCTTTAATAGCTTGAGGGCACAGCTCCAGCATCTCTGGATCTACTAAGGCATCATGAAAAACGATATCTGCCTTTGCCAATAGATTGGCACCGCGCACAGTAATGAGATCAGTTGCGCCAGGGCCGGCACCAACTAAATACACTTTACCGAGTTTGCTTACATTGCTCATGATATTTTTGGCTGACTGTGACCTAGACGGCCTCTTGAGTGGTGCGAGTATCGCGCCAACTATTTTGAGTGCTTACGCTATAGAGATCAAATTGCTTGAGCCCGATATCAAGGTTTTGATCGGGACGTAATTCAAAGGCATCAAAGCCTACCCGTGCACCTTGCAAGAGTTGATCTATCAATACATCCCCAATCGCACGGACTTCACCTTGCCATTGCAAGCGATCTCTGAGTAGGGCGGCAGTGCTAAAACTTCTACCATCTCTAAAAATAGGAAAGTGCGCGCCAACTACTGGCCAAAGTTTTTTGCCTTCTTCAATGAGGTCGGCATGTTTGAGAATGTCATCGTCAGCAGCAAACCAAACGCCAATCTCACCTTTACCTGCTCTGCTGATGACATCGGCGTTCTTGTGATGCGTTATCCACCAATGGAATGGCACCAGGACCTTATTGAGCCCATGCTCTAAATCAGGAATGCCACCTTCATCACGCTCGCCATCCCATACTTGCCATTCATTGACGAGGAGGGTGGGCTTACTGTTCTTTGGAAAGGAAATAATCTGCTTGTTCATGATTAAGCCATTGCTCCTTTGGAGTGCTTGCCATTATTTTTATAGGCAGCCTCTTTAAAGGGCGCTACACCCAATCTCCGATAGGTATCAATAAATGGCTCGTCTGTAGTTCTTTGCTCAACATAGGTATTGATCAGGCTGGTCATGACATCAGGGATCTCATTGGCATAGAAAGAAGGTCCGATCACCTTGCCAATGGAGGCATCATTACCTTGCTCTCCACCTAAAGTAATTTGATACCACTCTTCACCATCTTTATCCACACCGAGAACGCCAATATTTCCAACGTGATGGTGGCCACAAGAATTGATGCAGCCAGAGATATTTAAACTGATATCACCTAAGTCAAATAAGTAATCTAGATCATCAAAGCGTTCCTGAATGGCTTTTGCAATCGGTAAAGACTTCGCATTAGCAAGTGAGCAAAAATCTCCGCCTGGACAAGCAATGAGGTCTGTCAGCAAGCCAATATTCGGTATTACCAAGTTGTAATTTTTAGCGGCTCGCCAGAGATTGAGTAATTCTGCCTGCTCAACATCGGCCAAGACTAAGTTCTGCTCATGGGTGACACGCAACTCACCAAAGCTGTATTGATCTGCTAATTCTGCAATAGCATTCATTTGCGCGCTGGTGGCATCACCAGGAGCGGCAGTACCATGAGGCTTGAGGGATAGGATGGCAGAAGCATAGCCAGATACTTGATGGGGTTTGACGTTGCGATCTACCCAACGAGAAAATGCAATCTTCTCATTCGAGTCTAGTTTGGATTCAAATTGAGACAACAGTTGTGTATTGCTCAGTGCTGGTAATGTCTTATAGCTAGGCTTGGTGAAGTGCTTCGCAACACGATCCCACTCGGCTGGTGTGAAGTTGTCTTTACTGTTTTTCGTTTCACTATGAACGTGAGTCCACTCACCTTCTACTTGGCGAGCAAACTCTTCCGGACCTAAGGCTTTCACTAAGATCTTGATGCGTGCTTTATAGAGGTTGTCTCTCCTGCCAAAGCGGTTGTATACGCGCAGTAGTGCGGTTAAATAACTTGGTAGCACTTGCCAAGGTACATCTTGCTTAATCAAAGATCCGAGGATCGGAGTGCGACCCATACCGCCACCAGCGTAGATATCTGCAGTTAATTCATTATTGGCATTTTTCTTGAGTTCAATACCGACATCATGACAAAGTAAGACAGTGCGATCTTCTTTAGCGCCATTGATGGCGAATTTAAATTTACGGGGTAAGTGCGCAAACTCAGGATGCAGGGTTGACCATTGACGCAGTAACTCGCAGATTGGCCTTGGGTCGATGTATTCATCTCCGGCTACACCGGCAAAGGCATCGCTTGTAATATTTCGAATACAGTTACCCGATGTTTGGATGGCATGCATTTCGACTTTGGCCAATTCAGCCAAGATATCAGGAGTTTGTTCTAGCTCTACCCAGTTAAATTGAATATTCTGACGGGTCGTAAAGTGACCGTAGCCGCGGTCGTATTTATCTGCAATGAAGGCGAGGGTGCGCAATTGCTTGGCGCTTAATAAGCCATAAGGAATGGCAACTCGCAACATATAAGCATGGCGTTGGTGATACAGGCCATTCTGTAAGCGTAGAGGACGAAATTCTTCTTCAGCCAAGGTCCCATTGAGGCGTCGCTCAACCTGGTCTCGAAATTGGATAACCCGTTGATCTACAAGGGTTTGGTCAATATGGTCATATTTATACATAGCCACGTATTGTCTAGGGAAGGGGTTATTCCCGCAACGAATTAAATATTGAGTCTATATAACTAAATTGATATATAGGACAAAGCAAAACTGAAGTTATTTGGAATACAGCCTGCCATTCTGTGTGGGCACCCATAACCTGCAAGTTTTACCGCATAAGCTGCAAGTTTTTACCGCATAACTTGCAAGTTTATAAAAATGCTCTTTTCCGAGATATCCGGTGGCTTTTCTCCATAAGTGATGCAACTTATGGATTTACCGATAGATTTCTTTTCGATTTCCAATTTCGATGACTAAAACGCAAAGCTGGCCATCCTGGATATCACAGATAATTCGATAATCGCCAACTCGGTATCGCCAATATGTGCCCAATTTAGGGCCGGTAAGTACTTTTCCAATTGAGCGCGGATTGTCGCCTTCAAAAATTCGCTCGTCCATAAAATCCAAGATACGGATAGCGCTTTGTTTATCCAGCTTTTTGAGCTGTTTTCGTGCTGAATCGGTGTACTTAATGATCCAGGCCAAGATCGCCTCTTACCTCTGTGGAAGAAAAAGTGCTTTCCTCGCCTTTACGGATGCGTTCCATGGTCGCGTCGGCTAGGTAAAAATCTTCTAAATCCTCAAGGCCATTCACAATCAGCTCTCGAAGATAGTAAGCTTTTGTTCTGCCTGTTGCCGATGCCAAATGATCTAGTCGCTGTTCAATAACGGGATCTAAACGTATTGAGGTAGCCATCATTGCTCCAAAGTGAATATATGTATTCAATGTATCACATTGAGGCAAGGAATCCAAGTAAAACTGGACAAGAGCGTTACCTTTTAATTCTCGGGGGTATTTATCTCACGCCTGTCTAGTTGCCAGTAATCTTCATTTGCTGGTTTTGACTATGATTTTTGAAATAATTTAACTTGCAGCTTATGCTGTAATTATTAGTGATACTTGCAGTTTATGATGTAATCACTTGCATTTTATGGCGATGGTTTTGATGGTAACTAATTGATTTTATTGGGCCTAGAATTGCGATTTATGAGTTGTCACACAATTCTTGTGTGGGTACCCATAACCTGCAAGTTTTTACCGCATAAGCTGCAAGTTGATGAAAGAGCTCTCATCGGAGATATCCGACAGCTTTTCTCCGCAATTGGTAGGGTTTATGGATTTACCGATAGATCTCTTTTCGATTTCCGAACTCAATCCCTCGTGCTAACTTACTCAAACTGTCCAACTTTTGTGGGTCAGTTTAAATATCGGGACTTTTGTTTGAAGTCTTTTCGCTCATATTGCCACATCAAAAGCTGAATTCTCGATAGTGTCGATAGAGATTGGCGATAGAAGCAAACCCCAGAACCACGATCAGAACGGCAAATAAATAATCCAGCGTAAGGTAGGTAAAGATACCTGCCTGTATAGCAACTGCCGCAGCAATAAATGCTGCAATGGCTCCGAACACCACGAGTTTGAAATTCGGAATAAATGCGCCTAAGGTAATGGCGACAAACAACAGGATCAATTCTGATATCAATTGATCTGCTATCAGAAAAATACTATTCGTCAGCTCTGGATTGGTCAGCTTACCCAAGATTGCAATGACTAGAATGCTAGCAAGCACTGCAAAATTGAGCTTTGCTTTAATAAAAATGGTTTTGAGTTGGTCGTTCATGCTGAAGTTGATTGGGTTAATTTACTGTTTAGTTAGTAATCTGGGCTGCCACTAAATACGAGGCTAATACCGATCCATAAGAGAATAAAAGCAATCAAGATCGTAAAGCCAAGCTTCTTGAGAAAATACTCGAGGCTATCCATGTAGGCTTCATCGTTGCGGCCAAAGTGCTGATCAAAACGCTTCCACACTAAGCGAGCAACAACTAGGGGTAGTAACATCGCTACGATTCCGAGAACAACGGTAAAAGTGGTATCCATCTAATTTCAATGCTTTCTTATGTAGGTAGCCAGTTAGCTGGCTTTCTAAAAGAAGTAAGGATACCTGTTTTTAATATGCTTCAATCTCCACGAATCGATGGATGAGCTGCATTTATGCTCTAAAACCCTGAGTTTATTGATACAGTAGAGCTTTTATTGCCCCATATTTCTTCGAAAGCGCATAAATGACTGAATTATCTGTCGCCCAAATTAAAGAACTCCGTGCAACCGTACTCGGTGCTGCGGCTAAAGTGCCTGGTGCATTAATTGGTATGGGGGTGCTTTTCATTGCCCTGGGGATGATCGGCATAGCTGGCCAAACCTTGTTTTCGTTTGTAACGGTTAATGTGCTCGGCGCATTCTTGATCTTTGGGGGTGCAGTGCAATTTGCCCATGCCCTCAAATCGGCTGGTTGGAAGAGTGTTGGTATTCAGGTAGTTTTGGCGATCCTCTATATCGCCGCTGGAATCTACACCTGGGCTTTCCCAATTCCTGCTTTAGAGGCGATTACTTTGTGGCTTGCTGCGATCTTCTTTGTTACGGGTTTTCTCCGCTTGATTTCCGCCTTTCAGCATCGCCATTTTCGTGAATGGTTTTGGCTGGTACTGTCCTCTGCCATTTCTATTCTGATGGGTGCGCTCATCATGAATGGCTATCCAGAAAGCAGCCTGTGGTTGCCCGGTTTATTGATTGCCATTGAACTGTTATTGCAGGGCTGGTCTTTGCTATTTCTCGGCTTAGCTGCTCGCTCATTAACTAAATAATGAAAGTGGTAATGCAATGAAAAAAACTGACCTATATAAAAACCTCGCTTTAGCGACTGCGCAGAAGATGAAGAATGCCACCAAGGTGCCCAAGCCTGGCACAGCAGAAGATGTTGCCAAGACTAAGAAAGAGCTTGCCAGCAGCAATCCATTGCTCGCCTCTTTGATGGGTAAAACCAAATCTAAGTAGTTCTAGCAACTTTTGAAGCAATCTTCCCCATTATTTTTGATAGACCTTCTCAAGGTCTTTGCAGCACTCCTCATTATTCTTCATCACTTGTCTAGCTATGGTCAGATAGCTGAAGATGCACGGATAGTTTTGCCGAGTCTGATGACCTGGTTGTTTGAGTATGGCCGCTATGCAGTTCAAATCTTTTTGGTGATGGCGGGGTACTTGGCAACTCAGTCGTTGACACGATTTGCGAATGCAAAATTGAATGGCCAAAATTTACTACGAGTGATCATCAATCGCTACCTGCGTTTGTTTGCGCCTTATATTACTGCTCTGATATTCACGATTGCTTGCGCTTGGATCGCACGTTTTTGGGTGAATGATGAATTTGTTGGCGAGCAAGAGACGCTTGGTCAATTTTTAGCCCACCTATTTTTCTTGCAAGGCATCTTGGGTCTTGATGCTATTTCTGCTGGCGCTTGGTATGTGGCAATTGATTGGCAGCTCTATTCCATATTGGCTATATTGCTCATTTCTTTTTCTTCGTATCAGGCGTTGATTTGGCTCATCAGCATTGTGGCTGTCAGCTCTTTGCTGTATTTCAATCGCTCCGCCCAATACGAGGCCTACTTTATCTATTTCATTGGCTCTTATGGACTCGGAGTTCTGGCCTATCTTGCCAAGAACTTTGCGGATAAGAAAATCCAAGATTTAGCGAAGTTTGCAATCATCGCTATTGGGGTGATTATTGTCATATCCACATGGCAACAAGTTTGGTTGCGCAACTTCTTGGCTTGGTTCGTGGCCTTGTTCTTATTTGTATGGGGCAATACAAGCTATCCAGTGAGATCTGGCTCCAAACTAAAAGCGAGCGCACTGTCTGCTATTGCTTGGGCTAGCCCCCGCTCTTACTGTGCGTTCTTAATTCACTTTGCTTTTATCTTATTGGCGAACACTCTGTATATTGCCCTTGGATTGCATGCCCATGAGAGCGGCATCCTTGCAATCAGCTTGATGGTCGGAGTGCTAGCCTGTAGCAGCGTTGCGGCAAACTACCTCTATTGCTGGGTGGAGTTACCCTCCATGAAGCTGAGGATCTAAAGTCTATTCTTTCACTCCCCTTGGTGTTTACTATTTTAATAAAACCCAATTAAATCAACTATTTAAAGAATATCTAAGTACCTATTTCTAGTTAATAGCCCTTATTTTTCACAGTAAAACTACATATTTTGATATTTACTGTGAAAAATGAGCTTTATTGATACACTGATAGCTTATGGCTTTTACAGATCTTTCTAACGCCCAGTCGATGCAGTTGACCAATGCCTTGCAAGTTTGGCAGGGGGTTCATTCTGCTAAATCACTTGCCCATGCTCATCGGGGCTCCATGAAGTGGCGCACGATCAATGAAACCGATTACTTGCTTCATGTTTCTCCCCAAGGATCCCAACATAGCTTGGGACCTCGGGATTCGGCGACAGAAAAGGTGCACGATAAATTTGTGAAGGGCAAGATTGAGTCTGAAAGCAGATTGAAGTCCTTGAAAGAGCAACTTAAACAAGCTAATGCCGTTAATCGTGCGCTCAGGGTTGGGCGTGTGCCTAACATTTTGATTGATGTGCTGAATAGTATTGAGAGGGCTGGTCTTAAGGATCACCTGATGGTGATTGGCGCGAATGCCTTATACGCCTATGAAACTCAATGCGCTGTGCGTTTTGATAATGCCGTAGTGGCAACCTTGGATTTAGATATTTTGTGGGACTCTAGAAAATCTATCAAGCTAGCCATCACAAAGGAAATTCAAGAAGAAGGTCTTTTGGGCATCTTAAAAAAGGCTGATAAATCTTTTGAATTAATAGAAGACCAAAAATATACTGCCATTAATAGCGAAGGTTATATGGTTGATCTGATTCGAAGGGGTAAACATGATTTGGTACTGGACGAAGACTATCCTAAGTCGCTCAGTAAGATGCCAGACGATATTTGGGCGGTAAAAATTCCGACAGCCGATTGGTTACTTAGTGTCCCAAAATTTAGAGAGGTCGTGGTTGGAGTAAGCGGTAAGATGGCAGAAATGACTACGGTTGATCCACGAGCTTATGTTATCTACAAAACTTGGCTATCTAAGAAAAATGACAGAGAGGCTCAAAAGAAGGGTCGAGATTTTGCGCAGGCAAAGGCGGTTGCTGATTTAATCACCCAAAGAATGCCACATTTGGATGTGTCGCAAATTCATGCTTTGCCATTCGATTTGAGGGAGCAAGCTAAAACACATTTCGAAAAGGCCAATAAAGCCTCGTAAGAGGAGTTATTGGATTTAGGCGGCGCTTATCTCTGAATCTTTAAATATCCATATCTTTTAAAACGCGGAAGATTTCTCGATAAGCCTTTGGAGGTTTATTGGTTTCTTTTTCCTTGCGTGCATTGCGAATCAATGTGCGCATGTTCTGAATATCCATATCGGGATATTGCTCAATCATTTTGGTAAATATCTCATCGTTCGCAATCAGTCGATCGCGAAAGGACTCGAGATGGTGAAGTTTTGCAGTTTCGGCCTTGCTCACACCTTGAATGGCATCCAAACGCTTTTGAATGGTGTCTAACTCTTCGTTATCCAAAAAGCGCATGAGTTTTCCAAGATATTGCTTGTGACGTCGAATCGCTTCAAAACTTTTGATTTTGTTGGTTTCCGCAATCGCGGCTTTAATAGCCTCATCCATAGGGATGGTCTTCAAAGCATCGCTACTGAGGGCTGCTAGAACCTCAGCCAGTTTCTGACGCTCAGTCATCAGACGCTTTAGCTCAGATTTGCTGGGCCCTTCATCAAGATCGACTTTCTTGGGGGTACGGTTCTTTTCATTGACGTGCATGGCATTATTTTAGACGGGTATTAAAGGTATTTGGCTTAATTGCCCAATTTCTTCGCAAAGAGAAATTTGGTAAATAATAGAGATTAAGAAAAAAGACCCACAAAAGTAGAGACATGACCTCAGCTTCCCCAGCAAACACCTACGACTACATCATCATCGGCGCCGGTAGCGCAGGCTGCATGCTGGCCAAGCGCTTGACCGAGAATCCCGCTAAACGTGTGCTCTTAATTGAGGCTGGTAAGAACGACAACTACATCTGGATTCATGTGCCGGTGGGTTATTTGTATTGCATTGATAACCCCCGGGCAGATTGGCGCTTTAAAACTACTGCCGAACCAGGCCTAAATGGGCGTTCATTGCTTTACCCTCGTGGCAGGGTGTTGGGTGGCTGCTCTTCGATTAACGGCATGATTTACATGCGTGGCCAAGAGGGCGATTACGCCTCTTGGGTCAAGGCAACTGGTGATGACGCTTGGTCTTGGGAAAATGCCCTCCAGCGCTATAAAGAATTCGAGGATTACCACGGGGCTGCAAGTCAATGGCACGGTAAGGGTGGCGAGTGGACTGTATCCAAGCAACGCTTGCGTTGGCCTATCATGGATATCTTCAGAGAGGCTGCTGTTGAAGCAGGCATTCCGGCATCGGATGACTTTAATCAAGGCGATAACTTTGGCGTAGGCTACTTTGATGTAAGTCAGCGTAAAGGGTGGCGCCTCAATACCTCAAAAGCATTTTTGCGTGATGCTGCTAAGCGACCCAATCTCACAGTAATCACTGAAGCTATGGTCAACAAGCTCCTGATTGATTCGAACTCTAAAAATTGTTACGGCGTGCAATTTATCAAAGACGGCAAAGTTACTGAAGTACATTGCGATACATCTAATCAAGGTGAGGTAATTCTCAGTGCCGGTACGATTGGGAGTGTGCAGGTTCTAGAGCGTTCGGGTATTGGCTCTGCAGCGCATCTCAATAAATTGGGCATTCCAGTGGTTGCAGACTTGCCTGGTGTAGGCGAAAACTTGCAAGACCACTTGCAATTGCGCATGATCTATAAAGTGAGTGGCATTAAGACACTGAATACGAAAGCAAATTCATTGCTTGGTAAATTGATGATTGGTATGGAGTATGTGTTCAAGCGCTCCGGGCCCATGTCGATGGCCCCATCGCAACTAGGTGCTTTTGCATACAGCTCTCCTGATCAGCCTTCAGCAAATGTGGAGTATCACGTTCAACCTTTATCACTTGAAAAGTTTGGTGAAGATTTACATTCCTTCAATGCAATTACTGCGAGCGTTTGTAATTTACGCCCAACATCTCGCGGTAGTGTGCATATCAGCTCGATCGATCCAGAAGTGCCCCCGATGATTGCACCAAATTATTTATCCACAAACGAAGATCGTAAGGTGGCCGTAGACTCGTTGCGCTTAACGCGCAAGATTGTGGAGAGCCCAGCGCTGAACCCCTATACGCCAGAGGAGTACAAACCTGGAAAGCAATATCAATCTGACGATGAGCTCATTAAAGCTGCTGGTGATATTGGTACGACCATTTTTCATCCAGTGGGAACCTGCAAGATGGGGCTCGATGATGACCCGATGGCGGTACTCGACTCTCAATTGCGGGTGAGGGGTATTCATCATCTGAGGGTGGTAGATGCATCAGCGATGCCAACCATTACTTCTGGCAATACCGCGGCGCCCACCATGATGATTGCCCAACGCGCTGCGCAACTGCTCACTGGTGAATAGTTCCGCCGATCGCAGTTCGCAATTACCTGCAAGCCACCTCCTCTTAGCCTTAGGAATCGTGGCGGTGTGGGGTACCAACTTTGTCGTGATTAAAAATTGCCTCTCCGCATTTCCGCCGTTTTACTTTGCAGCGCTGCGCTACTTTTTTGCTTTATTGCCCCTGGTCTTTTTTGTACCCAGGCCAAAAGTGTCCTGGGGCAACTTGTGTATTTATGGATTGGCGACTGGAGTAGGGCAGTTCGGTGTGATGTATTACGCGATCAATAGCCAGATCTCCCCTGGTTTAGCATCACTGGTGATTCAGACACAGGTTTTCTTTACGATTGGCTTTGCGATGTTCTTTGCCAAGGAAGGCCTCAAACGCTATCAGGCGGTTGCAGTTGCTGTGGCAATGACGGGCCTTGGAATTATTGCACTGCACACAGATTCAACAACTACTTTTTTAGGTTTGGCCCTGGTGGTGTTCTCGGGCCTCTCATGGGGGATCGCCAATACCGTTAGCCGCCAGGCAGGCTCTATCAATATGCTGTCTTATGTGGTTTGGGCCAGCGCCTTCTCTATTCCACCTCTAGTACTGATTGCCCTTGTCTTTGAGGGCGGTGTAACAAACCTATGGGATGTAAGCCTTGCAGCCCCAATGGGGGCCTGGGTTGGGGTGCTTTGGCAGTCCTGGGGCAATACCTTATTTGGTTATGCTGCTTGGGGCTGGCTCTTATCAAAACACCCTGCTGCGGTAGTAGCTCCTGCACCATTGCTAGTGCCTATTTTTGGAATGGGGGCGTCTGCCTTTTTTTTGGATGAGTCCTTGCCGTCTTGGAAGATTATGGCGGCAGGCTTAGTCATTGCCGGTTTGGTGGTGAATCTTTTCTGGCCCACCTTGCGAGAGCAAATTCGCAAGTTTTTTTAAAAACGGATTTTATCTCTCGGGGCTAATGTAAAACCCTAATACAACCCCCTTTTTTTGCCCCTGTATTCACAGTAATATAGTTATTCGTTATCGGTTTTATCTGTAAAAAAGTAATTATCTAATTAGAATTTTTAGTCATGGAGACTTTATGAATATTCGTCATCACATTTTTGCAGTTGCTGCTGCTGCAATGTTTACAACCGGCGCTTACGCTGCTGATATCAAGCTTGGTCTTTCAGGTCCATTCACTGGTGGCTCTGCCTCCATGGGTGTGAGTATGCGTGATGGTGTTCGCTTAGCTGCAAAAGAAATCAATGCTGCTGGTGGCATTAACGGTAATAAAATCGTTTTGATTGAACGCGACGATGAAGCAAAAAATGAGCGTGGCGTTCAAATTGCACAAGAATTGATTAACAACGAAAAAGTAGTTGCTACTTTGGGTTACATCAATACTGGTGTAGCACTGGCCTCACAACGCTTCTATCAAGATGCCAAGATTCCAGTAATGAACAACGTTGCTACTGGTTCTGTATTGACCAAGCAGTTCCCTAATGCAGCAGAAAACTATATTTTCCGTAATGCTGCGCCTGACAATATCCAAGCGCCATTGATTGCTAAAGAAGCGGTTGAGAAGCGTGGCCTGAAGAAGGTAGCGATTTTGGCTGACTCTACAAACTACGGTCAGCTAGGTCGTGAAGACTTAGAAAAGGCTTTGAAGACTTATGGCGTGACTCCAGTTGCGGTTGAGAAATTCAACATTGGTGACGTTGATATGACTTCACAAATCCTGAAGGCAAAGAACGCTGGTGCTGAAGTGATTTTGACTTACGCAATCGGACCTGAGTTGGCGCAAATTGCTAACGGTATGGCGAAATTGGGTTGGAAGAAGCCAATGATTGGTTCTTGGACATTGTCTATGGCTAGCTTTATTGATACAGCTGGTAAGAACGGTAATGGCGCAACAATGCCACAAACCTATATCCAATCTCCATCTACAACTGCTAAGCGTAAGGCTTTCCAAGAAGCTTATTTAAAAGAGTTCAAGCCAAAGAACAACAACATTGCATCTCCAGTTTCTGCGGCGCAAGGATATGACTCTGTTTACCTCTTGGCTGCAGCGATCAAGCAAGCAAACAGCACAGAAGGACCAAAGATTGTTGCAGCATTGCAAGATCTGAAGACTCCCGTTGATGGCGTTGTGATTACTTACAACAAACCATTCTCCGCAACTGATCACGACGCTATCAAGATGAAAGATGTGGTGATGGGTGTAGTTGAAAACGGTCGCGTTGAGTTCTTGAATGCTGAGGACGCAACTCCTAAGAAGAAGTAATTTCAGTTCAAATCGGCTGGCAAAATGATCATTTATTTTGCACTGCAACATTAGTAAAAACAAAGCGCCGCCCAAAAAGCGGCGTTTTGCTTACAATGTCGAATTCGTTAATAAAACAGTTTTAAGTATTTTCTTTTAGGCCAATAAAAATGGACATGTTTGCACAAATCCTCTCAAGCGGTATCGCGGTGGGGATGATCTATGCGGTGATCGCCTTCGGTTTCCAGCTCACTTTTGCCACATCAGGCACTTTGAACTTCGGTCAAGGTGAAGCACTGATGTTGGGTGCTCTAGTGGGTTTAACCTGCGTTGAGACTTTCGGTATGAACTATTGGGTCATGATTCCCGTAGTTTGTATATTCGGTATGATCCAAGGGAGCTTTGTTGAGCTGATTGGTGTGCGCCCTGCAATTAAAATTAAATCCGAGTTTGGTTGGATTATGTCCACTATCGCTCTTGGCATCATTTTCAAGAACGTTGCAGAAAATATTTGGGGTCGCGATGCATTGCCATTTCCTTCCCCGTTACCGATGGAACCAATGGAGTTCCTTGGTGCGAACATTTTGCCAATGGAAATTTTGGTGGTGGTTGGTGCGCTTGTAATGATGTTATTGGTGGAGTTTTTTAACCGTAAAACGATTTACGGTAAGGCTGTAGTGGCAACTGCAAACGATCGCGATGCTGCAGGCCTCATGGGTATCAATACCAGCATGGTCATTACCTTCTCATATGCTTTGTCTTCATTGACTGCGGCCTTTGCCGGTGTACTGATTGCGCCTCTGACCTTGACTGGCGCAAGCATGGGTGGCGCCTTAGGATTAAAGGCTTTCGCGGTAGCGATTATTGGGGGCCTCTCAAGCGGTATGGGAATCATCGTGGGTGGCTTGATTCTGGGTATCGTTGAAACGGCTACTGGTTTTTACATTTCTACTGGTTATAAAGATGTGCCAGGTTTGATCTTGCTCTTACTAGTGCTTGCATACAAACCATCTGGTCTCTTTGGCAAATCAGCAATTAAGAAAGTTTGATGATGAAATTGAAGTCCCATATACCGCTATTAATTGCGATAGTCGCGCTTATTTGCGTGCCACTATTTATTCATAACCCGTATTACATTCACTTAGTTGAAACAATTCTGATCTACACCATTTTGTTATATGGTCTGGATATCGTGGTGGGTTATGTGGGCCAAGTTTCTTTGGGGCATGCGGCCTTATTCGGAATTGGATCTTACACAGCGGGTGTTTTGTATTTTCACTTCGGCTGGACTATCTGGGGAACTTTGCCGGCATCCATCGTGGTGACTGCCATCTTTGGTGGGCTTTTGGCTTTACCCGCCCTCAAGGTGATCGGGCCTTATTTGGCGATGGTGACCTTGGCGTTCGGTACGATTGCGCAGATCCTGATTAACGAGATGACTTGGTTGACTGAAGGCCCATTGGGCATCAAGATTCCAAAGCCAGAGCTCATGGGTGTGCCGATGACAAAGGCTGAGTACTTTTGGTTAGTGTCTGCCGTTCTGATCATTGCCATGATTGTGGTTGATCGTTTTGTGAAATCACAAATGGGCCGCGCTTTTGAGGCTTTGCGTGATAGCCCAATTGCTTGTGACTGTATGGGTGTATCTGTGTATCGCTTTAAGGTAATTGCGTTTGTGATCAGTGCAGGCTTTGCTGGCTTGGCTGGTTGCTTATACGCTTACTCTGAGCAATACATCTCTCCAAACACCTATAACAATGAATTAGCTGTGCTCTTCTTGCTTGGCATCATTATGGGTGGCCGTAAGTCACGCTTGGGTGCAGTGATTGGTGCCGCCATTATTGTGTTGTTGCCAAAATTACTGGATGACATTAACTTATTCCGTATCGTTGCTTCGATCATCGCGATCGTCGTAGTAGTCGGTGCAGCCATGGCGCTGTCGAAAAAGGTCACCACAGTCAGACGTGTCGCTGTGCCTTTGGCGGGTGTAGTTGGCTTGGCAGTATTCTCATTCTGGCTCGACACCATTTCTGACTGGCGTCTCAGTATTTTCGGCTTCATGATTTTGCTCGTGGTGTATTACTTGCAAAACGGCATTGTCGGTTTTGCGAAGAGCTTTTACCAATCCATTGTTGGCAAAGCAAAAACCACTCGTGGTGGTGATGCTGAGGTGGTGGATGACTCCATTAGCTTTATCAGAAAGATCAGTGATCAAAATACGGGCGCTGAACTCCTGAAAGTAGACTCCGTCTTGATGCAATTTGGTGGCTTGAAGGCGTTAAATAATGTGAGTCTCAGTATTAAGCGCGGCACTATTCATGGTTTGATTGGTCCGAACGGTTCAGGTAAGAGCACGATGATGAACGTGTTGACAGGTATTTATGTGCCTACAGCGGGTAACGTTCTCTATGCAGGCCAGAGCGTAGTGGGTCGTACCTCTTCCGATATCGCTCTTTCTGGTATTGCTCGTACTTTCCAAAACGTTCAGCTCTTTGGTGAAATGACTGCCATCCAAAATATTTTGGTTGGCTTGCATCACACCTTTAAGTCCAACATGGTGGAAATTGCATTGCATCTGCCACGTTACAAGAAGGAAGAGGCTGAGGCGCACGCTCGCGCGATGGCACTGCTCAAGTTTGTTGGCTTAGATGACTTGGCAAACGAAGAGGCGCGTAACTTGCCCTACGGTAAGCAACGTTTGCTAGAAATCGCTCGTGCCTTGGCTTTGGATCCAGAACTGCTCTTATTGGATGAGCCAGCTGCTGGTTTAACTGCCCCAGACATTAAAGAACTCTTGCGCATTATTCGTAAGATCCGCGATAGTGGCATTACCTTCATCCTGATTGAGCATCACATGGATGTGGTCATGTCAGTCTGTGATACCGTTTCTGTATTGGATTTTGGTCAGAAGATCGCAGAAGGTAAACCAGCTGAAGTTCAGGCAGACGAGAAGGTGATTCACGCCTACTTGGGTACTTAATCACTAGCACTATATTGAATCGGTAAATACCATGTTATCTATTAAGAATCTTGAAGCAGGCTACGGCAAAGTAAAAGTTCTGCACGGCATCAATATTGATGTCCCTAAAGGGCAGGTCATTACTTTGATCGGGTCAAATGGCGCCGGCAAAACAACGACGATGCGCGCTATTACTGGCATGATTAAACCCACCGGTGGCGAAGTCACTTTGAGCGGCGAAAAAATTGATGGTTACGACTCTCATAAAATCGCCCGCCTCGGTTTAGCCCATAGCCCAGAGGGTCGTCGTGTATTTACTACGATGTCCGTCAATGACAACCTGTTGTTGGGCGCATTCCCACGCTTTATAGGCAGTCGTCCAAAAGGCGACATTAAGAACGACCTAGAGCGTGCTCTAGAAATGTTCCCACGCCTAAAAGAGCGTCGCAACCAATTGGCTGGAACTTTGTCTGGTGGTGAGCAGCAGATGTTGGCAATGGCTCGCGCTGTGATGTTAAATCCAGAGATCATCCTCTTGGATGAGCCATCAATGGGTCTTGCACCTATTTTGGTTGAGGAAGTATTTAAGATTATTTCTAACCTCAAGTCCCAAGGCGTAACTATGTTGTTGGTAGAGCAGTTCGCTGCAGCTGCCTTGCAGGTTGCAGACTATGGCTATGTGCTTGAGAACGGCAAGATTGCGACTCATGGCCCAGCAGATAAGTTGATGCATGATCCTGCTGTGAAAGCTGCTTACTTAGGTGGTGCTAGCAGTCACTAAGCCTTAGCACTCTCGATGTTCATGAACAAGCCCTCTGATGAGGGCTTGTTCTATTTCAACCTCATGAGCGCTTTAGGTATTGAAAAGTAACACGCCTTTGATTAGTAGGCCAATAGCAATCACTAAGGTGAAGATGGAGAAAATCAGTTGAGTGTATGAACCACTGATCTTTTTTCCTAAGAGTTGACCCATTAAAAGCCCGCCTAATGCAGCCAATGCAAATGGTGCTGCCACCATGATATTTAAGCTCCCGCTAGCTGCTGAAAAAATAGCACCGCCACCAGTAATGATGGCCAATACCCCAAGGGAGGTTGCAACAATGGATTTCACGGGTAGGTCGGTATAGCGTTTGAGTGCCGGGACGATAATGAAGCCGCCGCCAACGCCGAGCAAGCCAGATAGAAAACCTGCGAGGCTTCCTGCAAGCATGAGTGCGCGTGCACAGGGCATCGTCCATTGAAGTTTTCCAATTGCAGGATTCATGAGGCACGGTGGAGGCTTTCTGTGTTCTTCGGGAACGCCTTTGATTTCATTGCGAGCCTGACGTAACAAGCGAATGGCTACGTATAGCAAGATCAAGCTAAACAGAATCTGAAGGGGTGCATTCGGGATCTTGGGCGCAAGCCAGAGCCCTATTGGCGATAGTGCTAAACCAAAAATTGCCATGAAACCAGCCGCTTTATAGCGCAATATCTTATTTTTTAGGCCTAGGATTGCACCAATGCTGGAGGCGAGGGCAACGGCGCAAAGGGCGATTGGGGCGGCCTCTGTAATGGGTAGATCCAAGAAGAAGACCAGTAGTGGCACCGACAAAATGCCACCCCCAGCACCCGTGAGACCCATGAGCACCCCTACTAGGATTCCTAGGGCAGGGCTGATAAGAGTTGAGTAGTCCATTGCAATTTATTTTAGATTAATATAGTATATAAATATATATAATATTTGTATAACGGAAAGAATATTTTGAGCTCAAAGCCAGCCGCGCAAATTAAAGACTTTTTTGATCCAGAAACTTGGACTTACACCTATGTCGTCTATGAGGGGGATGGTAGCCCTTGCATCATCATCGACTCAGTGCTGAATTACGATCCCAAGTCCGGTAGAACAAGTACAACATCAGCAGATAAGGTTATCGCCTTTGTTCAAGCCCACCAACTCCAGACAAGCTGGATTCTGGAGACTCATGCTCATGCAGACCATCTAACGGCGGCCCCGTACTTGCAAAGTCACCTGGGTGGCAAGTTGGTGATTGGAGATCACATCACAAGTGTGCAGGCTGTATTCAAAGGCGTCTTTAATCTAGATGAGCGTTTTCAGGCTGATGGCGCTCAATTTGACCGCCTATTGAAAGAAGGTGAGTCACTCGCATTTGGAAACCTCTCCTTAACGGCACTCTTTGTACCGGGCCACACTCCTGCATGCATGGCTTATGAAATCGGTGACGCTATTTTTGTGGGCGATACCTTATTTTTGCCAGACGTAGGTAGTGCGCGTTGCGATTTTCCAGGTGGTGATGCCACAACACTATATCGCTCTATTCAAAAGATCCTATCTTATCCAGGGCAGACCAAGCTCTATATGTGCCACGATTACCCGCCCACAGATCGGCCTGCAGCCTGCATGACAACGGTGGCAGACGAGAAGGCAAGCAACATCCACGTACATGACGGCGTTACAGAAAGCCAGTTTGTAGAGATGCGCACTGCCCGAGATAAAACCTTGGAGATGCCAGTGTTGATTCTGCCCTCCATTCAGGTGAATATTAGGGCGGGACATTTTCCCGAGCCAGATGCCAATGGTATTGCTTACTTAAAGATTCCATTAAACGCGCTGTGACAATGATGAATATGCCTATTTCTAAAGCGGAGTTAAAGAAGATGCAGTCTTCAGCGGATGAAGCCTGCAAGTTGATGAAAGTCTTATCTAACCGGGATCGCATGATGCTCTTATGTGAAATCGGCCAAGCAGAAAAATGTGTCGGCGAGTTAGAGGCTGCACTAGATCTCCATCAGCCCAGCCTCTCGCAGCAACTCACCGTTTTACGCAAGGAGAAGTTAGTTAAAACGCGTAGAGAGGGAAAGCAAATTTACTACTCACTCTCAAGTCAGGTGGCTGTAGCAGTTATGGGGTTGCTTTACAAGCACTACTGTAAGAAGTGATAGTGGGAAATCATTCAATCGTTTTTAAAAGGAGTTCAACATGAAATGTAACGTCGGTGGTATCGATCGTATTTTGAGAATCTCAGTAGGTATTGTGCTGGTAGCACTAGCAGCCAATGGCATTGTAGGTTGGTGGGGTTGGCTCGGGTTTATTCCTTTAGCTACCGGCATCTTCCGTTTCTGCCCGGCTTATCCGCTTTTAGGGGTTAACTCATGCGGCACATCTGGTGGTAAGGATTCTTGCTGTAAGTAAAGGGCTTTAAAAGAAAGCAGGTTCATTGAGTCAGTAGAGGCTCAATGAACCTTTTTTTGTATCTACGGCCTGGATTTTCTGGAGTACACGCCGTGCAGCAAAAAAACTGCAAAGAATATCGCCCCGACTAGCCAGTGTGTGAGAACTACCGACTCTCGTATCTCGTCGGGTCCGTAATACAGTAGAGCGCCAGATATCACGAGTGCTAGCAAAAACCCCAGCTGACTCAATCCACTGAGTAATTTTTTCTTCGACTTGAGTCCAGTCTTGAGATGAAATGGCAGTATCGACCCCAAAGCTATGCTGGCTAGTATGGCGACTACTCCATGCCATGCTAGTACTGCATGGGTGCCCAGAAAATCGCCTTGGATCTGAAACTCATGGCCTAGTAAATAGGCTGTGCCTGTCAGGGAGCAACTCAATAGACTAAAGAGGACAAAATATCTTTGCCATGGCGGCATCTTGCCTAGACGACTAGTATTTTTCATATGGCAAGGCTGTTTGGTATTTTGATTGCTTTGGCAGAGAATTGACCTAGGCAGGGGTGATTCGTATTTCCGGAAATGCTCACTACCTTTGTAAGAGCATCTGCATACACACATTGATCCGCAATCACTGAGTAAGACTCTGAAAACTCAATATGCTCATGGTTGATTGGGTTCACCATAAAACTGATGGAGGTTTTATCCCGCTTAGCAAAGTACAGGCTACTGGTGGCAATAGCGCCCTCAGACATATTACCTAGACTGATTACCTCGTGAGGATTTGCGGGATTTCTAATTTGGATTGGCTGCGCTTCGCTTCCAAAGATCCTCAGATCTCCACCGGCATTAACTAATCCTGACGGGATTCCTGCGCACTGAAGGACATCGATCGCGAGATCCACCGCAAAGCCCTTGGCAATTCCTCCCAAATCAAGGCAGAGTGGTAGATCAGATCGAACTAAAGTGGGACCTAGAAATTGGAGGTGTTCGATACCGCCAAATTGATCTGCTCTATCAAAGTGGCGAGGAAGAAGACCTCTGGCTACTAGGCGATGCCCAATTCCGCAATTAAAGAGTCCGCCTGAACGCAGGTGGATCTCTTGGGCGATCGTCATAATCTTTGTCATCCAGGGATGAATACGAATAGCCTCAAGATGACAGCGTGCATTAATCTGAGAGAGCTCACTTTCGGAGTTATGGAAACTCATCAAAGTTTGCACTTCTTCAATTGCTAAAAATGCATTCTCGATTGCATGTGAAAAGCGTCCTTCATCAGGGGTGCATATCTCTACAAAGGTACCTAGCAGTGGCTTGCAGCGAATCATTTTGCTTTAGATGCCTGGGTTTGGTTTTTAAGTGCTATCTCATGCAGGACTGCAATCCGTTTCACTCCATCGGTGAGGTGCTTACAAGAGAGGGTAGCGCCACCAATATTCTGAATATCTTGATTTAATTTAATCGGGTCTGCTGCCGTTTTTCCAATGAACTGATTTCGCCACTGAGCTTCAGCTACCTCGTAACCATAAGACTCAACATAGTCTAAGATCTCAATCCCAGTCACCGCACCTGAGGGGCTGAGTGCTACTGCATAAGTAATCATTTCGTGCTTACCCACCACCTCATCCACGATGAACCAGCCACCATCTGCAGCTTTCCAAATGCGATCCCCTCGAAAAGGGTGTCGAATGCTTGAAGCGGAGCGCATCCTGTCTTGTAGATCATCAGTAATGATGATGGGATTTTTAGTCAGTGGTTTATTGGGTATTAATATTTTTTGCGCTTGCTCTATGGATACGTAAATCTTGGCATGGGCAACTATTGGTGCTGAGGCGGCAGCTAGACCGATGATGATGAGTGGATTGGGCTTCCAGTACATGATGAGAAGTATTTTTCTTAGGTCTTGATCAGTTAGGTGGCGAGCAGTGCATTTGCTTGAAGGCAGAGATCTTCAATCTCGGTATTACTTTCTTTAAGATCGGATAAGGCTTCGAACATCATCAAAGCCCTTTCTCTCGCAATTACACAATGGGATGATTGAAATTGAATCAAGTGTGTTAGAGCTGCTATTAATAAATTTTGAGTTTCCATAATTGCCTCTGAATTAATGTTGTGAGAGTATTTTTTTTAGTTCAGCGGAAAGCCGACTTTGACGATAAATTCATTCACGGAATGGCTATCCCAAACACGCGCATTGGAACATTCAGCTGTACCGTCTCCCATACAGGTATTTCCTTTAAGTTGATAACGCCATGCACCAGTAACCCACCAGTTTTTTTCTGCATAGTGCAGATTGGGTCCAACAAAGGTTGCCTTTTGGACTTGGTTTTGCAGGTTATAGCTAGAGTAGTCATTATGAAAACGGGCCTCTACGCCACCAGACCATTTGGGGGCAAAGCGATAGCTGGCGCCAACGAGAAAATCGAGCATAGATTCAGGCACATTGCCATTGCCAACAAACTTCAATTGTTCATTGGCCACCACTACGTTACCGGCCACCACCAACCTATCGTCAATGAAGTTGGACTGCAGTAGCAAGCGGGCCTCTATCTCATTTTTATTTTTACCAATAGTGGGCTCTAAATAGAGTCCGATGCCGACGGGTGAGGTAACTGGGTTTGTGATTCGATAAATTGCCTCTAGTGATCCACCCTCAACGCCACTTTTGCGATAGGGTGCCGCTGGGTCATGCGATCCTGGGACGGGTTGTCCACCCGTGCATGTTTGGCTATCGCCGCAAGCTTCTGGATTGGTGTAATTCTGATTGGCGTTGACATAGTAGGCATTGAGGTAGCCAGCCACTTGAAAATCGTTGGTTACGCCATACTCAAGTTCAGACCGTGAGTACCAAGCGTTATAAGAACCTGCCGCTTGCTGTTTATTGAGTTGTAAGCGTTGCTCAAACTCTAGCTTCCCTTTGGGTTGTAAATCAAGGGTGTAGATCCAACCAAAGGCACCTTCACCTGCATTCGCAAATGAGAAGTGGAATGCTGTGGCTAATAAGACAGCAAATAAGGTTATTCGTTTGATGGTCATTTTCATGTTGATATGGGGCTGGTTAATAAAAGTAATTGAGAATCATTCGCAATATACAGTAAATGAGAATAATTATCAATTGAGAAAATGACCACATAGCTTGTAAGATCAACAACTATGGATTCAGAAGCCCTTGAGAAGCTAGTGACAATGAAGATGCCTTTTGGTAAGCACGCTGGCCGAGCGCTGGCTGACCTGCCGGGTAATTATTTGGCGTGGTTTGCTCGCGAGGGATTTCCTAAGAGCGAACTTGGGCAGCTACTAGAGTTAATGCACACTCTAGATCACAATGGTTTACGAGGATTGTTGGCGCCCATTCAGCGGGCACATGGAATTTCTGCCCGCACTCGCGAGCATTAGGCGCTTACCTAGAGTGCACTATGACAGTAACGCGATTGCGTTCATAGCTTATGGCGGGAGAATCCGGCGGACTGCTTTGCGAAAGAGTGACTTTCATCAGACCTTGCGTCTGAATCTCCTGAGACAACTTTTGGGCTAACTCTGCATTACGGTCATATTGAATTTCCAGGCTGGCCACTCTCCCAGCTTTGATATTAGAAATAATCCCCACCACCTTTTCTGCTGAGTACTGATCAAAAAAGATGGGATACCACCCTCCTACCAACTGCTTGCTAGAGTTGTTTTCAATGACGTCTACTGGAAGATGAAAGTTGATACCTGTTTTCTGAACGAGCTCTGCATAAGAGATGGGCGGACTCATTTGCGCTTCATCGGTGTTCTCAACCCAGTAGGCCCAGGCTGTCTTTTTAGTGGGGTCGTAGACTAGCTTATATAGATGACTTGGAATGGTGACCTTGCTTTTGCCGATGCTGCCCGCCTGACCAACAGACCCTGTAAAGATATAAATATCACCCTGGGCACGTTTAATGTACATCCTAGTGGATGCTTCAACCCGTTTAGCCCAGATGCCCTGATTGTTCTGTCTGGCCTGGGGCATGATATTTGCCAGGGAGAAGGATTGGGCCATCCCTTTCTCATGAGTCATATCCCCAGCGGGAACGTTGTGCCCACGGTCATAGCCACTGCCTCGGTAGTCAGACAGCAAGGCCCTTTCGGAGGAGCGCAGTCTAGCTTCCTCATAAAACTGATTGCTCCGACGAGGATGAGGCGCTTCTAGTTGCTCCCCATTTAATTTCTCAACTGTATAGATGGGCTTTTTATCTATGGGTGAGTAGTAGATAGCGAAATCATCAAAGCAAAGGTCTCGCCCAACTTGGGGTGTACTGGGAATTTGCTGTTCTGGAAATAGATTCTTACATTGATCAAAGAGGGCGGAGGCGCTGAGTGGCGCTCCAAGCGCTATTAAGAAGAGGAGTTTGCTGAGCCATTTCATCATCTAGTAGTGTAATCAGTCATGGCGAGGGTGTGCGAGCTCTCTCAGTTTGGATGGTTAAAGTTAGCTCTAGAGCTAGTGCTTACCAGTATTTCTGAAGGGCTTCGTGCCTCACTTAACTCAATCATGAGGCTCTTGATTTGAGAAAATCTCAGAGTGTTATAAGTAGCTCGCTCACACTACAGGTAGAAAAATAAGGCCTACCTCATACTAGATATATGGCTCTACCCACTCTTTTGAAGTCCAAAATTTGTAAAAAAGTCCGTTTTTATCCTCTTTTTTATTATATGAAATAAGTGATCACTAACATCTTTAAGTTATTGAAATTAAAGGGTTTAATATAAAAATTGAGTGCACTCATCGGAATATCACTTATTTTAAGATCTAAAAGTTATGGAAATAGATCCCTTTATTCTTGACTTGATATAAGAACATTCTTAGGATGACTCATGTTTTTTACTTATTGCATTGCAACATAAATCAGACGTTTGGTTTTTTGGGGTACTGCAAGACCATGAATGATTAAATGTTTTTCTACCGATTCGAGTGATACGCAACTAGTGCAGCTAGCAATGGCTAGCACTAAAGGGTTGTTATCTCACGCTCTTTCGCCCGTGTATCGGGTGATGAATGGTTTACTGATTGTGAGTGTTTTCATGATCGTGGGGCTCTGGCTCTCGGGTAATGGCACGCAAGCAGGGGCATTTGATTTGGCTCGCATCTTAGTTCCAGATGAAGCCCGCCACATGGTTTGGCAAAACGGCTTTGGAATACTCGATCAGTATCAAGAGGAGGCTCCAAAGGCGCTTGCTGACAAAGAAATCGCTACCGTGATCTATGGCAAGGCTTCAGCCACCCCTGGTAGCGGCTTGATGAGCGCGAAGCAACAGACAGTTGCCCTCTTAATGCCTTCGGTTGCTATGGCACAGGTAAGGCCGATTTCTCATTTATCTGATCGCATCCCGACCTCAAAAATTGATCCTCAGGCGCTAGATTCAAAGTTGATGGTCTCCATCCAGAATCAACGTGCGGTCGCTGACTTCTTTGAGAAGAAGTACAAGCTGGATCGCGCCAAGATTGAAGAGTACGTTTCTAATACCGTGTTGATTGCAAAAGAGGTCAATATAGACCCGGTATTGTTGCTCGCCGTGATCTCAGTGGAGTCGAACTTCAATCCGCTGACTAAAAGTCATGCTGGTGCAGAAGGCTTAATGCAAGTGATGACTGTGATTCATCAAGATAAATATGCTTTGTATGGTGGTGCAACCGATGCGGTAAAGCCTGAAGTCAACATTCGGGTGGGCGCTTACATCTTGAAGTATTTAATTGCCACTTCAGGTTCATTGCGTAATGGCTTGAAATACTATGTTGGCGCCGCGAATGCAGAGAACGATGGCGGTTACACCGATAAGGTGATGGCCGAAAGAAACCGTTTGATTAGCTTGTGCCAGCCAACAAGCCCAAGCAAGCTCACTTTGAACGGTAAAGATTTGCGCTCTTAATTTCTGATCTTTGCTTCAAGAAAAATAAAGGCCACTCAATGAGTGGCCTTAGTACTTTCAAAGTATCTTAATCTACCGATTTAATTGACTCCGTGCAACTCCACATCGAATACCAGGGTTGCATTTGGAGGAATCGCACCACCAGCACCGCGTGCACCATAGCCCATTTCGGATGGGATGATGAGGGTACGTTTACCGCCAATCTTCATGCCTTGAACGCCCTGATCCCAGCCCTTAATTACATGGCCAGCACCCAAAGGAAAGCTAAACAGTTGGCCACGGTCAAGCGAGCTATCGAATTTCTGGCCCTTATGATCGGCTGCTTTCTCGTCATATAACCAGCCTGTGTAATGCACATCCACATGATTACCGGCAGTTGCTTCTTTGCCATCACCTACAACGGTATCTATTTTTTTGAGTTCGCTCACGTTTATCTTCCTCTTTGGCTGAAATTGAAGGGCTAGTATATTCTGAGCTTTCTCTTTTTGTTCGAGCAAACCAACATGACAAACTTTTGGCCCCATTCTGCTTATAAAACCCTTGCTGTGGGTGCGGATAATCAATTGCTGGTAACTGACGAATTTCTGGGCACTTATTTATTGCGCCCTGAGTTAAATCTCGTTCCTGAATCTTGCGATGTTGAGCGTGCCTTACACCAGCGTTTAAGTGAAAATCCTCGCGCCGTGGTTGCCGATGAAGAAATTACTGCAATGGCCGATCTAGATATTCAGGTGAACTATCAGGTTTGGCTTCGATACCGGACTAAGTTATTGGCTGCTAGCTCTTTAGAAAACTTCTATATGGGCTTATTTAAAGGCGATGGCGTAGATGTGCCCCCTTTGTTTATCTCGCAGTTGGCTCAAATTTTCATCAGACATATTTTGGGTGAGAGTTGCCATCCGTTAGATGCTCGTATGGGTGAGCTCTTTTTTAGGACGCAAAAAATTAGCGTGCTTGAGGACGGGGTTGTTATGAGTGCAGATGATGAGATAGTTACTCGCAATGCTCAGGCAGGAGAGACGGGCAACATCATGGATTTGCTCAAAGGCAATTCGATGTCAATGCGCTCGATTGATTTGGATGTCTTGCATGAGGAAAATGCGGATCTATATTGGGATAAAGATGAGGGCCACGATTTTGCAGTCCAGCTGAACTTTGGCCAGCCCCCAATCAATCATTTTTGTCGTGCGCTAGAGAAGTGGGTGCAGCACTTTTTAGGTGTGCAAGTGCGCATTACTCCAATGCAGCAAATTACTGATCCAAAATGGTCTTGGCATGTTGGTCTTGATGCAGCTTCAACAGATATTTTGAATAAACTATACAACAAGGAAGCGGTAGAGGCGGATGAATTAGAGAAAATCATTTGCTTGTTCCGCCTAGACTTTATCGATGAGGCCGCTGTCGCTCAAGCCCAGCTCGGAAAGCCCGTATATATGGGTATTGCGATGAACGATGAGAAGCAGTTAAAACTCAAACCGCAAAACCTCTTATTCAATTTACCTTTGGCTAAAACGTCTTAAACCTTGGATGCTTTTCTTTTTTGAGCACTAAGCCAAAGTAGGGTGCCTGCTGTAACAGCGACGGGAAGTAGCGATCCTAGATTAAGAATGTTCCAGCCTTGAGAGGTAATTAGTGCGCCCGACCCAAATGAAGTAAAGGCCATGGTGCCAAAGACAAAGAAGTTAATCGCTGCCTGGGCTTTATCACGCTCTTCCGGCCGGTAGGCCGTCATTGCTAATGAGGTGGAACCGGTGAATAAAAAGTTCCATCCGACGCCTAATAAAAATAGCGCAATGAGAAATTGATGAAAATCGACGCCGGTTAAAGCTATTGCAATACAAAGAATATTCAGAACAACACCAACACCCATAATCTTGGGTGCGCCAAAGCGCTGAATCAATGATCCCGTAAAAAATCCGGGCGCAAACATACCAATCACATGCCACTCTAGTACTAGTGCGGTATCGGAAAATGGCAAACCGCAGATTTGCATAGCCAGTGGAGTCGCAGCCATGAGTAGATTCATGACGCCATAACCCAAAGAGGCTCCAATCACGGCAACCATAAAAACGGGTTGCTTCAAGATCGTTTTGAGATCTCTGCCAGCTGATAGGGAGTGTTTGGTTTTGAATTCTTCCGGGAAGTGGATGTATTGCATCACAATGATGCCAAGCAAGCCGGCTGCCGAGAGCGCGAGGTAAGCGCCCAAGAAAGCGGTATCAAATAGATTCTGAGTCCAAGAGGCAAGGTTGGGTCCAATGACCGCGCCGAGGATGCCACCAGCCAAGACCCATGAGACGGCTTTATCTCTTTGGCTGGCAATGGTCAGCTCAGCGGCAGCAAATCGATAGAGCTGCCCATTGGCGCTGTAATAGCCAGCGATGAAGGTACCCAATACGAGGAGCCAGAAGTTTCTGGAAAGGGCGGCATAGGCGCAGAGTAGGGCTGAAAAGACCGCCACCAAGAGGCCAAGCTGGAAAGAAATCTTACGACCAAAGTAATTTTGGGTTTTGGCAACAATCGAGGTTGAAAAGGCTGCTCCCACGACATAGCCCATAACGGGCAATGTAGCCATCCACGCGACTGGACTGAGGCTCAGGCCAACCAGACCATTAATCGCTATAAAAGTCACGTTATTAGTCAGAAATAGGCCCTGACAGAGGATCAACAGTAAAAGATTCTTATTGAGTAAAGGGTGCTTGTTGATCATGTACTGCAGTTTACGGTCTAACCAGGAAGGGGGGTAGCTTGGTGGAATCCCTTAAATTGACCCACTTCGACCACTTTGGCGCCTAAATCCTCTTAAATTACTGGGGTTGATGATTTAAAATAGATCTCTCGGTCCAGTGCGTGAAATTACACAAAAGACAGTCAAAAGCGCCTGAAGTGTGGCGTGCGGAATACGAGAGAGACTCGGTGTAGACCGAGCCCTAATATTTATCAATATCGAGGAAACATCAATGGCTTCAGAGAAATCAAAGATCATTTACACGCTGACAGACGAAGCGCCATCATTGGCAACCTGTGCATTTTTGCCAATCGTTCGTACTTTTACAGCGCCAGCTGGAGTGCAGATTGTGACGAGCGACATTTCTGTTGCGGCACGCATCTTGTCAGAGTTCTCTGATTACTTAACTGCCGAGCAGAAGGTTCCCGATAATTTGGCTGAGCTAGGTCGCATGACTTTGTTGCCAGACACCAATATTATTAAATTACCCAACATCAGCGCTTCAGTGCCTCAGTTGCTCGCCGCAATTAAAGAATTGCAAGCTAAGGGCTACCAGCTTCCTGACTTTCCAGATGACCCTAAAAACGATGCTGAAAACGCCATTCGCACTCGTTATTCCAAATGTTTGGGTAGCGCAGTAAACCCAGTATTACGCGAAGGTAACTCTGATCGCCGTGCGCCAAATGCTGTAAAGCGTTATGCCCGTAAGAACCCACATTCCATGGGTGAGTGGAGCCAAGCTTCCCGTACGCACGTATCCCATATGCACGGTGGTGACTTCTACGCTGGTGAAAAGTCAATCACCTTGACCAAGGCATGTGATGTCAAGATGGACTTGGTGACCAAGAGTGGCAAGACTGTTGTCCTGAAGCCTAAAATCTCTTTACTGGCTGGTGAAATTATTGACAGCATGTACATGAGTAAAAAAGCACTCTGCGAGTTCTATGAAAAAGAAATCGAAGATGCTTACAAGAGCGGCATGATGTTGTCCTTGCACGTCAAGGCCACCATGATGAAGGTGTCACACCCTATCGTGTTTGGTCACGCTGTCAAGATTTTCTACAAAGACGCATTTGAAAAGCATGCCAAGTTGTTTGAAGAGTTGGGCGTGAATGCCAATAACGGTATGAGCAGCTTGTACGACAAGATCAAAACCTTGCCAGAGTCTAAGCGCGAAGAAATCATCCATGATTTACATGCTTGCCATGAGCACCGCCCTGCATTAGCAATGGTTGACTCTGCCAAAGGCATTACCAACCTTCATTCACCAAGCGATGTAATCGTTGATGCATCTATGCCAGCGATGATTCGTGTAGGCGGCAAGATGTGGGGTGCGGATGGTCGTTTACATGACACTAAGGCAGTGATTCCAGAAAGTACCTTCGCCCGTATTTACCAAGAGATGATTAACTTCTGTAAGACTCACGGTAACTTTGATCCAACGACGATGGGTACTGTACCCAACGTAGGCTTGATGGCTCAACAGGCGGAAGAGTACGGTTCACATGACAAGACTTTTGAGATCGCTGAAGCTGGTGTAGCCCGTATTGTTGCTGATGATGGCACGGTATTACTCGAGCAGAATGTCGAAGAGGGTGATATCTGGCGCATGTGCCAGGTTAAGGATGCTCCGATTCGTGACTGGGTGAAGTTGGCAGTCAACCGCGCACGTCTTTCTCAGACTCCAGCAGTGTTCTGGTTGGATGAGTACCGCCCACACGAAGCTGAGTTGATCAAAAAGGTTCAAACCTACCTGAAGGATTACGACTTAAATGGCGTGGATATTCAGATCATGTCACAGACTCGTGCAATGCGATTCACATTAGAGCGCGTGATTCGTGGCAAGGATACGATCTCCGTAACTGGTAATATTTTGCGGGATTACCTCACTGATTTGTTCCCTATTATGGAACTCGGTACCAGCGCCAAGATGTTGTCTATCGTGCCTTTGATGGCAGGTGGCGGCCTCTTCGAAACTGGCGCAGGCGGCTCTGCTCCTAAGCATGTTCAGCAGTTGGTTGAAGAGAATCATTTGCGTTGGGATTCCTTGGGTGAGTTCTTGGCCTTGGCCGTTTCTTTGGAAGACATCGGTGATAAAACTAATAATCCAAAAGTAAAAATATTGGCTCGCACTCTAGATGAAGCCACTGGCACATTGTTGGAGAACAATAAGTCACCATCACCACGAACTGGTGAGTTGGATAACCGTGGTAGCCAGTTTTACTTGGCGATGTACTGGGCCCAAGCTTTAGCTGCGCAAACTGAAGATAAGGAATTGCAAGCCCACTTTGCTCCGATTGCCAAAGCTTTGACTGATAACGAGCAAAAGATTGTTGCTGAGTTCAAAGCAGTACAAGGTAAGCCAGCTGATATCGGCGGCTACTTCATGCCTGATCAAGCCAAGTTCAAAGCAGTGATGTGTCCAAGCACTACGCTTAATGACATCTTGAAAACAGCGGTAGCTTAAATCAGCAATATCTTAAGTTGAGTTAGCTTCACAAAAAAGGCAAACCAAATGAACGGTTTGCCTTTTTTCTTATACATAACTGAAATGCTTAAGCATTCATATAGTGCTCTTCCTGATAAGTGCTGACCCATTGCGGTCTGTACACCAAAAGAATCGCTAGCAACATGCCTGAGAGTGAGCCCTCCATAAAGGAGAGGACGATCAAGCCCAAAAACCAGCCTAAAGGATCGCTGGTTCCGAATGAGTTAATTTGAAAAATTTGCTGTAATCCATAAATCAGTATGCCGGTTGCGAATGTGCTGATAAAGCCTGCAAGGTAGCCGTTACCTAAAATAAGAACGAAAAAATGCTTTGGCAAAAATCGATTTACCGCTCGAATAACTAGATAGGCAAAGATTGCTGGAATCACACTCACCATGATGTAGTGACTGGTGGCCTCTACCAAATCTCCGCTGAAAGTAAAAATACCCGCTAAAGCAACGATAAAGAGCAGGGTGATGGCACTCCAGAATCCAAAAAGAGCCACTAGAAGAGAGGCGCCAAAAAAGTGGAACGATAAATCAATAAAGTTCTGGAGATTGTTATTGGGCATGTGGGCACGAATATTCCAAGCAATGGCCAATAGGAGGATGCAGGAAATAAAAAGATTCCGCAGTCGGGGTTGTAAAAGGACGCCGTCCCGACTTTTAAAGACGCCTAATAAGAAAATGGCGCATGCCAAGAAAATCCAAGCCATATTCATCTCTCAAGGGGCTAAAAGCAATATTTAACTTCGTAATGTAGCCTTTGGGTATCGGATTTAACCCTATTGCCTGGAGCATAGTTCAGCAATAAATCCTGAGGCGTAGGAGAATGACTCATATCCATTATGTAGTTTGACGTCCATCAACGAGATATTGAAATGTTTACAAATGACCCAAAGCGACTTTCTCAAGAAATCACCCCTAAAACTGTTTTTGAGAATCGCCGTGAATTAATTAAGTCTGCAGCAGCAGGGGCATTTGGATGTGCTTTAGCCCCTTGGTTTGCTCGTGAAGCTATGGCAGCAAATCCGCAGAAGTTGGTCGCTACTCCAAACCCTGCTTTTATGACAAAAGATGAGCTCACTAGCTATAAGTACGTGACTACCTATAACAACTTTTATGAATTTGGAACCGATAAATCTGATCCAGCTGCTTATGCCCATACCCTCCAAACGCGGCCTTGGACGGTGAGCATTGAAGGCTTGGTAAAAAAGCCTGTCACCCTGGATATCGACGCATTATTAAAGTTAGCTCCGATGGAAGAGCGCATCTACCGTATGCGTTGTGTTGAGGGTTGGTCGATGGTAATTCCTTGGGATGGCTACTCTTTATCAAAGCTCTTAAATTATGTTCAGCCACTCGGTTCAGCAAAGTATGTGGAATTTATTTCCTTGGCAGATAAAAAACAGATGCCGGGACTTGGGGATAATATTATTGACTGGCCTTACCGTGAAGGTTTGCGTTTAGATGAGGCAATGAACCCACTGACGCTGCTGACCTTTGGTCTGTATGGCGAAATGTTGCCAAAGCAAAATGGCGCCCCAGTACGCATTGTGGTTCCTTGGAAGTATGGTTTTAAGAGTGCTAAGTCGATTGTCAAAATTCGTTTGACAGAAGAGATGCCTAAAACCAGTTGGGGGAGGATTGCCCCCCGTGAATACGGTTTTTATTCCAACGTAAATCCTTTGGTAGATCATCCACGTTGGAGTCAGGCTACCGAGCGCCGAATTGGTGACTCTAAAGGGATTTTCGCTCCTAAGATCAAAACAGAAATGTTTAATGGCTATGGCGATCAAGTGGCGAGTATGTATGCGGGAATGGATCTCAAGAAGCTCTATTGAGGACAATGAAATAAAGCGTTCATGAAAATAATTATTTTTTTTCTAGCGCTCTTACCGCTGGATCGATTAATTTGGCTTGGTCTGACGGATGATTTAAGTGCTAATCCGATTGAGTTCATTACGCGCTCAACCGGAACTTGGGCGCTTGTCTTCTTGTGCCTCACTCTAGCGATGACGCCGCTACGTTTGATTGGTAATTCAGTTGCTTGGATTCGGTATCGCAGGATGTTGGGCTTATTCAGTTTTTTCTATGCCTGCATTCATTTCGGAATTTGGCTTTGGTTGGATCAAGATTTTGATCTGGGGGCAATGTTCAAAGATGTGGTGAAGCGCCCATTCATTACGATGGGCTTTATCAGTTTTGTCTTACTGATTCCATTAGCCCTTACTTCCACCCATTGGGCGCAGAAAAAGCTTGGGCGCCGCTGGGCGCAATTGCATCGCATCATTTATCTTATTGCCTGCACTGCGATCCTGCACTACTGGTGGCATAAGGCAGGAAAGAACGATCTCGATACCGTGAGTATTTATGCGGCCATCTTGACCTTGCTGTTATGTTGTAGGATTCCCTATATACGCAAGATTTTGAGCAAGCGCTCTAATACTTAAATCACTTATCTGATGACCCTTTTTATACATACTCGTACTTTGCTACTTTCTATATTGGGCTTCTTGCTCATTTTTATTGGTGCGTCCCAAGTTAGTGCACAGCAGGCAGATCAGACCGTCAAGACCATTGCCGCATTAGATGTGCCTCGCTACCTAGGCACTTGGTATGAAATTGCCAAGTTCCCGAATTGGTTTCAGAAAAAATGCGTTGGTAATACTAAGGCGGTATATACAGCCAAGCCTGATGGCAACCTTCGAGTCCTCAATAGCTGTAAAACTGCTAATGGAGAGACTTCAGAAGCGGAGGGTGCAGCTCGCCAGATTGGCGCCAAAGACTCACCTAGACTGGAAGTGCGTTTTGCCCCAGAGTGGCTTTCATTTCTTCCTTTAGTCTGGGGTGACTATTGGGTGATTGATTTGGATCCGCAGTACCAGGTAGCGGCAGTGAGCGATCCTAGAAGAGAATATCTCTGGGTGCTATCCAGAACCCCTCAGTTGGATCCCAAGGTCTATGAAGACCTATTGCTGCGCTTGAAGCAGCAGCAGTTCGATGTGCGAAAACTTGAGCTGACTTCTCAAAAAAATTAGCATGACAGCTAAACAGATTGGTGGCTATATCCTGCCACTCGGAATTGATATCTTTGAGCGTGGATGGTTGTCAGCAAATAATATTTTTCTCTATGGCAATGAAGATGTTTCGCTAGTAGATACTGGGTATTGCGCACATGAGCGGCTCACCGTTGACCTGGTTTCGAATGCGCTGAAGCAATATGGCTTATCAAGCTTAAGCAAAGTAGTGAACACCCATTTGCACTCAGATCATTGCGGTGGCAATGCAGCCTTATCGAAGAATTTTGATTGTGAGATCTGGATACCAGAAGCTGAGGCAATCGCGGTTCGGAATTGGGATCAGGATTTGCTCAGCTTTCAACAGCTGGGACAAGATTGCCCAAGATTTGCTCATCAAGGTGTGCTGGTATCGGGTGAAGAAATTCTGTTGGGCACTTACCGCTGGCAAATTCTGTCGGCTCCAGGCCACGATAACCATTCAATGATGCTGTATCAAGAGCAGCATCAAATCTTGATCTCAGCAGATGCGCTTTGGGAAGAAGGTTTTGGCGTGATCTTCCCTGAGCTCTGGGGTGAGGGTGGTTTTGAGGAGGTGGCACAGACATTGGAGTTGATTGAGCGGCTCCCAGTTGCTTTAGTGATTCCAGGGCACGGAAAGCCTTTTACAGACGTAAAAAAGTCGATTGAGATTGCGAAGTCTCGACTCGATTACCTCTCAAGCGATGCCGATCGCAATGCGCGTCACGGCGCTAAGGTCCTCCTCAAGTACAAACTCTTGGAATGGCGTAGTAGGGAGATTAAAGCGGTGCATCAATGGATTAGGGCTACCCCAGCCTTAGAGAATGTTCGTCAGCAGCTTAATATGACGGTTGAAGATTTTGAGGCGTGGTTGCCGCAGGCATTGGTGAAATCTAAGGCTGCAGTCATTGAGCAAGATCACCTCCTTAATCTTGACTAAGCACTAGATCAAAAATTAAACGAGAGCTTTCCGTAAAAAGACCAGTCGTAAACGGGATAGCTTTGAACTACTTGCTTACTGGCCCCTACCGCGAATAAGAAGTGTTTATTAAGGCGATGGGTCACCATAGCATCAAGGGGTACAAACCAGCCCCCACCGCCACCCGTGTTCCAGGTGATGCCGTTTTCATCCCACAACCGAATTTGCGTATCTGGCAGAATATTAAATCCCAGTGTTGGGTAGATATTGAGATTGCGAGCTAAAGGTGGCTGGTTGGGATTGTTGGCAAAAGAGTTTCCCTTACTAGCAAATCCATACATATATCGCAAGAGCGGTGAAAAGTCGGATAGACGCGAATCGCTTCCATTGCGAGGTATATAAACAGTGCCTATTTGAGGGCCGGCTGCCCATTGCCCATAATTGCCAAATGGAAAGACAATTCGACCCCCTAATGTGCCTTCCCAATTTTTTAGAATGCTAGGATGGTTTCCCCAGACGGTGAGCATTGTGTTGCCGGCGTTATAGGTACCGGAAGACTGCTCTGGGAGGGCGGGCCCATAAGTGGATACATAGGAGGTGTCCAACCTCATGGTGCCGCGCCATTGGTCGAACTGTAGGGGTTGGTAGTAACGCAACTTCAGAGTATCACTTTGGGTTTGCTCTCCAAAGGTGTTGTGATACCCCCAAAATTCAAGCACTCTTTGACTTGATTGCTGATCAGAGGATTTCTCAAGGTTTAAAAACCCACCCGAAAACTTACTTTCATCGGCCATAGCTATTCCCGTGGACCCCAGAAGAGCTAGTGGGATCAGAAGATGGGCAATAATCCGCAAGAATGTCATAGAGGCATTAATATTAAATGACTCTGTCAATTACAAAAAATAAGTAGAAAGAATATGGAACATACCGTTTTAGTAACCGGCGCAACCGCTGGATTTGGTGAGGCTACTGCCCGTCGCTTTCTGGCGCATGGTCATCAGGTTATTGCTCTAGGGAGAAGGGTGGAGCGCTTGAAGGCTTTGAAGGACTCCCTTCCTGCAGAGCAACAGAAAAAATTACTGACTCTAGCTGTAGATGTTTGCGATAGCGCGAAGGTTGATGATCTTGCTGCAACCCTGCCAGCGGAATTTGCTAACGTAACCGTGCTCGTCAATAACGCTGGCTTGGCTTTGGGTTTAGAGCCGGCACATAAAGCATTTCTCTCTGATTGGGATCAGATGATTGATACCAATATCAAGGGATTGGTTCATATGACTCGCGCTTTCTTGCCGAGAATGGTTGAGCGTAAATGCGGCCATGTGATTAATCTAGGCTCTGTAGCAGCCAGTTATCCCTACCCAGGTGGCAATGTGTATGGTGGAACTAAAGCGTTTGTGCAGCAGTTTAGTTTGAATTTAAGAGCGGATCTAATTGGAACCCCGGTACGTGTCACTTGCGTTGAGCCAGGCATGTGCTCTGGTACGGAATTTTCGAATGTGCGCTTTAAGGGGGATGACGATAAGGCAGGCAAAGTCTATAGCGGCGTTAAAGCATTGAGTGCTGATGATGTAGCAGAGGCTATTTACTGGTCCGCCAATTTACCAAGCCACATGAATATTAATTTAGTAGAGCTAATGCCAGTTCAGCAGGCCTTTAGTGCTTTCAATGTTCACCGCGGCGATTTTTAGAAAAGTCTAGATCGTCGGTTTCCATTTGTAAAACTTGGGATAGACGCGCAATACTACGGGCCCGTCAAAGTCCCAAGATTTACAGGTTCCTAAATAGAGTGGCGGCTTAGTATCATCCGGATCAAATAGCGCTCCAGGGATAGACTGAAAAGCAGCTGTAGCAATATTGCTTAGTAGCTCACGTAGGTGCGTGCACCCCTTAATGCCGCCGAGATGTTCATTGATTGTTTTGCGCCAACCTTTACCAAGGCGTGCCCCAATGAGCGCATCCATCGGGGGTATCACTTGTGGGCATTCGGGGTGGGGGTGGCTATCCATTGCCACTTCAATGGTTTGAATAATTAATTCAGTATTCACGGTAATGCGAACCCACATATCGTGAAAAGCTTGCCCCGGCTCCCAAGTTTTCCCGCCGGTAGTGAAGGGGTGGAATTTGAAGTCCCTTAAATGCGCTTCAATGTCCCATAGGCCATCCTCACGGGCAAAGCCCTGAAAAGTAATTTCACGCGTGTGTAAGGGGCTTCTAGGTGCTGGGGTGGAAAGCATGGTGGCGATAAATAAGTGACTAATATGGGGTAAGGGTGAATGATAACGACTTCATTTCACAGTCGCTCAGTAAGGCGGCTTTGTAGTATTCTCGGCAGCATATATGGCCAAACCGATCTCGCTCGAAAAAATATTATTTAGCCAAGGCTTTGGTACTCGGCGTTATTGCAGTGATTTGGTCTATGCCGAGCTAGTCAAGGTCAATGGGGTTTTGGCGGCAGACCCAGAAGAGCGAATTGCTGCTGAGGGTTTAATGCTCAATGTGGAGGGGCAAGATTGGGAGTTCCATGAAAAAGCCTATATCGCCTTCAATAAACCCCCAAACTATGAGTGCTCCCATAAGACTACGCATCATCCCAGTGTCTATAGCTTATTACCAAAGCCTTTTGTAGAGCGGGGCTTGCAATGCGTGGGTCGCCTAGATTTTGATACGACCGGTTTAATTTTAATTTCAGATGATGGTCAATTTATTCATAAGATGACCACTCCTAAGAAAAATATTGGCAAGGTCTATGAGATCACCACGCCAGATCCCATTACTCAAAAGCAGATGGATCACTTACTCAAGGGCGTTGTGCTGGATGATGATCCCAAACCCTGTTTTGCGACCGCCTGCAAGCAGCTTAGTGAGAACACTTTGGCAATGACGATTGTTGAAGGTCGTTACCATCAAGTGAAGCGGATGATGGCTGCAGTAGGTAATCATGTTGCGAAGCTGCATCGTACTGAGATTGGGCAATACGTAATGCCTGTTGATTTAGCTGAGGGTGAGTGGCGCTGGCTTTACCCAGAGGATCTGCAAAAATTATCTAAAAGTGTGGAGGTTTCAATTGTCTAAGCCCAATCTGCTTGCAAAGGATTTTGATTTTGACAAGACCTTGTCTGAATGGAAGGTAAATCAGGGTAAGCGAGAGCTAGGTCGAACATTTGTATTTAAGGATTTTAAAAGCGCCTTTCAGTTCATGACGCTGTGTGCCAACTTCGCAGAAAAGTTAGGTCACCATCCTGATTGGTCTAATTCTTGGAATACGGTATCAGTTCGATTGAGCACCCATTCGATGGGGGGATTGACTGATTTAGATATCACCATGGCACATGCCATGGATCAATTTGCGCTGCAGATTTTGGAGTAGCAAGTACCTTACTGAATTTCCTCATCCTCTTCATCTTCAGAGGTAATGCTCATCAGGATAGTTGCCAGAAGGCCATAAACCACTTCAGTGGAGATCATGCCATCTTCATCAAGCTCATCAATCAGATCATTTAAGCAATCTTCTGTAGGCTCATTTAATAGCGTCATGGCGCATTCGCACCCATAGTCAAAATCTTCGTCGTTTTGTGTTTGAGCGTCGTTAGTCATATTAATCCTTTAGGTGATGAAGCAGAATAGCAAATAAAGCCTTACAAGCACAGACCTATTGCTTTACCAGCGCAAGAACTTCTTTAAAGACTGGGTTTTTGGCAGATTTTAGCCACTCGAAAGCCAGCATCTCAGCGCTGATAAGTCTGGCCCCCGCAATTTGGAGTCGATCTAGTGCAATTTGCTTATCAAGTGCGTGGCGCGAACCAGCACCATCTACCACCACAGAAACATCGTATTCCCCATTCATGAGATTGAGTGCTGTTTGCATTAAGCAGACATGGGTCTCACACCCCATCAAAATGCATTGCCAGCGATTTTGGGGTAGGGCCTCAATGAGGCCATCGGCGCAAGCATTGAAATGCTCCTTGCTTATGGTTTTGCTACATAAAGACTTGATAGCCCCTACGTTGCTACCAAGGCTAACTGGACTTTGTTCCGTGCCAATTATCGGAATCTTTAGTAGTTGGGCAATCTTGGCGGTGCGGATGCATTTATTCAGCACCCCTTCGCCTTGGTCAATTGCTGGCATGAGGCGCTCTTGCAAATCAATCAAAATCAGGACTGAGATTTGTGAATCAATTTGGTTTGATGTTTTCATAGTCATTCTTCTGATAGCGAAAGGCTGACGGTTTTAAAGTCAGGATCATCGTGAATCGTAAAAGCCTTAAACCCTAAATCAGAAACGAGATGCAGCATTTTGGAGTTACCGCTTAATACGTAACCCACCATTTCTAATAAACCGTTTTTCTTTGCGTGGCTGATCAGGTCCAGCATTAAATGTGTGCCAATGCCATGTGTAGTGTAACTATCACTCACACTGAGGGAGAACTCGCAAATGCTTTGATTAGGCGGTGTCACATAGCGTGAAATGCCAATGATTTCTTCGGACTCAGTTTGCGGGTGAATGACGGCAACTAAGGCCATTTCTGTTTCATAGTCCAAGTGCAGGATGTCTTCTAAAAAATCATCAGGCAGCTTGGATATTGCGTGAGCGAATCTGAGATAACGGCTCTCAGGAGAAAGGTGGTTGAATAACCCAATAATGCGCTCTTTGTCGTTGGCCTGAATGGGGCGAATGAGGTAAGAGTCACCATTGCCTAGCGCGTAGCTTTGATTGGTAAATGGGGTAGACATATTGATGGGCAATGATCCCCTGTGACTTGATTCTTCAGGATACCGTTTTTAGCTATCCGCATAAAGTACTTTTGACTCTAAAATGAGCTATTCCTTTTACGGCATTGCCACATCCATGATTTCTTTGCTTCAGGCCTTTAATGAGCATTCAGCCCTATTTTTTGTGCTGGCTGCAATTAGTGTGGTGATCTTGGGTATATCGAAGAGTGGCTTTGGTGCCGGCCTTGGTATTTTGGCACCCCCGTTGATGGCAAGTCAATCTAGCCTTGCTGAAGCCTTGGCCATCTTATTACCACTATTGATTGCAATTGACTTGTTTGGCTTACGCCGGTTTTGGGTTAGTGCGGATAGGCGAATTCTCAAGCTCATTTTTTGGCCAGCCGCGCTTGGCATGCTGATGGGCTATTTATTTTTCTCCCTGATTACTCCGCAAATGTTATCCCTCTCAATCGGTATATTTACCTTACTATTTCTAATCCAGAGTTTGGTGATGTCCCGTATTGACCTTAAAGAAGCAAAGCCCTATCCGTGGCTGGGAAGGTTGATGGGTTGCCTGTCTGGCTTTACTTCCTTTGTTGCGCACATTGGAGGCCCTCCCATTACGATCTATATGTTGAGGGAAAAAGTCTCCCCAATAGTCTACACATCAACATTGGGCATATTCTTCACTGTTATGAATTTCGGCAAGCTTGTACCTTACGCTTATCTTGATTTGCTCAACTTCAATCAATTAGCAACCTCAATACTGTTGCTACCTTTGGTACCGTTAGGTGTGTATCTAGGATTTTATTTAGCTAAGAAGATTTCAGCCAAGTGGTATTACATCATTGTCCAATTCTGCTTATTGGTGGCGAGTATCAAATTAATTGCCGATGGCTTACTTATTTAAGCGCAACCAAGAGAGAATGATGTATACCCCACCCCAGTTCAGAGCGATTCATGTTTTCAGTATTGCCTTAGGTTTTGTACTTCCCGACCTTGCGATTGGGCAAATATTTTCTCCGTACACTCCTGCGCAGATTCAAGAATTCAATAATCAACCTATTGCGCCCATGGAGACTCCTGCGGGTCCAGTCTATTTAGAGGCTGTACCTTCAAGGCCGAAGACACAGTTGCCCTTAGATGCTCGTTACATTAAGAACCCGGATGGCGAGGAAGAGGCTGAGGCCCAGGGCGCAGAATCAGCTGCGCCATTTGAGCCAATACCTGCCACGATCACTTTCTAGGGGCGTTTTGAGGCTAAATGTTAGTATTGCTTATATATTTTAGAAAAGAGTTATTCATGAAATTATTTCCCATTCGCTTTCTTGTAAGTGCTGTTATAGCCTTAGGCTTTGTGACTGCCGCCCATTCTCAAGACGCATTGCCTGTCAGTGCTGCAGCTTCGGTCAATGGGGTGATTATTTCAAATGACACTGTTGAGCAAGGTATTCAGGCGGCACTATCTCAGGGTCAAAAAGATTCACCAGAATTACGTTCTGCAGTACTAGGGAAGTTGATTGAAATTTCACTCTTGTCGCAACAGGCTGATAAAGATGGGCTTGCGAACTCCGATAGAGCGAATCGCCAATTGGCTTTGATTCGTCAAAACTATTTAGCGGATCTAGAGCTGTCAACTTTCATGTCAAAAAATCCGGTGAGTGATGCTGATGTTCAGGCGGAATATAACCGTGAGATTGCTTCTTTGGGAGCGCAGGGCATGATCGTGGAATACAAGGTCAGTGATATTGCTGTTGCTAGCGAAGCGGATGCACAAGCTGCCTTAGTCAGAATTAAAAAGGGCGAGTCATTTGACAAGGTTGCCAAGAGCGTTTCATTAGCGCCAAATAAAGTGCAGGGTGGCGCTGTAGGTTGGGTTCAAGCGGGACAAACTTTGCCACAGATTGCCAGCGTTTTGGTAACACTATCTAAGGGTCAAGTTTCCCCGGCACCTATTCAAATGCCGCAGGGCTGGTATTTGATTAAGCTGGAAGACAAAAAGTCGAGCAAACCACCGACTTTTGAGCAGGCTAAAGTAGCTATTCGTAATGGCTTAACGCAGAAAAAGCAGTTTGAGTACCTGTCTCAATTGCGTCAGGGTGCTAGCATCGTCGTTCGCTAATTCATACGCCAATTCATTAAAAGAGCGCCTGAGGGCGCTCTTTTGCATTCCAGGACCCCTTTCTAGTGGTATTTCTCTATCTGAATGTTATTCATTCGGGAGTAGATTTAATAATCACTGATTGAACAAGGGGCAGAAATGAGCAAGAATCCATTTGATTTAAGTGCAATGGCAAATCAGACCAAGGGAGTTGAGGCAGCAAAGGCTGTGGGCCAGGTGGCATTAACGAGCGCTCAGGCGATTGCTCAGTTAAATCAACGGGCCGCGCAGGAGCTTGCTTCACGCCTGCAATCTAAAGTTGCGGAACTCATGAAGACTCAAGATCCAAAGGCAGTATTTGATGATGTTCATGCCGAGGTATTGCAAGAGGCTGCAAAAGAAGTTGCAGGATATCAGTCCGAACTTTTTCAAGCACTTGCCAGTGGAAATAAAGAGCTGGCAAAAATTGCCGAGTCAATGATCAAAGAATCGCAACATGACTTAATTCATTTTGTGAATGAAGCAACTCAAAATGCGCCTGCCGGAACTGAGCCCTACACCTCGGTTTTCAAAAGTTCATTTAGTAATGCGCTCCAAAATTTTGAATTGATACGCGCGGCCATGGCGGAATCATTTGTGAATTTTGAGAAAAGTGTTGAGAACATGAGTAATATTTCTGACGCCCAGAAGACTAATGGTGCGAGAACCAAAAAAACGAAATAGCGTAAATAAGCGAACTCGCCTAATTATGGGTTGCAGTACTTGCACTGGGAGGGATTTGCAAAACGAAGCACCTTCATACCCTCTACGTCACTATGTTCGCATTTGAGACATCCCCATTTCTTGGCGATCTCTTGGTCGGTGGGCATGCCGCAGGCATTGCAGGGTAGGCCACGCTGGATATCCTCAATCCAATATCCGGGCATCCGGCATGCTGGACATAGTGAATTCATTTTGCTTGCAAGATCTATGGTTGCCTGGCGGATATTCTTCATTCGGGTTGGGTTGGCAAAGGCTCTAAGGTCATTTTCAACATAAACAACGCCCTTTGAGGAGTTGCTTGAGGCCCATTGAAAAGCATCTCTTAATTGCTGTTTGTCCGTAATATTTTTTACCGACTTTGGGTGATATTCGTCTGTTGGTTTAATGACGAGGTGGTGGGATGGGAAAAGTGCAGTATCTGCAAATTTTTCCAGCTCTTCCCAATGGCAAACATAGGCATGAGCATTCTGAGCCGGCGCCCCTGAAAATCCGGAAATTTCAAGTTGATGTTTCTGGTCAATCAGAATGACTAATTCAATATTCCACGGCAACATCCCGGTGTATGGGTCAGCGACAAACGCACCTTCGTTGCCAAGGCCTAAATCGGTGCCTAGGAGTTCCATGCCAATTTGAGCCTTTTTTCTTGCTGCATCAAATTGACTGCCATGCCTGGACACATCTAGGGTAAATGTTCCCAGGAGATCGGTGTCGTAGGCGTTTGTGAGATTAACCTGTAAGCCTGTTGCGGAGTTCAGGACTTCATTTAGCACAAGCTCTTTGCCATGCTTAGTTAAAACACTTGCGGTTCTATTGGAAAAAATATTCATTGGAATATCTCTTATTGGAATTACGTCCAGTATTTACAGGATGATTTTAGCCAGCATCGCATATAGGGGAATACCTAAAATGATGTTGAATGGGAAGGTAATTCCCAAAGACATTCCCATGTATAGCGCTGGATTGACCTCTGGTAATGCGTGGCGTAAAACAGCGGGTACGGCAATGTAAGAGGCGCTTGAGGCAAGAACCATCAGCAAAATAGTATTGCCAAGCGGAAGTCCAACCAGCTTACATAGAGCGAGAGCAATGAGGGCGTGTGAAAGTGGTGAGCCAATCGCATAGAGCAGGGTAATGAGAGGTTTGCCTTTTAGACCCTTAATATTTCTCGCTGCCATTAAGCCCATATCTAATAGGAAAAATGCGAGCATTCCTTTAAAGAGGTCTATAGAAAACGGAGCCATTAACTTTTGACCAGCATCTCCGCTCAGCAGTCCAACCACCATCGATCCAAGTAATAGTAGTTGTGCGCCATCTGTAAAAGACTCGTGAAGTATTTTTGAAAGGCCTATTGGCTCAATCTTTGCATTGGTTTGAGCCGCATGTGAGGATCGCGCTTTATTTGCCAAAACAATCGCTAAGATGATCGCTGGAGACTCCATGAGCGCCATGGCTGCAGCCATATGACCACCATAAGTGATGTTGAATTGATCCAAGTACTGGGTAGCAGTAATAAAAGTCACAGCACTTACAGAGCCGTAGGTGGCGGCAATTGCTGCGGCATCAAATGTATTGAGTTTGGTTTTAAGGATTCGATAACCAATCAAAGGAATAAAGATGGCTAGCAGTATTGCGAGGCCAAGGGAGAGCGCAATTTCCACTGTAAAACCGGATTTATGTAGGGCAAATCCACCCTTTAGACCCAATGCCATCAGTAGGTAGAGTGATAAAAACCGAGAAATAGGCTGTGGGATTTCTAAATTTGATTTGACGGCTCCAGCAAATACACCAAATATAAAAAATAATATTGCTGGGTCTAAAAAGTTTGCCATTATTGAATTTTGCTTTCAGCGTCTAAATGATTGTCTAAATGGCTTGCCGCTTGATGATGGCTTCAACCAATGGGTGCTGAATTTTCTTTTCTGAACGAATCGCGTAGAAATATTCGTAAATTTCTTTGCAGCTACCAATCATTTCAATGTGATAGGTCTCCTTCAAATCTTTTGCAATGCTTTGTCCGGCCGGAAATACACCTAAGCCACTAGCTGCAAAGGTTTTTAGTAGGGCGCTATCCTCGAACTCGCCAGCAATATTGGGGCTGATACCATTTTGTATAAACCACTGATCAATCAAGTGGCGAACCTTCGAATGAGCGGTGGGCAAAAGAATAGGTAGCTCATTGAGACATTCGGGAAAAGCTTTCTTAGTTCGCTTCAATACTTTAGCGGGTCCGAACCAAGCGATCGATGACTTGATTAACTCTTCGCTATATACGCGGAGATTTTTATTAGCTGGTGCTGGCCGGTCGGCCAAGACAATGTCAAGTCGATGCAACGCCAGATCTGCCAAAAGATCTTCAAACTCACCTTCATGAGCAATAAGCTGGACATTATTTTTTTCTAGAATGGGCTCGAGAAGTTGCTTAGTGATGAGTTTAGGTAGGCCATCAGACACGCCAACTGTAATTTTGGTTTTGGGCGAAGAAGCTGCCTCCCTGACTGCTTCGGGTAACTTTTCTCCGAGGAGGAAGATTTGATCGGCAATTTCTAAGGCGGCAAATCCCGACTCGGTTAGGGCGAGGCCACGTCCCGCAGGTTTAAATAGCAGGTACCCGAGAGATTTTTCTAATTCATGCACCTGGGCGCTAATAGTCTGAATTGCCATGTTGAGGCGTTCAGCAGCCTTAGACATACTGCCTTCTTTGGCTACTACCCAGAAATAGTAAAGATGACGATAGTTATAGAGCATTGTGATTATCAGTTTTTTACGAAATTACTATCAATATATCTCTGCTTTTACTTTAATGCAAAGTTGCCTAAATTAGCCCTATAGAAATCCATGGAATTCCATGGGTGGCTACCTAAGTGAGGAGATCAAGGTGGAACTATTTAGCCCAGAATTTTTTTCGGCATTATTGGCAATTATTGTGATTGACTTGGTGTTGGCGGGGGATAACGCAATCGTAATTGCGATGGCCGCCAGAAATCTGCCAGCACACTTGCAAAAGAAAGCCATTATTTGGGGTGCAGTAGGTGCGATTGCAGTCAGAAGCGCTATGACCCTATTGGTGGTGTATTTGCTAAACATCCCCGGTTTAATGTTGATAGGTGGCTTGCTACTGGTGTGGATAGCCTTTCGTTTACTCAATCCGGCAGAAGATGGTGAAGAGCATGGTTATGCTAAAACCACATTTTGGGGTGCGATGAAAACCATTGTGATTGCAGATGCAGTCATGGGACTCGATAACGTCTTAGCAGTTGCGGGGGCTTCGCATGGTAGCTATGTGCTGGTTGTCCTTGGATTGTTAATTAGTATCCCGGTGGTGGTTTGGGGGTCCACGCAAATACTTAAGCTAGTAGAGCGCTTCCCTTCGGTTACCTATTTAGGCGCTGGTGTCCTGGCATGGACGGCAGCAAAAATGATGACGTCAGAGCCCATCTCCCAGGAATGGCTCGCATCTCAGAGTCCAGCCTTGGAGTACCTTATTCAAGTTGCAGTCGTATTGGGAGTTTTATTTGGCGGTTTTATTAAAAGTAGACGTGCGCTTGAAGGCTTGATTGCCGCTTCGGTTGTAGGTCCGGAGTCTGCAAATGTAGTTTCACCAGAGCAGTCTCATAATTTTGGAGAAAACAAAATGAATAAAATTCTGATTCCAGTGGATGGTTCAAAAAATTCAGAGATGGCAGTAAAGCATGCTGTGAGGACTTACGGACAAGATCCTAGTACACATTTCTATCTATGCAATGTCCAGCTCAGTTTGCATGCGCACATCGGTAAATTTTTAAGCAAGAAAACGATTGATGAGTGGCATGCTGAACGGGCAACTTTAGCTACAGCATCCGCCGCTTCCTATCTTGAGGCGCAAGGTATGAACTTCTCCCTTAGCCATGTGTCTGGGGATAAGGGCAGCGCAATTTATGATGAGGCCATTCGTCTTGGATGCGATCGCATTGTAGTTGGCACCTCAAAGAAAAACACCCTCAGTAGATTATTTGAAAACTCTACAACTGCCAAGCTATTGGAAATCAGTGACATCCCGGTCGAGGTTGTAACTGGAAAAACCATACCCGCTATAGAGCGTTGGGGCATTCCAGCGCTGGGTGCTGGTGCTGCTACTGCACTGATGGCCGTGGTAATTGATTAGTTTTATCTAGCTGTTCTCTTTTTGCCCTCTTCTCGAGGGCATTTTTTTTGCTCAAAAATACTCAGATAAATACTGAATTAAAGTCAATTAAATTCTGCTTTATTGAGAATAAAGAGTGATCTATTCTGAACTTGTATTTTAAACAGGAGATGTCAATGAATGTGATCTTGGGTGCTAGAGAAGAAGTTGAGTCAGAATTAAAAGTCTTCACAGAGAATCGGGTGAAGTTCTCCTTAAGGCGACTTTTTTGGATGGTGCGCAAAATCAAGATTCAGTATTCTGCAGTCTTGTCGTCGAGGACTACTTGCAATCAAAATTGCATGATTAGCTTGGAGACATTTGATCACCATCAAATCGAGGTGAGCATGACGGCTAGAGATCAGCGGATGGCTCTGGAGATGTGTCTTAAGAAAATCTATAAGCTGGTGCAGAAGGCATTTCGTAAGAGTCAGAAATATGGACGATTTTCAAAGCATGTCTATGTATGAGTAACTCACTAGTAATTAAGTCTATTTAATATAAGTATGCTTTAATGAGTTATCCACCTATGGGGAGTAGCCTGCTCAGTCTTCTGAGTCCCTTATATCGTCAATTCGGCCTTTGGGCTCGGTATAAGGGTGAGTCAACATCAAGGCAAGACCATTTAATTTTTATAAATGGTTATATTTTGAATTTATTGCCCCAATCCTTGTGCAAATCCAGCAAATCTGGGCTCTCAGCCCTGATTTGGGGATTTTCAGACGCTCTAGCACTGGTATCGCGAGATAATAAAATTTGTTCGTTATTCTCTAAAGTTATTGTAATGAATCGCTTGAAAACCATTTTTCCGATCTTTGTTTGCGCTTTGCTGGCAAGCGGGGTAAGTGCACAGGGTCAAAAGCCACTAACAGTAAATGAGCTGATTACTTTGGCACTCGATGCCAGCCCACAAGTATTAGCGGCAAGAGATCAATCTAGGGCGGTGAAGGGACAGCTTTCCGCTGCACGTGCAATCCCAAACCCTGAGTTTGAAATGAATACTGGTCAACAGAGATCCGCATCAGGACCGCTCACTACGGGTAACGTTTCATCGTGGTCTGTAACGCAACCACTGGATATGCCGTACACGCGCTTCCCACGAGTAAATGCCGCTGAAGCAAATTCACGTGCCGCAGAGGCTGGCCGTATTGCCTTTGAGATTGAATTAATTTCTAAAGTTCAACAACGATTTTATGAATTAATGCGACGTGAGGCTGAGCTAAAAGCAGCCGAAGAAGATATGAGTTTGACAAAGCAAATTCGTGACCGTATGCAAATTCGTTACGAGGTTGGTGAAACCGCGCGCTTTGAACTCATTCGTGCACAGACTGAGTTTCTGAATGCGCAGATTAATGCTGAATCGAGCAAACTCAGAGTTGAGCAGGCAAAAGGTCAATTGCGTCAGGTGGTTGGCTATCAGCTACCTGCTGACTATGAGGTGGTCTCCCAGAATCCAAAAATAGAAGTGCTACCCCCCTTGCCAATTCTATTGAGCGAGTTGCAAGCTCAGAGTCCTGAGTTACAAAGAGCTAAGGCGGAGGTTGAGGCTACCGAATCCAAGTTGAGTTTTGAGCAAAATTCCCGCTTACCGCGTCTCTCATTCAAAGCTCAGCAATACAACGATCCGAACTTTACTGATCGTCTTTATGGATTAGTGGTGAGTATTCCCATTTGGGACTTTAAGGGTGGTCAGATAGCTGAGGCAGAGGCAAATGCGTCTAGAGCTAAAAATCAACTGAATGCCCAAACCCAAAGCCTCGAGCAGCAGTTAGAAACAGCCTATAAGCTTTATCAGATGACAAGTTATCAGGTAAAAATTCTAGATCAAGACGTGGTTCAGTTGGCATCGAGTGCGCGACGCATTGCGGAAGTTTCTTACCGCTACGGTGAGCGAGGAATGCTTGAGTATTTGGATGCGCAAAGAACATTTAGGGTGGCTCGCAACGATTTAATTAAGGCTCGCTTTGATTTGGCTTCAGTCGTTACTGAGATACAGCGTTTAAGGGCAACTCCAGAGTGGATTGCAAAGATAGAGAGTGGAAAGCAATGAAACAAGAGTTCATGGCAGCAGTAGGCAAATTCAAGGAGTTGTACTCCCGCTATATGGCAATGGCAAAAGTCCATGCGCGGGCTTCGATTGCCATCATCATTAAAACCCAAAATGATTTATACAACTACACCCATGAATGGTTTACTGCTCACATTCCAGCGGTGGCGTCTCGATACGATAAGAGTCCTCAATGGGCTCAAAAAGGCTTGTTTTACTTTCCCTGGTTCTGCTTGTTTTTAATAATCCTGAATTACTTCAATGTATTTGATCGTAGCCCAATCATTAAGTCCGTTCAGGACCCCAATGTGGTGATTGTCAATGCTGATCTACGCAGCATGATCGCTGATGGACCTGTAACTACTCGCTCCTTTGTTGAGGAGCTCCGCGCCTCTGGGCGAATTGATTTCAATGAACTTTTTCTGTCGCGTATTGGTGCAAATGTAACGGGTCGCGTTTCTGAAATTTTGGCTATTCCTGGACAAGTTGTAAAGCAGGGCGATATTTTGGCGAAGATTATCTCTACAGAATTAACGCAATCTCAACTATCTTTCTTGAAGGCGAAAAGTGCTAGCCAGTTAGCCGATCAAGCAGCTAATCGCGCAAGAATTTTGTACAAAGAGGATGTGATTGCTTTAGCAGAGTTGCAACGGCGCGAAGCTGAAGCTAGTAGTGCAAAGGCGGAATTTCGCGCGGCTAATGATCAGCTTAAGGTCCAAGGCATGGATCAACCCAGCATTGATCGTTTAGCAAAATCAGGCGTGATCGAATCCACGAATAATGTGATCGCCACCATCCCTGGTGAAATTGTTGAGAGAAAAATTAATAAGGGACAGGTTGTCCAGCCCGCTGATGCGCTCTTTACGGTGGCTGACTTAGGTTCTTTATGGGCTGTTTCAGAGATACCCGAGAGCAATGCCTATTTGATTCATAAGGGTCAGAAAGTGACCTTGATTATCCCTGCCTTAAGAAACACGGAAATTGAAGGCGTTGTTGCGCACGTAGACTCCATCGTTAATCCACAGACTCGCACAGTAGTAGTGCGTATGGAAGTCCCAAACAAAGAAGGACTAATTAAGCCTGGCATGTTGGCAACAATGATGATTGAAAGCCAGCCTACAGAAAGGTTGCTAGTTCCAACTAGCGCAGTGATTCGTGAAGATAATCATGATCATGTTTTCATTCGTGAGGATGATGAAACTTATCGCATGGTGGTTGTTAAGCTTGGCCCCGAAGGAAAGGGCTATCGCCCAGTAATTTCTGGCCTCAAAGAGGGGCAAGAAATTGCTGTGAATGGCGCATTTCATTTGAACGCTGAGCGTAAACGGCAGTTGAGTGGTGGATAGATTTCATGATTGAGAAAATTGTTCGTCTTTCATTACAGCAGCGACTACTCGTTGTCATTATTGCTCTCGTCCTTTTTGTTGCAGGCTTACTGGCAACCAAGCGCTTATCTGTAGACGCATTCCCGGACGTCACCAACGTTCAGGTGCAAATTGCATCCGAGGCGCCGGGCCGCTCCCCTGAAGAGGTGGAGCGTTTTGTCACAGTCCCTATTGAATTAGGGATGACGGGATTGCCGGGCCTAACTGAAATGCGCTCGCTGAACCGCAACGGCTTATCGGTCATTACTTTAGTATTTACTGAAAAGACGGACCTGTATTTTGCTCGTCAATTAGTCACGGAGCGATTGATTGAAGTTGCTGCAAAAATGCCTGTCGGCATCACGCCTGTGATGGCTCCTCCATCCACAGGTTTAGGTGAAATCTACCAATACACACTTGATCATCCTTCCGATGGCGATAGACAGCTCACGATTGAAGAGCTTGAGGAGCGCCGCACGATTCAGGATTGGGTTGTTCGTCCAATGTTGCGATCGATTGCAGGTATTGCCGAGATTAATACGCAAGGCGGTTATGCGCGCGAGTATCAGGTGCTTGTTAACCCAGAAAGATTACGGCACTATCAAGTTAGCCTTCGAGATATCTACGAAGCACTTGCTAGAAATAATGCGAACTCTGGTGGTGGACAGCTGCCTACCTATGCAGAGCGATATCTCATTCGCGGAGTGGGCTTAGTTACTAAGCCTGAGGATATTGGGAAAATTATTCTCAAAGAAGTAAAGGGAATTCCGGTATATGTGAGGAACGTAGCAGAAGTAACTATCGGTAGCGAGGTGAGGCAAGGCGCTGCGATAAAGAATGGTTATACGGAGAGCGTGGCAGGGATTATTCAGATGATTCGTGGTGGTAATGCGCGGGACGTAGTTAATCGCATCAAACTCAAAGTTGCTGAAATTAATGAGGGCAAGTTATTGCCAGATGGATTACAAATTGTTCCTTTTTATGATCGCACCGATCTGGTTAACGCTGCCATGTTCAACGTGGCTAAGGTCTTAATTGAGGGCGTCATCCTCGTCGTCATCTTGCTGTTTTTATTCTTAGGTGATGTTCGTTCATCACTTATCGTAGTCGCCACACTTATTCTCACGCCACTACTAACTTTCTTGGTCATGAACCGTTATGGCATTTCTGCGAACCTAATGTCTCTCGGGGGTCTTGCGATTGCGATTGGCATCATGGTCGATGGATCGGTAGTGGTGGTTGAAAACACCTTTGCTAAATTGGGTCAGCGATTGAAATCTGGAGAATCTAAGAACCGGATTATTTTGGAGGCGGCTACTGAGGTTGGGACGCCAGTACTCTTTGGTGTTGGCATCATTATTTTGGTTTTCATGCCGCTCCTGTCGCTTGAGGGTATGGAGGGCAAGATGTTCGCGCCAATGGCCATCACCATTGCCATAGCGCTGACGATCTCTCTGATTCTGTCATTTACCTTGTCACCAGTGTTGTGTTCATACATCCTTAAGGGCGGCAGTGAAGATGACACCAAGGCGGTAGCCAGTATGCGCGCTCCTTATGAGCGTTGGCTACGGTGGAGCCTGGATAATCCCAAACTAGTAGTGAAGCGGTCCTTAATTGCTTTAGCAATTAGCTTAGTGGGATTTGTGCTGTTAGGTAAGGCATTTATTCCCGTCATGCAGGAAGGCTCGATCACACCAGTGATTGTGCGAGCCCCCAATATCTCATTGGATGAGTCTATTAAGTTAGAGTTTGAGGCAATCAAACGCATCATGACTATTCCGGATGTTCAGATGGCCGTATCTCGCTTAGGGAAGGGGGAGTCCCCAGCTGATCCGGGTCAGCCAAATGAATCTGATCCTATTGTCACGCTCAAGCCGATAGGTGATCGCAAACTGAGTCAGGAAGAAATTGCACAAGAGATTCGGGATAAGTTAAAAACATTGCCAGGTATTGAGTTATCGATTTCACAGCCAATTGCTGCGCGAGTTGATGAAATGGTTTCTGGTGTGCGCTCTCAAGTGGCAATCAAAATTTTTGGGGATGATCTCGTTACTCTACAAAAGCTAGGTGCGCAGATCAGTCAAATCCTCACCAAGATAAAAGGTAGTAATGACTTGCGAATTGAGCAAGCCTCGGGACAAAACTATCTAAATATTAATATCAATCGTGATGCAATTGCGCGCTATGGAATTAACGTTTCTGATGTCAATGAGGTGATTGAAACAGCGATCGGCGGTAAGCAAGCAAGTACTGTTTACGAGGGGGAGAGGCGATTCCCTTTAATTCTTCGTTACCCCACTCCGTATCGGGACAAGGTAGATGCAATTGAAAATATTATCCTGCACTCCCCTGATGGCGCCCAAGTATTAATGCGTGACTTAGCTGAAATCTCTCTAGTGGATGGCCCTGCGCAGATATCTAGAGAGTCAGGCAAGCGTCGACTCGTAGTTGGCGTCAACGTTGACGGCCGAGATCTGGGTGGCTTTGTGCAAGAGGCGCAGAATCTGATTGCCAAGCAGGTGGAGTTGCCGCAGGGTTACACCCTCGAGTGGGGCGGGCAGTTTGAAAATATGGAGCGGGCCATGGCGCGTTTGATGGTCATTATTCCATTGACTATTCTGGCAATTTATTTCCTGCTCTTTATGCTCTTCAAGTCTCTGCGCTTGGCTGGATTAATTATCTTGGTACTTCCTTTTTCTTCGATTGGGGGAGTGTTTGGATTGTTTATCACTGGGGAGTACTTATCCGTTCCTGCCGCAGTTGGCTTTATTAACCTTTGGGGAATTGCGGTATTAAATGGAGTGGTATTGATTTCCTTTATCAAGCAGTTGCGTGAGGATGGTTACTCTATGGAGGATGCGCTATTACACGGTTGTGGCCACCGATTTAGACCTGTCATGATGACCGCCTCTGTGGCGATGTTAGCTTTGGTGCCAATGCTTTTTTCTGGTGGACCTGGCTCTGAGGTAACTCGGCCTTTGGCTGCTGTGGTGATTTCCGGGTTGATTACATCGACCGCATTAACGTTACTGGTACTCCCCGTCTTATATAGATGGTTTGAAGATAAAGAGGTGGAAGCATGATGGAAGTGAAGGCGGTCATTCGCCCAAATAAATTAGCCGCTCTCAGAACGGCATTGCTTGAGACCCCAGGATTTCCTGGTATGACTGTGACCAAGGTTGAGGGGTGCAGCGCCCCCAGTCGGACGGGTAAATCAAATATTAAAGATGAACTCACTGACTACTCGTCAAAAGTAAAAATAGAAATTGTTTGCAATGATGAGATTGCGCCAGTACTCATGGATCGGATTGTGACTATTTGCCAGACAGGACAAATTGGGGATGGCGTGGTTTGGTGCACCGAGGTTCCAAAGGCCTTCTTCATTGCAAAGTCCACCCCTTAGGCTAGGGCAAATTCTCCATATTTGATCAATTCGCCAAGAATCACAAATGAGTAGAAATTGTTAGAATGTACAGTACCCAGAAAAGGGTGATTGCATCTAACAAGGATTAAATATGGGTAGTATTTCTCAGTGGGAGCAGCTCAATGTAGAGCTGACTGCGGCTCTTGGGAGCTCCGTTCATTTTGATACGGCCCATCAAGCGGTGTATGCTTCAGAGGCTTCTAATTACCGTCAAATTCCGATTGGGGTTGTCACCCCAAAAAATACCGAGGAATTTATAAAAGGTATAGAGATCTGTCATCGTAATAAAGCGCCCGTTCTGATGCGGGGTGCTGGCACCTCCATGAATGGCCAAACCGTTAATAATGCGGTCGTGTTTGATATCTCCAAGTACTGCAATCACATTCTTGCTTTGGATCCCGTTGCTGGTAATGCCCTTGTTGAGCCGGGTGTGATTTGCGATTCTTTGCGTGATGCTGCTGAGTTACATGGTTTAACTTTTGCACCTGACCCTTCTACGCATAGCCGTTGTACTTTGGGGGGCATGGTTGCCAACAACTCTTGTGGTGCCCATTCTGTGATGGCAGGCAAGACGCTTGAAAATACCGAGGCTTTAGAGATTTTGACTTATGACGGCGAACGTTTCTGGGTTGGTCCGACATCAGATCAAGAGTTAGCGCAAATTATTGCTGCCGGTGGTCGTAGGGGGCAGATCTATCAAGACTTGCTGACTTTACGTGATCGGTATGCTGATCTGATTCGTGCACGCTTTCCGAATATCAAGCGCCGCGTCTCTGGATATAACCTAGACCAGCTTTTACCCGAGAATGGATTTAACGTTGCCAAGGCCTTAGTCGGGACTGAAGGGACATGTGCCCTGACACTCGCTGCCAAAGTGCGACTGGTAAAGAGTCCGGCTAAGCGCGTTGTCTTGGTTTTGGGTTTTGAGGATATTTATGTGGCAGGTGATGCTGTGCCTGAATATCAGTCCTTTAATCCAATTGCCATTGAAGGATTGGATTACAAAATTATTCGAGGCTTACAACAGCGTAATTTAGCTAAGGCGGAAATCGATCTATTGCCACCTGGAAATGCTTGGGTGGTAGTTGAGTTTGGCGATGACACGCTGGAGGGTGCAGTAGCTCAGGCTGAAAAAGCGCAGCAGTATTTCAAGGCAAGAACTAAGGGGCCTCAGCCCTCAACCTGGCTAGTGCCAGATCCCTTGGTGCAAAAGCGCATTTGGTCGATTCGTGAGAATGGCGCATCGGCTACTCATCTTTCGATTGACCCCAATTCCCCTGATCCAGTAGTGGGTTGGGAGGATGCGGCAGTGGATCCGGCGCGCTTAGGTGAGTATCTGCGAGCCTTCCAGGCGCTAGTGGATTCTTATGAGTATGAAACTTCACTTTACGGCCACTTCGGTGACGGCTGTATTCATGCGCGTATTACCTTTAATTTACGCTCTGCAGAAGGCGTTGCTAAATTTAGATCTTTCATTCGGGATGCCGCAACCTTGGTAGTGGCGTTTGGAGGATCACTTACTGGTGAGCATGGAGATGGCCAAGCTAGAGCAGAATTTCTGCCTATTATGTTTGGCGAAGAGTTGATGGGTGCGATGCATGAGTTCAAGCGTATTTGGGATCCGCAGAACAAACTCAATCCGGGTAAGGTAGTTCACCCTTATCGCGTAGATGAAAACTTGCGCATGGGTCCAGAATACAAAGTTGTCAATATCAAGACGCGTCTGAATTTCTTGAGTCAAGAGGGCAATGGTTTCCAAAGAGCAGTTGAGCGTTGCGTTGGTATGGGTAAGTGCCGCAGTGAAAAAGTCGGCACAATGTGCCCAAGCTATCGAGCCACCAAAGAAGAGCGCTTCTCAACTCGTGGCCGCTCACGCCTCTTCTGGGAGATGCTACAAGGTGAAGTGATTAAGGATGGCTGGGAAAGCAACGAGCTTAAAGAGGCGCTTGATACTTGCCTCTCCTGCAAGGGCTGTAAGAGCGACTGCCCCGCGCATGTCGACATGGCTTCCTATAAGGCGGAGTTCTTGTCTCACTATCACGAGACCAATAGCAGACCTCGTCAGGCCCTCACTATGGGCCGTATTGGTGATTGGGCACCGCTAGCTAGTAAGTTCTCTTGGTTGATTAATGGCGTAATGCAAACACCAGTCCTCTCCAGCATTGCTAAATGGGTGGGCGGTGTTGCGCAAGAGCGCAGCTTGCCAAAGTTTGCAAGTCAATCCTTTCGGAAGCAATTCAAGCAATCCACGAATGCAAGCGTAGGGCAGAAAAAAGTCATCCTTTGGGTAGATACTTTCTGCGAGCACTTCCATCCCGAAGTGGCGAATGCAGCTGTAGAGGTCCTCGCTCACGCAGGATTTGAGGCAACCTTACCGAAAACGCCATTGTGTTGTGGACGCCCTCTATATGACTTCGGCTATCTTGATTTAGCCAAGCAAAAGCTGGAGAAAATTCTAGACGCGATTGGCGATCAGATTGGTGCGGGTGATGATTCACCTATTGCAGTGGTTGGTCTTGAGCCTGGCTGTATGTCGGTATTTAAGGATGAGCTACTAAAGTTCTTCCCTCATGATCCAAGGGCGAAGTTGTTGTCATCTAGCAGCTATTTACTGGGGGATTTTTTGCATGAGCAGGGTTATGTGCCGCCACCCCTAGACTGTAATGTCTTGGTCCACTCCCATTGTCATCAGAAATCTTTGTTTGGTACCAAGGGTGATGTAGCACTCCTTAGCGCTTTGGGAGCAAAGGCTGATTACATTGATAGTGGCTGTTGTGGCATGGCGGGCTCATTTGGATTTAATCCTGAGCATGTCGAGCTATCCAAAGCCGTAGGAGAGTTAGTGCTGCTCCCGGCTATTCGATCCGCGGATCAAGAAACTATCATTCTTACCAATGGCTTTAGCTGTCGTGAGCAGATTGAGCAAGAGACTGGTCGCAAGGTAAAGCATTTGGCTGAGCTGCTACAGATGGCACATCAACAGGCAGCAAAGGCATCATAAGCAACACCTACTAACTTAGAAGTGTGCAATAAAAAATCTCCCGAATGTGAGTTCGGGGGATTTTTTATGTTTAAAACAATTGAAGCAGTTTAAGAGCGAATCAAATAATCAAATGCAGAGAGCGATGCTTTAGCGCCTTCACCCATGGCGATGATGATTTGCTTGTAAGGGACGGTAGTGCAGTCTCCAGCAGCAAATACGCCAGGCATTGATGTTTCACCCTTTTGGTCAATGATGACCTCGCCACGAGGGGATAGATCAATCACGCCTTTGAGCCAATCCGTATTCGGTAGCAGTCCAATTTGAACAAAGATGCCTTCGAGTGCAATTTCATGCATCTGATTATTGGCACGATCTTCGTAACGCAAGGTAGTCACCTTTCCATTAGCACCCAAGACTTCTTTGCTGAGGGCATTAGTAATGACGGTAACATTAGGAAGGCTATTTAGTTTCTTTTGGAGCACTGCATCAGCACGCAACTTGGTATCAAATTCAACTAAAGTGACATGACTCACAATGCCCGCCAAATCAATTGCAGCCTCAACTCCAGAGTTTCCGCCACCAATGACCGCTACGCGCTTGCCTTTGTAGAGAGGGCCGTCACAGTGAGGGCAGTAGGCAACACCTTTGCCACGATATTCTTGCTCGCCTGGCACATTCATTTCACGCCAGCGTGCACCAGTACTCAGAATGACGGTTTTGCTTTTGAGAATGGCGCCATTCTCTAGGGTGATTTGGATTGCGTCACCAGTCTTACTGAGGCTCTTGGCGGTTTGTAGGTTCATGACATCTACTTCATATTCCTTCACGTGCTGCTCAAGGGCCATCACCAATTTAGGGCCTTCGGTCTCTTTAACGGAAATGAAGTTTTCAATACCTACGGTATCGGTAACTTGACCGCCAAAACTTTGAGCAACAACACCGGTTCTAATGCCTTTGCGTGCGGAGTAGATTGCTGCAGAGGCGCCAGCAGGGCCGCCGCCGATGATCAATGAATCATAAGGCGCTTTAGCGCTGATCTTTTCTGCATCTCGTGCTGAAGAGCTGGTGTCGAGTTTGGCAGCAATTTCTTCAACGCTCATACGGCCTTGACCAAAAACTTCACCATTCAGAATCACAGTTGGCACCGCCATGATCTGGTATTGATCTACCAAGCCTTGGAATAGAGCACCATCAATCATCTCGTGTTCGATGTTGGGGTTGAGTGCAGCCATGAGGTTCAGGGCCTGCACTACATCTGGGCAGTTGTGGCATGACAGGGAGATGAATGTCTGAAAGTGCTTTTTGCCATCAAGACCCTTAATACTGTCGATCACATCTTGCTCAACTTTTGGTGGGTAGCCGCTGGTTTGCAAAATAGCCAAGATGAAGGAGGTCATCTCATGACCCATTGGTAGGCCAGAGAATGCAATACGAGCGACTTCATCAAGCTTGCTTACTGTAAAGCTAGGAATATTTTTACTGTTACCAGTAGTCTTAACGGTGATTTTCTCGGATTGCTCTGCAACCTCGTTGAGTAGCTCAAGCATCTGGGCAGATGAATCGCCTTCATCTAGGGTGGCTTCTAAAACGATAGGGCTCACTATCTTTTCAAAATAAGCCTTAAGTTGTGATTTGATATTGCTATCTAACATGATGCATTCCTTGATATTAAATCTTGATGAGTCTATTGGGCAGGATGAGAGGTACTTCCTATCCAATAGACTCTCCGAAGAGAGTCTATTGATTACTAGTAAATACTAACTTCCTAGATTAGATCTTGCCTACGAGATCTATAGATGGAGTCAATGTTGTTGCGCCTTCTTTCCACTTCGCTGGGCAAACTTCACCTGGGTGAGCAGCGGTGTATTGAGCAGCTTTGAGCTTACGCAATGTCTCAGAGATGTCGCGAGCGATTTCGTTTGAGTGAATTTCAGCTGTTTTGATAACACCTTCTGGATTGATGATGAATGTGCCGCGCAACGCCAAACCTTCTTCATCAATGTGAACGCCAAAGCCACGTGTGAGAGTGTGAGTTGGATCGCCAACCAATGGGAACTTCGCCTTACCTACTGCAGGTGAAGTCTCGTGCCACACTTTGTGTGAGAAATGAGTATCAGTAGTGATGATGTATACCTCGGCACCCATCTTCTGGAATTCAGCGTAGTTATCAGCCGCATCTTCAATTTCTGTTGGGCAGTTAAATGTAAATGCTGCTGGCATGAAAATGAGTACAGACCATTTGCCTTTGAGAGTCTCATCGGAAACAGTTACAAACTTACCATTGTGGAAAGCTTGGGTCTTGAATGGTGGAACTACTGTGTTGATTAGTGACATGGTTTCTCCTGTAAAAATGAAATAGTTGATTAACAGCAGAGTACATTCTAGAGACTATTTATTTATTTGGATAATGATTAATTTAGATATTGATAATCTATTTTTTAGATAACAAGCTTTACTTAAATATCACGTCCAGCGCCATCCTCTGGTGGTATTTCATTTAGTATCTAATTACGCCAGCCCAGCGATTCAGCTTTACTAAAGATTCTGGAGATCAGTGTCTTATCGGACCGTTAAATAATGATGCCAATTTTGTATTCTTACCGAAGATGCCCTTATGCAATGAGGGCTCGCATGGCATTGAAATATGCTGACATTCAGCTTGAGCACAGAGAAATTGAATTGCGCAATAAGCCGCAATCCATGTTGTTGTCATCACCCAAAGGAACTGTTCCAGTTTTATGCGTCGACGATCTCATCTTGGATCAAAGCCTGGACATCATGCGTTGGGCATTGGGGGAGTCGGATCCAGATGGCTGGGGAGCGGTTGATGCAGATATCTCCCAGGCTTGGATTGAGAAAAATGATGGACCATTTAAGACGCTGCTAGATCAATATAAATATCCAAATCGATATCCAGATCTAAATCAAGAAACAGTGTTCAGTGCGGCAATCGATCTAATGTTCAAACCCATGGAGGCTGCTTTGCAATCAAACCAGCATCTATCGGGTGACCAAATGACATGGATTGATGTGGCCATCTTTCCATTCATACGGCAGTTTGCGATGGTTAATCCGCAAAGGTTTAATGAATTGCCATTTACCTTAGTCAAGCAATGGCTAAATCAACATATTGAATCTGAGCTGTTTCATTCGGTGATGCATAAATACCCAGCCTGGATAGATTAAGCAATGTTACGCGGTGTCAGGTATGTTGATCTAGGTCAATAGCTCAATTTCTAATGAAGGCAAACTGAAAAGGTTCATTTATTTAATTGGAGCCTCTGATGTTTAAAAATATTTTGATACCCGTAGTTGATGACATGGTTACTGCAAAAAACATGAAGGTAATTACCGACCTTGTTAAGGCTGATGGGGCTAATGTGACACTGGTTTACATTTCAGATCCGCGGGCACCGTTTGTTTACGCAAAAAAAGCATCCGACTATAAAATTTCAGATGCAAGCCATAAAAAAGCATGTGAACAACATGCTAAAGAGATATTGGAGAAAGCCTTAAAACTCGTAGGCAAAGAAGTGAAGGCAAAGGTGCATCATGAATTTAGTGCTACCGTTTATGAGGGTATCCTAGAGTCCGCCAAAAAGGCTAAGGCCGATGCCATCATGATGGCATCACACAAACGTACTGGATTGAAGGGTGTTTTTATGGGTAGCGACACACACGCAGTCATTGTCCATTCAAAGTTACCTGTGGTTGTTGTGTAATCGTACTTTAGTTAGTTTGTCAAAGTAAAAAGCCTCTGAATGAAAGTTCAGAGGCTTTTGTGTTGCTGGTGGGTCGGGCGAGATTCGAACTCGCGACCAACGGGCTTAAAGAGGTTTAATTGACTCAGGCAGGTCGAAAAATGCTCAAACCTATTCACTGCACTCCAGGCGTTCCAGAATGAGATTGGCAAGAATAGATTCATCGCCATTAAAAGCCATCTCCATCGCTCGATAAATATACACTTGCTCTAGGTCTGAGTAGTCGAGTTGATAACCCGCTGATTGACTAAGTTGGGAGATGAATATGCGTTGTACGCGACCATTCCCCTCTCTAAAAGGATGAAGGGCATTTATCTCTGATAAATAGTGAGCTAGTCTTTTTGATAGGGAGCTTGCATCGAGCCCCTTTAGTCAGTTTTCGCCAGCTAGTTTGTTGAAGATGTCGTTTGCCGCAGATTCAATAAAACGTACATTAGCAAATCGACTATTGCTGCGACTAATGTCTACTATGCGAATCTTGCCAGCCCACTCATAGACGTCCTGAAAGAGGGCTAGATGAATCCGCCGAAGATGAGCTAAATCAAACTGACCTGCTATGGGATTTTCTAGAATTTCAATCGAGCGCAAAGTAGATAGCTCGCCTTCGTAGGCGTCTAGTTCATTTGCATCGGTTATTTCTGCTTTATTACGAAGTACGTCTGTACCTGGGTAGCAGTAGGTGTCATCCGCGTCGTAGCGTGACATAACGTTGTTTAGTTTCTTCCAATATTTGCGCGATACTCTTTTTGCCAGCAACGTAATCAGTGAGGTTTTGCTCTAACTGCTTAGTTGGAACAATGCCCTCAATCCGAGCGGAAGCCACGGCATTAGAAACGTTGTATTGGCGAGCTTGAGATTGGTTGGCAAATTTAGTTGGCATAACACCATTTTAGTGGATTTGAGGCTGATTTCCTAGGGAATTCTGCCTAATAATTTAGCAGTAAACCCATTGTATTTCAGGGGGTTATGGCTGTATTTTAGAAATTATTGATGATATCGATACTCCTGGGTCTTTCCACCATAACCATAGCTGGCGGCCCTGACATCCTGAACATAGATATAACTCTCTTCATGCAAGTTGCCTAGGATTCTTTCAAAACCCTCAAATGCTTCCTTGATGTACTGAGCCTTCTCATCTTTGGTATTGGTCTCATCGGTAATTTTGATATCAAAGTAAAAACTATTCTTGCCTTGTTCGCTCAATAACTTGCCACCTACAAACCAGCAGTCCAGATCTACATATTCAATAGCGATAGCGGTAACTTCCTTCTTCTTACCTAGAATGCGATGGGTAAGATCGAGTAATAGCTCATTAATGGATTTAGTGGTCTCGATATTCTTTTGTCCACTAACTTTGACGTTTAAGATTGGCATGTCATTCTCCTTTGTTAGTTAATAAAATAAGTTAGCTATGCAACTAATAGGGAAATAAAAAAGTCCCTATTACTTCAAGGCAGAGCTAATGCCCTGAAGTTGTCCAACAACATCTTCAAAATGCTTTGTACCCAATACTTTCTTAAGACGCTTGGTAACGGCCCCACTGGCAGCATTGATGGCATCCTTAATCTCCATAGCCTTTTTGGTAGGATGAATCTCTTGCTCCCGACCATCTTTTTCGGAGGAAACCCGCTTAATCAAGGTCAAACGTTCTAAGCCATCCAAACATCTAGTAGCAGTAGGGCGGCTGATATTCATTTCCAAAGCCAACTCACTTTGCAATAGCGGTGCTTTGTCTAGGACTACTCGGAGCATAAATGCTTGGGAGGGGGTAAGGCCAAAAGGCTTAAATGCGCTAGCCCATTCCCGCTCTAGCTGGCGAGCTAGGCTGGTGGTATTGAAATAGAGGCATTGTTCAAACATAGGGGTAGTGTAATTGATATTAATTAGCTATGCAACTATATGAAGATGAAAAAGCCCCGCAGAGCGAGGCTTAGTAATGCTTGGTGGGTCGGGCGAGATTCGAACTCGCGACCAACGGATTAAAAGACAAAATTACAGCATTTTCTCTATATAAAACAAGGGTATATTTTTGGTGTGTAGTAAGGTGTGTAGCAATTTTGTGAAATTATTTGATTGCAACATAAAAGAATTGCACACTACAAGTGCTTACAACTTTTTGCAAGGATTTGCCATTATGTCAAAAGTAAAAATTGCCTTAATTTCTTCTTCACCTAAAAAACCATTGCCACTTGCAGAAGATATGAGGCAGAAGTTGAATATAAAAAAAGTAGTAGTGCTTAATCCAAATAAGAAAAATCCAGCTTGGACGCAAATTGAAAAGGATGACACTTTTGTATGGGATATGAAAAGAACAGCTGATGAGGCATTGAAAACAAATTCTCAGTATATGGCTACTTTATATGCATTTAGTGATGATGCAAATTCAAGTATGTTGGGACTAATGTATGGACATTGCATAGAAGCATATACAACAATTGATAGAGATGATATTAAGGAATGCGAGGATTTAGCAAGAAGATGTCAAATGCTTCAAGTAATGGTTAGGCATTTAGATAATGTGGTTTTATATGAAAATTTTGTAGATGAAATAAATCCAACAACAACTGTAATAAAGAAATTGGAAGCGATGCACAAGGCAGACGAAAAAAATGCAAAATATTTTCAGTTGCTTAAAGAAAAAGAGTTGGAAAAATTACGAAAAATACTTACTAAAGGTTGGGATTGATAATAAGTGCCACGCTTAACACCAGAAGCTAAGAAGCAAAGTCTTGCAAGGCTTATAGATAGGGTAGTTGCTGGCGATGAAGTAAGCAAGCGAGATATAAATGCTTTGCTTACAAAAGAGCTACAAGCTGAAATTGAAAATAACTGGAAACAGCAACAAGCATTGCGTAAGGTTAAAAAGCCAGCTGTATTAAATCAATACGAAAAGTTGCATAAGCAAGCACTAATGCTTTTTGGTAGATACGATGGTTATGCTATTAGTGCTAAGGTAATTAGCAATGTATTAGTAGATAGACAAGCGAAGAAAGCAGACTTGGCTAATAAGGCTAAGTTGGCGATTAAGAATGCACAAGATTATTTGTTATTAGCACTGAAGAAGCGAGCTGATTTAGCTGTGTGGTTGGATAGGAAAATTAAAAGTGGTGAGTTAGGATTGCAATACGATTTATTGCCATTCTTAATTACAAGTAGAAGTGAAGATAAGTTGATTGATATTAAAGAACGCTTTAATTGGAAAACAATTAAGGAAGTGCGTTTGGAAGTGCTTAAAAAGGCTTTGGTATTAGTTGATAAAGAAATTGATGATTGGTATGAAGCAAATGGATATGCTAAACAGCTTACAGAAGAACAAACAGCTTTGCTAAAGAGTAAGTTGGCAGAGTTGAGAAAGAAGAAGAGTTGGTAAGGTTGGTATTGGTTTAGCAAGAAAACTATGCGTATTACTGTATATGGTGCTGAAAACACATAGGAGTAAAAAGTATGGTTTTTCTACATAACAAATACCACCATTGCCTTGCAAGCTATACAGATAGTGCTTGGTTGGTTTGGTCATTATTATGTAAAAAAATCGTGCGTATTACTCCTATATGTTTTGCTGTGCTAAACCATACAGCTTGCACAACACCTAATAGTTAAACGCACACTTTTCTTGCTAAACCAATACCAACCATACCAAGTTAAACCAACTCTACAGCTTTACGCTTCATTTCGTCATTTACATCTATGTAGCATTGCGTAGTGCTTATATTTTTGTGTCCAGCTAAACTTGCTAACACTCTCACGCTAATTCCTTTGTTTGCCAAATTCGTAATAAATGTGCGTCTGCCACTATGCGAGCTTGCACCATAAACACCACTCTTTTTATACAAGTAGTGAAAGAATTGCGTTAGTGTATTTGCTGTAAATCCATCACTGTCTGCTTTTTGACTGTAAAAGAACTTACAGTTTATGTTTTTGGGTTGATAGAATTTTGCATATTGCTCTAATTCTTTGCGAAGTTTCTCGCTCACAAATACAACTCTTGCTTCGTTTCCTTTTGTTTGCTCAGCACTCAATCTAATTTCGTTGCGTATGTTGCCTTCTAAATCAACAACATCCTTATATTGCAAACTTGCCAACTCTCCAACACGCACACCACTTAAAAATGTCGTCATTACTAAAGCACGATTGCGTGTGCTGTGCTTGCGTGTAGCTATGTAATCTAAAACTCTGCGTATTTCTGCTTGTGTAAGTGTTTTTGCTTGCTTAGCCATTGCTTTCTTCCCTAAATATAATCTTGCAATAGCTATATGTTGTTTTCTTTTATTGTTTTTTCCTACCTCGTTTTGAAAAAAGTTCGTCAAATTAAAATCCTTCCAATAATCAATGCGATACAGACGAGAACCACTGTTTTTAATGTGTAATGTAAGGATTTGTATAAATCATTACATTGTTGTATTTATTGGATTTGTTGTGAATTGACTACGAAATTACGCAGACTTGCGTATAGCGTCTATACGCTGTTTAAGCGTGTCTCTACTTTAATTGCTATTCGCTGTGATGTTTTAAGCGTTTGTAGCGTGGATTTGATGTGCTACTACTTACTTGAGCTTAAGTATGCGTATTGCACCACTTAAAACTAATAATCCAATAGCAATACCAATAAGCCAATCAGGTATTGGGCTTGCAAACCAAGCCACTAAAACACCAGCAATAATTACACCAATGTTTGCTATGACATCATTTGCAGAAAATATATAGCTTGCCTTCATATGCACACCATCATTCTTACGCTTTGAAATTAAGTATAAGCAAGTGACATTTGCAATTAAGGCTAATACGGAAATCCATACCATTGTGTTTGCTTCAGGTTCTGCGTCTGTATGTATTTGATATCCAACACGCCATATAGCTCCAAACGATAATAAAAGCATTGCAACGCCAGATATTTTTGCGGCTTTGAGTTTGTATTGTGCCGTCTTACCTACAGCGTATAAAGCAATTACATAAACTGTTGCATCTGCAAACATATCAAGTGCATCAGCCAATAGTCCAGCTGAATTTGCTATCCAACCAGTAATAATCTCTATAAAAAACATTGCTCCGTTTAATGCAAGCAACCAAAGCAATGTGTTTCGCTCTATTGCATTGTGTTCTTTATCACCATCTGTTTCTAAATTGTCTATTTCTAAAAATATATTAGATTGAATTTGTGCCCCATAACCAAGTGGTGTTAGCTTTTCTAAAATCAAGTTTGGTTCTGTTGTATGTTGCACAGTAAGCACTCTATTGTGCAAATCAAATTTTAGTGAATGGATTGGTAATTGTTCAAGTGTCATTCTTATCATATGTTCTTCACTTGGACAATCCATTTTTGGAACTTTGAAGATTGTTTCAACAGCTTGCTCTTTCATAACAACTCCACCAGTTAATTAGTTCTGTTTAGTTTAACAATAATTCATTTAGTCATAGTTATATAACTACCCATTGCGTCCAATGCGTAGCTACATATCCTAAACACAACTTCAGTCAATGTTTAGTGCGTTGTATGGTATTTGTGTATTTTCAAAATCCCAACAACCTAAGTTTCCTATCTGCGTTTCTTTAGTGCCGTAATGTAGTAAGTGTGATTGAGTATTAGCTAATGGTTCTGTAATGTATATGTTGCTTGATTGATTTGCTTTTGTATGCCAACAGTAAGTCCATAGTTCTTTAATGTCCTCTGTTGTTAGTATTTTTGGTAAGTTGCCTAAGTAAATGTTGTAGTGAAGTGTGAGTTGGGGATTGCTTGTATTTTTTGTGCCTTCTAATGTTGCTATGAATAGTGGCTGATATTGCAACGGCTTGCGTCTTGCTCCATTGCCGTAAAGCTCTCTGTTAAAACAATTTCGTGCGTGCCTTAAATCTTTTTGTAAATTGCGTGCCATATGCTCAACAGCTTGTGGCAATTGGTGATAAGGACGATAGTAGCTTTGTGCAACTACATAGTGCGTAATGTGCTTTTGTTGCTTATCTAAAAAGTCCCTAATTGTGTTTGCTGTTATTTGCATACATTTATTTATGCAATACCTAATAAAACCAAATATTTTTATGTGAATTATTTGGTTATGTATGGCAAATTGAGGTTGCGAATGTGCAAAGTCTGGTAATAAATTAAATGTGCTTAATAAAAAAGGAGAATGTTATGAGCACATTAAATGGACTGAAATTAGTTGTTAGTAAAAAGCAATTACACGCTTCCCCAATAGTTATCCGTCGCAATAAACTAATTAGCAAGTTGCACGAACAGCTTGAGTTATGTGAAGCACAACGCGAAGGTAAAACATACGCACCAGTGCGATTAAAAACTTATGTGAATAAGGCAACTGGTGAGCGTATGACAGCAGAAGTTGCAAAGAGAGTTAAAGAATGGTTTTGGGTAAGCAATGAAAATAACAAAATCAATCTTGCTGTTAAGTATGGTGCGAAAACACTAATGCTTAATAAAAAATCTAAAGCTAATGCAATTGAGTTGGCAAGTGGTGACGAGCTTATTTCTACACTTAAAGCACTTAAGGTTGCAGTTGCAAATGGAGAGTTAGACGAAGCTATTGCAGAAGTTAGTGAAGCAACAAGACTTGCATTTGGCAAATAAGTTTTACACGCCCCACATAGTTTGTATTTGGGGTGTGTAAATATAAGAAAAAATAAATACTTGTATGAAACAATTTAAGGCACAAGTTAAAGCAAGTGGTATGTATGTAGAAACAATAGTTTTTGCAAACAGCATTGTTGAGGCACAGAAAATATTGCAAGCACAGTTTGGTGCAAGTAATGTAATTAGCATTCCAACACAAATACATTGATATGCTAATTAAAGAAATCGCAACGATAAAACCACTTACGCCTCAGCAAGCTCGTATCAAGTCGCTAAAGCTACAAAAGGATAATGTGAGCAAGCAACTTAAGGCAGAGCGTGATAGACAGAAGATTGCTAAGGCACAGCAAACTATTGCAAGTGTTAAATCTTCTTAGTTTTGCTTTTACTTTCTTTGTCAATGTAAGCATAGCGTTTCTTGTCGTCCTCGTCTAACGCTAAGTCCAATAGCTGTCTGCTTTCTTCGCCTCGCAACTGTGCCATTGCTTTTACAGCATCTAAGTGCGAGTAGTGTTGCTCAATCATTGCAACACTTGTCCCCATTTGCTTAGCAAGCGTATGTATGCTTACTTTATCGTGCGTTAAGGCAAGCGTTGCATAGGTGTGACGTAGGCTATACAGCACACGCTTCTTATTTGTAATTGGCGATATTAGTAAGTTGTGTTGCTTTAAGTATTCGTCAAATAATTTACTAAAACTTGTTGGGCTTACTAACTGTGGTTTGCGATTGGGATTATTTTGTCTCTTGCTTACATACTCTCTGTAAGTAAATACCAGCTCATTACTACCACTCTTAATCATTTGCTCTAAAGTCTTGTTGTGGTTTCTTTGTGCAATGTCATTAAGTGCATACACGCTTGGTAGTCTGCCTACAGCTATGCGTTTTCCAGTTTTACCTTTTTGTATATTGAATATGAGAGTTTTACGAATAAAGTTATGCGTTATCTCTTCTCCGTGCTGGTCGTCTTCGCTTAACTCTGCTCTCATACCAGTTTTTCTATTAACTACTTCTTTGTCTAATTCAACTTGTGCCCAAGTTAGTTCAAGCAATTCTCTGCCTGGTCTTGCACCAGTATCTAATAGTGTTATCACATAATCTTTAAGTAACGCTCTTACATCTTTACTATCTGCTTTTCCTTTTTGTATCCACTCGTCAAAGTTTGCCTTAATTGCCGTAGCTTCTACTCTTGTAAATTCTGTGCGTCTTTCGCTTTTCTTACCTTTTACTTTTAACTCTGGCTTTCTACTTGCTAACAGATAGCCTTTGTAAATTGCTTCGTCCAATACTTTGCTAAGTGCGGCATTGTGCGTAAGTAGGGTGCTTCGTGTTGGCTCTGCTTTAAGTTTATTTTTTCTATACTTTTCTAATTCTTCTAATGCTCTGTAGTCAATGCTATCTACATAGTATTTGCCTAACGCTGGTATTAAGTAATTTGTGATTATTGCAATGTAGTCTTTGTAAATTGCTTTGCCATTTCCACTTGCATTTTCTTCTTTTAGTTTTTTAACTACGCTTTTTGCAACATCCTTAAAGTAGCGTGTAATAGGTGCGATGTCATTTTTCTTTCGCCACTGTGCTTCTAAGTAAAGTTCCTTTGCCACTTTCTTAGCTTTAGCTAAGTCATATTCTTTTGTGCTTGTGCGTTGCCATTGTCTGTCTATGCAATATCTACATTGCCATATAGTGCTTCGCTCTCGCAAATACACTATTAGCTCTCTATCAATAACTATGTGCGTTGTGTGTTTTCTATCACTCATTTTGCAAAATATCTCGCTAAGTCAATAGCTTACAGCGTTTGCAAACGATAGGGCAAGAAGTGTGTAGTAGGTGTGCGAAAAAGAAAAAGCGAGCTTATCGCTCGCTTCGCCTTATGCAGTGGTGGGTCGGGCGAGATTCGAACTCGCGACCAACGGATTAAAAGTCCGCTGCTCTACCGACTGAGCTACCGACCCAGTAAGACAAAGATTATAGCAAGAAGTTTGTAGATGCCCCTGGGTCTTTGGATGTCTGCCTGCGAGCCCTTGTAATTCGGAGTTTGTTAGACATTTGTTCGTCTAGCAACTGGTGGATTTTTAGAGAAATAGTCCTTAATTCCCCTCATAATCGCTTCAGCAATCCGGTCTTGGTAGGCATCATCATTGAGCCGGGCTTCCTCTTGGGGGTTGCTGATAAAGGCAGTCTCTACCAGGATGGATGGAATATCTGGGGCCTTGAGAACAGCAAAACTCGCTTGCTCAACTTTCCCTTTATGCAAAGGGGCGAAGCCACTAATTCGCTTGAGGATTGAAGTGCCTACCTGAAGTGAGTCTTTGATTTGGGCGGTTGTCGACATATCTAGCAAGAGATTGGCTACCTGCTTATCTTGGGTCTTAATATTGATTCCACCAATCAGATCAGATGCATTTTCTTTATTGGCCATCCAGCGTGCCATCGTGCTACTGGCGCCCATTTGAGATAAGGCAAAGACTGAGGCACCCTTAGCTCTGGGTTCTATAAAAGCATCTGCATGAATCGAGACAAATAAGTCCGCCTCAACTCGGCGTGCTTTTTGTACTCTAGTGTGAAGGGGTACAAAGTAATCGCCATCTCTTGTCAGAAATGGTCGCATGTAAGGATCATTCTCAATCTTGTCCCGTAAGCGTTTAGCAATCGAGAGAACCACGTGTTTTTCTTTAGAGCCCATCGCTCCAATGGCGCCTGGATCTTCGCCTCCATGTCCCGCATCAATGGCAATGGTGATGAGGCGTTTATATTTTGCTTGCGCAGGTGGCTCTTTCACATCTGGAATAGCTTGTGCTACCGGAGCCTTCGGAGCATCCTTTTCCCTTTTAGTTGCGAACTGTGCAATCAGATCAATTTCTTCATTGGCCTTATCTAAGGCGCTTTCCTTACGGGCGCTGCTCTTAACTAATTCCATTAGAGGATCTGGTGGAGTGGCAGGGTAGAGATCAAGCACCATGCGATATTGATATTCGGCAATAGGATCTAAGGTAAAAAGCTGTGGCTTTACAGGCTCCTTGAGATCAAATACCAAGCGCACCATGCCAGGTTGAAATTGCCCCACTCGAATTTGTGACACGTAGGGATCATTTGGCTTTACTTTAGCTACTAAGTCTTTGAGGGTGGAATTGAGTTCCATACCCTGTACATCGACTACTAAGCGATCAGGATTCGTGAGCAATTGCTGAGTGATGGGTAGTGCTTTATCGGACTCGAGCGTCACGCGTGTGTAGTCTTCTGCCGGCCAAATGCGGACACCCAATATCTTGGCGCCCCAGGCAATATCCATTTCGCTGAAGAAGAAGATAAACCCCAGCATCTTTGCTGAGATCGTGAGGTGTTTTCTTCTGGAGGAGTTGGTGGGCTTCTGGCTCATTACGATTGGGGGAGCAATTCTTTTAGAGCCGCCACTCCCTGATCTGAGCTTGCTTTGAGAGTGATCACTCTTTCGCACTCTGCTTCACCTGCCACTAGATGAATTTCAATATCAAACGTAGGCAGGGTGCCCTCTGCTTTTTCTGGCCACTCCACTAAACACAATCCAGTCTCATCAAAATGCTCCACAAATCCAGCCTCTTGCCACTCCAGTGGATCACGCATGCGATAAAGGTCAAAGTGATGGACAGTGATGTTGATAAATGTATTAGGTCCATCCGTCTTGATTTGAATAGGGTAAGGTTCACACAGGGTATAGGTCGGACTCTTGACCCTGCCTTCATGCCCTAAGCCTTGAATCAGATGACGAGCAAAGGTCGTTTTACCCGCACCAAGATCGCCCTCTAGGGAGATATTGAGATGGGAGCTCTGGTTTGCTTGAAAAAACTGGCGAATACTCAAGGCAAGCTGTTGAGCCAAAGCAGTAGTATCTGCTTCCTGCCTACAATGTTGGGTAAATGAATTCTGAGCCATTTGCCTAGTTTATTCAATTATTAAGCTACATTCTGTATTCCTGATGACTTCTTCCAAAACACCAAACTCTTTTGATCAGGCCAATCTCCGTGAATGGCTGGGTGAGCAGTCGAAAAAATTGGGTTTTGATGGCTTGCGCATTACTGATACCCATCTGGGTGTCGCAACTGAGCGCCTCAATACGTGGCTAGCAGAGGGGCGGCATGGTCAGATGGAGTACATGGCTAGACATGCCCAATTGCGCTCCGATCCAGGCCTGCTAGTGCCAGGTACGGTCAGGGTGATTTGTGTCACTATGAATTACCTATCCCCCGCCATCGATTTTGATGTTGAGTGGCAGCGTTTAGCAGAGCCTACTCAAGCAGTGGTATCGATGTACGCCCGTGGTCGTGACTATCACAAAGTCCTACGTAATCGTTTGCAAGAGTTTGCGCAGATCATTGAAAAGCACATTGGATCATTTGGCTATCGGGTGTTTACGGATTCAGCTCCGTTGATGGAGGTGGAACTAGCTCGTAAAGCGGGATTGGGTTGGCGAGGTAAACATACCTTGTTACTCAATCGAGAATCGGGGTCAACTTTCTTTTTGGGTGAGATCTTGGTGGATGTTCCCTTGCCTGTAGACCAGGAAGAGGAATCACACTGCGGCACTTGTCAATCTTGTATCGAGATTTGTCCTACTCAGGCTATCACTGCACCTTATGAATTGGATGCACGTCGCTGCATCTCGTATTTAACGATTGAGAACCCAGACGCTATTCCAGTGGAGTTTCGGAAAGCGATGGGCAACCGCGTGTACGGTTGCGATGACTGCCAACTCATTTGTCCCTGGAATAAGTTTGCGCAACGTACGGCCTTGCCAGACTTTGCTGAACGTCATGGTCTTGGAAAGGCGAGCCTCTTGCAACTTTGGTCTTGGACAGAAGATCAATTTGAGAAACGCCATGAGGGCAGTGCAATTCGTCGTATTGGCTACTCTCGCTGGCGCAGAAACTTAGCTGTAGCCTTAGGCAATGCCATAACTGATGAACAGGTCGCGACGGCTGACAAGGTATTGATACGCGAAGCTCTGTCTAGTGCGTTACCGATGGCTGATGTGTTGGTGGCCGAGCATATCGAGTGGGCGCTGAGTTCTTGAGGGCTTCTTAGCGAAGTTTAGCTCCAGCTCTTACAATAAGCCATGTCATCAGCCGATCAACCTTATATAGACCCTAGCGAAATCGCGCTAGCAGGTTCAGCGGCACAGCGCTTTAAAAATCGTACTGAAGCTTTTTGGGCTGGCATTCGGGATGCGGCAGGTGCGCCTGCAATGGTGCTTTTCGCGGGCATGGTGGGTTTTGGTGCGATGGGTAAAACCAATGGTATGGATGTGTGGTTTACGAGTGCCACTAGTTTTTTCATGTTCGCGCTGCCAGGACAGGTTGTTTTGTTAGAGATGGCAATCACTGGATCTTCAGCTCTCGCCATTGCGCTCGCTGTGACTTTAACTTCTACACGCTTTATCACCATGACGGTGACGCTCTTTCCGCAGTTTCACGAAAAAGATCGCAACCATGGGCTTTATGCCTCCGTTCATCTTCTAGCAATGACTGCTTGGGCCATCTCAATGCGTGAGTTTCAGACGATGGAGGCAAAGCATCGCTTGAGTTACTTCGTTGGTCTTGGTTTGTTGTGCTGGTTGATTTCAGTTCCAGGCACAATTTTGGGTTTTCTATTAGCTGGAGTAGTACCGCCAGCAATTACGCTTGGTCTGGTCTTTATCAACCCCCTATTTTTTTTACTGACCTTTACCGAGGTCAAGCCTTGGATTAATCGCATCGCAATTGGTTTGGGTTTTGTATTGGGCCCACTATTCTTTGAGTTGGATCGTGATACGAGCTTGCTGACAACTGGCCTAGTAGCAGGCACTATTGCCTATTTACTTGATCGCAAAATACTGCGTAAGAGAGCCGGGGTGATTGGTTAATGAATGCTGCTCTTCAGGGATGGGGTTTGTGGATTGCCTTAGCGGGTGCCACTCTAGGCACCTACTTTTGCCGTGCTATTGGCGTCCTGCTTGCCAAAAAAATTAATCAAGATAGCGAAATTTTTCGCTGGCTCGCTGCAGTCACTTATGCGATGGTTGCCGCATTGACTGTCAGAATGATTTTGATGCCTCTAGGCCTCTTAGCCACTGTGCCCGCCTGGATTCGGATCTTGATTTGCGTCTTGAGTATCGGCGTGATGGTGTCCAAACCAACGCGCCGTCTCGTTCCAGCCTTATTGACTGGAACCTTGCTGATGCTGGCTTATGGCGTCATTCGTTAACTAATAATCATATCCTGGTTTATAGATGGGCCGCCAAGATCTTGGCGATATGGACGGCCTCCCTTTGAGAGCCATCGGCAATCTGGTGGCGACAGCTTGTGCCATCTGCAACTACCCAACTATCTGGTGCTTTTCGAATCGCGGGCAAGAGACTGGCTTCCGCCATTTGCTTAGACACTTCAATATGCTCCACTTCGTAACCAAAGCTTCCAGCCATGCCACAACAAGAAGACTCAATGAGTTTTGGTTCCGCGTTGGGGATGAGTTTTAAGAGTTCTAGAGCTGGCGTCACAGCGGCAAACGATTTTTGATGGCAGTGACCATGAAACAGCACAGGGCGGGTAGATGGTTTGAGTTGAAGTTTAAGTCTTCCTGCTCTTGCTTCGCTAGCTAAAAACTCTTCTAGGAGTTGCGCTTGCTTACTCACACTAATCGCGCGCTCCCCAAAGCCCATCACTAATGCCTCATCCTTTAAGGTGAATAAACAAGAGGGTTCCAGACCAATGATGGGAATATCTTTTTCTGCAAAGGGAGCTAGATGGTTGACCAATTCCTCTAAGTTTGCTTTGGCCTTATCCACCATGCCGGCTGCTAGGTAAGTGCGACCACAACAAAATTCTTTAGAGCAAGTGTTTGATGTTGGGTTTGCTTCTGCAGTTTTTTTATCCAGACTCTTTTGAGGAATATGCACTCGATAACCAGCGGCCTTCAGAACTGCCAATGCCGCCTGCAAGTTTTCATCCTCAAAATAAGCATTAAAGGTGTCTGCAAGTAGCACTACTCCCTTATTACCATCTGCATCTGCAGTGCTGAGTTCTGCTGGAGTAAATTGATGTGGCGACAGTGTGCTCTGATCGCTCCAAAAGGTTTTGGCTTTCCAGATCGGTAGACTTCTTTGTGCAGAAATACCCATGAGCCATTCTTGTACTTTGGCAATTAGTGCAATGTGATTGCGAAGATTAAGCAATGCAGGCAGTCCTGGGATGCTACTGATGATGGGCGCGTACTTTGGCAGATAAGCTACAGCTAGATCGCGCATTGTGTGCCCAACCCGCTTCTTATAAGCCGACAGAAACTCGATCTTCATCTTTGCCATATCAACACCGGTAGGGCATTCACGGCGACAGGCCTTACAGCTCACGCAGAGCTCCATCACTTCTTTGATGGCATCACTTCCTAGTGGAGAAGCGGCAGATGCCTCATCGCCTTTCAGATCCAACTGATTGGAGAGGGCTAGGCGTAGGGTATTTGCGCGACCACGAGTGAGGTGCTTTTCATCGCGTGTCACGCGATAGCTGGGACACATCACTTCGGCATCAAACTTACGACAGTGACCATTGTTGTTGCACATCTCTACTGCTTTGGCTAATCCCATAGCAGGATCACCACCAGTCCCTGGTGCGCTAGTTTCCTCGGTAACGGGATTGTTCTGCACATTCCAGGCGGACCAATCTAAAGCGGGCTGGAGTGGGATGACTTTATAGTTTGGTGAAAAGCGGAAGTTGCTCACATCATCCATTTTTGGTGGGTTGATGATCTTGCCAGGATTAAACAATCCATTGGGATCAAACGCGTGTTTGATGTCTCCAAGGGCTTGGGTAATCTTAGGTCCAAATTGCCAGGAGATCCATTCGCCTCGGCAAAGCCCATCGCCATGCTCACCACTGTAAGCACCTTTGTACTTGCGAACGAGGGCTGAAGCTTCCTCAGCTACCGCACGCATCTTCTGGGCGCCATCACGACGCATATCCAAAATAGGGCGCACATGCAAAGTTCCAACAGAGGCATGCGCGTACCAAGTACCGCGTGATCCGTATTTAGAAAATACGTCCGTCAATGCCTGGGTATATTCAGCAAGACTCTCCAGTGGAACAGCGCAATCTTCAATAAAGCTCACTGGCTTGCCATCACCCTTGAGGCTCATCATGATGTTCAAACCGGCCTTACGCACTTCCCATAAATTCTTTTGCAGCTTAGCATCAGGCATGGCAACAACCGTACCTGGAAGACCAAGGTCACCCATCAGGATTTGCAAAGACTTTATTTTCTCGAGCAAAGGCGCATGTGACTCACCCGAAAACTCCACCAGCAAAATTGCCTCTGGCGTCTGAGTGTTTGCATCAATCAGTGCAGTTTCAATTGTTTTCTTAAAGCTAGGGTTGTGGCGCGCTAAATCAATCATGGTGCGATCAACTAATTCAACGGCGGTAGGTCCCAGCTTGACGATGTGCTGCGCGCTATCCATGGCCTTAAAGAAACTCGCAAAGTTCACCACCCCAAGAACTTTGTGTTGCGGCAATGGTGCCAGCTTGAGTTCCAGTGATTTGAAATAAGCTAATGTGCCTTCGCTACCCACTAAGAGGTGCGCTAAATTGACGCTGCCATCTTGCGTGTAGGGGAGCTCACTTTGAGGATGAAAGACATCCAAGTTATATCCAGCAACACGACGCAATACTTTTGGGAAGTGGGCTTCGATTTCAGGTTGGAGTTTGTTGGCGAGACCTTTGACAAAATCACCCAACTGTTTTGCAGCGCCAGAGCTATGGGCATAATTTCCAAAACTGGCTACTTGACCATTTGCGAGCCATGCATCAATACCTAAAACGTTGTGCACCATATTGCCGTAAGCAATTGAGCGACTGCCGCAAGAGTTGTTACCGGCCATGCCGCCAATCGTCGCTTGCCCGGCAGTAGATACGTCAACTGGATACCAGAGACCATGGGGTTTGAGTGCGGCATTGAGATGATCCAAGACCATCCCTGGCTCAACAATTGCCGTAGCTTTCTCTAGGTCTGTATGCAAGAGCTTGCGAAAGTATTTGGTGTTATCGATCACGAGTGCTGTGCCAGTGGTCTGACCACATTGGCTGGTGCCGCCGCCACGAGGCAACACTGGAATGCCTAAGTCAGCGGCAATCTGAATGGCTGCCGCAATATCATCAGCCGTTTTAGGTACCAAGACCGCTACAGGCATAGCTTGATAAATAGATGCATCCGTTGCGTAGCGCCCGCGACTGGCAATATCGGTCATCACCTCACCAGAGGTTTCTTGTTTAAGGCGCTTAGCTAACTCCGCCTTATTGGCAACGAATTCTGGAATGGGTAAATCAAGTGGCTTATTCATGCCGCAGCTTTCTCTCTAGATTCTGAGTCAACTAATTGAATGACGACATCACGCTTATTCATAACGTGCTGAATCATGACTTTGCGCATGCGTGCGCTGTCACGCGCTTTTAATGCTTCAAGCATTTCCTGATGTTCACCTACAGCCTTTTCCCATTTCACGCCATCTTGATTGGATCGGAAGCGCAGCGCTTCGATACGGGCGTTTACTTGAGTAAATAGTTGGCTTAAGACTGGGTTGTTGGCTGCTTGATTAATGGCTCGATGAATGTTGAGGTTTAAGCGGTAATAGCTGGATAAATCTCTGCGTGCATAGGAAGCCATCATCTCGTACTGAAGAGCTTCTAGCTCAGTGAGCGCTTGGTCGCTAATGTTTTGGGCTGCCAGCTCTCCAGAGTAGCCCTCTAAATTCGCAATCACATCAAAGGTGTGAATGATGTCGTCGCGAGTGAGTTGTACGGCGATTGCGCCACGATTGGCAATGAGCTCTACCAAGCCATCGGCAGCCAAGCGACGGATGGCTTCCCGAATGGGGGTGCGCGACACGTGGAGTTGTTCTGCCAGTTCGCGCTCATTGAGTTTGCTGCCAGGAGTAATCACGCCTTCTACTAATAAAGACCGTAGCTTCTGGAATGTTGCTTCATGCAAATTTTGGGTATTTGCTGGTGCTGTGAGCATCATATGGAATGCCTAAATTTTGTATACATATTTACTATAACTCATGAATAGGCATAAATAACGCTATAAATGGCTTATTTTTCACTTGAAAGAGAAATATTTTGCATACAAAATTGTAAATTGCCAAAAAGTGCCTTACACTGGCTCGCAAGATTAACTACTAAAAACAAGCGAGACTAAGCATGCTAAAACTTGATAATCACCTCTCAGGCCGTCATTTCTTACACATTCCTGGCCCAAGCCCGGTGCCATCACGCATCTTGCGGGCTATTAGTTATCAAACGATTGACCATCGTGGTCCTGAGTTCGGAGAATTTGGCCTCAAAGTGTTGGATGGCATTAAGAAGATTTTTAAGACCGAGCAGCCTGTCATTATTTATTCCGCTTCCGGGACAGGCTCTTGGGAAGGCGCTTTAGTTAACGTGCTTAATACTGGCGACAAGGTTCTCTTTTATGAAACTGGCCACTTTGCAAACCTCTGGCGTGCTTTGGCCAAAAGGATTGGTATTGAAGTTGAGGTCGTTGGTAAGGCTGGACAAGATACCTGGCGTTGGGGTGTGGACGCATCGGTGATTGAAGAGCGCTTACGCAAAGATACCCAGCATGAAATTAAAGCAGTGTGTGTGGTTCATAACGAAACCTCCACCGGCATGACATCCAATATTGCTGCGGTTCGCAAGGCGATTGATGATGCCAAGCATCCAGCCTTATTGCTGGTAGATAGCGTGTCTGGCTTAGGTTCAGCAGATTATTGCCATGACACTTGGGGTGCTGATGTCACCGTATCTGGATCGCAAAAAGGTTTGATGTTGCCTCCTGGAATTGGTTTTAATGCTTTGTCCCCTAAAGCAATTGAAGCTAGCAAGCGCAGCACGATTCCAAAAGCGTATCTGGCTTGGGATGAGATCTTAGAGTCCAACAAAACAGGTTATTGGCCGACTACCCCCAGCACCAATTTGATGTACGGCTTGCATGAGGCGATCGACATGATGCAGACCGAGGGTCTGGATACGATTTTTGCCCGCCATCAGCGCTTGGCAGAGGCTTGTCGTCGCGCAGTAGCTGCCTGGGGTCTTGAGAACCAATGTTTAGACGCAACGGCCTACTCGCCAGTCCTTACTGCCATTGTTGTTCCTGAGGGCATGGATGCGGATGTCTTACGTAAACATGCCTTGGAAAAGTTCAATCTTTCCCTTGGAACGGGCTTAGGCAAGCTCAAAGGCAAGATTTTCCGTATTGGCCACCTGGGCGATTGCAATGAATTAAGCCTCATGGCTGCCTTAAGCGGGGTAGAGATGAGTTTGGGTGCGATGGGCTATAAACCCAAGGCAAGTGGCGTAGTTGCGGCTCAGGACTATCTAAAGTAAGGCTGGGTCGTCAGACTCAACCTATAATTCACTATATATATCAATAGCATTAGAGACAGAGAGATTAATCATGTTGGCAACTAAACCTTATTTAACCCAGGCTGATGTTCAAAAGATTTTGGACGCAGCGGATAAGCATGCGGCAACCAATAATTGGGCGGTAACGATTGCCGTTTGTGATGACGGTGGCCATCTATTAGGTTTAACCCGTCGCGATGGTTGCGCTCCTGTCTCTGCTTATATTGCCCAAGAAAAAGCGCGCACTGCTGCAATGGGTAAACGCGAGAGCCGTGTTTATGAAGAGATTATTAATAATGGACGTATCTCCTTTTTATCTGCCCCACATATTTCGGGCATGTTGGAGGGTGGCGTCAATATCGAGGTAAATGGGTTTACCATCGGCGCAGTCGGCGTTTCCGGCGTTAAATCAACCGAGGATGCTGAAACTGCTAAAGCCGGCATTGCGGCCATCCTGTAAGTTACCTTGACAAATACTGTTCCTGAAATAGATCTCCCTATTGGCGCTACTGAGAGTAGCGCCCCTCCTGCAGCAATGACCTTTGCTGATTTTGGCTTAGATCCCAAGATTCAAAAAGCGGTATCCGAGCAGGGTTACAGCATCCCAACTCCGATTCAAGCTCAAGCCATTCCCCATGTATTGGCTGGAAGCGACCTGATGGGCGCAGCCCAAACTGGTACGGGTAAGACGGCCGCTTTTGTACTGCCAATTATTCAAAAAATTCTACGTCATGCTAGTAGCAGCGCATCGCCTGCGCGTCATCCGATTCGTGCTTTGGTATTAACGCCGACACGTGAATTAGCGGTTCAAGTTGCTGAGAATGCAGCGAGCTATTCCAAACATACTGATTTACGCGCTGCCGTGGTTTATGGTGGCGTGGATATGAAAGAGCAAGTCGCCACATTACGTAGTGGCGTGGAGATTTTGATTGCCACCCCAGGACGATTGCTAGATCACATCGGTTCAAAAGTGGCCAATCTCTCACAGGTCGAGATTCTGGTCTTGGATGAAGCCGATCGCATGCTCGATATGGGTTTCTTGCCTGACTTGCAACGCATCATTGATTTGATTCCTGCACAGCGCCAAACATTATTGTTCTCAGCAACGTTTTCACCAGAGATTAAAAAATTAGCACAGAGTTATTTGCGTACTCCAGTGACTGTAGAGGTAGCGCGTCAAAATGCGGCAGCGGATACCGTCAAGCAAGTCGTGCATATGGTTGCTAGTGCGGACAAGCAGCGTGCAATTGTAAAAGTGCTTGAGGCGCGTACCCGTCAAGGCTTATCTCGTCAGTGCATCATCTTTACCAATAGCCGTTTAGGTTGTGCAAAATTATCTAGAGCGCTAGAGCGTGACGGAATTAAAGCGGGAGCGATTCATGGTGATAAGAGTCAGGGCGAACGCACTTTAACTTTGGATGCATTTAAGTCTGGCGCTATTGAGGCATTAGTAGCTACCGATGTAGCTGCACGTGGCTTGGATATTCCATCGATGCCTTGCGTGATTAATCATGAGTTGCCATACAACGCAGAAGATTTTATTCACCGTATTGGTCGTACAGGTCGCGCGGGCAGCAAAGGTGACGCGATTGCATTGGTAGATGCTAGTGAAAAACGCTTGCTCGATGATATTGAAAGATTGATGAAGCGTAAGTTGGATGTTCAGCCTCTGCCCGAAGGTAGTCCTAGCTATAGTCCTAGTCCTGCGTCAAGCAGAAGCTCATCGAGATCAGATGCACCGGCAAAAATGTCAGATCCTTTTTTCTATAAACCTTATGAGCCTAGTGCTGCACCTCAGTCTTCCTCAGGCGCCACTATCTCCGAAGAGAAAAAAGTGGGTATTACTCCTGCTAGACCTGCTGTCGGCGCTCTGCTCGGCGGCTTTAAAAAAAAGTAACTTTTCTATTCCAAGCCTGGGTGGCCGCTAAGAGCCACTCAGCAATGGAAATTGCTTTTCCATCTGGTAGATTTCTTAATCCCAAATGTATTGCCGCTTTACGCAATTCATGTAAAGCCTGTTGTTCATTTTCAGTTTGAATGGCGCTAGCGAGAGTTTGTTTGCTGAGTTTTTCGCCATGCTCATCCAGTACAAGGGGTAGGTGCAAATAACTTGGAGTCGGATATCCAAGGATATTTTGTAAGTAAATCTGCCGCGCCGTATTGCTGAGTAAATCTTGACCACGCACGATGTGGGTAATGCCTTGATCGGCATCATCCACCACTACAGCGAGTTGATAGGTAAACACAGCATCCCGACGACGCAAGACAAAGTCCCCCACTTCTCGATTTAAGTCTTGATCCTGTTTTCCTAGGGCAAGGTCTTCAAATTCAATTGTGAGATCGGGTGGAAGTGCGAGCCTCCAGGCAGTACCAGATACCTGCTTACTGAATCCTTGATTTAATTGGACTTCCTTGGGTCGGCAAGTACCTGGGTAGACTATTTCTTGATTACGGGGGGTAATTACACCTTGAGCCTCCAGGACGTTTGCAATGGTTTGCCGGGAGCAGGTGCAGGAATAGATAGTTTGGAGCGCGTTTAAGCGCTCCAGAGCCTTTTGGTAGCGCTCTTGGTGCTTGGACTGCCAAGTAGGTTCTTCGTCCCAGGAGAGGCCGCAGGCAAGTAATTGACGCAGGATTTCTTGATCAATGCCTGGAATACAGCGCGGAGTGTCTAAATCTTCGATTCTGAGAAGCCATTTCCCCTGATTTTTGCGGGCATCCAGCCAGCTTCCAAGGGCGGCAACTAGCGATCCCCCATGTAGCGGGCCGGTAGGCGAGGGTGCAAATCGCCCACGATAGCCGTCGGCTGGGGGTGAGAGGTTTTTGAGGTTCGGCACAGCTAAAATGATCTCATGGCTTCCCCCCGTTTTGTTCATCTACGCGTCCATTCCGAGTTTTCAATTACGGATGGCGTCGTTCGTATTGATGATGCTGTGGCTGCTGCCGAAAAAGATGACATGGGGGCTCTAGCCCTGACTGATTTAAGCAATTTATTCGGTTTAATCCGCTTTTATACGGCCGCTCGCTCTGGTGGAATTAAGCCCATTGCAGGGGCTGATGTTTGGATTAGCAACCCTCAGGATCCAGACCAACCCTATCGTTTGCTGCTGCTGGTTCAAAACCATTCTGGCTATCTCAATCTTTGCCAGTTATTGAGCAAAGCTTCTTTGGAGAATCAGTCACGTGGTCGCGCTGAAATAGATCCTAAGTGGTTTAGTGAACCAGGCTCTAAAGCTGAAGACAAAGCAGCAAAAAGAACCCTAGCCCATGGACTCATTGCACTTTCTGGCGGACGCTGGGGTGATGTTGGTGTTGCCCTGTTGGCTGGTCAGGAAGATCAGGCTAAGGTTGCTGCTCAACAGTGGGCAAAGTTGTTTCCCGATGCTTTCTTTATCGAAGTTCAGCGTGGTGGCCATCCTCAGGATGAAAAGCAGCTTCAACTAGCCTGTCATCTCGCTAGTGAAATGGATTTACCGATCGTTGCTACGCATCCTGTGCAGTTTATGAAAAAGAGTGATTTCATTGCTCATGAAGCGCGAGTATGTATCGCTGAGGGTGAATTATTAGGAAACCCTCGCCGCACCAAGAAATTTAATGAAGAGCAGTATTTCTTATCTCAAGAAGAGATGGAAAAGCGCTTTGCAGATTTGCCAGTTGCACTAGCTAACTCCGTAGAAATTGCTAAGCGTTGTAATCTTTCTTTGGTGTTGGGTCAACCACGCTTGCCAGATTTTCCAACGCCCCCAGGTATTACGCTCGACGATTATTTATTGCAGCAATCAGAGATTGGTTTGAAGCGCCACATGGAGCGCAATTTCCCTGATCCAGAAGAGCGCGCCAAAGAGGAGACTCGTTATCACGAGCGCCTAGTCTTTGAGGTTAAGACGATTGCTCAAATGGGATTTCCAGGTTATTTTTTGATTGTTGCGGACTTCATTAATTGGGCTAAAAATAATGGTGTACCAGTTGGTCCGGGTCGTGGATCTGGTGCGGGATCTTTAGTTGCGTACTCATTAGGTATTACTGATCTTGATCCGCTGCGTTACAACTTACTTTTTGAGCGCTTCCTCAATCCTGAGCGGGTATCGATGCCCGACTTCGATATCGACTTCTGCCAGCATGGGCGAGATCGCGTCATTCAATATGTGAAGGATAAGTACGGCAAAGATGCGGTGAGTCAGATTGCCACATTTGGCACGATGGCTGCAAGAGCAGCGATTCGTGATGTAGGTCGCGTGCTCGAGCAGGGCTACAACTTCGTTGATGGTATTGCTAAGTTAATTCCGAATAAGCCTGGTCAATACATGACCATTGAAATGGCCAAGAAGGAAGAGAAGCAATTAGGCGAGCGAGAGAAGAACGAGGATGAGGTCCGTCAGCTTTTATCTTTAGCTCAGCAGTTAGAGGGTATGACCCGTAACGTAGGCATGCATGCAGGCGGTGTATTAATTGCTCCTGGCCGTTTAACGGATTTTTGCCCGCTCTACACACAAGAAGCAAAAGATTCTAAAGATCAAGAGAGTGGCTCAGTTATTAGCCAGTTCGATAAAGATGACGTTGAGGCGATTGGCCTAGTTAAATTCGACTTTTTAGGTTTGACGACACTCACTATTTTAGCTGCTGCTGAGAAGTGGATTCAGACACTACATACGGAGCGTAAAAACTGGAATATTGGCGAGATTCCACTTGATGATGAAAAAGCATTTGAGGTTTTAAAGAATGCCAATACTGTTGCCGTCTTTCAGCTAGAAAGTCGCGGCATGCAAAGTATGCTTCGTGAGGCGAAGCCAGACCGTTTCGAAGACATCATTGCGCTTGTAGCGCTGTATCGTCCGGGCCCAATGGATTTGATTCCAGATTTTATTGAGCGTAAGCATGGTCGTCAAAAAGTAGAGTACCCAGATCCGCGTATTGAGCCTGTTCTACAAGAAACCTACGGCATCATGGTTTATCAAGAGCAGGTTATGCAGATGGCGCAGATGATTGGTGGTTATTCACTGGGTGGCGCGGATATGTTGCGTCGTGCAATGGGTAAGAAAAAGCCCGAGGAGATGGCTCAGCATCGCAAGATCTTTAGTGACGGCGCGAAAGCTGGTGGTATCACCGAAGGTAAGGCCAACGAGATTTATGACTTGATGGAGCGTTTTGCGGGTTATGGATTTAATAAATCCCATGCTGCCGCCTACGCTCTCTTAGCCTATCAAACCGCCTGGTTAAAGGCCTACTACCCTGCTGAATTTATGGCAGCCAACTTATCGCTCGCGATGGATGACACCGATAAGGTGAAGATTCTGTATGACGATTGCTTAGTAAATCAAATCCGGGTATTTTCACCAGACATTAATACCGGTGTGTATGTGTTTACACCCTTACGTGCACCCGATGCCGCTCCCGACTCACCAATCAGTCATATTCGTTATGGTTTGGGTGCTGTCAGAGGTACTGGCGAAGCAGCGATTGAGGTGATTGTAAAAGCTCGCGAGACTGGCGGTCCATTTAAGGATCTGTTTGACTTCTGCGCGCGAGTTGATCGCAGACAAGTCAATCGCCGTGCTATTGAAGCCTTAATGCGTGCAGGTGCATTTGATAGTTTGTATAAAGACTCTGTGCCTGCCGGCGGAAATCTATATGACATTCGCTCTACTTTATTAGCCTCACTTGCTCGCGCAATCGAGGCTGCTGAACAGGCTGAAGCCTCGATTAACCAAGTCAGTTTGTTTGAGGTAGCAGGAGAAGAGGATCGCCACTTACCTGAATTAGTACGTGAGCCAGCCTGGTCTGAAAAGAAGCGTCTTCAGGATGAGAAAAATTCTCTGGGCCTATGTCTTACAGGACATATGTTTGATGCTTACCGTGATGAGACGGCGCATTTCATTCGTCAGTCACTGGCAAAAGTAACTGAAGGCAAGGATCAGCTCATTGCCGGCATTATTACCTCCGCTCGAATGTTGACTGGTCAGCGTGGTCGTATGATGATTGCAACCATCGATGATGGAACGGCTGCAATTGAGGTAACTCTCTACAGCGAAGTCTATGAACCGAATCGCTCATGGCTCAAAGAGGATGAATTATTGGTTGCCAAGGTGAATGTCACTCCAGATAAGTTTTCTGGAGGCATGCGCATCATCTCTGAGGGGGTGATGGATATCACTGGCGCGCGAATGCGTTTTGCACGCAATATCCACCTGAGTATTGATTCGGCTATCGACCTCAAATCGTTGCGTAGCCAAATTGGCCCCCACCTCATGAGTAACCGCGTACGGGATCCTAAGTTGGGGCCTGCAGCTGCAACGATGCCAGGTGGCAATGAAGGTATGAAAGGCTTAATGCTGACTGCAGCTGTAACTACTAGTGGTGGGGCTTGCTTAATGCAGTTCCCAGAAGAGCTGCGAATTTATCCTGACGATGCTTGCTTGCATAGTCTCAATCAAATTCTGGCTGCGAAACAATCCAATACCGTTCAGGTTCAGTACCAGTAAATCAGCACCACCAAAACTACCTAGAGTTTTTATTTATTTGTAGCGCTTTGAAGTGCTTCAATCACTTGTATAGGTTCTAGCTGGTCCAAGCATTCACTCTTGCTACTTGCTCTATCCTCACAGCCCGCTTTACGGCAGGGGACGCATTCACCAGGGCCTTGTAAGATCGTGACATTGCCCACGGTTTGAGTGTGGGCCCGTAATTGATAAGGTTGGTCTCCAATAAAGCCATTAGGCCAAGGCCCAAAGTTTGTTGGCGGTGTAGGACCAAATAAGGCGATTGTTGGCGTATTGCACGCTGCTGCTAGATGGGTGATTGAAGTATCAACCCCGACATAGGCAACCGCTCCCCGAATCAGAGTCCCCGCTTGTGGAATCGTGAGAAGCCCAGTGGTATCGATGGCATTCTTGCGGGTCTCTTCATCAAGCAAAGAGAGGATGTCATGGTTGAGCTGTAGATCTTGCTTGGCTGGGGATGCGCTGAGGACGACTTGATAACCTTGTTGCACAATCCAAGTAAGCAATGTTTGCCAGTAGGAGAGGGGCCAACGCTTGTAGGCTGTGAGTGGGCCGGGGTGGACCACGATATAAGGTGAGAGAAGTTGGGCAGCGATGCTAGGTGTAATCGGGTCCCCAGCAGGGGCAGTTACTGAGATAGGTTTGCTAAATAAATCCTGTGGGTTTCTATAAAAAGCGCCCAGCAGGCGCAGCTTTTCAGTAATGACGTGTTGTGCGAAATAGTCGACATCAACCGTGTGTAAGCAAATTGCTTTCTTCCAAGCATTCTGTTTATCGCTTTTACTGCTCTTAGCTTTATCTTGCTGACTGAATCCTTGAGGGTGTCCACCCAATACGCCCACCCTTTGATGGGCTGCTACTAAGCCATAAATATAGGCCCGATCGCTAGGCTGTGTCACTACCGCTAAGTCATAGCGCTGAAAGAGTCGGAAAAATAAGGAGAGATATTCTCCAAGTCGTGGGCGATCTGATGTTTCAATGGTCTGCGCGATATCTGGATTGCCCTTGAGCATGTCGAGCTTACCGCGATAGCCCAGAAAATGAAACTCCGCATCTGGCCAAAGCTCGCGCGCTTTTGAAATGAGTGGGGTAGTTACCAACACGTCACCAATTTGGCGAGTCGCAATAAACAACACTTTTTTAGGTTTCAGTATTGAGAATGCAGTCATAGGCTTAATGTAACTCAATTATTTTTTTGTCTAGCCTTAGCTAGAATTTTTTCGCGCACACGACGTGCATTTTCTGCAGCGTTGGATTGGTCGTTGATGCGATGGTGTAGATGAAGTACTTCAGTAGACCAAGAGCCCGACTTACGAATCAAGCCCCTGTTTTGAAGTCTGAAAACAAAATCTGCATCCTCGTGACCCCAGCCTGTCATGGTTTCATCAAAGCCGCCAATGGCCAACGCATCAGCCTTCCAGCAGGCCATATTGCAGCCCTTGATGCGACGCCAGACAAACTTTTGGTAGTTGCGCCAAGCCCCATTACCCAGCTTAATCTTCAGGGGCCAGTATTTATTGATTCCGCCGGATAGGCGGTAGCTTAAAAGGTTGTTGGCAAATTTCTTGAAATCCCACTGCGCCCAAGTGAGTAGCTCTAAGGTTAGACTTTCGTTTAGCAATACTCGGCTTCCAGTGACCAGATGATCCGTTTGAGCTAACTTGCGATGCTCTGCAATAAAGTCCGGTTGAACAATGCAATCACCATCTAGGAATATTAAATATTCACCACCTGCCACCTCTATCGCTTGATTGAGAATGCGGGTTTTACGAAAACCTTGATCTTCTTGCCAGAGGTGAGTTATTTTTACGGGGAACTTGGGCTGAATGGCTTCTATGAGGTTTTTGGTCTGTGCAGAAGACCCATCATCGGCAATGATGATTTCAAAATCCAGATCTGTTTGAGTGCTGAGCGACTCAAGACATAACTTTAGGGCTTGCGGCCAGTTATAGGTGGCCAGAAGAATGGAAATCATTTGCTGTAATGATCGTTGCGATTATTGGCTTCTTGATGCAGTTGCCATAGCTTCATATAGCGATAGTAAGTACCTTGCCCGTTGGAGATAGCCAAAGCAAAACCCTGGACGCCATCTAAAAATCCAACGCGTATGAAATAGGTACGTACAAAAGCCCAGACACCATGCAGAACTGCTTTTAATGGGGTGCTAGTTTTGCCTTTGGCAAAGGCTTGCTCTGCTGATGCTGTTGAGTATCGATCTAACTTTTGCAGGACTTGGGAGTAATTCATAAAGCTGAAGTGCAACATGGGATTTTCGAGTTTGGCCACTTGGCCATTCGGGATCAGGCGCTCATGAACTAGATCGTCAGAGAAGCGGGCGGTGCCACGCTTGAACAATCTATCAACGTAATCTGGGCTCCAGCCAGAATGGCGGATAAAACGGCCACAATACCAAGAAAGGCGTGGAATCGCAAAACAGTTCACATGAGCGGAATGATGAATTGCCGTCAGGATTTCACTTCTGAGGGCTGGTGTGAGTCTTTCATCGGCATCCAGGGATAAAACCCAGTCACCGGTTGCCAGATCTAGGGCACGATTCTTTTGGGGGCCAAAACCAGGCCAATCTGTTGGTTGGGCGATTACGGCCCCATGGTTTTTGGCGATTTCTAGGGTGCGATCGCTGCTGTTGGTATCCACAACCACGATTTGCTCGGCAATACCCTCTAGGGAGACCAAGCAGTCGGCCAAATTGGCCTCTTCATTGCGTGTGATGAGTATGACGGATAAGGTGGGCATAATTCATTATATGAATGCTCAAGACCGTACCGCCCTAAATCGCTTAATTCAGTATCTTAAGCCCCATATTCGCTTGATTATTGGCTCTTTACTAGCCATGGTCTTTGTTGCGGGCGCCGAAACCTCTATCCCAGCCTTAATGAAGCCATTATTAGATCGTGGCTTTACGGGGGAGCTCAACAGCAAACTTTGGCAGGTGCCGGTTTTCTTGGTTGGTTTGGCTCTAGTTCGTAGCTTGGCACAGTTCCTATCCAGCTATTTGCTGACGCGTGTGATTAATGCGGTGTTGTTGAAATTACGTCAGCAGATGTTTCAAACACTCTTACATGCGAGTACCACTTTCTTTCAAAAGAATTCGGCATCCAGCTTAATTAATGCAGTCGTTTTTGAAGTTAACAATGTTCTCTCCATTATGGGTGGAATGTTAATTAGTTTGGTTCGGGATTCGCTGACGGTGGTCGGTTTGATTGGATATCTCATTTATTTGAATTGGCAACTGACTTTAGTTGTATTGCTTATTTTCCCCATCATTGCTTTTATTATGAGCAAAATTAATAAGCGTTTACGTAGCTTAAATCGTGAACAACAAGGTTTAACTAGCGAGCTTGCCTACATCGTTGAAGAAGCTGCTGCTGGTTATAAAATTGTGAAGGTGCATGGTGCCGAAGGGTATGAGATGCGTCGCTTCATGGAGAAAGCTGATCGCCTACGCCAATTCGCCTTGAAGTCTGCTGTAGCTGGCGGCCTGAATCAGCCGATTACCCAATTAATTGCATCGATGGCGCTTTCAGTGGTGTTGGTGATTGCCTTGATGCAATCCGCATCCGAAGGAACTACAGTAGGCGGTTTTGCTGCTTTCGTTACTGCAATGATGTTGGTGATTTCACCGATCAAACATTTAGCTGATATCAATCAGCCCCTGCAGCGCGGTCTTACTGCTGCAGAAATGATTTTCTCCCTCATGGATCAACCGTTTGAGGAAGATGAATCTCGAAAAGAAAATATGAAGCCCCTTGGTAAGGCTAAGGGCGGAATACGATTTGAAGATGTTGGCTTCTCTTATCAACAAGAAGCAGGGCGAAAAGATGCGCTTAGTGGCGTGAATTTGGATATTCATCCCGGCGAGATAGTTGCTTTTGTTGGACCCTCCGGCGGAGGTAAATCAACCTTAGCGAATTTATTACCTCGCTTCTTTAAGCCTACTAGCGGGAAAATATTCTTAGATAACATTCCGCTAGAGGATATTGTGCTTGCCGATGTGCGCAAGCAAATTGCTTTTGTAAGTCAGGATGTCATTTTATTTAATGACAGTATTGCAGCCAATGTAGCTTATGGCGCTGTGGGCTCTGAGGGCATTGACCGGGGGCGTGTCATCGAGGCACTCGAAGCTGCCAACTTATCGGCCCTCATGAAAGAAATGCCCGAAGGAATTGATACGCAAATTGGCGATAACGGCAATCGTTTGTCGGGTGGTCAGCGTCAGCGTTTAGCGATTGCGAGGGCGATTTATAAGGATGCCCCCATCCTCATCTTGGATGAGGCTACTTCGGCCCTGGATTCTGAATCAGAGCGTCAAGTGCAAGATGCTTTGGAGAGATTGATGGTCGGTAGAACTACTTTGGTCATTGCGCATCGCTTGTCAACCATTGAGCATGCGGATCGCATCGTAGTGCTGGAGCATGGTCAAGTGATCGAAAATGGCTCACATGAGGAGCTGATTACGAAAGATGGCTTATATGCCAATCTGCATCGCATTCAGTTTTCGAATGCTTAACTCAGCACGATATCGTATTGCTCTTGGCGGAAGCTGCCCTCAGCCTGCAGCTTGATGGGCTTGTTAATAAAGTCGCCTAACTGCGCCAAGAATTGATTTTCCTCCTCCAAGAAGAGGTCAATTACATCAGGGGCTGCTACGATTCTGAATTCGCGGGGATTAAATTGGCGATGTTCACGCACAATCTCTCGCAAAATTTCATAACAAATAGTTTGCGCAGTTTTTATTTCACCTTTGCCTTGGCAGGTAGCGCAAGGCTCGCAGGTAATATGAGCCAATGATTCTCGGGTGCGTTTGCGCGTCATCTCCACCAAACCCAATGAAGAAAAGTCACTCACCGAGGTGCGAGCATGATCACGGTCTAAATTTCGTTTGAGCTCATGTAAAACAGACTCTTGATGATCTTTGCTGAGCATGTCAATAAAATCAATGATGATGATGCCACCAAGATTACGTAAGCGCAGTTGACGGGCGATAGCCTGAGCAGCCTCAAGATTGGTTTTAAATACCGTGTCATCTAGATTGCGTCCACCCACATAGCTGCCTGTATTCACGTCGATAGTGGTCATCGATTCTGTTTGATCAATCATCAGATAGCCACCAGATTTAAGGTCGACTCTTCTACCTAATGCTTTATTAATCTCGGCATCGACATCAAATAAATCAAATAGGGCACGCTCACCACGATGCAGTGTGAGCTTATCTAAAAGATTGGGCATATAGAGCGCAGCAAATCCTTTGAGCTTTTCAAAGTTCTCAGCTGAGTCCACCCGAATTTGTGAAGTTTCTTCGCCGGCAACATCTCGCAATACGCGCTCAGCCAAACTGAGATCTTGATACAGCAAGCTTGGCGCTGCCTTGTAGTTCACGGCCTCGCGGATCTTTTCCCAGGTAGTACGCAGGTAATGCATGTCGTGTTGTAGCTCAGTGTCACTAGCGTCTTGGGCGCTAGTGCGCACAATGATCCCACCCTTTTCATCGGCAGGCATCAGCCCTGCAAGACGCGCTTTAATAGCTTCGCGCTCTTCAGGTTGATCAATTCTTTGGGATACGCCAATATATTTTTCGCTAGCGGCATCAGTGCCAGCTGGCGGCAAGTAAACCAAGTTGCGCCCAGCAATACTCAGTTGGGTAGTCAGACGAGCGCCTTTAGTACCGAGCGGATCTTTAAGGACTTGCACTAAAACATTTTGACCCTCAAAGAGTAATTTTTCGATTTGGGCTTGGGGGTTATTTTGCGTAATGTCAGCAACGTGCATAAATGCAGTGCGTTCTAAACCAATTTCAATAAAGGCGGATTGCATGCCGGGTAGTACGCGAACTACTTTTGCTAAATAGATATTGCCAACAATTCCTCGTTGACGAGTGCGTTCAATCTGAAGCTCTTGAACGGCGCCTTGCTGAATGAGTGCCACCCGTGTTTCTTGAGGGGTGATGTTGATCAGAATTTCTTCATTCATATGCGGGTAACTTTTGCGAAATCCAATAATTGGTTTACTTCGTAAATGGGTAATCCCATGATACCGCTATAACTGCCTTTGATTGAGGGAATGAAAGCGCCTCCGAGCCCCTGTATGCCGTAGGCACCAGCCTTGCCAACAGGTTCGCCACTCTTAATGTAGTCGGCAATCTGCTCTTTAGAAAGGTGCGCAAATTCCACCTCAGATACTTGCACGAGGCAAAGGGGATTGGTTTTAGGATCAACCGTTAGCACAACAGCGGTTAATACTTCATGCACTTTGCCGCTAAGCATTTCTAAGATGCGTGCGGCATCATTCCCATCGCTAGGTTTTCCTAGGATTTCACCCTCGGGGTGCCCGGGCAGACTCACGGTAGTGTCTGCGCACAAAATAGGCGCCCATGGTTTACCGCTTTTTTGCCACCGCGCTAATGCAATAGCGCTTTTGGCAAACGTAACACGCTGAACATAGCCACGCGCTTTTTCATTTGGAAGGGGTATTTCAAGGGTTTCAGTATCTTCACCAGGTGCTGCAATCAGCATCTCGAACTGCACACCAATTTGCTTTAGTAACTCTTGCCGCCTTGGGCTTTGTGATGCGAGATAAATAAAAGTAAACATCATTTGCTTACTCGCGATGATAGGGGTGGCCTTGCAAAATAGTCCATGCACGATAGAGTTGCTCTACCAACAAGACTCTTGCCATGGCATGGGGCAGGGTAAGGCTAGATAGGCGCCACATCGCTTGAGCACTTTCCTTTAAGCTGGGGTCAAGCCCATCAGCACCACCAATGAGAAAGGTGATGTCAAAGCCCTCTTGCCGCCAGTTAGCCAATTGAGTTGCTACATTCTGAGTGGTTTGATCTTTGCCTCGCTCATCTAAGGCAATTACACGAGAGCTCTTGGGAATGGCTGCGGCAATTTTGATGGCTTCTTTAGCGGGAGTCAGATCTGGCTTAATTTCTTTGATTTCGATACTGCAATCAGCGGGCATGCGTTTAATGTAATCATGGGTTGCGGTTGCAACCCATTCTGGCATTTTGTGACCAACGGAAACAATCGTTAAGCGCATCGCTAAAAAATTACTCTTCGTCGTCCTCGGACTCACTCGCCTTAACTAGCCCTTTATCAGCTGCCAACTTAACGCGGACAGGCTTGGCTCCCCACATGCCTTCTAGCTGATAGTAGGCGCGCAGTGCAGGTTGCAAGATATGAACAACGATATCGCCGCAATCGACGAGTACCCATTCACCAGTTTCCAGGCCTTCAACGGAGATGACTTCTCCGCCCTTAGCATTTACATCCTCTTTAACGGACATTGCTAAGGCTCTGGTCTGGCGATTGCTTGTACCTGTTGCAATAATGACGCGGTCAAATAGTTCGCTAAGCTTAGTGGTGTCGTAAACCCGGATATCTTGGGCCTTGACGTCTTCAAGAGCGTTAATCACTACACGTTGTAATTTTGTTAAGTCCATAGTTTCTTTAATATTTTTCTTAGATATTTTGTATATAGGGGTGATCTTAGCCTGATTATTTGTACAGACCCAGATTTGTAATGATTTCTAAAGCGTGAGCAGGGATTTGCTCGGATGCAATCTCGCTCCGGGCTGAGCTTTTTAGCTGATTTCGGAGGTGGGTTGAGGAAAGATCTATCGAAAGACTGTTATCTAGGTAGATGCGGCCAAATGGGCTTTTTTCAAGGGCATCAGCATTAATAGATTGGTGTTGTGTCAGTAAGACCTCAATTTGAGGGTTCATTTCCAAAGAAAGGGCATAGTGAGGCCTGCTTGCTACTGCGAAATTCACATAATTTAGTAATTGATCCCAAGAGTTCCAGGTGGGCAGGTTTAGAAGGGAGTCAACCCCCATGAGCCAAGTCATGCTGGAATTGGGTCCAAAACGCTCTCTCAAGGCCTTGGCGGTGTCGATTGCATAGCTTGGCCCAGCTCGATCAATCTCTAGACGATCAACGCCAATTTGTGTTGGTATGCCTAGATATTGGAATGCTCTTGCTAGGTCAACACCAGCGGCCTCAGTCAGCTGAAGGCGCGTCTCCGCATTAGTGAGGCCAGTCCCTTTTTGCCAGGGTTCGCCACTGGGGATGAGCAACAGTTCATCAAGATGCAATACTTTTGCAAAGTGAGTTGCTAGTTTGAGGTGGCCAAGATGAGGGGGGTCAAAAGTCCCGCCCAGAATGCCAATTTTTTTTATTGTGTTCAAACGCAGTGATGTCAAGTTAGGCTAGCCAGTCGCGGGGCTTGAGGTAGTGATCGTACAGCTTGGCTTCTGGTGTACCTGGCTTTGGTTGCCAGTTGTACCACCACTGCACTACTGGAGGCATAGACATCAGAATAGATTCAGTGCGTCCCCCTGAATGTAAGCCAAAAATGGTCCCGCGGTCGAATATCAAGTTGTATTCCACATAACGACCACGACGGTATTCCTGAAACGCTTTTTCTTCTGGAGTGAAGTCATCCAGATAGCGGCGTTCCACAATGGGTAGGTAAGCATCAATAAAGGCATCACCTACAGCACGCGTCATCGCAAAGCTTTGCTCAAAGCCAAAACTGTTGAAGTCATCAAAAAACACGCCACCAATACCGCGAGGTTCTTCGCGGTGCTTGAGGTAAAAGTATTCATCGCACCATTTTTTAAAGCGGGGATACAAATCTTCACCAAATGGGTCGAGTGCATTTTTAGCTGTTTGGTGAAAGTGCCTGCAGTCTTCATCAACGCCGTAATAAGGCGTGAGATCAAAACCACCACCAAACCACCAAACTGGCTCTTTATCAGGAGCTTGCGCAATAAAGCAGCGCACATTCATATGGGTGGTTGGCACCTTGGGATTATTTGGATGAAATACCAGGGACACGCCCATTGCTTCAAAGCTACGTCCTGCCACTTCGGGGCGGTGATGTGATGCGGAAGGTGGCATCTGATCCCCACGCACATGCGAAAAGCCCACACCGCCTTTTTCCAGAATATTACCGCCATCCAAAATGCAGGTGCGCCCGTAACCCTGCAACTTACTGTCTTTAGGCTTCTCCCAGGCATCCACCATAAACGCCTTGCCATCCAGGGCGCTCATTGCTGTGGTGATGCGATCTTGCAAGCCTAAAAAATAATCCTTTAAGGCTGCAATATTGATTTGGGTATGCTCGGCAGGTGACAAGGGTGACAGGTTCTCTTTAATGTGCGGACTGGTATTGATGCATTCAGTTTATTTAACAGCGCGATAACCAATATCTTTGCGGTATTGCATTCCATCAAACTGAATCTGGGCGATAGCTTCGTAAGCTTTTTGTTGTGCGCCACGAACCGTATCAGACAGACCCACTACGCACATGACGCGACCCCCAGAGGTGACTAGCTTTCCGTCTTGCAGCTTGGTACCCGCATGAAAGGTCAACTGATCTTCAGTATCGGCGGGGATGCCAGTAATGACATCGCCATTGCGTGGGGTATCGGGGTAGTTATAGGCTGCTAGCACCACACCTAAGGCAGTGCGACGATCCCAATCCAATTCCACGTCATTGAGCGTGCCATCAACCGCATGATCCAGTGCATTAACTAGATCGCTGCGCAAGCGCGCCATGATGGGTTGAGTTTCTGGATCACCCATACGGCAATTAAATTCTAAGGTCTTAATCTTGCCGTCCGGCGAAATCATGAGACCTGCATAAAGGAAGCCGGTGTAAGGGATGCCGTCACTCTTCATACCGTTAACAGTAGGCATGATGACCTCACGTAAGGCGCGTGCGTGGATTTCAGGGGTAACCACTGGTGCTGGTGAGTAAGCGCCCATGCCACCAGTGTTGGGGCCTTGGTCAGCATCCAGTAAACGTTTGTGATCCTGGCTAGTTGCTAAAGCCAACACGTTTTTGCCGTCGACGAGAACAATAAAGCTGGCTTCTTCACCGGTCAGAAATTCTTCAATCACCACGCGTGCACCTGCGTTACCTAGCTTGTTATCGGCGAGCATCATGTCGACAGCCGCATGAGCTTCTGCTAGATCCATTGCGACAACAACACCTTTACCAGCAGCAAGACCATCGGCTTTGATGACGATTGGTGCGCCTTTAGCATCAATGTAAGCATGAGCTTCTAGTGCATTTGAAAATGTCTGGTACTCGGCTGTTGGGATGCCATGACGTTTCATAAATGCTTTGGAAAAATCTTTTGAGGACTCTAATTGAGCGGCCAGCTGGCTTGGTCCAAAAATGCGCAAACCATTATTGCGAAATACATCAACAATGCCCGCCGCTAGTGGGGCTTCAGGCCCAACTACGGTAAGGTGAATTTTTTCACGCTTGGCAAAATCTGCAAGCTCTTGCAGACCTGAAATAGGGAGATTTTGAATGCCGGCGGCAACTTGTTTGGCTGTGGCAGTGCCACCATTACCTGGCGCAACATATACCGTTTGAACTTGTGGGGATTGGGCTAGCTTCCAAGCAAGGGCATGTTCGCGGCCACCAGATCCAACTAAAAGAATTTTCATAAAGGGCTAATAGAGATGTTGATGAATTGTATTTAAAAGGTAAATGGACTAGAGAGACGCATTCGTGAAAACTTCTTGAACGTCATCTAGGTTCTCCAGTGCATCTAATAGTTTTTGCATGCTTTCAGCTTGATCGCCTTCGAGTTCAGTTTCAGTTTCGGGGCGCATCGTCACCGTTGCTAGCTCTGCTTTTAAGCCGGCTTGAGTGAGGGCATCCTGTACCTTAGAAAAATCAGGTACTGGGGTAAGCACCTCCAGCGAACCATCATCATGCGTGATGACATCTTCTGCGCCTGCATCAAGAGCAATTTCCATGAGTTGATCTTCGTTTGTGCCTGGGGCAAATAACAACTGACCGCAATGCTTGAACATGAAAGCAACCGAACCTTCGGCACCCATATTGCCGCCATTTTTTGCAAATGCATGGCGTACCTCAGCAACAGTACGGGTGCGGTTATCCGTTAAGCAATCCACAATAATGGCTGCCCCATTAAGGCCGTAGCCTTCGTAACGAATTTCTTCATAGTTAACGCCCTCTAAGGAGCCGGTGCCGCGTTGGATTGCCCGCTGCACATTGTCATTGGGCATATTGGCATCTTTAGCCTTATCGATTCCCAAGCGTAAACGGGGATTAGTAGCGATATCGCCACCACCCAATTTGGCAGCAACAGTGATTTCTTTAATGAGTTTGGTCCAAATCTTGCCGCGCTTTTCGTCTTGACGTCCTTTGCGGTGCTGAATATTGGCCCATTTCGAATGGCCGGCCATACGGGTAAGTCCTTTTGAGTAATTTGGCTTGAAGAGCTCATTTTAAGGGCTTCTTAGCCCAAGAATGGGGGTCCTATCATTTTTTTGTTACACTCTCACCTCTTAGTTTGCTTCAATGCAGTTTTTCCACTGCAAACACCTGCCCCGGTGATGGAATTGGTAGACGTGCCGGATTCAAAATCCGGTGCCGCAAGGCGTGGCGGTTCAAGTCCGCCCCGGGGCACCATCTCAAATAGGTTGTTATTGACGCCTCGAGATGTTCAAAACTCTAGATCTCATAAGTTTCATACTCACCATTCATTGCCTGCTCAACAATTTTCTTGGTGAGCGTTGGTGAGAACAGCTCAATAAAGGTGTACACGAAGGAGCGTAGGTAGGCACCTTGCTTAACACCCAGATGGGTCACGTTGTTACCAAATAAATGCCCAACTGGAATCACTCTCAGATTGCGGTCTCGATCGGCATCGTATGCCAAGCCGGCAACGATACCAACGCCCATACCTGTTTCAACATAAGTTTTAATCACATCCGCATCAATTGCTTCCAAAATAATATCTGGACTCAAATTGCGTTGTGCGAAGGCGGCATCAATCTTGCTGCGACCCGCAAACGCTTTGTCATAGGTAATGAGCGGGTACTTCGCAATTTCTTCTAAGGTGATCGTCGACTGATTTAGCAGTGGATGACTGAGTGGCACCATGATGACGTGTTGCCATTGATATCCTGGCAAGGCCAATACACCTGCGGTATTAGCAATTCCTTCGGTTGCAATCGCAATGTCCGCACGATCATGAATGAGTAGTTCGGCAATTTGCCCTGGATTCCCCTGCTGAATACTCACGCGCACCTTTGGAAAGCGCTTAGTAAATTCTGTCAGGACTCTGGGTAATGCATAGCGGGCTTGAGTATGGGTAGTGGCGATGACAAAGTTGCCCTGATCTTGACTCGCAAAGTCTTTGCCTACGCGCTTCAAGGTTTCCACTTCATCCAGGATGCGCTCAACAGAGATCAGAATCCGTTTGCCTGGCTCAGTGAGGGAGCGTATGCGTTTGCCATGGCGTCTAAAAATCTCTACGCCCAACTCATCTTCGAGTTCAATAATGGCCTTGGATACTCCAGGTTGTGAAGTAAACAGCGCCTTAGCAGCAGTAGTGAGATTAAAGTTCTGTCTAACGGCCTCACGGACAAAACGAAATTGGTGCAGATTCATATAAACCCCATTCCTTATATCAAACCCGATATAGAAATCAAATTCTATATGATTTTGAGGTATTAAGCTTTAGATACCCAGCGTAAGCCCACAATCGCCAAAATGAAATACAACAACGGGGGGGTGAGGGCTGTAAGGAGTGCGGGCCATGAGCCTAGGAGCCCGACATTAGAGAAGAGCGAGTTAAATAGTTGAAAGCTCATGCCCAACATGATTCCGCCGAATACCTTAATGCCAACGCTACCTGCGCGGACTTTGAGATAAGCAAATGGCAGAGCTAATGCCAGCATCACAAAAATCGTGAATGGATAAATCACTTTTTTCCAGAACGCAATCGAATGGCGCTGCGCATCTTGTTTGTTGCCCTGTAGGTGGGAGATAAAGCGACCCAAGCTAAAGATCGACATTTTTTCTGGGCTCACTAAAAGCACGCTCAAAATCTGTGGCGTGACTTCTGACTCCAGGCTCACGATAGGGTGTGTAAAAGTGCGCGCTGAATAGACTGGGTTCAGCGGATCCGATTGCTTGGTTTCTTTAAAGCGGGTTTCGGTGACATCATCCAGAATCCATGTGCCCGTATGATCAAAGCGTCCAGATACAGCACTGCGAATCGAGAGCAGTCGATACGCATCATCAAATTCGTACATGCGAATATTTTTGATTTCGTTATCTTGTTCAATTTTGCCAACGTTAACGTAGCGTACCCCGGGTCTAATTGGTCCACTACCATCTTCATCTCGCAAGCGATCCTTTACCCAAACCCCAGTCTTAAATTGAGAGCTATAGGATGAGCCTAGAGCCTTCATGCGGATTTGATCGGACAGGTTTTCGGTATAGGGCCCAAGCCATTCGCTCATCACAAGAGTCAAAACAATCAGGGGTAATGAAATCTTGACTAGCGTCATTAAGCCTTTACGCATATCTAATCCAGCAATACGCAAAATAGTGAATTCCGACTGACTTGCCAGCATGGCAAATACATAAATACTTCCAATCAGACCAGCGATTGGAATGATCTCAGAAATGCGACTTGGCGCTTTTAATAAAACATGTAGCAGGGCCAACGGCAGTGTGTATTGGCCCTTCACTGAGCCTAGCTCACTCAGAATGTCAAAAAACAAAAACAGCGTTACCAAGGCAAATAAGATAAAACCAAAGGCCGCATAAATCTGCCTAGCCAAATAGCGCTCAAAGATATAGGGGAAAAGAATTTTCATCTATTGGCTAGGAAGGAGGGTAGTTGACGGCGCCACCACTTCAAGGAAGGATTGATACGGTTACGAATGAGTAAAAAGGCTATGCTAAAAGCGAGTGCATGTATGGGCCAAGCCGCCACGTAAACATTCACCTTTCCTTGTGACACAAAGTTTTGCGCGAGGTTTAGGAGATTGCTGTAGATGAGGTAAATCAGTACCGCATAAAACATGGCAGTGTAGTTACCCAGTCTTGGGTTGACGTAGGCAAGCGGTATGGCAATGAGCACCAGCCCCAAGGCCATTAAGGGCAAGCCAATGCGCCAGAGTAGTTCAGCATGATTGGGGTTCATAGCGCTGACATTGGGGTCATTCAACAGTTCGGATACGGTTTTTTCGCGATCACGCGGCGCTGGATCAAGAGCACTCTTACTGTGAATATTGGTGTTGTATTCAGCAAATTCTAAAATGCGAAAATCTGGCTGAGTGGGGAGCCCTTCATAGCGTCGACCATGGTTTAGTACGATCGATTTGCCCCCGCCCGCAGCATTTTCAATAAAACCAGTAGAGGCGACTGCAACACTCAGTCCACCGTTCTTCATTTCAGCTGCAAAGATATTTTTTACTTCACTTTTATCGACATCCAACTCTTCAATGAAAAATACGCGCTCTGCTTTAGCTGATTCTCTAAATTGGCCTGCGGCAACCATCGAAACATCGCTGCGCTGCTGAAAGCGCTGGCTAATGATGGTGGATTCGCGATTGGCCCAAGGCCAAACAAAGAGAGCCAACAAGGCAATGATGACAATGAGGGGTGCGGCAAAACGCAGGATTGGCCGTATCAGACTGGCAATGCTCAGGCCGCTGGCGAACCAAACAATCATTTCGGAATCTTTGTACCAGCGCACCAACACAATTAAGACGGCTACAAAGAGGGAGACGGTGAGTAGGACTGCCATATAACCAAGGGTTGCTAGCGCTATGAGAACCAAAGCATCCTCGGGATTGACGGCACCATTGGCTGCAAAGCCCAGAATTCGGATGACTAGCGTGGTAATCATGATGGTTACTAAGACCAAGAAGACGCCGCCAGTCGTAAAACTGAGTTCGCGGCGAAGGGCTTGGTGAAAAATCATGAATAGATAGTGGGGGTAGTTGTTATTGGCCCACTCAAGATGTGAACCTTCATGTCGGAGGATAATGGATAAACATCCGTTTTTTCCCTTGAATTGACTTAAAAATACCGTAAGACATTATGACTATTCAATTTAGCACCAAGATTTTCCCGCAAGCCGATGTCAATAACCCGAAGCAGATCAAGGCGAGCCTAGCCACCCTATTGGCGCAGAGCTCCGATTGCTTAGTTTTGGCCTATTCAAAAGCGGATTTAGATGCTTTGGCAGCCACAAAATCCAAATCGGGGATTTTGGTCGAGCTAGACCGCTTACTGGGTGGTTCGGTTGCCCACGCCAATCTGGTTGGAGATCTTGACGGCCAGCCGGCATCTAACTGTGTGATTCGCGCTGAAAAATCCTGGGCTGCATCCGGCGTCAAGGTGAAGCGCGTTCTTTTAGTATGTTTAGGTGATATTGCTCCGGCAAGTGCGCGCAGTTTGAGCGCCTATTCCAAAATCGCTCGTGCAGCTTTAAAGCAGTTGAGTGGTGGATCGATCCAAAATGCTTTGTGGTTTATTCCGAGCTTTGCCTTGGGGCATCGTGCCGACTTTATTGCCGAAGAAGTTCGTTTGACGATTCAGTACGCTGGTGATCAGGCATACCGTTTTGGGGTTCGTCAGCCAGCCATGAAATTCAAAGCTAAAGACAAGGCAGATACTTTCACTCACCTCATCTTCGCCGGTAATGATGCATGCGCCAAAGAGCTGAAGGTGGCTGTACCAGAAGGTGTAGCAATGGTTGAAGGGATGCACTTGGCTAAAGATTTGGGCAATTTACCGCCGAATATCTGCACGCCGACGTATTTAGGCAAGGCAGCGCAAGGCTTAAGTAAAAAGACGGGGTTGAAGGTTGAAGTCTTGGGCCGAAAACAAATTGAAGCCTTGGGTATGGGTTCATTTTTGTCGGTAGCTAAGGGCTCCGATACTCCTCCTCAATTTATTGTGATGCGGCACGAGGGCGGTAAAGCAGGCGAAGCGCCAATTGTATTTGTGGGCAAGGGAATTACTTTCGATACTGGCGGCATCTCATTAAAGCCTGGTGAAGCCATGGACGAGATGAAGTACGACATGTGTGGTGCTGCATCTGTGATCGGCACGATGTACGCCGCCGCCTTGATGAAATTAAAAAAGAATGTCATTGGCGTCATTCCAACTTGTGAAAATATGCCCTCAGGTCAAGCAACCCGTCCAGGCGATATTGTGAAGAGCATGTCAGGTCAAACCATCGAGGTCCTCAATACTGATGCTGAAGGTCGCTTGATTTTGTGCGACGCTCTCACTTATGTTGAGCGCTTCAAGCCTAAGGTGGTGATCGATGTGGCAACATTAACAGGTGCTTGCATTATTGCTTTAGGACATGTGCATAGCGGCGTATTTTCCGATGATGAAGGCCTGGTGAATTCTCTCACCAAGGCTGGCCATGCCTCCTTGGATACAGTATGGCGCCTGCCTTTGGATGCCGCATATCATGAGCAACTCAAATCGAATTTTGCAGACGTTGCTAATATTGGTGGCCGTCCAGCTGGTAGCGTTACTGCAGCCTGCTTCCTATCGCGCTTTACCGAGAAATACAAGTGGGCTCACTTAGATATCGCAGGCACAGCATGGAAGAGTGGCGCGGCTAAAGGTTCTACCGGCCGTCCGGTGCCCTTACTTGTAAATTACTTGTTAGAACAAAAGTAAAAGCGGAAGACGGCACTGATGGCACGTATTGATTTTCATAGTAATGTCAGCGATAAGCTGGAATATGCTTGTCGACTGACGCGCAAGATATGGAGTGCTACACCTGTTGGAGAGCCTGTTCGCAATATCGTGATGGTGGGCGAGAAAGCCGATCTTAAAAAGCTCGATGAGCTTCTCTGGACTTTTAGTGCAACGGACTTCTTGCCGCACTGCTTTATTGAAGATGAGACTGCAATCGATACGCCAATCATACTGACAGATAACTTCTTATCTCCTGCTTTGACTCAACTTCCCCATGCGGATGTGTTGATTCATTTGGGGATGCGTATGCCTCAAGATGTGCCCGGATTACTTGCGCGCTTCCCTCGTGTTGTAGAGGTTGTCACGATCAATGAGGCAGAACGTCTTGCGGGTCGCGAGCGATATAAAGCCTATCGTGACTTAGGTCATGAGTTACATAATTTCGATCAATCTAAAGCGTGATCAATATTTATTTTCTCGTATGTTGATTCATCCTGAATTCGATCCTGCTGCAATTCGTATTGGTTCATTCGCCATTCATTGGTACGGTTTGATGTATCTCTTAGCCTTCGCCCAATTTTTATTGTTGGGTCGTTTGCGTGTACGTACTCCACGATACCAATCTCTGGGGTGGTCCTATAAGGATCTCGAGGATCTTTTGTTTGCTGGCGTATTGGGCGTTATTTTAGGTGGGCGTTTGGGTTACACCTTGTTCTATATGCCTGGTTATTACCTCTCTCACCCCTTGAGTATTTTTAAGATCTGGGAAGGCGGCATGTCCTTTCACGGGGGACTCTTGGGTGTCTTGCTGGCATTACTCTGGTTTGCTTACCGTCGCAAAGTCTCATTCTTTGTTGTGAGTGACTTGGTTGCCCCACTTGTTCCGTTTGGTTTAGCATTTGGTCGACTGGGTAATTTCATTAATGGCGAATTATGGGGAAGGCCAACTGACTTGCCGTGGGCCATGGTGTTTCCGATGGTGGATTCCATTCCGCGTCACCCCTCTCAGATTTACCAGTTCTTTGGCGAGGGAATCTGTTTAGGCATCCTCCTCTGGATTTATTCCAGCAAGCCCCGCAGGCTAGGGCAGATTTCAGGGCTATTTTTGCTGGGCTATGGCATTTGCCGTTTCTTGGCCGAGTTTGCTCGTGAGCCAGATTCCTTCTTGGGTCTTTTAGGGCTCGGTCTTTCGATGGGGCAGTGGCTTTCTATACCCATGATCATTTTCGGAATTTACCTTATAGTAAGAGTGAATACGAAAAACGGCACTTATCAGTAGTTAAAACTGGAGTTTTCTAGGTCTTTTGTAGTCAATTTCTGAAAATTGACTTAATTCCTTCCAAAAAATCCTACTTTTTGCTGAATTTGCTCGATTTCTGACTATTTCTACCTAAATCGAAAGAAATCCATGCTGGAGAAGTTAAGCAAAGCTCGAAATTTGTCTAAGGCGCATAACGCAATTAAGCGTTTGATATCGGAGCGGGGCGAATCCAATGCGCTCAGTATGGCAGATGATGTGGTCAATAACTACCGCAAATTGACTAAAGATCAGTACGTTTCTTTCTTCACATTCCTTTTTGAAAAACTCAACCCTCAGGCAGATGCTGTTTTGAAGGCGGCACAAAACTTTGTCGCAGATTCGAGTGCGCGCAATTACATTCAGTTGCAAAAAGTTTCCGAATCTCGCCGCCAAGAATTTTTCCGTCGCCTGAATCGTGCGAGTCAAGGTACTGCTGCAGTCGTAGAAATGCGTCGTGACTTGTTGCAACTATTAGATAAAAAACCAGAGTTGGCTGCAGTCGATTTTGATTTACGCCACTTACTGTCCTCTTGGTTTAATCCAGGTTTTTTAAAAATGCATCAGGTCGACTGGAAGTCTCCTGCTGAGGTGCTTGAGAAGCTCATTAAACATGAGGCAGTTCATGCCATTGATGGTTGGGATGACTTGCGTCGTCGCCTCCAGCCCGATCGTCGCTGTTTTGCTTTTTTCCATCCGCAGCTCCCTAGTGAGCCTTTGATCTTTGTTGAGGTTGCCCTTTTGCCGGAGATTCCAACGGTTATTACACCGTTGGTAGATAAAAAAGCAGAGGTAGTGCATCAAGCTAGTCAATATAAGGTTGCCGTCTTTTATTCGATTAGTAACTGCGAGCCTGGGCTACGTGGTGTGTCGATGGGGAACTTTTTAATCAAGCGGGTAGCAGAGCAGTTGCATGCAGAATTTCCGGGGCTAAAAACGTTTGTGACTTTATCGCCGATACCAGGATTTATGGATTGGGTTACTGCTGGTGCGAATTTAGGTGAGGGTGTTCCGGCTGAGAGATTAAAGCCTACCCTCAAGGTGGCGCGAGACGCAGCGTTGGCAGTGCTCAAGCTCGAGAGCCAATCTTGGAGTGAGCGATTGGCGGGTGGTTGGCACCCCGATTTGGTTTCCGAGAAAGAAAAAGAGGCTTTATTAACCTTAGCTAGTATCTATTTGGGGCTAGCTTCTACTGGGCGCGATGGCAATCCAGTTGCTAAGTTTCATCTGGGTAATGGTGCTAAATTGCACCTCATTAATTGGGCGGGGGATTTATCGCGTAAAGGATTGCGCCAGTCCGCTGGCCTGATGGTGAACTACCTTTATGACCTGGGAAGTGTGGAGGATAACCATGAGCGCTTTGCTAATGGTGAAATTGTCTATTCCCGGGCAGTAGCTCGCCTGATGGCACCCTAGTACTAACTCTAGGGCTAAATTCTGCTGAAAAGTGCAAGTCCCCTTAGAATAAGGGGTTGAAATTAGTTACAAAAATAAAACCAGCGTAATAGTTGGTAAAAAACATAGGAGACAAGCATGTTTACTAAAGCAAACACATATTTCGCATTCTCATTCAGTGTTTTGAAGAAGGCGCTGTTTTTAATCTGTGCAGCACCGCTTACAGTCATGGCGCAAGAGTGGCCAAACAAACCGATCACCTTTGTAGTTCCTTTTCCTGCTGGCGGTGGTACGGATGCTTTTGCCCGTCCCTTGGCAAATCAATTGACCAAGCAATTGGGCAAGCAAATTATTATTGATAACCGCGGCGGTGCTGGCGGTACCGTAGGTGCCTCCATTGCAGCTAAAGCCGCTCCAGATGGATACAGCTTTTTTGTTGGCGCTGCCCACCATGCGATCGCTCCCTCTATGTACCCTAATTTGGATTACGACATTGAGAAGAGCTTCATTCCTGTGGCGATGATTGCTAGCCCGCCTCAAGTGATTGTGGTGAACCCAAAAAATGTTCAAGTCAAAAACTTAAAAGAATTTATCGAGCTCTTGAAAAAGAATCCAGGTAAGTTCAACTACGCCAGTGCCGGTAATGGTTCTTCGCATCACTTGGCTGGTGAGCAATTCAAAATGCTGACTAAGACCTTTATTACGCATATTCCTTATCGTGGAGCAGGACCTGCAATGCAAGACCTGATTGCGGGCCAAGTGGATTTAGAGTTTGATGGTCTGGGATCGTCAGCTGCTCAAATTAAAAATGGCACCATCGTTGCATTGGCGGTGGCCTCACAAAAACGTGCCCCTGGTTTTCCAAATGTACCAACTGCGGCCGAAGCTGGTTTAGTGGGTTATGAAGTTTCTACTTGGTATGGCTTGTTTGCTCCCAAAGGAACACCTCAACCTATCGTTGACAAGATGATTGTGGAAGTTCAGAAAGCAATTAATACACCTGAACTCAAGGCGATCTGGACCAACAACGGCTCAGATACTCCAACCCTTACTGGAGAAGCCTTTGGCAAGTTTGTCTCCGCAGATATTAAGCGTTGGGCTGCGGTGGCTAAGGCCTCTGGCGCTAAGCTTGATTAATTATTTGATTTAATTTACTGGTTTTGATTTGAGGCTCGAATGAATTTATATTCTTTATTGGAAAAAGGTTTTCCAAAAGATAAGCAAGCATGTGCATTAGAAACGCATGATGGACTGTATTACTCCTGGAGTGATCTAGAGCGTGCTACTGCCAAAATGGCGAATCTTCTAAAGAGTCTCAAACTGCCCGCTGGATCACGAATTGCGGTGCAAGTTGAGAAATCACCAGAGGCCCTCTTTTTGTATCTGGCGACCATAAAGGCGGGTTATGTCTACCTACCCCTCAATACTGCTTATCAAGCAGCGGAGATTCAGTACTTCCTTGAGAATTCTGAGCCAGCAGTTGTGGTTTGCAGTAGCAAGAATTTCTCCTGGGTATCTAAGGTAGCATTTAAAGCAGGCACAAAACATGTATTTACCTTAGACGAAGATCGCAAGGGTACTTTGCTAGAGCGTGCCGGCAGTCAAGGTGACAAGTTCAAAACTGTAGCCGTAAAAGATGATGATTTAGCAGCCATCCTGTATACCTCTGGCACAACTGGACGTAGCAAGGGCGCAATGCTCACCCATAAGAACTTGGGAAGCAATGCGCAAGTGCTGCAGAAGTTTTGGGGTTGGAAAAAAGGCGATGTCTTATTGCACGCTCTCCCAATATTCCATGTGCACGGTTTATTCGTTGCAGCTCATGGTGCATTGATTAACGGTAGCAAAATGATTTGGTTGCCCCGTCTGGACACTGCGCAACTCATTCATCACATGCCAAATTCCACTGTCATGATGGGTGTACCAACATTCTATGTGCGTCTGCTTGCGGACCAAGGTTTTAACAAGGCTGTAACGCGCAATATGCGCCTGTTTGTTTCAGGTTCTGCACCCTTACTCACGGAAACGTTTAATACCTTTAAAGAAGTGATTGGTCAGCCCATTCTTGAGCGTTACGGCATGAGCGAAACAGTCATGTTAGTTTCCAATCCTTATAAAGGAAATCGTGTGGGCGGCTCAGTTGGCCTGCCATTACCAGGCGTAAAAGTCCGCGTGGTAGACGAAAATAACAAGCCTTGTGGCGTAGATGCAATCGGCAGCATTCAAGTAAAGGGTCCAAATATATTTAAGGGCTACTGGCGTATGCCAGAAAAAACTGCCGAAGAATTTACTAAAGACGGTTGGTTTAAGACGGGTGACGTTGGTCGCTGGGGTGGTGTTGCCAATGGCGGTAATGCGCCTAAGGATTACCTCTGTATCGTTGGTCGAAGCAAGGATCTCATCATCTCTGGTGGCTATAACGTCTATCCAAAAGAAATCGAAAGTTTTATCGACGACATGGATGGCGTAGATGAAAGTGCCGTTATTGGTATTCCACATCCTGATTTTGGCGAGGCTGTAATGGCGGTAGTAGTGCCAAAAGCTGGCGCTAAGTTAGATGCGCAAGCCATGATTGCTGCCTTGAAAACCCAAATTGCCAACTTTAAGATTCCTAAGCGTTTAGAGATCGTTGCCGACTTACCTCGGAATGCCATGGGTAAAGTGCAGAAGAATATTTTGCGTCAGCAATACACCAACTAAGAGCAGTAAAAATATTGGCTTAGAAGCCGAACGCCTTGCGGCTTTCATTAAACATGAAGGCTGCAAGCATAAAGAGCATCACGCCGAAAATGCGCTTGAGTTGAGCAATATTGAGCTTCCTGGCCATTTTTGCGCCGAGTGGGGCAGTAAATATGCTTACCGCCACAATGCAGATCACCGCTGGAACATAAACGAATCCCAGAGATCCATCGGGGAGATTGGGGTTGCCCCAACTCCCATACATGTAGCCAATCGTCGCCGCAGCCGCAATAGGAAATCCCAGGCCTGAAGAGCTCGCCATTGCAGTATGCGGTTTTACATTGCACCAAAGCATAAATGGCACAGTGATGAATGCACCGCCTGCGCCAACTAGGCTGGCAATAACGCCGGTAAATGCCCCGAAAGAGAAAAGACCTAATGAGCCAGGTAACTCTCTTCCAGCAGAAGGCTTTTTATTGATGATCATCTGGATTGAGGTGTAGACGATAAACATCGCAAAGAATAATGAAAGCCATGAGGTATTAATTGCTTCGAAGATTTCGCTGCCACCGATCAGACTACCAATGACTAGTCCGGGACTGAGTGCGGCTACCAACTTCCAGTCGATGGAGTTGTGTTTGTGATGAGCCCAGATGGCTGAAGTGGTGGTAAAGAGTATGGTTGCCATGCCGGTAGCAATAGCCATATGCACAATCACATTTTGGCCAAAGCCAAGATGATTGAATACCAGAATCATGAAGGGCACTAAGATCATCCCGCCGCCAATGCCCAGCAAGCCTGCAAGAAAGCCCGAAATGCTGCCACACAACATCAACATGGCGATATCGGCTACTGACATGAATTCCCCGCCTTAGCCGCTAGGCCGTCATCCCGAACCCTAAGGTTCAAGGTGGAACGGCCACTCTGTTTCGGGTGCATTAAGAAACTCAGGGAGTGAACAGCGCGAAGCTGCCACTGTGAAGATTCGAAACGCTCACGCCCACAAGGTAAAGATCGTTCCTGATGCTTGCGCATCGGTTCAAGGAACTATTGGCCTTGGCGAACCAGGCAGGGAAAGAGTTTGCATCAGAGCATCCACTTGATCTTCCAGTGAATGAATTTCATTCTGGAGTCGCGCAATCTCTTCAGGATTGGTATTGGATGGGGAGTGTGATGCTGTAGTTGGTTGAGGTGCTGTTTGTAGTTTAATGAGGTCGCCAGCAATCTTTAGTGCAGCCATCATGCTGGCGCGTTCGATGCTGCGGTTACCGCCATTGATTGCCAGCTGAATTTGTTCGTCAACTAATGTGCAAGCCGCACGAAGCAATGGCTCATGTTCAGCACTCGTGGCTAAAGTGATTTTTTGACCGGCGAGGGTTACTTCAATGCGTTGTTGGCTCATTGTCATCCTCTGGGTTGGTTGGTGCTACGGGCTCACCGAGTAAGTTCAACTGACGCCCATCACTCTGCTCTGGAAGGCGACTCAAAATATGCTGAATCCGCTTTTGCGCATCCTCAATCTTGGTTTCCAGTTGATTGCGATCTTGATGCAGCGCTTTAACAGCATCCGCAATCAGCTGAATTTTCTTAGATAGCCTCTGTATTGATGTGGCTACCGGATCAGATTCGCTTGAGTCGCTGGGGACGTGAGGGGTGTACTCGGACATATAGGCATTGTAGCCTCAGGAAAAAGCTTTGTGAAACTCCCGTTTTCGGGGTTAACTGGGTATGGCCACCCAATCATTCCCCAGCTTTTCTAGGCGAATTCGGCCATCAAATAGTTCGATCAGGGCCTGATGGGTTCTGGGATCCTGGCTAGACCCCTGAAAATGCAGTCTACCTTTATCAAGCATGATGAGGTGGTCTGCTCTCAACGCAAAATGAATCTCATGCAAAACGGTCACCAAGGTCTTGCCCTGAGCTAGCAAATTTCCCTGCCATTTCAAAAAATCGGCTTGATGAGGGGGGTCTAAGTTCGCCAAAGGCTCGTCCATGAGCAAGATGTCTGAGTCTACGGCGAGAAGGCGTGCCAATAGCACTCGCTGACGCTCTCCTCCAGATAGTTGCTGCAATGGGCGATAGCGTAAATGCCAAGCATCGGTCTGTTGCAGGGCTTTCTCGACTGAAATGTGATCTGCTTCAGAAGGCAGATGCAACCATCCTTGATGGGGCAGGCGCCCCAGCATCACAGTGTCATATACGCTAAGAGAGTCGCCAAATTCTTCTGGGCTAGAGCCTCCCTGCTGATCAAGCCATGCCAATTTTTTGGCGAGAGCCTTGCGTGTCAGGGTGGATAGCTCAATCCCATCTAAGCTTAAGGATCCCGTATGCCTGAGTAAACCGGCTATCGCTTGCAAAAGGGATGACTTGCCGGCGCCATTGGGTCCAATGATGCTGGTCCATTGACCCTGAGGAATATTTAAATTCAGATCAGTGAGGATGGCGCAAGGTCCTCGATAGATAGATAGCTGGCGGGTTTTCATGGGCGTCCACCAAAAGAAGTGCGCTTCAGAAGGACTAGTAGATATAAGCCCCCCAAAATGGCCGTCACAATACCGACTGGAATTTCAAGTGGAGCGAATAGAGTGCGCGCAATGAGGTCTGAGCCGAGCAATAGGATGCCACCACCAAGACAAGAGAATATAAGTTGTACGCGTTGTTGTCCGCCAGAAAGCTTTCTGACTAAGTGCGGCGCTGCAAGTCCAACAAAAGCTACCAAGCCCGTTTGTGCAACAGCACACCCAGTTGCTAAAGCAAGTATGCCAATGAAGACCAGACGCAATTGATCTAGCGGTAAGCCTAAGGTACGAGCAGTATTCTCACCCAGAGATAAGGCGTCTAGTACGGGGCTAATAATTGAGGTGATGGCTAAGCAAAGAAATAATGCGATAGCCATGATCGCTACGCCAGACCAGTTCATCAACGTGGTGTTACCCAGCATGAAAGACTGAATACTTTGAAAGAGATCTGGTCGGATGAATGTGAATAAAGAATTCGCTGCCCCCAGGATGACGCTAATCACCACGCCAGACAATAAAAGACGTAAAGAGCTGCGATATCCACCAGCCAAGAGTAGCGAAGCTAGCACCCCAATTAATGCCCCAAGAAAAGCGCCCCCATTAAGGCCGATTATTTCTAACCAAGAGTTACCAAGATAGGCGAAGCAGAGGATGCTCCCCACACCAAGCAAGGCCCCGGATGCACTACCCAGTAGATAGGGATCGGCCAATGGATTGCGAAATAGACTTTGTGCAATACCTCCTGCAAGACCCAATAGGGCGCCAGCTAAATAAGCGCCCAATGATCGGGGTAATCGAATATCAAGCAAGATAATTTGATCAACCCCCACTACATCCCAGCTGGCACCCGTGCTCCCTAGTAGGGTTCCGAGCAATACTAATATCGCGCTCAGAATCAATAGGCCGAACAGCTTGGCTAGGAAGTAATTTTTTTGCATTACCGAGATGATGACATCTTCTCTTGAATGCATTGAGAAATAATCAGTGCTGCTTCACCCATACGTGGACCAGGGCGCACTAAGACATCATTTTGTTCGGATGTAAATACGCAAATCCGATTCTTAGATACCGCCGGAATAGCGTTCCATCCAGGACGTTTCTGAATATCAGCAATAGTCGATTCAGTAAGGAGAATGACATCAGGCCTAGCCTGAACTACAAACTCGGGATTGATTTTTGGGAATGGCCCCAGCGATTCCGGAATGATATTGATCAAATTGAGTTGCGAGAGTATTTCACCGATAAAGGAGGATCCACCTGCTGCATAGGGTGCTGGGTTAACCTCAAAATACACGCGAATATTTCCCCCCTTTAAGGAGAGTTGCTTATTGGCGCGCATGATCTCTTTTTGAATCTGATTCCACACGCGACTGCTTTCAGATACGCCCAAAATAAGATCTAACTTTTTAAGCGCTCGCTCCTCATCACCCATAGACTTAATGTCTAATGCAAATGTTTGAATCCCCAAAGAATTGAGTCTTGCAATAACAGGCGAGGCTTTCTCTAGCAAAACAACATCAGGCTTGAGTTGCACGATGCGCTCAATATTGACGTCGCCCACACCACCAAGCTTAGGCAGATTCTGAATTGATTTAGGCCAATTAGAAAAACGATCAACGCCAACTAAGGTGCCGCATTTACCTAACGTACAAACCGATTCGGTGAGGGAGGGTAGAAGACTTACGATGCGCTGGGGAGGTTTATTAAACACCACCACTACACCCCGATCATCAACAACGGAAAAAGGTGCAGCAAAAACTGCTACAGAAAATCCAAGAAGAAACAAAACTACCCCAATCGCTAAATAGCGGGAGCGAGATGAGGGTTGCATATTTTTGAATTCTTTCTCAGGGAGTTAGAAGTTATATTTTGCGGTTACAAAGTAAGTCGTTGGTGTCGTTGGATAGTAGTAGTAGCCTTTAGTGGGGTTATACCCTCCGGTTGTTGCGTAGGAATTTCCGCCGATGTTTTTAATCATTAATCTAGACTCCCAAGAATTAGCTTTATAGCTGGCATAAATATCTGCCGCAACATAAGACGGAATCTTTGCTAGTGAATTAGTTATGGCTGGGTCGGCATCATAGTTTTGGTTGCCGACATAGTTAACTACAGCCCCCGCACTCCATGAACTATTAAACATGTACTGAGCGCGAGCATTTAACAGCAAAGTTGGAGATAATCCGACGCCTACCCCGGAGATTGATCCTGTCGCGTAAGTGGATCTTTGTATTTTCCCGCCACCTGCTAGGGTTAAATTTCTAGTGAGATTGCTTGAGGAGTCAAAAATGAAGCCCGTTCGATTGATATTGCCTATGGTATTGATATTTCCATAGGTGGATGGATCGTAGCGAATTTCATTTTGTGTTACCGATTGGAAGACCAGGGCTGAAAGGTGGGATTGATGAATATTCCAATCTCCGCCAGCTGAATAGGTTTGGGAGATTTGAGGTTTTAATATGCCATTAAATGCCGGCGCTCCATAGCCTCCGTTTGCATTTGGGTCAAAGCCCCAGAATTCATCGGTATTTGGAAATCGATAAGATTGATCCCACTTAATGAATATTTTTTGACCCGATTGATAGTTGTAATTCAATGCGGCATCGCCAGCATTGGCGGAATATTTTTGACTAGCGCTAATGGTTGAGCCAGTTGAAAGGTCGTTTGTGGAGGCATTCTGCGCTTGATGTCTAAATCCCCCGCTTGCCTCTAGCCCATTCACCATCATCAGAGGAATGCGTGAGACTAGATACAGGGATTGATTCAGGACGCTAACGTTTTGTTGAAGACTAGTTGTACTAAAGGTGGAGCCTGAAGAACTGCTTTGAGAGGCTTGATTAAAATCATATCCAACAACCGTAGTTCCCCAATCCCCAAAGTTTGCCTTCATCTTAGGAGAAACTGCAAGTTGCCAGTTTGGACTAAGTGAAAAGTATGTGTATGGAAGGGCTGGAGCGTTGTTATTGGAATTCTTATTTGAATATATTCCATCAATATCAAAAGTTAGTTGACTATTAATTGCTTTGATAAAGCCGGCCCTGATACCTGCGTTATCAGTAGTTGTAGTTGAGCCAATAAACGCAGCTCTAGCAGATTGAGGGTTACCGGCCCCCGCTTGGCCAAGAACCGATCCTGGGGTCTGGGAGTTCGAGTGATTAAAGAATATGTCAGCGTATATCTGATCAATTCCGCCCAACGATTGTGTAACTTTGCCATCAAATGAATAAGCATTTGCTGCAGAGTTTTGTCGCCAGCCATCTGTGTTGGAAGTGTTCGCTGTGAGTTGAATTGTGGTGTCATTCAGTTTATTGCGCAAAATTGCATTGTTAATTAGGGTGTTGTAGCTACCATAAGTCACTGATGCTTGATTTAGGTTTTTTGCTCCGCCATTAGTAATGATATTGATAACACCACCCACGGCTCCATTGCCGTATTGAACGCTTGCACCACCTTGTAGGACCTCAATTCGTTCGATTGAGTCTATCGGTATAGATTCCCAATTGATAGTGCCAGAATCTATGGGGTTCAGCCGCTGACCATCGACCAGTATCAGCGTGGTGCTATTTGCTGTGGCGCCATAGCCGCCCATATCTACTGACGCATCTAAATTTAAGGGATTTCCACTGGAATATTTGACATTCAATCCGCCAATCTGGGAGAGAACCTCCGGAATATTGTTGGAGCTTGAATTTGAAATTTCTTCGCGCGTAATAACTTTGACGTTCGCTGGAACCTCATTGAGATTCTCTTGGAAGCGTGAGCCCGAGACAATGACTGTCGATTGGGAGTTTTGAGCAATTACTGCTGTGCTGAGTGCTATTGCTACGCCACAAAATAGGGCGCTGATAAATTTACTACTGAACTGCTGCTTCATGATGAACCTTCTGCCTTCAAATCGCCTAGCTAACTTCCCCGTAAGCTGGGCCGAACAGAATTTCACTATTAAGAGTTCAGGCGTCAATTGGGCATCTTTGCTGGTGCTTGGGATGCTTCATTAGCGCGCGAAGGTCCCCGTCCGCAAAATTCCACTTGTCTTGGCCGGTATCCGGGCTAGTAAATCTCAGAATCTGGCCTTCCCATGCAATTGACGCGCACAGTGGCTTATTCAGACTCCTGACACCTTTACCAAAAAGTTAGGGTGTATTTACTTACCGTTGCGGGGGCAGCACACGTTTAGTGTTTCCCGTTTAACTTTATTGCACTGCAATAAAGCACCACGACCCAGTGATTCTATCTCACGCTAGGCCCTAAGCCGCTTAAAAAGCTAAAAAAGCCTACAATGAGGGGCTCAAGGATTAAGGATTCATGACAGCATTAGACAAGCACCCCGAAAAAAATCTGATTCGTCTTCAGCTTAGCCAAAACTCGGTGTTAAAAAGCTTAGATGCAGAAGCAATGGCTGAATTAGAGCGCCATTTAGTGATCTCAGATCTCAAAAAATCAGAAATCTTGCTTCATCAAGGCGATCACCAAATGGAGCAGTACTTTGTGCTGGACGGAATTTTGAAGCGCATAGTTTCTAGTGCTGATGCAAAAGAGATGATTTTGCGCTTTGCCATCGAGAAAGATATTGAAACGAGCTATGCAGCTTGGCGCCTCAAGACGGCCGCCCCATATAGCATTGCCTCTGTGACAAAAGCTCGCGTTGCCCGTATGCCCTTGAAAAAATGGGCTGAATTTTTGGATGCGCATAGACCCCTTAAAGAGAGCTTTGAGTTTGAGGTCATGCGCTTAATGAGTGAGATCATGGCCCACACCATCACCTTGCATATGCTCGATGCACCAGGCCGAGTAGAGCGTTTCTTACGCAAATATGAGGACTTATTCGAGCTACTCCCTAAAAAAGAGCTGGCTGCCTACCTCAACCTATCCCCAGAGACCTTGAGTCGCCTCAAAACAAAGCATAAAGAGCTTTTTGTCTAGCTAGAAACCCTAGTTGCTTCTAGATTTCAGAGGAAATTGACCGAAGTCAATGATGATCACCACCCCTCAGGCCTAAGATTCATCTCAGCCTGAACGGGGGTCTTTATAGTTACCCGTGGCACTACTAATAACTTAATTGGAGACGGTTGGCGAAAGCTAAATTGCACTGAACCTGTTTTACGTTCGGGCGGTGTAAATAACTAAAAATTTCTATGACAACAGACAATCAAAATACACAAGTCACTGATGGCTTTCATCTCGTCATTGATGCTTTAAAAGCAAATGACCTAGACACCATCTTTGGTCTCGTTGGTATTCCAATCACCGACTTGTGCCGTTTGGCTCAAGCTGAAGGATTGCGCTTTATTGGTTTTCGTCACGAGCAGCATGCTGGTAACGCTGCCGCGATTGCTGGTTACATGACTCAAAAGCCTGGTATTTGTATGACTGTGTCAGCGCCAGGTTTCTTAAACGGTTTGACAGCGCTAGCGAATGCGACTGTGAACTGCTTCCCAATGATTTTGATCAGCGGTTCAAGTGAGCGCGAGATCGTTGACTTGCAACAGGGCGATTACGAAGAGATGGATCAGCTCAATGCTGCTAAGCCGTATTGCAAAGCTGCCTACCGCATCAACCATATCGAAGATATCGGCATTGGTTTTGCTCGTGCAATTCGTGCAGCGGTTTCTGGTCGCCCGGGCGGCGTGTATTTGGACTTGCCTGCAAAACTGCTGGCTCAAACAATGCCTGTTGAAGAAGCTAAGAAATCGATCTTCAAAGTAATTGATCCAATTCCACGTCAAATCCCTGCTCCTGATGCTGTAGAGCGCGCATTGAATGTATTGAAAGGTGCTAAACGTCCATTGATCCTCTTGGGTAAAGGCGCTGCTTATGCTCAAGCAGATGCGGATATTCGTGCTTTGATTGAAAAGTCCGGTATTCCGTATTTGCCAATGTCGATGGCTAAAGGTTTGTTGCCAGACAATCATCCACAATCTGCTTCTGCAGCACGCTCATTTGTATTGGCCGAAGCCGATGCAGTGTTGTTGGTTGGTGCGCGCCTGAACTGGTTACTGGCACATGGTAAAGGTAAGACTTGGGGTAAAGATCCTAAGAAATTTATCCAGATCGATATTCAAGCAAACGAAGTGGACAGTAACGTACAAATCGATGCACCATTGATTGGTGATATTGGTTCCTGTGTTGGCGAACTCTTAAAAGGGATTGCAGCGGTTCCGAAACCAGCTGCCGAGTGGATCGCTGCGATCAACGAGAAAAAAGATAAGAACTTAGCGAAGATGGCAGAAACACTTGCCAAAGATGCTTCGCCAATGAACTTCCATGGCGCCTTGCGTGCTATTCGTGATGTGATCAAGCTAAACCCTGACGTGAACTTGGTAAACGAAGGTGCAAATACACTCGACTATTGCCGTGCCATTGTTGATATGTACAAGCCACGTAAGCGTTTTGACTCAGGTACCTGGGGCATCATGGGTATTGGCATGGGTTATGCGATTGGTGCAGCCGTTACTAGTGGCTTGCCAACTGTTGCAGTTGAGGGCGACAGTGCCTTCGGCTTTAGCGGCATGGAATTAGAAACCATTTGCCGTTACAACTTGCCGATTACTACGGTTGTTTTCAATAACAACGGCGTATACCGCGGTACTGATGTCAACCCAACAGGTGGTGCAGATGTGGCCCCAACTGTATTCGTAAAGAATGCACGTTACGACAAAATGATTGAGGCATTTGGTGGCGTTGGTTATTACGTAACCACCCCGGCTGAGTTGGAGGCTGCTCTGACTAAGGCAATTGCTGAAGGTAAGCCCGCTTTGATTAATGCTGTGATTGATGAAACTGCTGGCACAGAAAGTGGACGCTTAACTAACTTAAACCCATCTACTGCTGGTAAGAAGTAATACGCCGGCAATAAATACGTAATATTTTTAGACTACATTTAGTAACAAATAAGAAATACTTTAAGGAGAATCAAACATGACTAAACCATTAGACGGTATTCGTATTATCGATTTCACGCACGTGCAGGCTGGTCCTGCATGTACTCAGCTGTTGGCTTGGTACGGCGCTGACGTGATTAAAGTTGAGCGTCCAGGCTCAGGCGACGTAACTCGTAGCCAATTACGTGACATTCCAGGCGCAGATGCTTTGTACTTCACTATGTTGAATGGTAACAAGCGTTCTTTGACTTTGGATACCAAGACTCAAGAAGGTAAAGAAGTTTTAGAGAAGATGATCAAGACATCTGACGTGATGGTTGAGAACTTTGGTCCAGGCGCTTTAGACCGTATGGGCTTTAGCTGGGCACGTATTCAAGAATTGAATCCAAAGATGATCATGGCTTCTGTAAAAGGCTTTAGCGATGGCCACTCATACGAGGACTTAAAAGTGTATGAGAACGTTGCTCAGTGTGCTGGCGGCGCCGCTTCCACAACTGGTTTCTGGGATGGTCCTCCTACTGTTTCTGCCGCTGCTTTGGGCGATAGCAATACAGGTATGCATTTGGCGATTGGTATTTTGACTGCATTGATGCAGCGTCAAAAAACTGGCAAAGGTCAAAAAGTATCTTGCTCAATGCAAGATGCTGTATTGAACTTGTGCCGCGTGAAGTTGCGCGATCAACAACGTTTGGACAAAATCGGTTACCTCGAAGAGTACCCACAGTATCCACATGGCACATTTACCGATGTAGTTCCACGTGGCGGTAACGCTGGTGGCGGCGGTCAGCCAGGATGGGTGTTGAAGTGTAAGGGCTGGGAAACAGATCCTAACGCCTACATTTACTTCACTATTCAAGGTCATGCTTGGGAGCCAATCACCAGTGCTATTGGTAAGCCAGAGTGGGCAACAGATCCAGCCTATATGACTGCAGAAGCTCGTCAAGACAAGATTTTTGACATCTTCGCAACGATTGAAGAGTGGCTCAAGGATAAGACTAAGTACGAAGCTGTAGACATTCTCCGCAAGTTCGATATTCCTTGTGCACCAGTTTTCTCAATGAAAGAATTGGCTAATTCACCAGACTTGCGTAAGAGCGGTTCTATTGTTGAGGTTGACCACAAGGTACGTGGTAAGTATTTGACAATTGGTAGCCCAATCAAGTTCTCTGATTTAGAGGTCGAAGTTGGTCCATCACCACTTTTGGGTGAGCACACTAATGAAGTGTTAGCTGACCTTGGCTACAGTGCAGATGATATTGCTAAGTTGCACGCTGCTAAAGCAGTTTAATAATAATCAGCAGTATTTGTTTTAGCTTCAAAGGCGCTCCTAGTGAGCGCCTTTTTTATTGACCGCGATTTAGAAAAGTCTTTAGACTACCCATATGAAAACAACTATAGATTTGCTTCAATTACTCGACTGTGTTGGCGATGCAGTCATTGTTGCCGATGCCCATGAAAAAATTGTTCTTTGGAATGCGGCAGCCACCAGAATTTTTGGCTACTCAGAAGAAGAGGCGCTGGGCAATACTTTGGACTTAATTGTTCCGGAGCGTCAGCGCCAAAAGCATACTGAGGGCTATAGCAAGTCCATGGAGACTGGCACTACGCGTTATGGCACTTCATTATTAAAAGTTCCCGCCAAACATAAAGATGGCCGGACCTTATCAATTGCATTTACTGTTGGCATGCTATTTGATGAAAAACATCAGGCCAATGGAGTCGCAGCAGTGATTCGTGATGAGACCGAGCGCTTTGCTGAAGAAAGGGCGCTAAAGAAGCGCATCTCTGATCTGGAGGGGCCTCAAGCATAGTTTATGGTGAAAAGTAAGGGTTACTACCTTATTTTTGCTTGGAATAAGGCATATTCCAAGCCGCTGGTTTCATCAGAATCCCTCACTGGTAAAATTGGGTTAATTCAAAAATTTCAATTTTATTAGGACTTTAATCATGGCAAAAGCATTAGATGGGGTGAAAGTCCTCGACTTTACCCACGTTCAATCAGGCCCAACCTGTACTCAGTTACTCGCTTGGTTTGGTGCAGATGTAATCAAAGTAGAAAAATCAGGTGAGGGTGATGCAACTCGCGGGCAATTGCGCGATATCCCAGATGCCGATAGTTTGTATTTCACGATGTTGAACCATAACAAGCGTTCGATAACGGTTAATACTAAAACTCCTCGCGGTAAAGAAATTTTAGAGCGTCTCATTAAAGAGTGTGATGTTCTCGTTGAGAACTTTGCACCAGGCGCACTCGATCGCATGGGATTTTCTTGGGAGCGTATTCAAGAACTCAACCCCATGATGATTATGGCTTCAGTTAAAGGTTTCGGTCCCGGCCCTTACGAGGATTGCAAAGTATATGAAAACGTCGCGCAATGTGCGGGTGGTTCTGCATCTACCACCGGTTTTGATGATGGCCCTCCGATGGTCACTGGTGCTCAGATTGGCGATAGTGGTACAGGTTTACATTTAGCACTGGGTATCGTGACAGCGCTGTATCAACGCACCCACTCTGGCCGTGGTCAAAAAGTATTGGCAGCAATGCAAGATGCTGTATTGAACTTGTGTCGCGTGAAGCTGCGTGATCAACAGCGCCTAGAGCGCGTTGGTCTCATGCAAGAGTACCCACAATTTCCGAATGGCGAGTTTGGTGACTCTGTTCCGCGCGCTGGTAATGCCTCTGGTGGCGGTCAGCCAGGTTGGATTGTCAAATGCAAAGGCTGGGAAACCGATCCGAATGCTTATATGTATGTCATTGTTCAGGCTCCTGTTTGGGAGGCTATTTGCAAGGTGATCGGTCGCGAAGATTGGATTACGGATGTGAGATTTGCATCTCCAATGGCCCGCTTGCCACACTTGATGGAAATTTTTGGTGAAATTGAAAAGTGGACGATGACCATGAATAAGTTCGAAGTCATGGATATCCTGAATAAGTACGACATTCCATGTGGACCAATTTTATCTATGAAGGAAATTGCTGAAGAGCCAGCGTTGCGCGCTACTGGAACGGTGGTTGAAGTGGATCACCCAATTCGCGGCAAGTACCTTACGGTGGGCAATCCAATTAAGTTGTCTGATAGCCCAACAGATGTAGTGCGTTCACCACTGTTAGGTGAGCATACTGATGAGATTCTCAGTGAGCTCGGATATTCGACTGATGAGTTGATTTCACTTCGTCACGATAAGGTGATCTAAGATGCGTGTTGCGCTGATTGGGAGTGCTGATTTTGGTAAGGCAGCATTAGAAGCTTTTTTAGATCGCGGCGATGAAGTGGTTGCTGTTTTTTGCCCGCCTGATAATCCAAAATCGACTAAGCCTGAGGTATTGAAAGAGGCGGCGCTTGCAAGGGGTTTGACCCCTTTGCAATTTGCCTCCCTCAAGGGTCCTGAAGCAGCGCAAGCGATGATTGACAGTAGTGCTGATATTTGTGTCATGGCCTACGTTCTTCAGTTTGTCCCTCAAGAATTAGTGAAGCTGCCACGTCACGGCACCATTCAATATCACCCCTCTTTATTGCCAAAGTATCGTGGACCTAGCGCCATTAACTGGGCAATTGCTTTGGGTGAAGAGAAAACCGGTTTAACCATCTTCCGTCCATCTGACGGCTTAGATGAAGGCCAAATCATTCTGCAAAAAGAAGTGCCTATTGCACCTGACGACACCTTGGGTAAGGTCTATTTTGATCACCTGTTCCCTCAAGGCATTCAAGCCCTGCTTGAAGCTGCTGATCTAGTGGTTGCTGACAAGCATCAGGAGTTTATCCAGGATGAATCACGGGCGAACTATGAAGGCTGGTTTGATGCGAACGCTGCTCAAATCCATTGGGCAACACACATTACTCAAATCTACAATTTAATTCGTGCCTGCAATCCTGCGCCTGGCGCATGGACTAAGTTTGGTGAACAAAAGGTGCAGATCTACGATTGTCATAAACATGTAGCTGCGACCTTCGGTGCAGTCAATGGCAAGCCTGGTGAAGTTACCCAAATTACTTTGGATTCATTCTTTATTGCCTGTCACGGTGGACAGATTGAAGTGCTAAAGGCAAAAGGTGCGGCTGGAAAAGTAACTGGCGCTGAATTGGCCAAAGAGTTGAACTTAGAAGTAAGCCAGTTCTTCACGCTTTAGATCTATTGCTTTGGAATAGTTGCTAACGGCCTTGAGGTGACACTCTGCAGCAGAAATCCCGTGCAAGAAGAAGGCTCATAGGTTTGTCACTCTAGATAGATGCAAGTCTGTCAAGTGGAATAGATATTCATGTTAGTGTTGGAAAAATATTATGTATTCAACCTAAAAATTAATATGACAGCCTTTATCCTCAATTTGCCTCCATTCATCCTTCTCTTGCTTATTATGACTGCCTTCATTCTTGGCGGCTTAGTAATATTATGTTTGGTGCAAAAGTATGTCACTTGGTTACATTTTGCAGATCATACCGACTTTGGTGAAATATTTGCAAATGCAATGAGCGTTATTTTCGGTTTTATCCTAGCCTTTATTACGATCACTGTTTGGCAAAACTACAATAATGTAAGCGATACGGTATCTAAAGAGGCTAACGCACTCTTTAATATGTATCGTACGATTGAAGCTTACCCACCAGAGGTAAGGGATGCAGGTCAAAAACAATTAAAAATTTATGTACAGGAAGTTGTTGAAACTGAATGGCCATTGCTTGCTAAGGGTCAATATGATCTACGTGCGTATCAAGATTTGAGATCTTTTCATGATTTAATTATTCACTATGTGCCAAAAAATAATGGTGAATTAGCCGCGCAACAGGAAGAGCTGAGATTGTTGTCTATTTATCGAGAGTTGCGAAGGAACCGTGTTGAAAGTGCAAAATCGTTAATTGATAAACCTATGTGGATCGCACTGATTTTTAGTGCGGTTTTATTTTTATTCTTTTCATCACTATTCAAGATGAAAAACCTAAGAATACACGCTACGATGATTGCACTGTTAGGAGCCTCTATCAGCCTAATTTTCTATTTACTAATCCTTTATAACAATCCATTCATTGGTCCGAGTGCTCTTCAGTCGGAGCCTTTTGAAAGGCTGCTCGACTATTACTGGGGTGGGCAAAAGACGTTAGGTATTACCAAGTAGCCCCGCTTTTGTGGAGCAACTCATGAGACTCATTTGGGTGATAAGTGCCTAATTGATCAAATTGACTCAGGCGTCTGAAATCGGCCAGTAGGCGACAGTCGGCTAGGTCAATTTACTGCTTGGAGAGCAGAAATATCCAATAGATCCAATTAGAAAACTGAGCTATAAGAACTTGCATCTGGCCTTTGTTTATTGGGTTTATGAACCGAGATGGTCCCAATAGTAATAAAGCAGAGAGGCTCCTCTTTATCGTTTAGTAAAAATAACTCTCTGATTTTTTGACTATATAGTGCCTTACCGCTTGATAGCCCTGAGCCAAAGCCCAATGCGTTAGCCATTAGTAAAATATTTTGAATTGCACATCCTGCGGAGATGAGTTTTTCATGCTCGGGAATATTATCTTGTTCCTTGTTCAGCTTAGCGGTTGCCAGTAAAAGTAATGGCCCTCGAAAGGCTTTCTGCTTTGCTTCATCAATTTGTGTTGGCGTTGCGCTGGGATCTCTTGCTATAAGGGTGTCTGCAAACAAATCGCCTAATAAATTACGACTTTCGGGACTGACTTCATAAAAGTGCCAAGGCGTTACCTTCCCATGATCGGGGGCGGCTCCATCCGCATTCAGAATTTCTAATTTCTGGGATGGGGTAGGGCCAGGCGCAATAAGTCTTTTGGGTGAAACATGCTGGCGACTATGGATCAGTGCATCTGCAAAGGCACCGAGCGAATCTAAATTACTAGAAGCCAAAATGACTCAGCCCCGGGTGATCATCCGGCCGTATTCCAAGAGGCCAAAAGAATTTTCGATCTGATTCTTTGATGGGTAGATCATTGATGCTGGCAAAACGTCTCATCATGAAGCCATTCTCATTAAATTCCCAATTCTCGTTGCCAAAGCTTCGCGACCAATTCCTAGAATCATCCCGGCACTCGTAAGCGAAGCGAACGGCAATGCGGTTGTCTGTGAACGCCCATAATTCTTTAATTAATCGATAGTCAAGTTCCCTAGCCCACTTGCGATGCAAAAATTCCTTTACTTGCTCCCGGCCCTTGGGAAATTCAGCCCTATTTCTCCAGACAGTATCTTCCGTGTAAACCAGGGAAACCTTTTCTGGGTCCCGAGTATTCCAGGCATCCTCGGCCATACGAATTTTTTGAATGGCAGTTTCTTTGGTAAAAGGGGGTAAAGGCGGCTTCTGTTCCATGTTTTGCTCTATTCTGGGTTGTGTAGCTCTAAGATTACACAAAGGGCTTTATACAATATGGGGAAATATGCCTTTTTTGGTGCATATGCCGAATATATGAATGGGAACATATTCTGCGCAAGTTACTAAAAAAGTTTATTGACTGCTTCAATATGATTACTGCGCAACAAGGCGATTACTCTTGGTCTGACAGGCTGAGGGTATCAATTGGGGTAGGAGTTACTGTTCTATCAATTGCCACTTTAAATCATCTTTTTGGGGGCTTAACTCCAGAAGAGAATATGGTTACGGCAGTGTTTGGGGTTAGCGCTCTGTGCATCTTTTGATTCCCCGATAGTTGCCTATTTTCACCATTGGTTTTAATAGAGGCGAACCTAATGGCTTCATGTGTAGCCTTTATCTGCGTGTATGTATTTCCATCAAATTCTATGGGAATTCTATTTGCTGTTGCTGGAACGATAGGTGGGATGTATCTGTTAAGGTGTATTCATCCTCCGGCTGTATTTTTAAGCATCTTCATTGTGATGTCTGGGACAAAAAGCTATGATTTTGCAATACATCCCATCTTGGTCGATTCTTTAATTCTGGTTGCAGCGAGTTTTTTTAATAAAGCTCTAGTTAAAAAATTAGGGTGAGTAGCCTTAACTAACCCCAAACACTCCAATTGGTTGACGCTGGTGATGGTTCATTCCATCTAACTGGATAGCGAAGTGTCTTACCGGGTGTAAGGCGACTCCAGATCGCTGCAACTACGGCAAGAATCGTAACGCCTACAAGGACAACTGCTAGTAAGTGACCAAATCCAGCATGCGCTTGAATCATGATGAGTGGGTTGGCTCCAGCTGGTGGATGCACAGTTTGGGTAATTAGTAAGGCAGCTAAGGTAATCACTTCAGCCAATAAATAAACCCACAAAGCATCGCTAAATAGTTGATAGCAAATAATGCCGATGAGAGCGCTGATTAGGCGACCACCAAATAAAGCCCTTGGTTGTGCCGCAGGAGCGCCCGTTAGTCCAAATAAAAATATCGTGGATCCACCTAAAGACGCAAGTAGTAATGGAGATGTTGGTGATTTGGTAAGTAGGAGAGCCAGACCCAGAGCAATCATGGCGCCCAATGAAACCCAAATTAATCGTAATAAAGTTCTACGCACAATTTAGATTATCCCAGCCATTCTGGCCATGGTATTGGCTTGACTCAAAACTGAGCCTGGGCAGCTAATCTCACCTGATAGTATTTTATTTGTCATAAGAGCTGTAGATTTTGCATCTATTGCATTAAACGGACTTAAATCGGTGAAGCGCTCTTCAGGACTAGTTTCTTCATCTCTGCCTGAGAATAAAAAATGCATCTCAGGAAGTCTTTGTGGGGATGCGGTTGGTTCACCCTCGCTCCCCCTCATCAAAATTGTATTTGCCGAACGAAGTTGAAAGTACTCTCGTAATTTCTCTGGATACTCTGGATGGGTATAGTTGGATACTTGCCAAGGATTTTGGGTGGTTGGATTAATCAGTTTTGCAAGCACGTGCCCCGTATTGCGAAGACCGATTCGCTCCCTCACATCCAGTAATTTTTGTAGTGCCGGTGAAATGACGCTGAGAGGGCAAAATATGGGTGTATTTACGTTCAGTAGAGAGCTAAATTCACTCGGGTTTTTGAGGACGGGCCAATCAAGCCACTTAAAAATCTCATGACTTGTTATTCTTGTTTGATCCTTTTCTATGCCCTGAATAAGAACGGTAAACCCCTGACTGAAGAGCATGCCGGCTAAAAGCGGCGTTAGATTTGCCTGCTTTCGTGCGCCGTTATAGCTGGGTAGCACTATGCACGGACGTGAGCCTAGGTTTATCAGATTCAAATGAGGCTCTAGGGCATCCATAAACCCTGAAAGCTCAGAGACCGACTCACCTTTGATGCGCATAGCAATACAAAATGCCCCAAGCTCAAGATCACTGACGTTGCTATTCAGGATTTGAGTAAATACTTCTTCGGCTTGAATGCGATCAAGATTGCCTGAGCCCTTACTACCTCGACCGATAATCTTTAAGAAGGAGCTAATACTCATCGTTTGATTATGCGGGTACTTCTGTGTTGATGAAGAAGCTGGAAATGATTTGCTTCACTTCAGGTTTACAGGAGCCACAATTAGTTCCGCAGTGAGTTTCTGATTGGAGGGCGGCCATGGCTTCATCTAGGATAGTGCTTGCTGGCATTTTGGCCAAATGGAGTGTGATTGCATCTGCGGAGACATTAAAGCAGTTGCAGATAGCTTTCCCTTTAGATTTAATTTCTATAGGAGGTTTACTCACTGGCATTAATAGGGATCTGCCGAGAGCTTTTGCATCTAAGCCACTTTCTAAATACTCTCTCAGCCATGCAGTGCTTGCCAAGCTCTCAATTGAACCTGTCAGCATCGCAGATAAGACCGTATCGCGCGCTCGAACTAGTCGAACAATGCCTCTGCGCTTATCGCTATAGCGCATAACTGGCTCTGCTGTTTCTTCATCTAACTTGAACTTGCGAATCACTTGTTTCAGGGCGAGTGCAGCTACAGATTCTGGCTCTTCAAGGGGGTCACCATGATGCGCCGCCTTAAAAGAGACCCCGATGAGATCGCTATCTTGTTCTCTACCAAATAAGACGCATTGTGATGAATCAAACTGAGCTAAGAACTTACGCAAGTCATTTTGAATAGAAAATGCTTCGCTTTTGTGAAACAAGCCAAATGCCACCAATTGCCATGGCAAATTCGCTGGCAAAATTTTGACTGCGGAGTGCTTTAGTTCTGGTTGGCCAGATACTGGATCAATGAGGTTGCAGGTTAAGCCATTGACCCCGCGGCTTGGTGTTTTGCCTGCGGCACCGGAGATAAACTCAGAGCCCCAGTGCATGGCAATAAAGGCTTGAGATGAGGCAATATCCTCCGATACTTTTACTGGAAAAATCTCGCTTCCACGACGGCTGGTGACATGAACCAGATCACCATTCTCTAGATTCATTCTCCCAGCATCCTTAGGTGAAAGTTCTACGCAAGGTTCGGGGGAGTGAGCATATAGAGTGCCGACTGTTCCAGTTCTACTCATGCCATGCCATTGGTCACGTAAGCGCCCAGTATTTAAGGCGAATGGGTAGCGGGCATCTACAGATTCAGCAGTTGCTTTGTAGGGGGCGGCAATAAAGTGGGCTTTCTTATCTTTTGTGGGAAAGACGCCATTTTCATAGAGCCGCTTCTTGCCAAAGTAAGAACCCTTCGGCATTGGCCATTGTTGTGGTCCACGATCTTCAAGAATTTGATAGCTGAGACCGGTAATATCGAGATCGCGACCTCTAGTGCTTTCACGATGCTCATTCCAAATATCTTCTGGCCCACTGTATGGAAAGAGGGTTGAGACGCCCTCTATTCTATTTCCAGATAAGAGCGCCTCTAGAGCATGTCCAATCTCGAGAGCAATTCGCCAATCATGTTTAGCTGACTCGTATGGATCGATTGCGGCATTTACCTTCGAAATCCTTCGCTCTGAATTTGTTACGGTACCTACTTTTTCAGCCCAGGTCGTCGCTGGTAGAAGTACATCTGCATAGAGTGTAGTGGCTGTATGCGCATAGGCCTCTTGAACAACGACAAACTCAGCTTTGCTGAGGCCCTCATGAACTGCATTCAAATCTGGCATAGATTGCGCGGGATTTGTGCAAACAATCCAGATAGCTTTCAGCGATCCAGTACGCAATGCCTCGAACATCGGGATTGCGCTAAGTCCAGGTTTTTCAGGAACGGAGTGTACGCCCCATAAACTAGCTACTTCGGCACGATGTTCTGGATTGGCGAGATCTCTATGGGCCGATAGCAGGTTGGCTAAACCACCCACCTCTCTACCGCCCATAGCATTAGGCTGACCAGTGAGAGAGAAGGGTCCTGCACCTGCTTTACCAATTTGACCGGTAGCCAGATGTAAATTTACTAGGGCTGCATTCTTAGCTGTACCAGATGCTGATTGGTTGAGTCCTTGGCAATACATCGAGAGTGTTGCAGGCGATCTTGCAAACCATTGTGCTGCTTGGAACAAATCTTTTTCTTTGATGCCACAGATTTCGCTCACGGCTTTAGGTGTGAAATCTCTCACAAGATCTCGGAGTGCATCAAAACCTTCGGTATAGGATTTGATGTACGACTCATCAATCCATTTTTCCCAGAGCATGATGTAGAGCATGCCGTGATAAAGCGCGACATCGGTGCCCGGCTGAATTTGAAGGTAAAGATCTGCCTCTTTTGCAGTATCCGTTTTTCTGGGATCCACAACGATGACTTTTAAGTCGGGATTTTTTTTGCGTGCATCCTCTAGGCGTCTATAAAGAATAGGGTGCGCAAATGCTGTATTCGATCCTGTAATGAAAATGGTTGACGCGGAGTCTATATCTTCATAACAACAAGGGGGTGCATCCATTCCCAGTGTTTGCTTGTACCCTGCAACGGCACTAGACATGCACAAGCGCGAGTTGGTGTCGATATTATTTGATCCAATAAGGCCCTTCATGAGCTTATTGAAGACGTAGTAGTCCTCTGTCAACAGCTGACCTGAAACATAGATTCCCACAGATTCTGGGCCATGCTCATTAATAATGTCGGCAAATTTCTTAGCAACAGTTTTGATTGCTTGAGGCCAAGTGCAATCGATTGGCGCTTCACCTCTTGCATTCCTGATTGCTGGTAAACCTAGACGAGCTTGTTTTTGCAGGCTAGGATTTGCGGTGAGGTGAAGCGTAGAACCTTTGCTGCAAAGTCTGCCAAAGTTTGCTGGATGGTCTGGGTCGCCACGGACTCCGGTGACTTCTAGATTCCCATTGATAGATGGTGTTGTTTCGATAATGACGCCGCAACCAACACCACAGTAGCAACAGGTACTTTTAACTTCAGCCATGAGTAGCTTGCAATTCCTCGCGGTTTAACCAGACCACGCCAGATTCAACTTTTACTGCAAAAGACTTGGCGCACCCTTCATCAGGGGCAGCAGCGCAACCAGAAGAGAGATCAATGTTCCAAGAGTGCAGGGGGCAGGTGACCGATTTGCCGTGAACGATCCCTTGGGAGAGAGGTCCACCCTTGTGGGGGCATTCATCTAGCACAGCAAATACTTCATCCTCTGAGTTCCTGAAAATGGCTATTTGACCAGCGGGCGCCTGAATAACGCGAGAGCCCAGCACCGGAATCTCTTCAACAGTAGTAATCTTTTGCCAATCTTTTGATGGTGAACTATTAGACATTGCCCACCTCAACAATTGGAATGGTTTTAAATTGACGAATATCGACACCGGCCCTCTCGAAATCCTTCCAAGGGTCTGGAGCATCTTTCAAATCAAACAGCAGTCTCTCATAGAGGGCTTTACGATTTTCAGAGTCTTCAACTACTTTTTGCTTGATATATTCCATGCCTACTCTAGCTAGGTAATGGACTGTGCGATCTAAATACCATGCCTCTTCGCGATATAACTGTAAGAATGCCCCGGAATACTCGCGTACTTCTTCATCTGTTTTAACCTTGCAGAGGAATTCGGCAACTTCAGTTTTAATGCCGCCATTACCACCGATATAAAGCTCCCAGCCTGATTCGACCCCGATGATACCAACGTCTTTAATGCCGGCTTCAGCGCAGTTCCGTGGACAGCCCGAGACCGCCAGCTTGACTTTGTGAGGTGCATACATGCCGAAGAGCATTCTCTCAAGATCGACACCCATTTTCATTGAAGACTGTGTACCAAAACGGCAGTGCTCATCACCAACACAAGTTTTTACTGTACGAATCGATTTACCGTAGGCATGACCTGATGGCATGTCTAGTTCTTTCCAGACAGCCGGTAAGTCATCTTTCTTTATGCCTAGTAAGTCGATGCGTTGACCGCCGGTAACCTTGACTGTTGGAACTTTGTATTTTTCAGCAACATCTGCAATTCTGCGAAGTTCCGACGGAGTTGTTAATCCGCCGTACATTCTTGGAATGACGGAATAAGTACCATCCTTCTGAATATTGGCATGAGCGCGCTCGTTAATAAAGCGTGACTGCGGATCATCCTTAGCCTCGTGTGGCCAAGTCGAAATCAAATAATAGTTCAGAGCGGGGCGGCAAGTTGCGCAACCATTTGGTGTTCTCCAGCTTAATTCAGCGCGAACTTGCTCTTGAGAGATTAAATGACCGGTACGTATAGCTTGACGAATCTCATCATGGGATAGGTCAGAGCATCCACAAATAGATTTCTTCCTTGGGGTTGCTGAATAGTCCGTACCTAGAACATTCATGAGTACTTGCTCAACTAAGCCTGTACATGATCCGCAAGAGCTACTGGCTTTGGTGCATTTCTTTACCTCATCCAAAGTAAAGAGGCCTTGTTCACGAATAGCCTTAACAATCGTGCCTTTGGTAACGCCGTTACAGCCGCAGATTTCATCTGCATCTGTCATACCAGCCGCTTTGTTGTGACCTTGATGGCCAACGTCACCAATATTGGACTCCCCAAACATGAGAGTGTCGCGAATTTCTGCAATGCTTTGCGCATCTCGCATCAACTTAAAATACCAGGTGCTATCTGCGGTATCACCAAACATGCAGGCACCAATCAAACGATCATCTTTTAGAATCAGCTTCTTATAAACACCACCTATTGGGTCGGCTAGAGTGATTTCCTCAGTACCTTCACCGCCCATAAAGTTTCCGGCAGAAAAGAGATCAACTCCGGTAACTTTTAACTTTGTAGAGGTGACAGACCCTTCATAGCGACCAATTCCGTATTCGGCAAGATGGTTTGCACAAACTTTAGCTTGTTCAAATAGAGGGGCAACTAAACCATAAGCAGTGCCACGGTGGCTTGCACACTCACCCACTGCATAGACTCTTGGATCAAAAGTCTGTAGGGTATCGTTCACTACGATTCCACGTTGACAATGGAGACCAGCAGATTCAGCAAGAGCTGTGTTCGGCTTGATTCCAGCCGCCATTACCACCAAGTCTGCAGGAATTTCTAGACCACCTTTAAATCGAATATGCCCCACGCGATCACCGGCAGCATTCGGGATCAAAGCTTCGGTTGAAGTTTGGAGTAGAAACTTAAGGCCTTTGGCCTCAAGTGACTTCTGCAGTAGACCTGCAGCAGTCTTATCTAACTGTCTTTCCATGAGCCATTCGGATAAATGGACTACCGTAACACTCATGCCTCTCAGAGCTAGCCCATTAGCAGCCTCAAGGCCTAGCAAACCACCTCCGATAACAACTGCATTTTTGTAGCGCGTTGCCACATCAATCATTTCATTTGTATCTTTGATGTCACGATAGGCAATCACACCTGGTAAATCATTCCCTGGCACTGGAAGGATGAAGGGCAATGATCCAGTTGCGAGCAGTAGGCGATCATATTTCTCTACAGTGCCATCATCCGCTGTGACAGTCCGCTCTTTACGATCAATTTTGGTGATTGTTTTGCCAAGATGCAAGTGAATGCCGTTGCTCTTGTACCAATCTAGATCATTTAGGATAATTTGCTCAAGCGTTTGCTCTCCAGCTAAAACTGGAGAGAGGAGGATGCGGTTGTAGTTAGGATGAGGTTCGGCCCCGAAGATAGTGATGTCATAAAGTTCGGAGTTGAGCTTTAATAATTCTTCGATGGTCCGAACGCCGGCCATCCCATTGCCAATCATGACGAGTTTTTGTTTTTTCATGCTTTGATCTTGAAGCTGTCTGCATAAGCTGCAGGATTAGAACCATTCCATACGACACCATCAAATAATTTGCTCGAACGCATATCACTTTTTGGCAATGGAGTTTTTGAGGCTGTTGCAGCATCTTTGTAGATGACAATGTTGTTTACTTTTTTAGCAACTGCTAAATAATCTGGATGCTCTTTCAACAGGCCCCAGCGCTTATGCTGTGTCATAAACCACATACCGTCTGAGAGGTACGGGAATGTTGCAAGACCGCTGTTATAAAACTTCATTGCATTTGGATCATCCCAAGTTTTACCAATACCATTGTTATACCGACCCATCATACGATCCTGGATCACGTTGACATCTGTGTTAACAAAAGAGGGTGCTGATACCACTTCGGCCGTGCTGTGTTTGTTTGAGGTCGATGCATCAATGTATTTGCCGGCCTCCAAAATTGCTGCAGTAACCGCGCGGCAGGTGTTGGGATATCTTTTAGCAAAGTCTGAGGTGGTTCCTAAGGCTTTTTCTGGATGATCTTGCCAGATGGCCTGCGTTGTGATGGCCGTAAAGCCAATACCGTCAATGATGGCACGAGCATTCCAAGGCTCCCCCACACAATAGCCATCCATGTTACCGCTTCGCATATTGGCAACCATTTGTGGCGGCGGTACGGTAATAATTTTTGCATCTTTAAACGGGTTAATGCCGTAATTGGCAAGCCAGTAGTAGAGCCACATAGCATGCGTGCCTGTTGGGAACGTTTGCGCAAAGGTATAGTCGCGCTTTTCTTTGTCCATCAGCGCTTTCAGGCTGGCGCCGTCAGTCACACCTTTTTGATATAAAGACTTAGACAGCGTGATTGCCTGGCCATTATTGTTGAGAGACATCAGTAATGACATGTCTTTTTGTTGGCCACCAATACCCATTTGCAGGCCATACATCATCCCGTAGAGAATGTGAGACATATCGTTCTCACCATTAACTAACTTGTCGCGAATAGCTGCCCATGAGGCTTCCTTGGTTGGAATAATCTTGACGCCATATTTCTTGTCTAGTCCAAGGTGATTGGCCATGATGACTGAGGAGCAGTCAGTAAGCGCAATAAAGCTCACCTTTACGTCAGTTTTCTCAGGAGCATCTGATCCCGCGGCCCACGCACCAGCCTTCACCATTGGGTCGATGAGAGACAAAATACTTGCGGAACCAATCGATTGGATCAGCTTTCTTCTGGTTGGATTTGCATCAGTCGTAGTAGAAATCGAGACTTTAGTAATCAGTCCTTGAGATTGCTTTTTATCTTTCATACAGAGCTCCTTTGGTCGATAACTAACGATAAGCAAGATCTCAATGCCGAATTAAATGGAAAGCTCTTTATTGGTGCGCTAAATAAATGCATGACCACTTTTGGTTCACGTAGGTAATTTAGGTGCATGGCTGACTGTTACAAATGAGTCATGAACTCTACTCAAGTAACCACAGTTAACGCACCAATAGCAAGCAGCCCCATCCCTGGCGTTTACCTTATAGGTGCTGGTCCTGGTGCTGCTGATTTAATTACTGTTCGCGGGGCACGAATTCTGGCAGTAGCCGATATTATTTTTTATGACGCCTTGATAGATATGTCTATGTTGGAGTGGTGTACGAGCACCAACATGGTGCCAGTAGGTAAAAGATGTGGTGCCCACTCAAGCTCACAGCGATTTATTAATAAGCAATTAGTTGATGCGGCTAGTAAGAATTTGGTGGTGGTGCGCTTAAAAGGTGGAGATCCCCTGATTTTTGGGCGCGCACAAGAAGAGATTGATGCGCTAGAGCAGGCAGGGGTTCATTATGAAGTCGTTCCAGGTATCACTACCGCCTTAGCAGCCTCAGCGCAATTAAAGCAGCCCCCAACAACACGAGAGTTAAGTCGCACTCTGACATTAACGACTTTGCCTGGGCGTTGTTCTCATGAGGACCATAAAACATCTATCTATTACATGGCTCGCGATCAGCTTACGGAGGTAGCGAATACCTTAATGGCACAGGGCTATCCATCTAATACACCTGTCTGCTTGATGGAGTCCGTCAGCCTTCCATCAGAACGAGGTTTTGCTTGCACATTAGATGAGTTGAGTCTTGGCGATGTACATCATCATTTTTTAGACAGGCAGCCCGTTGTTGTGATGATTGGCGAGGTCTATAGAAAGCAACTACAACTACTAAGCCCATTGATTCGCTCTGAATCGAATTTCGCAGCATTACAAGCCGTATCTTAATTACTTACTAGGAGATAAATATGAACTCATATCGCCCATTTGACCCAGATAGGCCTTTATTTAGTAATCGCTGTAGTTGCGGACAGCATGCATCGGAGTTGGATCATGCAAATTCACTTTCCGCAAAACTGGATGCCGAGCAGCAAAGCGCTGATTTTGTTGAAGCCAGCATAGTAAAAGCCCTTTTTCCCCAGGAAGATCGTAGACGTGCATTTTTGAAAGCTGTGGGTGCCGGCGGAGCGATGAGTGCATTGTCAGGTTTCTTGCCAATAGGAGCCTTGCAAGCTATGGCCCAAGAAAAGGCTCCGCTTGAAAAACCAGATTTAAAGATTGGATTTATCGCCATTACTTGTGCAACTCCACTCATCATGGCTGACCCGCTTGGGTTTTATAAGAAACAAGGTCTGAACGTTACGCTGAATAAAACTGCGGGATGGGCTTTGATTCGAGACAAGATGCTGAGCAAAGAGCATGATGCCTCACACTTTTTGTCACCTATGCCAATTTCTATGTCGATGGGTATAGGCTCTGACCCAACTCAGATGCGCGTGGCAACAATTCAAAATGTGAATGGCCAGGCCATTACTTTAGCTAATAAACATAAAAATAATCGGGATCCTAAAAACTGGAAAGGTATGAAGTTTGCAGTTCCATTTGAGTATTCAATGCATAACTTCTTATTGCGTTACTACGTAGCGCAAGCAGGGTTAGATCCAGATAGGGATATTCAGATTCGGGTAACTCCACCGCCAGAAATGGTTGCGAATTTACGCGCAGGAAATATTGATGGCTTCTTAGGGCCTGATCCATTTAACCAACGTGCAGTGTATGACGAGGTTGGCTTTATCCATATTCTGACTAAGCAAATCTGGGACGGGCATCCTTGCTGTGCTTTTGGAACTTCGGAAGAATTTATCCGCAAGAACCCAAATACATTCGCAGCCCTCTATCGCGCCGTGCTGAATGCTTCTACGATGGCGCGTGATCCTGAAAATAGACCTTTAATAGCCAAAGTTATCTCTACTCCTAATTACCTCAATCAGCCTGAGACCGTGGTAATGCAGGTTCTTACAGGAAAGTTTGCAGATGGTTTAGGCAATGTTCAAAACGTACCAGATCGAATTGATTTCAACCCAATTCCTTGGTATTCCATGGCTACCTGGATGTTGACTCAAATGCAGCGCTGGGGTTATGTCAAGGGTGATGTGAACTACAAAGATATCTCTGAGAAAGTGTTTTTACTCACAGATGCCAAAAAGTATATGGGCGAGACCGGTATTGCTATTCCTGATCAAGCTAAGTCGGGATACAAGAAGGTCAAGATTATGGGTAAAGAATTTGACCCAAGTCAGCCAGCAGCCTACTTGAAGTCTTTTCCAACAAACAAAGTGTGACCCTAAGGTTAATGAATGAAAACAGTATCTATTAAAGTTAAAGGCGCAATTCTATCTGCATTGATTTTGCTGATTTGTCTATTTATATGGCACATGGCAACAACGCAGAAGGTTGCGCCACCCTCTGGAATATCAACGAACTCCAGCGAGTACAACAGTCTTATGGGGCAGGGCGGTGGCGAGCTTGTTCAAAAAACAGGCTTTCCAACCCTAACGCAAATGGGGCAGACCATCTTTAAGCAGTTGTCACACCCGTTTTATGACAATGGCCCAAACGATAAGGGAATAGGGATTCAGCTTGGTTACTCATTAGCACGCGTTGCTTTGGGTTTTTTGTTGGCAATGTTAGTGGCTATTCCATTTGGATTTTGGATTGGCATGTCTCCTTTAGCTTATGAGGCATTCAATCCATTTATTCAAATTTTGAAGCCAATTTCTCCTTTAGCATGGATGCCAATTGCGCTTTACACAATTAAAGATTCTGCTATTTCAGGAATCTTTGTAATCTTTATTTGCTCTGTATGGCCAATGCTGCTCAATACCGCCTTTGGTGTAGCGAATGTGCGTAAAGAATTATTAAACGTAGCCAAAACATTGGAAGTATCTCCATTACGTAAAGCATTCTTAGTTATTCTTCCTGCGGCCGCACCAACAATTTTGACTGGTATGCGGATCTCCATGGGTATTGCATGGCTTGTCATTGTTGCTGCAGAAATGCTGGTTGGTGGCACAGGTATTGGTTATTTCTTGTGGAATGAGTGGAATAACTTATCTCTCTCTAGTGTGATATTCGCAATTCTTTTAATTGGTATTGTTGGAATGTTGCTTGACACTGCATTCGGCAAGTTACAAAAGGCGGTTTCTTATGCAGATTGAAAATACTTTTCTCAAGGTTGAAAACCTCAGTAAGTCCTATAAGCTCGATGCACCTCCTGTATTTGAAGGCATCAACTTTGAAATTGATCGTGGAGAGTTTGTTTGTATTATTGGCCACTCTGGATGCGGCAAGACAACTATTCTCAACGTCCTTGCAGGTCTTGAGGAGGCTACCGGTGGTGATGCCATCATGCTTGGGAAGCGGATTCAAGGGCCTGGATTAGAGCGTGGTGTTGTATTCCAAGGTCATGCGCTAATGCCTTGGATGACTGTTCTACAAAACGTTGCATTTGCTGTTAAATCCAAATTTCCAGATTGGTCTAAACAGAAAATAGCTGAGCATTCTAAAAAATACTTAGCCATGGTTGGCTTAGTGAATGCTGAGAACAAAAAACCTTCGGAGTTGTCCGGTGGCATGAAGCAGCGGGTTGGTATTGCTCGTGCATTTGCAATTGAGCCAAAAATGCTCTTACTTGATGAGCCGTTTGGGGCGCTAGATGCTTTAACCCGCGGGGTGATTCAGGATGAGCTCTTAAAAATATGCAAAGAGACAAATCAAACTGTCTTCATGATTACGCATGACGTTGATGAAGCCATATTGCTTTCCGACAAAATTATGTTGATGAGTAATGGGCCCAATGCTCGTATTGCTGAAATCGTTGTGAATACGCTACCCAAAGGTAGAAAGCGTGCCAACTTACATCACGACGCTATGTACTACCCAATGCGCAATCATTTAGTTGATTTTCTAGTGAATCGCTCAAAAGATTTGCAGGTGAAAGCAGCCAGTGGTGAGCTTGCTTCATATAAACCCCTGATAGTTCTACCTGGGGTTGAAGAAACTATTACGCAGTAAATAAAACTTAAATCAAGGAGAAAAAAATGGATCGTTCTGTTGTTACGCAAAAAATTATTGAAGCTAAAGTACGCAATGGTATGAAATGGAGTGATATCGCCAAGGCTATCGGTGAGTCAAAGGAGTGGGTTACTGCTGGCTGCTTAGGCCAAATGACCTTTACTAAGTCTCAGGCTGAGGCTGCTGGTAAGTTATTTGAATTAACCGATGAAGAGATGGCATGGCTTCAAATTGTTCCCTACAAAGGCTCGTTGCCAACAGCAGTACCAACCGATCCATTGATCTACCGTTGGTATGAGATTGTGAGTGTATACGGCACAACCATCAAAGAACTCATTCATGAAGAATTTGGTGACGGCATCATGAGTGCAATTGATTTCTCAATGGATATTCAACGTGAGCCTGATCCAAAGGGCGATCGTGTACAGGTGGTGCTATCAGGAAAGTACCTTTCCTACAAAACCTATTAACAATAGAAACATCCCTAAGAGCCACCTTCGGGTGGTTTTTTATTGGGGTATTCTTGCAATAAATTACTAAACAATAGAGGCCAATAATGAAAGATGCTATAGATTTCAAAACCCTTGTTAGTCAAATTGGCGAAGCTGTTGTTATTTCTGACCGAGATGAAAATATCTTGTTCTGGAATGCATCCGCTGAACGTATTTTCGGCTATAGCCAAGATGAGGCTTTGGGGAAAACTCTCAGCATCATTACCCCTGAGCGCTTTAGAGAGAGACACTCAAAGGGTTATTTCCATACAATGGAAACCGGCAAAACAAAGTATGGCAATACCTTGCTGCGCGTTCCAGCGCTCCACAAAGATGGTGGCTCTATTTCGATTGCTTTTTCAGTCACAATGATCTTTGATGATCAGAATCAGCCTTTTGCGATTGCAGCGATCATACGAGATGAAACAGAGCGATTCCAGGAGGAGCAAAATTTAAAGGCCAAGTTAGCTGCATATGAAAAAGCAAGTATCGCTCCAAAGGAGTAATCTTGCTGCAAAAATAGCCTTTTCGAATAGCTGCTTTGGGTCGTCAGGAGATAATCAGAATCAATGGATTTCAAATCCACTCCTAGAGTTAGATTTCTAGGTTATCGATCAAACGTGTCTTACCGAGCTTAGCAGCCGTCAGAATTACGAGTGGCTCTCCTGCCTGAAGACTTTCATTGGATGCGGGCGCCAAATCACTTTGTTGGCGAATAGCAATGTAGTCCGGTTGCCAGCCGCGACCAGCAAGCAACTCAACTGCTATTTTCTCGATCTCATGGAGTGAATGCGTATTACGTCCACTCAAATCAAGAACGCGTAAGCGAACTTCCTTCAAGGCCTTCTGTAATTCTGGTGCTTCAGCGCGCTCCGCGGTGGAGAGGTAACCATTGCGAGAGGAGAGGGCAAGACCATCTTCGGCGCGAATGGTTTCCCCTGGAATGATGTCCACCGGGAGTGCAAATTGATTGGCCATCTGACGAATGATCATCAGCTGCTGGTAATCTTTTTTTCCGAAGACTGCCACTTTAGGCTGAACGCAAGAGAGTAGCTTGAGCACTACGGTGCAGACGCCTTTAAAGAAGCCGGGGCGGAACTCGCCCTCAAGGATGTCGCCTAGCTGCTGTGGTGGATCTACACGGTATTCCTGGGGCTGAGGATATAGATCGCGCTCAGTTGGCGCAAATAAGATGTACACCCCTTCTTTTTCCAGCTTGTCGATATCGGCCTGCATGGTGCGCGGGTAGTTATCGAAATCCTCGTTAGGGCCAAACTGCAACCTGTTTACAAAGATGCTGGCTACTACGGGATCACCATGCTGTCTTGCGAGGCGCATCAGTGATAAGTGGCCCTCATGGAGGTTGCCCATAGTAGGCACAAAAGAGGCGCGATTTTGTCCACGTAAGTGGTCACGTAACTCTTTTATATCGCTAATAATTTTCATGCAACAGGGGTGTAGGCGAGTCGTACGTAAATTGGCGCATAAGGCTCAGCCTGAGTGATCTCTACTAAAGCCTCGCGTGAAAGCTCTAGCATTGCAATGAAGTTCACGATCACTACTGGAATGCCTTTGCCAGACTTAATCGCATCTTCAAAGAGCTCGCCGAATTCTACAAAGCGAGTGCCTTGTAAGCGACGCAAAATACGCGTCATAAAATCACGCACGGATAACTCTTCGCGAGTTATGGTGTGGTGTTGATTGAGTTTGGCGCGGTGCAGTACATCACGCCAAGCCATTTGCAAGTCATCTTGATTGACATCTGGCCATGTCACGGCAACGGTAGTATCAACGTAGCCATGGGCGATTTGGAAATCACGACCCTGCTGTGGAATTTGATCGATCTCTTGTGCAGCCAGTTTCATACGCTCATATTCTAAGAGACGGCGAACAAGTTCTGCGCGTGGATCATCAACCTCTTCATCGCTATCCGCTTTTTTCATCGGCAATAACATGCGAGATTTAATTTCAATCAACATGGCCGCCATCAAGAGGTACTCGGCAGCAAGCTCGAGATTGTGATGGCGGATTTGATCGATGTAGCTCAGGTACTGTAGTGTCACCTGTGCCATTGGAATATCGAGGACATTGAAATTCTGCTTACGGATGAGGTAGAGCAAAAGATCGAGAGGGCCTTCAAATGCCTCTAAGAAAACTTCTAGTGCATCGGGTGGAATGTAGAGATCTGTCGGGAGCTTAAATAGTGGCTCACCATACAACTTTGCAAACGCTGAGGACATGCCATCCGTCACGGATGGAGTGCTATCGAGCAAATCCGCTTGAACGCTTGGCTCAGATCCCAACTTATTACCCGAGTTAGTCATTCGAATAAACGTAAGGGCGCTGCTTTAATTTGGCAGCCTTGGCGCGACGTTGGTCTTCAGTAGTCAAAGGCTCTTTATCCCAAAGGAGTGCACGACCAGCTTGCTGACCCGCTTCGAGATGCGGTTGCTCGGATTTGAGCTCATCTAAGAACTGGGTGAATTCGGATGTATACCTAGCCATCATATTTCCTAAAATTCTCAATTAATTCAGTAACTTGGAAAAATTACTGGGCAACAGATTTCTGCTTAGCCCATCATTATTAACGATTTTTCCTACAAACCTGCCGACTTTTTGGTCAATTCCCAGAAATTAGCTCTTTTGGGCCCGTTTTTAGAGGTTTGCAGCTAATAAAGCCTCGATCTGCGGTGCTTCAACCCGAGTCATGAGGTGTTTATACGGTTTGATTGGGTTTTGGCTAGATAGAGGTGTTTTAACGTCTTCCCAGGTCATCGCGGGCACGGAAAGGAACTCTTCAACGCCAGCAGTGACTTGCGGCAATACTGGCTTGAGGTAGAGACTTAACAGGCGGAATGCCTCCAAAGTCACACTACACACTTTTTGCAAGTCAGCTTCACGCTCTGGATCTTTGGCAATTTCCCAAGGCTTGTTTTCATTCACAAAGCCATTGACCTTATCAGCCAATTCCATGATGGTACGCAACGCCTTTGCGTATTCACGTGTCTCATAGAGCTCAGCAATTTTTTCACTGGTAGCAGCAATTTCAGTCACTAGTGGATTTTGCATTGCTTCATCAGAAACTACGCCGCCAAAACGCTTCACCAAGAAGCCGGCACTGCGGCTAGCGATGTTGATGTACTTACCTAAAAGGTCGCTATTTACTCTGGCAACGAAGTCTTGGAGATTCAAATCCAAATCTTCCATACTGTCATTCAATTTCGTTGCAAAGTAATAGCGGAACCACTCTGGATTAAAGCCAGATTCAATCACGCTGTGCGCAGAGATGAGTGTGCCGCGCGACTTACTCATCTTCTCGCCATCAACTGTGAGGAAGCCGTGAGCAAATACATTGGTTGGAGTGCGATAGCCGGCAAAGTGTAGGGTTGCAGGCCAAAATAGCGTGTGGAAATACAGAATGTCTTTGCCGATGAAATGGTATTGCTCGGTAGTGGAATCGGGTCTAACCCATTCCTCAAAGTTCAAACCTTTACTCTGGCAGTAGTTGAGGAAACTGGCGTAATAGCCAATAGGTGCATCAAGCCAGACATAAAAATACTTACCCGGAGCATCAGGAATTTCAAAGCCAAAGTAGGGTGCATCACGAGATATGTCCCAGTCCCCAAGCTTACTATCTCCAGGTTGCCCAACCCATTCCTTCATTTTGTTGCGCGCTTCAGGTTGCAACGGAGTTCTGACTTGAGTCCAATCACGCAGGAAAGTTTCGCATCGTGGGTCAGATAGTTTGAAGAAATAGTGGTCGGAAATTTTCTTAATTGGAGTGGCGCCACTCACTACAGAAAAAGGATTTTTTAAATCTGTTGGAGAGTAGGTCGCGCCACACTTTTCGCAAGAGTCGCCATACTGATCTTTAGCGCCACATTTAGGGCACTCACCTTTAATAAAGCGATCCGGCAAGAACATTTCTTTTACAGGATCGTAAGCCTGCTCAATCGCACGCTTTTCAATGAGGCCTGCATCACGCAGCTTGAGGTAGATACTCTGAGAGAGGGCTTCATTCTCAGGGCTATCGGTAGTGTAGTAGTTGTCAAAAGAAATTAAGAAGTCATCGAAATCGCGCTTGTGCTCTTTCCAGACGTTGGCAATAAGTTCTTTAGGGGTGATGCCCTCTTTTTCGGCACGCAACATGATGGGCGTACCGTGAGTGTCATCGGCGCCAACATAGTGAACTTCATGACCACGCATTCTTTGGAAGCGGACCCAGATATCTGTCTGGACATATTCCACCAAATGACCAATATGAATTTGGCCATTAGCGTAAGGTAAGGCGGAGGTAACTAGCAGGCGACGTTTGGGGCTACTCATGAAAAGCGGACTTAAATAGAAAAAAATTCAACAAATGGGAATACAAGATTATGGGGCTTGAGCCTCTGCTTCAGCACTAATTTTAGTCTGCGGTTAAAGTAAATACTGATTCGAACCTAATTTAAGAGATGTTTTATGGCTTCACCCCACAATATTCAGATGTCTAAGGCCTCTGTGCCCTTGGTGCATGAGGTGCAGATCATGGATGAGGCTGGGCGCATTAAGACTACCTATATCCCTGGGGAGCGTCCCTTAACCATCTATCTGGATAAGCGCGAGGTTGTTACCTTGATGACGCTGGGCAGCGCCCCGGAGGCCCTAGTGCTGGGTTACTTGCGTAATCAGCGATTGGTAGAGTCGCCGGACGATATTGCCAGCATTCAGGTGGACTGGGAGACTGATTCGGCGGCGGTGAAGACTCATCGCAGCACCGTGGACATCGATGCACTCACTAGTAAGCGGGTTGTGACTACTGGTTGCGGCCAGGGCACGATGTTTGGTGGCTTGATTGAGGAAATGTCCGAAATTCGACTTCCAGATGGTCCCCAGTTAAGTCAAGAGGCAATCGTGGCGCTGATTGACAGTATCCGGATGCATGACACGATTTATAAGAAATCCGGCTCCGTTCATGCCTGCGCAGTGTTTGAGCGTGATGGCAATGACAAAGTCCAATTACTCCATTTTATTGAGGATGTAGGGCGTCATAACGCCGTGGATTCTATTTCAGGTCTGATGTGGCTAGCTGATAAGCCAGGCAAAGATCTGATTTTCTTTACTACCGGGCGCCTGACCTCCGAGATGGTCATCAAAGGCGCTCAGATGGGCATTCCTTTCTTAATGACCCGCTCTGGCATGACCTTGATGGGTCTAGACTTAGCCCGTAAAACTAACCTCACTCTCCTATCTCGTTGTTCTGGGAAGCATTTCGAGATATTCAATGCCCCAGAGAGGATCATTTTTAGCGTTCCACCCGCCTCTGCGTAAATTGGTGGGCGTAGGTCAGGCGATGGTTTTACAATTCGGCCATGACTATTAAATCTGACCACTGGATCCGCCGCATGGGCGAGCAAGGCATGATCAGCCCATTTGAACCTGGCCAAGTTCGCCAGGATGCTGCCGGCAACAAAATTGTGAGTTATGGCACTTCGAGCTATGGCTACGACATTCGTTGCGCGGATGAATTCAAGATCTTCACTAATATCAACAGCACAATCGTTGATCCGAAGAATTTTGATGAGCAATCGTTTGTCGATTTTAAGGGTCCGGTCTGCATTATTCCGCCGAACTCTTTTGCATTGGCAAGAACTGTTGAGTATTTCAAGATTCCACGCAGCGTATTAACAGTCTGCGTAGGTAAGAGTACTTATGCGCGTTGCGGAATTATTGTGAATGTCACTCCATTCGAGCCTGAGTGGGAAGGTTATGTGACTCTAGAGTTTTCTAATACCACTCCGTTGCCTGCCAAGATTTATGCTGGCGAGGGATGTGCACAAGTTCTGTTTTTTGAGAGCGACGAAGTGTGTGGCACATCGTACAAAGATCGCGGCGGAAAGTATCAAGGTCAGGTTGGCGTTACCCTTCCTAAGACTTAATTCTTTCATTTAAGTAGCTTATATTCGGCTTGTCTATTTGCTTTCCTGGAAAACCTAAAGGGTACTCATGAAATTTCGTTTCCCAATCATCATTATTGATGAGGACTTCCGCTCTGAAAATATTTCAGGTTCGGGTATTCGCGACTTAGCTGAAGCCATTGAAACCGAAGGGATGGAAGTCATCGGTTTGACTAGCTATGGTGATCTCACATCCTTTGCGCAGCAAGCGTCCCGGGCCTCTACTTTTATTGTTTCGATTGATGACGAAGAGTTTGTTTCTGATTCTGAAGACCATGATTTGCCTGCCTTAAATAACTTACGCGCATTCATTACTGAGGTGCGTAAGCGCAATGAAGATATTCCGATCTTCTTGTATGGCGAGACACGTACATCCCGTCATATGCCTAACGATATTCTTCGCGAGTTGCATGGCTTTATTCATATGAATGAAGATACGCCAGAGTTTGTAGCGCGCCATATTATTCGCGAAGCGAGGGTTTATCTTGACTCATTAGCACCTCCATTCTTCCGCGCTTTAACTAATTACGCTTCCGAAGGTTCTTACTCTTGGCATTGTCCGGGACATTCAGGTGGTGTTGCTTTTTTAAAGAGCCCAGTAGGCCGCATGTTCCATCAATTCTTTGGTGAGAATATGTTGCGCGCTGACGTATGCAATGCCGTTGAAGAGTTGGGGCAGTTGTTAGATCACACTGGTCCTGTATTGCAAAGTGAGCGCAATGCTGCGCGTATCTTTAATGCCGATCATTTGTTTTTTGTAACAAATGGCACATCTACTTCAAACAAAATTGTTTGGCACTCTACTGTTGCTCCTGGTGACGTGGTGCTGGTGGATCGCAATTGCCACAAGTCGGTGATTCATTCAATCACGATGATGGGTGCGATTCCTATTTTCTTGATGCCAACCCGCAATCATCTTGGCATTATTGGCCCGATTCCTAAAGAAGAATTTGAGTGGGCGAATATTAAGAAGAAAATTGATGCCAATCCATTTATTAAGAATAAAAATGTAGTGCCACGCGTCATGACGCTAACGCAAAGTACCTACGACGGCATTATCTACAACGTCGAGATGATCAAAGAGATGCTCGATGGCAGGGTGGACTCATTGCATTTCGATGAAGCTTGGTTGCCTCATGCTGCTTTCCATCCCTTTTATAAAGATATGCACGCGATTGGTTCTGATCGTAAGCGCACTAAAAAGAGTTTAATGTTCGCCACCCAATCTACTCACAAGTTGTTGGCTGGTCTTTCACAAGCTTCGCAGGTATTGGTGCAGGATGCAGAAGATACCAAGTTAGATCGTGATTGCTTTAATGAGGCTTACTTGATGCACACCTCTACTAGCCCACAGTACGCCATCATTGCATCTTGCGACGTCTCGGCAGCCATGATGGAGTCTCCTGGCGGTACTACGCTGGTGGAGGAGTCGATTGCTGAAGCAATGGACTTCCGTCGTGCGATGCGCGAAGTGGATGATAAGTTTGGCGCTGACTGGTGGTTCAAGGTTTGGGGCCCAGATCACTTAACCGAAGAAGGTATTGGTGAGCGCTCTGATTGGATTTTGGAGCCAAGTGCTAGCTGGCATGACTTTGGAAAGGTGGCAAAAGACTTCAACATGCTTGATCCAATTAAGGCAACAGTGGTGACGCCTGGTTTGGATATCGAAGGTAACTTCGGTTCAATGGGCATTCCAGCGAGTATTGTGACTAAGTACTTAGCAGAGCATGGTGTGATCGTAGAGAAGTGTGGCTTGTACTCCTTCTTCATCATGTTCACTATCGGCATTACCAAAGGTCGTTGGAATACCTTGGTAACTGAGTTGCAGCAGTTCAAGGATCACATTGATAAGAATGCCCCCCTCTGGAAAGTGTTACCAGAGTTTGTCGCCAAACATCCTCGATATGAGCGTGTTGGCCTCAAAGATATTTGCCAGCAGATTCATGAGTTCTATAAGAGTCGTAATGTGGCCGTCATGACTACAGAGATGTACACCTCCGATATGGTTCCCGCCATGATGCCTTCAGAGGCTTGGGCCAAGATGGCCCATAAGGAAGTAGATCGCGTACCCTTAGATCAATTAGAAGATCGTATTACAGCGATGTTGGTAACGCCATACCCCCCAGGTATTCCATTGCTAATCCCTGGTGAGCGTTTCAATAAACGCATCATTGACTATCTCTACTTTGCGCGTGACTTCAATGCGCAATTCCCTGGTTTTGAGACAGATATTCATGGATTGGTTAAGGGCGATATTGATGGACGTAGCGAGTACTATGTTGATTGCGTTCGGCAAGAACCTGATATCACTCTGTAAGTAAGGTCGAACGATCCACCCATACTAATACCCTGCTTTTGCAGGGTATTTTTTATTGCAGACTCAATCTCCATATAGCTATACGATGCCCTGATTAAACAAGGGCTTGCCCATGATCTTGTCTTAATACGTGCAATCAGCAGACTCACATAGCCAATTTTTTAGTAAAGCGAACCATGAGCCCCAAGTACCGCCAAAAAGACCGTCAGCAGGCTAAAAGTTAATAAAATAATATGCAGTCGCAAGATAATTTTAAGAGCTTGCTTTGGATCGTGACGATTTTTGACGTTTTTTTTTGACCAGGATGGGTTCAACTACAAAGAGCGCCAGCATAAAAATACTCCATACCAATACCATGGCGTGTAACCAAAAGAACTGAATATCTAAGAATCGATCCCAGCCATCCAATTGGTAAACCATATAAAAGCCGCTAACGCCAGCAATGACAACCATCCACTTTGCGAGTTTTGCAAATCTATTTTCGATTAATTGAAAAATAGATTCTTGTTGTGCAAAACTAAGTTGCGATTTAATGGCTGGAAGAATAATGACTGTCACAAAGCTCACCCCTCCAATCCAAATAACAATACTCAGAATGTGAATGGCTCTAGCGATCGTTAAGCCGCTCATCGGTACCTCCTATTGATGTTAGGTTGAAAAGGAGCCTCAATCATCAAGACACCATACCCGACCCCATTTAAATTCAATTTTTCGACCTAGCATTTGATTTAAAACAAAAGATCCTCCCCTTTGATGATATTTAATAGATCCAGAGCATGTCCATAGTTCTATAGAGCTATTTCAATCAGAAGGGGATGCGAAGAAAATTCCATACAACTTAAATCGATAAGGCCAATATCTTATGGCCTAAATTACGGGAGTTGTATTTGAATATGCAGATTGATTTTGAGCAGTTAGCCAAAGTGATGGGTGATGGGGTGGTTATTTCTGATGCCAATGGCAATATTGTTTTTTGGAATCAGGCCGCAGAAAGAATATTTGGATATTCTGCTGGCGAAGCTGTGGGTAAGAGTTTAGACATTATTACCCCAGAGCGGTTTAGGGAGCGTCATTGGGATGGCTACAGAAAATCAATGCAAAGCGGGACTACTCGCTACGGCAGTACCTTATTAACGGTTCCAGCCATTCATAAAGAGGGTAAGGCTTTATCTATTGCCTTTACTGTGGCTATGTTGACGAATGAAGATGGCGTTGTAGTCGCTATTGCAGCCGTGGTGAGGGATGACACTGAGCGCTTCCAGTTGGACCGTAGTTTGAAAAAACGGATTTCCGAGCTTGAGGCAAAGGTTTAGGTAATGCAGGTAATTTCAAAGCGCTACCTTCCTTTATTTGACTTAGGTTTTAGACCCTTTTACTTACTAGCGGCGTTTTGGTCTGTAATCGCAATTATGGAATGGTTGCTGGAGCTTAGTGGATCTGGAGTGAGGAATATAGGGTCTATTCCAGGCATTCAATGGCATGCCCACGAAATGATTTTTGGTTTTGCTGCAACTGTTATTGTTGGGTTCGCACTCACAGCGGTTCAATCTTGGACGGGTTTAGATACACCCAAAGGTTTCTCATTGATGCTGCTGGCTGTACTTTGGATTGCCGGTCGACTTGGGCCCCTAGTGAGCCCTAATTTGGCGATTGTTGACGTACTCTTCTTGCCAACCATTGCGGTAGTCATAGGCAAGCTCATTGTGCAAAGGAAAATGACCAGAAATCTATTTTTACCACTGATACTGAGTTTGCTTGGACTGCTCAATGGATTATTCTACTTATCAGCTTACGGGCGAATGAACATAGATGCCAATACAGTTTTAATGGCCTCATTATTTTTAATTGTGATGATAGAGATCATGATCGGTGGTCGGGTGATCCCCAGTTTTACAGCCAATGCTATTGCCGGTTTGCATCAATTTAAAAGTAAAAATCTTGCAAATATCACATTGATTTGTAGTGCAAGCGCCTTTCTGCTTTATATATTTTCATCCAGTAACTACCTCACCTCGATTATTTGCTTTCTTGCTGGCTGTCTGCAACTAATTTTGCAATGGGGCTGGAGGCCTTTGGCAACGGTGTCTAAGCCGATGGTATGGGTGTTGCATGCTGCCTATGGATGGATGTCTTTAGGGTTTATTTTTCTAGGATTGTCATCATTAGGCATCCTATCTGTGTATATCGCATTGCATGCATTTGGCATTGGCGCTACTGGCGGCCTCATCATTGGCATGATTACCAGAACGGCAATGGGTCATACTGGCCGGAAAATAAACGCGGGATACATTGAAAAAACTTGTTATGTATTGGTTCAATTAACGGCCATCATTTGGATGATTGCCCATGTAACAACGGGCGTCTGGTTTCATGCAACGATTGGTTTGGCTGGCGTGTGCTGGTGCCTCACTTTCATTCTTTACATCTTTAAATATCTCCCCTGGTTAACTAGAGCTCGATTTGATGAGCAAGCAGGATAGATTGATCTATTTTCAATTTATGGCGCACTCTCTTATATGGATAAGCCAATGACAAACTTCATTCCCCCAATCTCTGAAGCATTACTAGCAAAAAGTGGCGCTTCCCCGCTAGTTATTAAAGGGAAATCGGTGCTTCCTATTGTGCAAGGCGGCATGGGTGTGGGTGTCTCGGCGCATCGTCTTGCGGGGGCAGTGGCGGTAACTGGTGGTGTTGGCACAATCTCATCAATCGATCTAAGGCGACATCATCCTGACCTGATGAAAGAAACCCAACATCTGCTACCGTGTTCCGATAGTAAGGATGCAATTAACCTTGCTAATTTAGAGGCACTTAAAAGAGAGATTATTCTTGCAAAAGGGGAATCAAAAGGATTTGGGTTGATTGCGGTCAATGTGATGAAAGCCGTCAACGAATATGCGGCGTATGTGCGCTGCTCATTAGAAAATGGTGCTGATGCCATTGTTGTGGGCGCAGGATTGCCATTGGATTTACCGGATTTAGCGGCAGATTATCCAAATGCGATGTTAATTCCAATCCTGTCTGAATCGAGGGGCGTGCAGTTACTTGTAAAAAAGTGGATGAAAAAAGGGCGACTACCAGATGCTATTGTGATTGAAAATCCCCGATTAGCAGGTGGCCATGTAGGGGCTGCTAGTGTGGCAGATATCCATAACCCGAAATTTAATTTTGAAAATGTGATTCCCGAGGTTCTGGAGATTTTTAAGACTCTAGGTATTGAAGGAAAAATTCCATTGATAGCAGCTGGCGGCATCTCTAGTTTGCAAGATATAAAAAGGTTGCAGGGGCTTGGCGCATCTGGTGTGCAGCTTGGCACTGCATTTGCGGTGACATGTGAAAGTGATGCTGACGATGCATTTAAACAAGTCTTAGCTAATGCAACAAAAGAAGACTTGGTTGAGTTTTTGAGTGTTGCAGGCCTACCAGCAAGAGCAGTCAAAACACCGTGGCTTGGTAAATATTTAAAAGTTGAAAGTATTTTACAGGGCACCGCTCGCAAGAAGCCGCGTTGTACTATGATTTTTGATTGCCTCCATGACTGTGGTTTGCGCGATGGTAATGAGGCTTGGGGACAATTCTGCATCGACAAGGTATTGGGAAGCGCCTTAACAGGAAATGTACAAAAAGGTTTATTTTTTAGGGGCGCTGGATTGCTGCCTTTTGGCAATGAGATACGTCCTGTGATGGATTTAATCACCCGCTTATTATCAGATGTGGAGCTATCGAATCATGCTTATGCAGCCAATTAGTTTAGATGTTTTATCTGAGAAGTACCTCAAGAGTGGGGAAGTGGACGCGCAAACTATTTATGCTCGAGTCGCTAAGAGCCTCGCTTCGGTTGAGGATGCGTCGATTCGAAGTGAGATTGAGCAACGATTCTTAGATAACTTTGAAGCGGGAGCAATTGGCGCTGGTCGCATTATGAGTTCAGCAGGTACGGCTATAAAGGCAACGTTAATTAATTGCTTCGTGCAACCCGTAGGAGACTGCATTCAGGATTTGGATGAAGATGGATATCCAGGAATTTATGAGGCACTAAAGCAGGCTGCTGAAACCATGCGCCGAGGCGGTGGAGTCGGATACGATTTCTCGCGCATACGACCTAAGGGCGCAGAAGTAAAAGGAACTGCCTCAATCGCATCGGGTCCATGTAGTTATATCAATGTATTTGATCAATCCTGCTCTACTGTCGAAAGTGCAGGAGCTAGACGAGGCGCCCAAATGGGTGTCTTGCGCATTGACCATCCGGACGTACTGGAATTTATTACCGCAAAACGTACCCCTGGCAGATGGAATAACTTTAACGTTTCTGTTGGAGTGTCAGATACCTTTATGAAAGCCGTCGAAAGAGATGGTGATATTGAGCTCATTCATAAAGCTAAACCAGGTGAATTATTAATTGCTAGTGGGGCAACTCAAAGGGCGGATGGACTTTGGATTTACAAAATATTAAAAGCTAGAGAAATCTGGGATGCGGTGATGCAATCAGCCTATGATTTTGCGGAGCCCGGCATTTTGTTTTTGGATAACATTAATCGCGATAATAATTTGTATTACTGCGAGAGTATTGATGCTACAAATCCTTGTGGTGAACAACCATTACCACCCTATGGTTGCTGTGACCTAGGTCCGATCATTCTTCCTAAATTCGTAGTCAACCCATTTGGATTTGGGGGTGAGCCTTATTTTGATTTTGAAAAATTTACCAAAGTAGTCAAGACCCAAGTCAGAATGTTAGATAACGTTCTGGATGTCACTTATTGGCCGCTTAAAGAGCAGGGACTTGAGGCGCAGTCTAAGCGCCGTATTGGCGTAGGCTTTACTGGCTTAGGTGATGCCTTGATTATGCTAAAGCTTCCCTATAACAGCACTGCTGGGCGTTTAAAAGCAGCTGAAATTTCTGAACAACTGCGTGATATATCTTATGAGGCTTCAGTTGAGCTAGCCCAAGAGAAGGGCGCATTTCCCAAATTAGATATTGAGCATTACCTTTCTGGCGGAAACTTTGCTAGTCGGCTTAGTGAGGACCTAAAGGATAAAATTCGCAAGCATGGATTGAGAAATAGCCACCTCTTATCTATTGCCCCCACTGGTACTGTCAGCCTGGCATTTGCTGATAATGCTTCCAATGGGATTGAGCCACCATTTTCTTGGGTTTACACCAGGAAAAAGAGGGAGGCAGATGGATCTACTAAGGAGTATGCCGTTGAAGATCATGCATGGAGAATGTATCGTGATTTAGGTGGGGATGTAAATGAACTACCGGAGTATTTTGTAACCGCATTAGAGATGTCTGCAGAAGACCATATCTTAATGATGGAGGCAGTACAGCCGTTCATTGATACGGCAATATCAAAGACAGTAAACGTGCCTGCTGATTATGTATATGACAAATTTAAAGATTTGTATTTAACGGCCTGGAAGTCTAAGTTAAAGGGTTTGGCAACATATCGTCCAAATAGTATTTTGGGCTCAGTGCTTACTGTCACGCCATCTCCCTCGGATGCTAGTTCAGTTTCCGATCTTGATACTGAAGATTGGAGAAGCAATCCTTCCAAAAAAGTAGTAGATCGCAGGCCCAATGGTGAGTTACCGGCCGTAGCTGAAAAAATAAGCTATTGGACCCAGGATGGGCAGAAAACGCTTTACCTCATCATTTCTTTCTTAACTGTTGAGGGTATAGCGGATGGCAAAAAAGCCAGCGTTGAGCGGGCGATTGAGTTCTTCATGCCAGTTGGACAGAGTGGGGAGTCTCAGCAGTGGATTACCTCTAGCATGCGTATGTTGTCTTTAGCAGCTCGAGGTGGTTTTTTAGCTAGAGCCCTTAGTGATATGAAAAAAGTTGCCTGGGACAGGGGACCTGTTCGCTTGGGAACCAAGAAAAAGCAAGATGGTGCACTGGCCCCGATGTGGCATGACTCAGAGGTAGCGGCGGTGGCATTTGCCATTGAGAATATTTTGGCTAAAAGAGGGATAGATGAATTTAAAGCTTCCGATGAATTTACTATCGGGGAGGTCGATAGCCAAAAAGTGAGTAGTAATGGACTAATTGCAGGTAAAAAATGCCCAGATTGTGGGGCGCATGCTTTGATTAAAAGGGACGGCTGCGAATACTGCACTAGCTGCGGATTTATCGGTACTTGCGGCTAATGCTAATACAGCTGGCGTTTAATCAGCAAGATGCTTGTACGAGTCAGTAAAAATAAGACAATTGCCGTGGCAAAAGTGATTGCAATGGTAGCGGCTTGATGGGGCCATCCGCCCCTGATCACCGCCTCAATCACGCATGAGGCAGTTGCTGCTGCTGGGAATGCAAATGACCAAAAGCCAAATGAAAACGGCATGGCTGTCCAGGATCTCCAGCGGGTAAGTACTGCAAAAATGGGGCCGGAAGCAATACCCAGACCTACTAAGATGACGTCGACTGGCAGGTTAGGCCAGATGCTTATAGCTGTAATTGTGCTGACGGCAGCAGGCCCCATTTCAATACCAATGGTTGGGCGGTATTGTGGAGGTAGTGGACCAGCAAATAGGCGATGTAGGATGCGCATTTCTAATAACGCCCAACCACCCAAACCCATACCCCAGACCAAGCATCCAAAGCCAGAAAATCCGATAGCATTTAAGGCTGCGCCACCAACCAAGCCACCAGGAACAATTGGCAGATAGAGGGCGGGGGTTACTTGATCTGTGGGCATATTGCTCGTGGATAGAAGGTGGACGACGCGCCATGCTATGACAACGAGCATAGAGAGTGCAATTAACGTCATTGTGTATCCAAATACTGCGTACTCAGGATGGGTAGGAATAATTAAAGCAATCGCCAGAAGGGTGCTAATAGGAAGATAGGCCATCATGGGGCCTAAAACAGGATTTAAGAATTTCTCTTTTATGGCGTCTGGATGCAAAAAGGCTTTAATGCTCCAGAGTACTGCCAGTAGGCATAGAATGACCAAACCGAGGCCAAGGAAAAAGAATTCCATTGTCTGAGTGAGGCCCTCAGATACCTTGGAATACTTATTCCAGGCGAATGATAGGCTTAATAACCCCAAGGACATACCAAAAAGGCCTGGATGTAAGCGGCGTAGCCAGTTCGGCTCTAGGTTTCTTGGCATTATTTTTTTATATTGATGTTGGAAATGAACAATACTGAATTTACTCTAAAAAATAAACTGATGATTATCGGCACCGCCTTATTGGTGATGGCCATGATTTCAATTAGCTTTACTTTGTGGGTAACTTGGAAGTTGGAGGGTGGTGCTGCCGCAATTAATGAGGCTGGTCGCATGCGGATGCAAACATATCAGCTAGCATTATTGGCGGGAACAAAAGACAACATAGCAACATCAAAGTTGCTGACACAGTTTGACAACAGCATCAGCATATTAAAAATCGGGGATCCATCAAGACCCCTTTTTGTTCCTTGGAATAATCTTAATAGACAATATTTCTTAAATATACAAAATCAATGGGAAGATGTTAAGCAAGGAATTTCAAGGGGTAAAGCTAGCGTCCTATCAATCAGCAATATCAATCTCTTTGTAGGGCAGATAGATCAATTTGTTGGATCAATTGAGCTTGAGGTGGATTATTGGACTGGCATGCTACATTTGTTTCAGTTTGCAATGTTGGCGATTTCACTTATTGCTACCTTAGTAATTATGTATGTTGGGTATTCCGTTATTTTGGATCCTGTAGAAAAATTACGCCTCGGTTTTGAAAGTGTGAAGTCGGGCATGTTAAACACTCGAGTCCAAATTGACGCAAAAGATGAATTTGGGGATTTGGCGATAGGATTTAACGCCATGACTGAAAACTTAAATGATCTCTACAGCGGGCTAGAGGCGAAAGTAAAAGAAAAAACTTTACATTTACAAGAGCGTCAAAATCGTCTCCAAGCTCTATATGATTTGAGTTCCTTCGTTTCAACAGAAGGTAATTTGGAAAAATTAGCAAAAGGTTTTTCAGAGCGAATATTGATTCTATGTAAGGCTTCTGCTATCGCTATTAGGTGGACGGATGAGGCTAACCGAAGATATTTTTTATTATCAGGGGCAGATTTACCTGCTTCCATCATCGACGAAGAGCAATGCCTGATTTCGGGCAATTGCTACTGTGGACAATCAACTGGAAATTCAGAGATCCAGATTGTGACTTTTAATCCTATAGAAGAGGGCGAAAGGCATTGCGTGAAGGCGGGCTATAAGACATTGGTGACCATTCCTATTCTCTTCCAGAAAAGTTTACTAGGGGAGATTGATGTATTTTATGCTCACGAATATGTAATTGATACTGAGCAAAAAGCCTTAATGGAAACACTCGCTCATCATCTGGCCGGGGCTATGGAGGCTTTAAGAATTAAGGCGCTAGAAAAAGAGGCGGCAATCTCGGAGGAGCGCAGCCTTTTAGCAAGAGAGTTACATGACTCGATTGCACAGTCGTTGGCGTTTCTAAAAATACAGGTAGGCATGTTGCGGGATGAAATCATAGAGCCCGCTACCAATAAGGCAAAAACTATTCTTGGTGAATTGGATGAGGGTTTGCGTGAGAGCTATAGTGATGTCCGTGAATTGTTGCTACATTTTAGGACTCGAACGAACTCCGAGAATATAGAGCCAGCCATCAAAACAACGTTGCAAAAATTTGAACATCAGTCTGGTATTAAAACTGAACTATTTATTTCAGGCCAGGGATTGCCGCTTAGACCAGATATTCAAATACAAATAATGCATATTTTGCAGGAGGCCTTATCTAATGTTAGAAAACATTCTCGTGCAACTATCGTGAAGGTTGAGGTTCAGGAGTCTCCCCAGTGGGTTTTCAAAGTGATTGATGACGGAATGGGATTCTCTGTTGCATCAGATCCGGTCGATAGTACGCACGTAGGTATGAGTATCATGCGTGAACGTGCCAACAAGATTGGCGCTCAATTGGATATTACATCTCACTCACTTGGCGGTACTTCTATTTCTTTGGCTTTACCTACTTAAGATATCTATCTCATTATTGAAGGTTGGACACGTTGAAAAAAATTCAGATTTTAGTTGTTGATGATCACACCTTATTTAGGCGCGGTTTGATTGCCCTTCTTTCTCAGGCAAGTGATTTTGAAGTAGTGGGTGAGGCTGGCGATGCCATCGAGGCATTGCGTTTATGTGCAACGCTAAAACCAGATGTGATTTTGCTGGATAACCACTTGCCAGGCGCCAGTGGCATACAGTCGTTACCAGATATTTTTCATGCGTCTCCAGATTCAACGGTCATCATGCTCACCGTGAGTGAAGATGAGGAAGATTTAATAAGGGCTTTACAAAATGGTGCTCAAGGATATCTATTAAAAACAAGCGAGAAAGACGATCTTTTGTTCGGAATTCGCAAAGCCTTTGATGGTGAGTCTGTGATTAGTAAAGAAATGACACATAAGTTAGTCAGTGCATTTAAGTCAAATGCCAAAAAGGATGAAAAGAGTAAGGCTACCTCTTTAGCATCAAGCCTATCGCCAAGAGAGTTAGATGCTGTGCGCTTAATTGCTACAGGTGCTAGCAATAAAGAAATCGCTCGTCAGCTCGGAATCGCTGAAACCACCGTAAAAATTCATGTACAGCATATTTTGCGCAAACTCAATCTCTCATCTCGCGTTCAGGTGGCTGTATTTGCGAGTGCCGAAGGCATTGGATTGTAAGTAGTAGTTCTAAAGAGCTATCAGTATTTGCTACTTGTAGTTCCATTGCTTTCTAAAAGTAGTCTTCTGGGGGATATTTTTATCCCCCTATAGTTTTGATAATCACTCATGAGATTAGGGGGTATTCATGAGTGCAGTTATTAAAACAAGTTCTAAAGCATATTCGGTTCTGATCGTCAGCACCTTCGCCTTCACTGTGTGCTTCATGGTGTGGATGATGTTCGGGGTGATTGGAATTCCGATCAAAAAAACGCTCGGCCTTAGTGCTACTCAATTTGGCCTCTTAACTGCCACCCCTATTTTGACTGGCTCACTTGTCAGAGTGCCGCTCGGTATCTGGACTGATCGATTTGGTGGCCGTATCGTCATGTTTTTATTGATGATTTCTACCGTTATTCCAATTTGGATGATGAGTTATGCGACCGTTTATTGGCATTTCTTAGTAATCGGACTCTTCGTGGGATTAGCTGGTGGCTCCTTTTCTGTCGGCACACCTTATGTAGCCCGTTGGTTTCCAAAAAATCGACAAGGTTTTGCGATGGGTGTCTACGGTGCGGGTAACTCCGGTGCTGCAGTTAACAAATTTATAGCTCCAGCGTTGGTGGTTGCATTTGGCTGGGCGATGGTTCCTCAGGTTTACGCCGCAGTCATGTTAGGTGCAGCCATTTTGTTTTGGATCTTTAGTGCTAGTGAGCCCTCCCACTTAGTGACAAGCAATATCTCTTTTAGGGATCAACTAAAGGCTCTGAAGGATCCAAAAGTATTGCGCTACTGTCAGTACTACAGCATTGTGTTTGGTGGTTATGTAGGCCTCAGCCTTTGGATGGTTCAGTACTATGTCGGTGAATTTGGTTTAGAAATTCGGACAGCAGCGCTATTAGCTGCATGCTTCTCTCTACCGGGCGGCGTATTAAGAGCTATTGGTGGTTGGTTGTCCGATAAGTACGGTGCGCATCAGGTAACTTGGTGGGTAATGTGGGTGAGCTGGATCTGCCTCTTCTTACTTTCTTATCCACAAACAGACTTCACTATTTTGACAATTAATGGCCCAGAAACATTTCATATTGGCCTGAACATTTATTTATTTACCGGTTTGATGTTCATCCTGGGTATTGCTTGGGCATTCGGCAAGGCAAGCGTCTTTAAATATATCGGCGATGACTATCCAGACAATATCGGCACAATTTCTGGAATCGTTGGCCTAGCAGGTGGTTTGGGTGGTTTCATTCTGCCCATCATGTTCGGGATCATCTTAGATATCACCGGAATTCGTTCAAGCGCATTTATGTTGATGTATGGCGTGGTCTGGGTTTCTCTGATCTGGATGTACCTCACAGAAGTTCGCAAATCTGAAGTGATGGGTAGTAAATCCATCACTTCAGCCATCTAATCATCGCAAGGAAAGGGAGACACCATGTCCTCTACAGTAATTAATCGTTGGGAGCCTGAGAACAAAGAGTTCTGGGAGTCAACTGGAAAGTCGATTGCTAAACGCAATCTCATCATTTCCATTCCCGCACTGACGCTGGCATTTGCGGTCTGGATGGTGTGGTCGGTAGTGGTGGTTAATTTACCCAATGTAGGATTTAAATTCTCGACCAATCAACTCTTCTGGTTAGCCTCATTACCTGCACTTTGTGGTGCCACCTTACGTATTTTCTATTCCTTTGCGGTGCCTATTTTTGGCGGTAGACGCTGGACTGCTATTTCTACAGCCTCTTTGCTAATTCCGGCTATTGGCATTGGTTTTGCAGTGCAGAACACAGCAACTCCATATGAAATTTTCATCCTCCTAGCTTTGTTGTGTGGTTTGGGTGGCGGGAATTTTGCTTCCTCAATGGCCAATATCAGCTTCTTTTATCCCAAGGCACAAAAAGGTACGGCATTGGGTTTAAATGCTGGCCTAGGTAACTTGGGCGTCTCCATTGTTCAATTAGTGGTGCCTTTGGTCATTACTGCTGGCGTATTTGGTGCGCTTGGCGGTGAGTCACAAACTGTGATGAAAGCAGGTCAACCTATTCCGATGTGGTTACAAAATGCTGGCTTTATTTGGGTGCCATTTATTGCGGTCGCTGCTATCGCTGCATGGTTTGGAATGAATGATCTGGCAGAAGCTAAGGCCTCCTTTTCTGATCAGGCCATTATTTTTAAGCGTAAACATAATTGGTTAATGTGCTGGCTATACCTGGGTACTTTCGGATCATTTATTGGATATTCAGCTGGATTCCCTTTGCTGATAAAGAGTCAATTTCCTGGTGTGAGTGCCTTAAGTTATGCCTGGCTTGGACCTTTGGTTGGTGCATTAGCACGTCCATTTGGTGGCTGGCTTGCTGACAAGCTCGGTGGAGCACGGGTGACTTTCTGGAACTTCATTGCGATGGGCGTAGGCGTCTTTGGAGTGTTGCACTTTTTGCCAGTACAAGGCAACGGCGGTGAGTTCTTTGGATTCTTAATCGCCTTCATGATTCTGTTTGCAACTTCTGGTATTGGTAATGGTTCAACCTTCCGCATGATTCCTGTGATTTTCCTGACGGAACGCCAACGTGCCGCAGGAAGCGCGCAGGCAGATAAAGATCAGGCTATTCGTGATGCCAATAAAGAGGCAGCGGCAGTGCTTGGATTTAGCTCTGCAGTGGGAGCTTACGGCGGCTTCTTCATTCCAAAGAGTTATGGATCTTCTATTGCCGCTACTGGTGGTCCCGAGGCTGCTTTGTACGCATTCATTATTTTTTACGTTACTTGTGCCGTTATTACCTGGTGGTATTACAGCCGTAAAAATGCACCTATGCCTTGCTAAGAAAATATTAAAGGATTGATATGAGTCACTTTTTAGATCGCCTCAAGTTTTTATCTACAGATAAAGAAGAATTTTCAAACGGGCATGGGGTTACGGTTGGAGAAGATCGTACATGGGAAGATGCTTACCGTACTCGTTGGCAACACGACAAAATCGTAAGGTCTACTCACGGCACCAATTGCACTGGGTCATGCTCATGGAAAATTTATGTCAAGGGTGGAATTGTTACTTGGGAAACTCAGCAAACTGATTACCCGCGCACTAGGCCTGACTTGCCGAATCATGAGCCCCGCGGATGCGCGCGTGGAGCTAGCTATAGCTGGTATATGTATAGTGCAAACCGGGTGAAATACCCCATGATCCGTGGACGCCTCCTAAAGCAGTGGCGAGAAGCAAAAGCAGTGGCTACTTCACCAGTAGATGCCTGGGCCAATTTAGTTGAAAACAATGCCAAACGTAAAGAGTGGCAAGAGTTGCGCGGTAAGGGTGGCTTTGTCCGTACTTCGTGGGATGAAGTTAACGAAATCATTGCCGCGGCGAATGTGTATACGATAAAAAAACACGGCCCTGATCGCATTATTGGGTTCTCCCCAATTCCTGCTATGTCGATGGTCAGTTATGCAGCTGGCTCGCGTTATTTAAGCTTAATTGGTGGCGTGTGCATGAGCTTTTATGACTGGTATTGCGATTTGCCACCAGCAAGCCCACAGGTCTGGGGTGAGCAAACTGATGTTCCTGAGTCGGCAGATTGGTATAACTCAACCTTCATCATTGCTTGGGGATCTAATGTTCCTCAAACACGTACGCCAGATGCCCACTTCTTCACAGAAGTGAGATACAAGGGTGCCAAGACTGTAGCTATCACTCCTGACTATGCCGAGGTTTCTAAATTGGCAGATATTTGGATGCATCCAAAGCAGGGTACGGATGCTGCAATAGCAATGGCGATGGGCCATGTGATCTTGAAAGAGTTCTATTTTACGAAGCGCACTGAATATTTCGATGACTATGTCCGTCGTTATACGGACATGCCAAATTTAGTTTTACTTGAGGAAAAAGTTCTTGAAGACGGCAGAACAGTATTCGTTCCCGGAAGATATGCACGCTCTAGTGATTTTGAGGGTGGCCTTGGTCAAACTAATGGCGCGGAATGGAAGACGGTAGCATTTAATACGGCTGGTGAGCCTGTAGTTCCGAATGGTTCGATTGGCTTCAGATGGGGGCCTGAAGGTCGAAAAGATCAAGGTAAGTGGAATCTAGAATCCAAAGAAGCTCGCTATGGCAATGATGTCAATCTAAAGCTGTCTTTAATGGACGATCAACTTTTACATGAAGTCGTTCCAGTAGGCTTTCCTTACTTTGGGGGTATTGATACTCCTTATTTTGAAGCCAATAAACAAAATGATGTATTGGTGCAGAATATCTCGGCCAAAAAGATGAGATTGGTCGAAGGTGAGGGCACGAAAGAAGTATTTGTTGCCACGGTCTTTGATTTGCTCGCTGGAAACTATGGTATTGATCGTGGGCTTGGTGGTGAGTGCGCTAAATCCTATGATGACAATGTCCCTTACACCCCGGCATGGCAAGAATCAATAACGGGTGTGAAACGTGAGCAGGTGATTGCAGTAGCTCGTCAGTTTGCTGAGAATGCAGAAAAAACCAAGGGCAAGTCAATGATCATCATTGGCGCCGCTATGAACCATTGGTATCACTGCGACATGAACTATCGCGGCATTATCAATATGTTGATGTTGTGTGGCTGTATCGGTCAGAGTGGTGGTGGTTGGGCTCACTATGTTGGGCAAGAAAAACTGCGCCCACAAACTGGCTGGACCCCATTGGCATTTGCGCTTGATTGGATCCGCCCACCACGTCAACAAAATTCAACTAGCTTTTTTTACGCGCATACAGATCAATGGCGCTATGAAAAGTTGGGAATGGAAGAGGTTCTATCTCCTTTAGCTAATAAAGAAGACTATCAAGGCAGCATGATTGATTACAACGTTCGTGCTGAGCGCATGGGTTGGCTGCCATCAGCCCCACAACTCAAGACCAATCCAATTGAGGTGGTGAAGGAGGCTATTGCCGCTGGAAAAGATCCAAAACAATATGTAGTGGATGGTTTGAAATCAGGCTCATTGAAAATGAGCTGCGAAGATCCCGACCATCCAAGTAACTGGCCCCGCAATATGTTTGTATGGAGATCTAATTTATTGGGATCCTCGGGCAAAGGTCACGAGTACTTCTTGAAGCATTTACTAGGCACAAGCCATGGCGTGCAAGGTAAAGACTTAGGCGTGGATGAGGCGAGACCATCTGAGGTTGAATGGCATGACAAGGCGCCAGAAGGTAAATTAGATTTATTAGTGACCTTGGATTTTCGGATGAGTACTACTTGCTTGTACTCTGACATTGTTCTACCAACGGCAACTTGGTATGAGAAGAACGATTTGAATACCAGTGATATGCATCCATTTATTCACCCTTTATCAACAGCGGTTGATCCTGCATGGGAAGCTCGCAGTGATTGGGATATTTACAAAGGGTTTGCCAAGAAATTCTCAGAGGTATGCGTTGGCCATCTCGGAGTTGAAAAAGAAATTGTAATGACGCCGTTGATGCACGATACACCCGCTGAATTGGCGCAAGCATTTGATGTGCAGGAGTGGAAGAAGGGTGAGTGCGATCTGATTCCTGGAAAAACAGCCCCTCAAATTGCTGTAGTAGAGCGGGATTATCCAAATACCTATAACCGCTTTACTGCGCTTGGTCCATTGATGGACAAGGTAGGTAATGGCGGCAAAGGAATTGCTTGGGATACCAAGGATGAAGTTGAGCAGTTACGTCAACTAAATGGCCGAGTAGAGCATGGTGAAATGAAGGGTATGGCAAAAATATCTACCGATATTGATGCTGCCGAGGTCGTGCTTATGCTTGCTCCAGAAACCAATGGCCATGTTGCAGTTAAGGCGTGGGATGCTTTATCCAAGATTACCGGTCTTGAGCATGCCCATTTGGCTTTGCATCGTGAAGATGAAAAGATTCGTTTCCGGGACATTCAAGCGCAACCTAGAAAAATCATTAGCTCACCTACCTGGTCTGGTCTGGAGAGTGAAAAAGTTTCCTATAACGCTGGTTATACGAACGTGCACGAATATATTCCTTGGAGAACCTTGACGGGTCGGCAGCAGTTTTATCAAGACCACAAGTGGATGCGTGCGTTTGGGGAAGGTTTTGTTTCTTACAGGCCGCCAGTTGATCTGAAAACCATTAATGAAATCCGTGGCATCAAGCCCAATGGAAACGCGGAGATTGTGCTTAATTTCATTACGCCGCATCAAAAATGGGGAATTCACTCTACCTATAGTGACAACCTCATGATGTTGACATTAAACCGAGGGGGTCCAGTAGTTTGGTTGAGTGAAGATGATGCTACTAAAGCGGGAATTGTGGATAACGATTGGGTTGAGTTATTTAATGCCAATGGCGCAATTGCTGCTCGAGCGGTGGTAAGTCAGCGGGTCAATCCTGGCATGGTGATGATGTATCACGCACAGGAGAAGATCATCAATACCCCGGGATCTGAAATTACGGGTATGCGCGGCGGTATTCATAACTCAGTAACGCGGATTGTCCTAAAGCCAACCCACATGATTGGCGGATATGCACAGTTAAGTTATGGATTTAACTATTACGGCACGATTGGAACTAACCGTGATGAGTTTGTAACTGTTCGGAAGATGCGAAATATTGATTGGCTAGATAGTGAAAACGCCAACACAGTTCAAGCGTAACGGAGAAGAATAAAGATGAAAATTCGCGCACAAATAGGCATGGTCTTAAACCTGGATAAGTGTATTGGTTGCCACACTTGTTCTGTTACTTGCAAGCAGGTTTGGACAAATCGTCCGGGTATGGAATACGCTTGGTTTAATAATGTAGAAACAAAGCCTGGCATTGGCTATCCCAAAAATTGGGAAGATCAAGAAAAATGGAAGGGTGGCTGGATTCGTAAGAGTAATGGCAAGATTGAGCCGAAGCAGGGCGGTCGATCCAAAATTTGGATGAACTTATTTGGCAATCCCAATTTGCCCGAGATCGATGACTACTATGAGCCATTTACCTTTGATTATGAGCATCTGCAAAGTGCTCCTGAGTCAAAGGCAACTCCTACTGCTCGCCCAAGAAGCTTGATAACAGGCAAGCGGATGGAGAAGATTGAGTGGGGTCCAAACTGGGAAGAAATTCTGGGTGGTGAGTTCTCTAAGCGTAGCAAGGATACGAACTTCGACCAAATGCAAAAGGATGTATACGGTCAGTTTGAAAATACCTTCATGATGTATATGCCGCGTCTTTGCGAGCATTGCTTAAACCCCTCATGTGTAGCATCTTGCCCATCTGGCTCGATTTATAAGCGCGAAGAAGATGGCATTGTTCTGATTGATCAGGATAAATGTCGTGGCTGGCGTATGTGCGTATCTGCTTGTCCATACAAAAAGATTTACTACAACTGGAAAAGTGGCAAAGCAGAGAAGTGTATTTTTTGCTACCCCCGTATTGAGGCGGGTCAGCCAACTGTATGCTCTGAAACGTGTGTAGGCCGTATTCGCTACCTTGGCGTGATGCTATATGATGCTGATCAAATTGAGCACGCTGCCAGTGTTGAAAATGAAAAAGACCTCTATGAAGCCCAGCTAAAAGTCTTCTTAGACCCCAATGATCCAGAGGTTCAAAAACAGGCCTTAGCTGATGGTGTTCCAGCGTCGTGGTTAGAGTCTGCTAAGAAGAGTCCTGTGTACAAGATGGCAATGGACTGGAAAATTGCATTGCCCTTGCACCCTGAATACAGAACTTTGCCGATGGTTTGGTATGTTCCCCCACTTTCTCCAATTACTGGCGCAGTTGAGGCTGGCTTTGTAGGTATCAACGGACACATTCCCGATGTGAAGCAGTTGCGTATTCCAGTTCAGTATTTGGCCAATATGTTGACGGCAGGTGATGAGGCTCCAGTGATTTCGGCATTGGAAAAAATGTTAGCAATGCGAGCATGGCAACGCGATAAGCATGTGGATGGTACGCGTAATTTGGCCGCTCTGGAGCAGGCGGGAATTTCTGAAGACCAAGTGGAAGATATGTATCAGATTATGGCGATTGCTAATTACGAAGACCGTTTTGTGATTCCTACATCCCATAAAGAGTATGCAGAAAATACATTTGATATGAAGGGTAGCTGCGGATTTACTTTTGGCAATGGCTGTTCTGATGGTGATTCAGAAGCGAGTTTATTTGGTGGCACTAAACGCCGGACCATTCCAATTAAGCCAGCGATCTAAGGAGAGATGATGAAACATTCCATACCGCTAAGAGCATTATCAGTTTTGCTGCAGTACCCAGAGCCAGAGGTCATTTCACATTTATCGGAGATTAGCCAGGCTTTGCAAGATATTCCCAAGCTGAGTAAAAAAGTAAAGACTGGTCTTGATAGCTTTGCAGGACATATTCAATCCACGGATATATATGAGCTTCAAGAAGAGTATGTCGAATGCTTCGATCGCGGTAGAGCAACATCTTTGCATCTCTTTGAGCATGTGCATGGTGACTCTCGAGAGCGTGGTCAGGCTATGGTTGATTTATTGCAAACTTATAAAGATGGTGGGATGGAGCTCAGTGCCAATGAGTTACCAGATCATTTATCGGTCATTTTAGAGTTTGCATCTACCTTGCCCATTGAACAGTCTAAGCAATTCATTGGGGAGATGGCGCATATTTTAAATGCAGTGTATTCCACTTTGGTTGGCCGCAACAATCGTTATGCCTGGTTGATTGCTGCAGCAATTGAGTTCTCTGGTGAAAAAGTCAAGATCGTTGAATTAAAAATTGAAGAAAAATCCATGGATGAAGAGTGGGAAGAGCCGCCTGCATTTGATGGATGTTCCACTCGCGGTCAGTCTAAACCAGGTGAAGAACAGACACTTCATTTTGTGAAACCCACAAAAGAATTAAAAGGAGTTCAGCCATGAGCTATCTAGATACATTTATTTTTGGAATTTACCCCTATATTTGCCTCACAGTTTTCTTCGTAGGCAGCTTAATACGATTTGATAGAGATCAGTACACATGGAAGAGTGACTCCAGTCAGCTCTTACGCAAGAAGCAATTGCGTATTGGAAGCATCTTTTTTCATGTGGGCGTACTCTTTTTATTTTTTGGACATTTCTTTGGAATGTTAGCCCCTCACTTCCTATATGAGCACTTCATTACCGCAGGACAAAAACAGCTCATGGCTATGGTTAGCGGGGGTATTGCCGGCCTCTTTGGGTTTATTGGTTTAACTATTCTTTTGCACAGACGTTTGACTGATGATCGTATTCGAATTAACTCTAAGCCAAGTGATATTTTGATTGCCGTTGTGCTCTGGCTTCAGCTTCTTTTAGGTCTGGCCACTATACCCCTATCCGGTCAGCATTTAGATGGATCCATGATGATGAAATTGGCTGGCTGGGCTCAGCATATTGTGACTTTTCAAGCCGGTGCAGTCGACCTATTGGGCGGTGTTGATTGGGTATTTAAGTTGCATATGTTCCTGGGCATGACCATCTTTTTAATCTTCCCATTTACCCGTTTAGTCCATGTATGGAGTGGGTTTGCTTCTTTAGGTTACTTAACTAGACCTTATCAAGTGGTTCGTAGTAAACACTTGGGAATTGGTCGCAAGAAAACTTAAATGGTGAATTGACGATGCCTGATGAATTGCTAGATCGTTTGCGAAAATTTAAGACAGAATATTTTCCTGCGCATCGCCATGAATTTACTAGTCTTATTCAGAATGGCCAGACCCCAAAGACTTTATTTTTAGGCTGCTCAGATTCAAGAATAGTCCCCTATTTGCTCACTGGAACTGGGCCTGGCGACTTATTCATTATTCGCAATGTTGGGGCAATTGTCCCCCCATATGATGGCTCATATGGGATTCACGGAACCGCTGCAGGAATTGAGTTTGCTGTAATGCAATTGAATGTGAGTCGAATAGTGGTCTGTGGGCATAGCCACTGCGGGGCAGTACGATCAGCTTATGAGGGTGTACCGAAAGACGCTATTAATTTGAGCGCTTGGCTGAAATTAATTGATGAGGCATTGTTGCCTGTATGCCAGACCCCTGAGGCCCTTAGAAGGGTGGAGCAGCGCTCAGTGATTTTACAGCTAGAGCGATTGATGGAATACCCAATGGTTCGTTCTCGGGTTGAAAAGAAGGAGCTCACACTTCATGGTTGGTATTACGTCATTGAAGATGGTGAAATCCAGGTATTTGATGTAAGCGAAGGGAAATTTATCCCGGCGCACTATGCCGATAATTGCGGCACAGGTCCCTATGTAGATGATCATTTTGATGGAGATCAGAAAATATGTTGAACAATCAAACTGCAGAAATGACGGCAGCCCTTATTTCCTCTAGACAATCTTTTTTACCTAAGCGTCTATTTCAGCCAGGCCCAACAGCGGCCCAATTAGAGGTGATTTTTTCAATGGCAGCTACTGCTCCAGACCATAATCTAACGCGTCCATGGAGAATAGTAATCTGCCCTCAAGAATGTAGAGGCCTTCTTTCTGATGCCTTTGCAAGGTCTTTATTAGATAGGGACCCGCACGCAACTGAGCAGCAAGTTCAAGACGCGATGGTCAAAGCGCATCGAGCCCCGTTGGTGATGTTAGCTATTGTGAATGCTAGGGGGTTAGATTCAGATGTTCCCCCAAGTGAGCGCATTATTGCAGCCGGATGTGCAATTCAGAATATCTTCTTAATGGCGCATGCGATGGGATTTGGCGCAAGTCCGACAAGCGGCAAGTCCATGTATATGAAGCCGGTTCGAGACTTGTTCGGTCTAAAGGAGTTCGAGGATCCATTATGTTTTATCAATATTGGCACACCCGATAGATCAACACTGGCAAAACCACGCATGATCCCATCTGAGTTTGTTTCCACTTTAAAGTTTTAGTAAACCCCTGGCACTTTTCAATAAATGAAAGTTTGGTCGACTTATAAAGCATCGCAAGATCTTTGATCTAGATCAAAGATGGAGTAGCTAGCAGTATCAATGGCTAGAAATTTAAACGTACACTTTCTAAAGTTACGACAAGTTCAATGTTTTATAGGCGAGATTATTAATCGGGGGGTTATATGGAAAATAGCGATTCTTGCCCGTTAGATGGAAGTTGGAGCCGTGATTTTTGCGCTGACCATCATACTCAATTAGAAAATGGAACTTTGTCAAACTGTCAGCATAGGGCAGATTGCATTCGCTTGCGAGAGGATCTGGAGTCTAATTCAAATGAATCCATATCAATATCTAAAAATATTTTACTTGCCCGAATTCCCAAAATATTTATCAAACCAGATTAGATTCCGAGTTGGGGCCATGGATTTTACTTAAGTGGCTTATCCAATTGAAAGACTACCGGCGCATCTTCATCAATTTTGCTTGATGAAACATCTGGTTTAGCCTCGTTACCCTCCGTGAAATTAAATTCTTCACTTTGAACGATGGCTGCAGGCTTATCCAGGAGGGTAGTGACGAGTGCCGGGAATGCAGCCACCACAACAACCATGATTAGTTGTAGCCCCACCCAAGGTAATGCACCCCAGTAAATATCACTACTCTTCACTTCTTTAGGCGCTACACCGCGCAGGTAAAACAGTGCGAACCCAAAAGGTGGGTGCATAAATGAGGTCTGCATATTCACGCACAGCATGACGCCAAACCAAACCAGTGCGGCGCTAGCCGCAGCTTGGGGATTGCCATTCATGGAGGCGAGCAGTACTGGCGCCAGTAGCTTGACTGCGACAGGTGCCAGCATGGGTACCACGATGAAAGCGATCTCAAAGAAGTCTAAAAAGAATGCCAAGAAGAAAACAAACAAGTTCACGACGACCAAGAAACCAATCCAACCGCCAGGCAGATTTGAAAATAATTCTTCTACCCAGAACCCTCCGTCAACTCCTTGGAATACCACCGAGAAGCAGGTTGATCCAATCAAGATGAAAACTACCATGGCGGTGATGCGCATCGTATTTTGATAGGCCTCCTGAATAAGTCCCTTGAGATTGGGAATACTTGCTCTGCGAATCCACGCTAAGAGCAGGGCACCCATAGCGCCCATGGCACCAGACTCCGTTGGAGTGGCAATACCGGTCATGATGGTGCCCAGCACCAAGAAAATCAGTACTGCAGAAGGAATAATGCCCATAAGACATTTTTTCCAGAGCGCCCAACCCTTGAGGGTGAGCTCGTTCTCTGGAACAGCGGGCAGGTAGTCTGGTCTAAAGCGCGACAAGAAGAAGGTGTAGAGCGCAAAAAGACCAATTTGTAATAAGGATGGACCCCAGGCACCCAGATACATACTGCCGACATCTCCGCTGCCACTTTGGGTCTTCAGTTGATCGGCCAACACAATTAAGACTAGGGAGGGGGGAACTAACTGCGTAATCGTCCCAGAAGCTGCTAAAACGCCCGTAGCGTAGCGCATGTTGTAGCCGTAACGAATCATCACCGGTAGCGAGATCATCGCCATAGCGATCACCTGAGCGGCCACAGTGCCTGTAATAGCCCCGAGTATGAATCCCACAATGATGACGGAGTAACCCAGGCCACCTCGTATGCGTCCAAAAAGCTGAGCCATCGAGTCGAGCATTTCTTCAGCAAGGCCACAACGCTCCAGAATGGCGCCCATGAACGTAAAGAAGGGGATGGCTAGCAGCAGGTCGTTTGCGAGAACGCTACCAAAGATGCGTTGTGGGATAGCTTGCAAAAACGGCATGCCAAAGAAGTTCTCGCTGATAGCGATGCCGGCAAAAAAGAGGCCTGCTGCCATTAAAGAAAATGCCACCGGAAAGCCGATCAACATAAATACGATGAGCCCGCCAAACATGAGCGGTGGCATCCATTCAAGTGGGATCATTGCATGGGCTTTTCATAATGGAGATCGGCAGAGGGAGGGGCGCCATTCCTCTTGAGGGCATTAATGCGTTTAATGATTTCTGAGAGTCCTTGAAGACTCAACATGAAGAAGCCAAGCGGCACAATCAATTTAATAGGGTAGCGTGGCAAACCGCCCGCATTGAGTGAGTGCTCTGAGACCAGCCATGAGGGATAAAACAAAGTTGTCCAAGATAGCCAGGTAAATAAGATGCAAGCTGGCATCAAAAATAATATCAAGCCAAATAGATCGGTATAGAGACGTCCGCGATCGGATAGCTGAGAGTAAATTAAATCCACTCGAACATGCTCATTGCGTTTAAGGGTGTAGGAGGCGCCGAGCATGACAGCTGCGCTAAACAGATACCACTGCAATTCTAGTGGCCAGTTATTACTAATATCTAAACCATAGCGCAGCAGGGCATTGGTTGCTGAGACTACGCAAGATAGCAAAATCATGATGCCGGCTATCTTGCCTAGTAATTGATTTAGGCGATCAATTCCCGAAGAGAGTGTTCCCCAAAACCCCATACGATCTAGAGGTCTGCGCGACCCCGTTTGATTGCAGCGAGTACTTGGGTCGGAGCAGTGCCGCCAGCATGTTGACGTGAATTAACAGAACCATCCACCGTTAATAGGGCAAACACATCGTCACCCATGAGTTCAGGGCGATTATCTAAGCCACAAGCAAAGCGTAATTCAGAAAGGCTGAGATCAGTCAACATGCAATTACGGCCAACGCAAGCCTTCACCGCATGGGCTACCGCTTCATGGGCGTCGCGGAACGCTAAACCTTTTTTCACCAAGTAATCAGCGAGGTCAGTAGCCGTTGCAAATCCTTCTTCGGCAGCCGCTTTCATGACATCAGCTTTGACTTGAATATGAGGAACCATGTCAGCGAAGATGCGCAAGGTATCTTGCACCGTGTCCACCGCATCAAATAAAGGCTCTTTATCTTCTTGGTTATCTTTGTTGTATGCCAGTGGCTGGCTCTTCATCAATGTTAATAAAGAAATCAAGTCACCATATACCCGTCCAGTTTTGCCACGAGCCAACTCAGGTACATCTGGGTTCTTCTTCTGCGGCATGATGGAGCTACCGGTACAGAAGCGATCTGGCAAATCAATAAAGCCAAAACGTGGACTCAGCCACAGTACTAGCTCTTCAGAGAGGCGCGAAACGTGCATCATCAAAATGGATGCGAAGGCACAGAACTCAATCGCAAAATCACGATCAGACACTGCGTCCAGAGAGTTATTGCAGATACCATCGAAACCCAGAGCCTTAGCAACTTGCTCGCGATCAATCGGGTAGGTGGTTCCAGCTAAGGCTGCTGCACCTAATGGCAGGCGATTAAAGCGAGCGCGTAAATCGGCCAAGCGGCTAGCATCACGGCTAAACATTTCGAAGTAAGCCATCAGGTGATGACCAAAAGTAATCGGCTGCGCTACTTGCAAATGGGTGTGGCCAGGCATGATGGTGGCAGAGTGAGTCTCCGCAAGATCTAGCAAGGCGATGCGTAAGGTTTTTAGAGTGACTGAGATTTGATCAACGCTGTCTCGTAACCAAAGACGTAGATCTGTGGCTACTTGGTCGTTGCGTGAGCGACCGGTATGCAGACGCTTGCCGGCATCACCAACCAACTCGGTGAGGCGAGCCTCGATATTGAGGTGAACATCTTCTAGGGCGAGTTGCCAATGAAATTCGCCGGCCTCTATTTCGCTTTTAATCTGGGCCATGCCCTTTTGAATATCCGCTAAATCTTGTGCGCCAATAATCTTTTGAGTGGCTAGCATCTCAGCGTGAGCTAAGGATCCTGCGATATCCACTAGGGCAAAGCGTTGATCAAAGCCAATGGAGGCGGTATAACGCTGTACCAGTTCGTCGACGGGTTCTGTAAAACGGGCCGACCAAGCTTGGGCTTTGTTGGCAAGGGAATTTTTTGATGAGCTCATAAACGCAGTATATTGGTGTAGGTCTCTGATTATTTTAAATGTTATGTCCCAAACCCCTATTTCTAGCTCCACATCTACTCTCTCTACCGCCCCTAAGCGCCTTGTAATCGCCTCCCGCGAGAGCCGGCTCGCCATGTGGCAGGCGGAGCACGTGCGGGATTGCCTCAAAAAACTCTATCCAGAGTGCAATGTTCAAATCTTAGGCATGACTACCCGGGGAGACCAAATACTGGATAAAGCCCTCTCTAAAGTTGGTGGAAAGGGATTATTTGTGAAGGAGCTCGAAACTGCTCTTGAGGACGGTCGGGCTGATTTGGCGGTGCATTCCTTAAAAGATGTCCCAATGGTCATGCCTGAAGGCTTTGATTTGTCTTGCGTTATGGCGCGTGAAGATGCTCATGATGCGTTTGTCTCAAACGACTATGCGAGCCTTGAGGATTTACCCAATGGTGCGGTAGTGGGCACCTCTAGTCTGCGCCGTGAGTCAGTTCTCAGATCCAAGTTCCCGCATTTAGAAATTCAGCCCTTAAGGGGGAATTTAGATACCCGCATGGGTAAGTTAGATCGTGGGGAGTATCAGGCCATTATTTTGGCCGCCGCGGGATTAAAGCGCCTCGGTCTGGAAAGTCGCATTCGAGCTTTATTACCCATTGATCCTTATACCCCTGCAGCTGGGCAAGGCGCATTGGGTATCGAAACCCTGAGCAAACATCCCAATATTAAAGAGTGGCTTGCTCCGCTTAACGATTTACCAACTTTGTACGCAGTCTCCGCTGAGCGCATGGTGTCTCGTCAGCTGGGCGGTTCTTGTGAAGTGCCTTTGGCTGCCTATGCTACTTGGGATCTGGATCACATGCATATTCGATCTTTCGTTGCTAGCGTAGATGGCAAGGCCAGTTGCTTAGCCAGAGCTGAAGGTTTAGTAAAGAGTCTTGAGGATGCAGAAGCCTTAGGCTTTTCTGTGGCTCAAGATTTAATTGCGCAGGGCGCGGCTAGCCTGCTGCCCAATGGTTTGCCTAAGTAAATATTAGCAAGGCTAATTGCTGATGAGCACCAAGACCATTGTCATCACCCGCCCCAGTGGGCAGGCGCGTCAATTATCAGAAGTGCTACAAGCGAGCTTGCTCAAGAGCGGCATTGCTACAGAATTCTCTCCCAAAATCATTTCATTACCATTGCTCACCATTGTTCCAAAGAGTGATGATGGTTTAGCTCATGAAATTACTGAAACCCTTCAATTTGCGGATCTAGCAATTTTCGTCAGCCCAAATGCCATTGAATGCACTATGCGTTTGCTCGAAAAGTCTTGGCAAGACCTATCGAATTGCTTAATACCAATTGGGGTGATGGGTGGTAGCAGTGTGGCAGCCTTAAAAAATCATGGCATTGGTATTGAGGAGGTGCCCACGGCAATCATCCTTCCTCAAGACAATGCTCATTGGGACTCAGAGGGTCTGTGGAGTGAGTTGCAGAAATTGCAATGGAATTGGACAGGCAAAAAAGTATTGATCTTTAAGGGTGATGGCGGTCGCGACTGGCTAGCTGAAACCTTAAAAAATGCAGGGGCACAAGTCGAGGCCATTTCAGTCTACGCGCGAGTGCCCTTGGATCTCAATAGCCCTGCTTGGAATGACATTCATAAAATGGATTTTTCACAATCACTCTGGCTGCTGACTTCATCTGAGGCGGTACGGTATCTGGGGCAAGTTAAGCTGCCAGTAGATCTCGCCACGGCGATATGCCCGCATCACAATATTGCCGATGCTGCTGAGCAAATCGGCTTTGGAGAGGTATTTACTTGTGAGCCTGGCGATGAGGCCCTGATTACAGCATCGCAAGCTTGGATCTCTATTTAATCTAGCGGGTATTTGAGTAGCGCAGGAAGAAATACTTCGCTCACTAAGAGTGGGCGTCCTTTAAGTCTATAGAGTGTGCGTCTCGCCCAAATTGCGGAGGGTAGTGCGGGATACTGCTCGAAGAATTTTTTCCATAGTGGGCTGTGTTTATCCAGGCGCGCAATTTCACGAGGTGGTTTCTTCTGAGAGTGCATACGTGTTTTTGCAAACAACACAGCCCCTAGTGGTTTTTTTCCTAAACGCAGGACTTCATGGTTGCTACCGCTTGAGCTACTACTGGGAATAATGCTACGTGCCATGATCAGTGGAATACCGTTGGCACAGAGCAATACTTCTCGTATGCGACAACGTGTGATCTTGAAATGAAAATAGCGACTTTCGTCGCTATTTAGGTCTTGCCGGCAATCTCGCAATACTAGAACCTCTAGTTTTTGTCCAATTGCTCGTTCAATTTTTTGGGTTAAAGAACCGGTGTCGCTAAGCCAAGGTTGCCACTTGCGTGGTGCTTGATGTAATCCACCGGAATCGACTCGATTCCATACAGAACGGAGACGACGACGGTGAACCATTTTTAGTTGCCGCTAAAGCTTCTACGTTGACCGCCAGTTTTGGGTTTAGCAAAACGTGGACCAGCGGATGGACGTGAGTCACCAGAGCGTGGTGCTGGACGTGAGTCAGCAGAACGCGCAGGGCGTGAATCAGCAAAACGATTGGCACCAGCAGCAGGACGTGAGTCGCCGGATGGACGGGATTCGCTAGGGCGGGATTCGCTAGAGCGAGATTCGAAATGATTGCCGGAACGGTTTTCACCGCCACCGCTACCAGAACGAGACTCTGAACGAGCGCCTGAACCATAACGACCACCGCCACCACCACCAGAACGACCGCCACCGCCGAAACCACCACCAGAACGACCGCCACCGCCGAAACCACCACCAGAACGACCGCCGCCTGGGCGACCACCGCCACCACCAGAGCTAGGCTTAGCTTGTGGCTCGAGACCGGCGATTACTGAAGCAACGATATCTTGCTGTGTAAAACGTTCGATATTGCGAATCTTGGCGCGATCACGATGTTCAACCAAAGTGATAGCAACGCCGTTACGACCAGCACGTCCAGTTCTACCGATGCGGTGCGTATAGTCTTCTGGTTTCATTGGCAAGCCAAAGTTAATCACGTGACTAATACGGGGTACATCGATGCCGCGAGCGGCCACATCAGTCGCAACCAAAATCTTGGTGTGACCTTTGCGCAAAGACTCGAGACGACGCATACGAACGGCTTGTGGCATTGCACCGTGTAGGGCGCTAGCTTCGTAACCATTGGCACGCAATGTATCAGCAATTTTTTCGCTTTCAATTTGAGTGCTTGCAAACACAACTGCTTGATCCAAAGTGGCGTCAGCCAAAATATGCTCGAGCAATTTATGTTTGTGTGACATGCTGTCAGCCCAATGCAACTTCTGCTCGATATTCGCATGCTTTTCGCCAGCATGAGCAAGCTCAATACGTTTAGCGTTAGTAGTTAACTCATTAGCCAAAGACATAATCTTTGGTGCAAAAGTTGCCGAGAACATCAAGGTTTGGTTGCGACCAGAACAACGTTTGTCAATTGCCTCGAGATCATCAGCAAATCCCATGTCGAGCATGCGATCAGCTTCATCAATAACGAGTTGCTTGACATCACCTAAGTGGATTGCTTTGCTGTCGGTCAAGTCGAGCAAACGACCAGGAGTTGCGACAACTAACATGGCACCTTTCAGTGCTTGGATTTGCTTACCGTAAGGCATGCCACCCATGACGGTTGCAATGCGGATACCCTTCATGCCGCGAACTAAGTTCACTGCATCTGCGGAAACCTGCTGGGCTAACTCACGAGTAGGGCAGAGCACCAACACTTTAGGTTGAGCGCGGCCTGGTGCAGGTGAGCTGTTTGGATTGTCTTCGATGAGTTGATTAATCAAAGGCAATAAAAAGGCTGCGGTTTTACCGCTACCGGTTTGGCTGCTGACCAATAAGTCACCGCCAGCGAGAGCTGCAGGAATAACCTGTGCTTGCACTTCAGTGGCTTGGGTATAACCCAGTTCAGCAACGTTTTTGAGGAGTTGCGCCGCGAGGGCGAAAGACTGGAACTCAGTTCCAGCGGGCTTTGAGTCTTTAGACTCGTGATTAGTTTCTTTAGAAAAAGTCATGCTATTACACATCCCGTTTAAGGGATGTCTCCGTATGTACACTCTTTGTTTTTTATCGAGTGTGATGGTCAAAGGCATCGACCATCAGACAGGCGGCAGCGTTGTTGTGTTTATGACTTCTAAACTAATCGCTGAAATATAGCTGGGGGGCGATGAATCAAATTGCTTTAAAAAGCTTCCTATTATGGCACTTTAATAGTGGGATTACAAGGGTTTTCCCGAATTAATTATAAGCAATGCAATTAACGAAGCCAGCGCAATAAACGTTCAACACCTTTGCCGTATGGCGGCCTTGCCAGCTTAGTGCCATGTAAGAAATGAAGCCCCAAGAAGCCTCGAACCTCTAAAACGGATTTGCGATGACTGAATGCTTCAAAGCCCGCTTTGCCATGGTAGGCACCCATCCCACTTGCACCGATGCCGCCGAAAGGTAACTCTTCCACAGCTGCGTGCAGCAGTGTGTCATTGATCGTCACACCACCAGAGCGCGTTTCATTGAGAATGCGCTTCATTACTACTTTATTCTTGCCAAACCAATATAAGGCCAGAGGTATGGGGCGCTCATTGATATAGCGGATTATGGAATCAATATCATTGATCGCCACAATTGGCAGGATGGGGCCGAATACTTCTTCTTGCATGATGAGTGCATCTTCAGAAACATTTAAGAGTGCTACTGGTGTGAATGGCAATGCAGTCTTGTCAGGAGAAGAAATTAGTGGGATTGCTCGTGCCCCACGATCTACCGCATCTTGAACCAACTGATGCCAGCGCGCCAATTGATGCTCGTCAATTGCACCAGTAAATTCTTCGGGATTGGAAAATTGTTTTTGGGCTGAGTTCTGTAGCTCTTGTACAAACTCATCGCAATCACTTGCGTGGACCACTGCGTAGTCTGGCGCTATACAGGTCTGACCACCGTTTACTAACTTTCCATAAATGATACTTACTGCCGCATCTTTAAGCTTGGCTGTGGGGTCGACGATGGCCGGGGACTTGCCGCCTAACTCCAAGGTAACTGGTGTAAGGTGATCTGCAGCCGCACGCATTACCTTTTTGCCAATGTCACCTGAGCCTGTAAAAAATAGATGATCAAAAGGGAGTGCCGCAAAAGATTCTGCGAGTTCTGGGCCACCAATGCTGACGCAAAATTCACTGGGGTGAAAGTATTCCTGGATTAATGTTGCCAAGAATCCAGAGGTACGAGAACTTCTTTCCGATGGCTTAAGCCAAACCCGATTGCCGGCTGCAAAGGCAGCGATTGCTGGAACAAGCGCTAATTGCACTGGGTAATTCCAGGGACTCATGATGCCTACGACGCCCTTGGATTGCATTTCGGTCCACGCATGAGAGGAGCCCAGAAATCCTGGAGTCGGTACTAATTGGGGTTTCATCCACTCTTTGAGGTGCTTGCGAACATGCTTGCAGGCTTGATAAATCATCTGAAATTCAAGTAGCCGACTCTCAATGGAGTGGCGAGTACCAAAGTCAGCGGTTAAGACTTTGCAGATTTTCTCTTCATTAGCGGCAATCATTTGCTCAATGCGCCCGATTCGCTCAAGGCGAACCTCTAGTGTCGGGTTTGGTTCAGCAGCATAAGCCGCTTTGATTTCGTCTAATTGGAGTGTGAAGCGGTTTATGGACATGGGGTTTCTGTGCGGCAAGCAAACGATTGAATAAGGCATTAGGATAAAGCCATGAGCCAATCCAACGATAAAAATCCATCTAATCTAGAGCGCGCCACCTTAGGCGGGGGATGCTTTTGGTGTCTAGAGGCCGTTTATCAGCAGATTTCTGGGGTGAGTGCAGTGGTGTCAGGCTATGCAGGGGGATTCATGCCCAATCCCGACTATGAATCGGTTTGCTCTGGCGCTACAGGCCATGCGGAAATTATTGATGTCTATTTTGATCCCCAGGTCGTGCCTTTTCGGGATTTACTAGAAATCTTTTTTGTCATTCATGATCCGACGACTTTGAACTATCAAGGCAATGATCGCGGCACGCAATATCGCTCAGTCATTTTTACCCATAGCGAGAGTCAAAAGACAATAGCGCATGCCGTAGTGAAAGAGCTGGAGGAGGCGAAGATTTATTCCAATCCTGTAGTGACGCAAATTGATGCAGCACCTGTCATTTATCCGGCCGAGGATTATCACCAGAATTATTTTCGTCAGCACCCAGGGCAGGGTTACTGCATGGCAGTCGTTGCCCCTAAGTTGGCAAAATTTAGGGCGAAGTTTCAGTCTTTAATTACCCCAGAGTTTCGCTAGGGAAAACTAGACTCCATTCTTTTAATTCTCGTTTACGGCGCTAGGCGTGCAATCCGCCAGTGGGTACCTTCGAGTTGATAGTGAATGCGGTCATGCAGGCGTGAAGGCCGACCTTGCCAAAATTCAATCTCAGTGGGATGCAGGCGATATCCACCCCAATGCTCTGGTCTTGGCGGTTGGTCACCAAAGTCTGCTGCAAAACGCTTCTCTGCTTCCTCAAGAAATTCTCGATTAGGAATCTCAGCACTTTGTGGTGAGGCCCAGGCCCCAATACGGGATGCGGCTGGACGGGAATAAAAGTATTCATCACTCTCAGCGGCACTCACTCGCTCAATAACCCCCTTGATGCGGATTTGACGTTCTAGTTCATGCCAATGAAATAACAGGGCGGCATGAGGGCGAACAGCCAAGTCCCTACCTTTTTCGCTTTCGTAATTGGTAAAGAAAGTAAAGCCAGCCTCATCCGCGCCTTTTAGTAAGACAATACGAGCTGAAGGATTGCCGGCTTTATCTCCAGTAGCCAAGGTCATGGAATTAGGTTCTGGGCATTCCGCTTTGATTGCCTGATCAAACCAGACCTGAAATAAGGTCAATGGATTGGGCGGAACCTCGGTTTCTGAAAGCTGACCAAAGGTGTAGTTTTTGCGGAGTTGAGCAATGGAGTTCATTTTTTCAGTATAAAGAGAAGCTATGGCAGAAGACAAGATAGAGAGCAATTTGGATGATCGTCGTTTTGGGGGCGTAGCTCGCCTTTATGGTCCAGAGTTGCGCGAACGTTTTCGTCATGCCACAGTCGTGGTTGCGGGCTTAGGTGGGGTGGGCTCTTGGGCTGCAGAGGCTTTGGCACGTACCGCTATTGGCCATCTAGTCCTAATCGATTTTGACCACATTGCCGAAAGCAACACCAATCGTCAGCTGCATGCACTTGAGGGCGAGTATGGCAAAGCAAAAGTACAGGCCATGACCGATCGTATTCGACAAATTAATCCTGAAATTACGCTAACTACTTGTGATGCATTTTTGGAGCCTGAAAATTTAGAGCAATTGATTCCATTAGATGCGATCGTATTGGATGCCACGGATTCAGTCCAAACCAAAATTGCTTTAGCAGTTTGGGCGAGCAAACATCAGCGCGCTTTAGTAATGTGTGGTGCGGCTGGTGGAAAGTCGGATCCCACTTCTGTGCGCTGTGATGATCTTTCTCGAACCGAGCAAGATGCCTTGCTGGCAAAGGTGCGTCAAGGCCTGAGGCAGGATCATGGCTTCTCTAGAAATCTCAAGAAAAAAATAGGCATTCGCGCTATCTATTCTCATGAACCTCGTGCGGGTGTTGCTAGTGGCGGCCTTGCTTGTTCAGGTTATGGGTCGACGGTGATGGTGACTGCAGCCTGTGGTTTGGCCGCTGCCGCTGAAGTTTTAAACCTGATTGCTGCTCAAGAGGCAATTGCCTAAAAAACATCAATGAATCCTTAAAGGGAATCCCTGTAGGAAATTACGGATCCTCATTTCATCCCTCATTTGTTAAAAACTGCTGCAGGCTCTCTTCATCAGGCTAGTTCCTTTTTTGCTCCTCATATTTATTTAAGCACTTTGGGTATTTGTATCCCCTGGCGTAGAAGCGCAGCCCCCTAGACTTTGCCTCGTTGATGACTTGTCATACTTATCCGCTATGATTTCAGCAGATCTCAATCCCTTGAAGATATTTAATTTAGTGAATTTATGGACTTTTCCGCATTAGCAATTTCTACTGGTGTAGTGGCCTTGGCAGAGATGGGTGATAAAACCCAGCTTCTTTCCTTGATGTTGGCTGCGCGCTACCCTAAACAAGCCTTGGCAATTATTGGTGGTATTTTTATTGCCACGATTGCAAACCATGCCTGTGCTGCATTTTTGGGGCACTGGTTGACCACGTTTATGAGCCCAGATCTTCTGAAGTGGATTTTGGGTTTGAGTTTCCTAGGAATCGGTCTTTGGCTTTTGGTGCCAGATCATATTGATGATGCTTCAGATTCCAAGGTGGCCGATCGCGCCTTGCAGGTATTTATGCTGACGGTTGGACTCTTTTTCTTGGCAGAGATGGGGGATAAGACCCAGATCGCTACGATCGCCCTTGGCGCGAAGTATTCCGATGTCCTTTCGGTAACAGTTGGCACCACTTTGGGGATGATGCTAGCTAATGCCCCTGCAGTTTGGATTGGGCAGAAATTTACTAAACGTATGCCTATCAAGTGGGTACACGCTGTAGCTGCTGTTACCTTTATCGCTATTGGGGCGGCAACCCTCGTGTGGGGTTAAGGTAAAAATTGCCTCTGGGGCTTAAAATTGCCCCATGAAAACTGATCTCCCACAGAGCTTTCGCAGGCTCGAATACTGTGCCCCAAACTACACCTTTGCGCAAGTTGGGTTAGATATTGCTTTAGATCCTGCTAGGACTATTGTGAAAAGTCGTCTAGAGGTCTTGCCTGGTGCCAGTCATGAGGCAGGCTCACCTCTAGTATTACAGGGGCATGAGCTTGAGTTTGTGAGTTTGCGTATTAATGGTGAAGCGCATCGTCAGTTTGAACTTACTCCAGAAACATTGATCATTCATGCTTTACCTAATGAAGGCAAGCAATCATTCATTGTTGAGATTATCTGCGTCTGCGTACCTGAGAAAAATACTTCTCTCATGGGCCTGTATGTATCAAATGGTAATTTTTTTACACAGTGTGAAGCTGAGGGTTTTAGAAAGATTACTTATTTTCTCGATAGACCGGATGTCATGGCGCGTTATCACGTTACTCTGCGCGCTCGCGAAGCAGAGTACCCGGTTCTACTCTCCAACGGAAACCTGATTAGCACCGAGAAATTGCCTAATGGCTGGCACAGCGCTGTTTGGGAGGATCCATTTCTGAAGCCGTCCTACTTGTTTGCCTTGGTTGCCGGCAAGTTGGAATGTATTGAAGAGACGATCACCACAAGCAGTGGCGCTAAAAAGTTGTTGCAAATTTGGGTTGAGCCGCATGATTTAAAGAAGACTCGCCACGCGATGGATTCTTTAATTGCCTCGATTCATTGGGATGAAAAGCGTTACGGTCTGGAATTGGATTTAGAGCGATTCATGATTGTGGCGGTAGGCGATTTCAATATGGGCGCGATGGAGAATAAGGGATTGAATATTTTCAATACCAAGTATGTTCTTGCTCGGCCTGAAACTGCTACTGATGCAGACTTTGCCAATATTGAAAGTGTTGTTGCTCACGAATATTTCCATAACTGGACAGGTAATCGAGTGACCTGTCGAGACTGGTTTCAGCTTTCGCTTAAAGAGGGTTTAACAGTATTTCGCGACCAAGAATTCTCTGCGGATCAAATGGGTAGCGAGTCTGGCAGAGCGGTAAAGCGTATTGAGGACGTTCGCCTCTTACGCCAACTCCAGTTTCCTGAAGATGCGGGTCCTATGGCTCACCCGATCCGACCTGATGAATACCAAGAAATTAATAACTTCTATACCGTGACCGTGTATGAGAAGGGTGCTGAAGTTGTGCGTATGTATCAAACCTTATTAGGTGTTGATGGCTTCCGTAAAGGGATGGATCTTTACTTCCAACGCCACGATGGCCAAGCGGTTACTTGTGACGATTTCTTGTTTGCCATGGCCGATGCTAATGGGCGCGATCTTTCGCAGTTCAAGAATTGGTATAGCCAAGCTGGCACGCCTAAAGTCAGAGTAGAGGAATCGTATGATGCAGACAAAAGGCAATATCAAGTTACCTTAAGGCAAAGCCCTGCAGTCAATGCTGCGAATAAAGATGGTAAACCGTTTCATATTCCATTGAAGATGCGCTTGCTAACACCAGCGGATGATCGGGTGGAGGCTTTGTTGGAGTTGACTCAAGATCAGCAAACTTGGAATTTTGATGATGTAACGAGTCGTCCGGTGCTATCAATTAACCGTAGTTTCTCGGCCCCGATTAATTTAGACTTTAATCAAAGTGAGGCTGATCTTCTCACAATGTTCTCAAGCGATGATGATGCATTTAATCGCTGGGAAGCTGGCCAAAAGTTGGCTATGCAAATGATCCTGGGTAATCGCTTGCCTGATGCGGCGCTTATTGAAGCTTATCGCAATCTGTTAACTGATCCAGACTTAGACCCCGCATTTAAAGAGCTGGCGCTGACTTTGCCGGCAGAGGCCTATTTATATGAACAATGCGCCAGCGTTGACCCACAAAAAATCTATGCAGCACGTCGTGCCTTCCGTCATGCGATTGCCAGTGAGTTGCGCATTGAGTGGGCAGCGCTCTATCAGCAAATGCAAACATCAGGACCATTTAGTCCTGATGCGGCAAGTGCTGGTAAACGTGCCTTAAAGAATTTGGCGCTCAGTATGTTGCTAGAAGCTGATCCATTGATTTGGGCGCCGATGGCGGTCAACCAGTATCAGAATGCAGACAATATGACTGACCGCTATGCAGCTTTAGCCGGATTGGTCATTCATGGTTCCAAATCGGCGGCAGCATGTTTGGAGGATTTCTATATCCGTTTTGCCGATGATGCTTTGGTGATTGATAAGTGGTTTGCCCTGCAATCTAGTCGTCCACCAGTTGCTAATGCTGAGTCGACACTGAGCGATGTGAAGCGTTTGCGTGAGCATGAAGCCTTCAAGATGAATAACCCCAATCGCGTACGTAGCGTGATTCATGCTTTTTGTATGAGCAACCCAGCAAGCTTTCATCAAGTTGATGGCAGTGGCTATGCATTTTGGGCTGAATCGGTCCTCGCTTTAGATCCTATTAATCCGCAAATTGCTGCTCGTCTTGCAAGGGGCTTGGATCGTTGGCGTCATTTTGCGCCGATTTATCAGGAGCAGATGCTAGCAGCCCTAAAACGGGTGGCTGCATGTGAAACCCTCTCTGCCGATGTAAAAGAGGTGGTTTCTAAGGCTTTGGAGAATTAGCCTGCCAAGAACAAGGCAAAATAGAGCCCATACAGAAATAAACCCATTACGGAGAAACTCCTTTTGACTGCTTCAAGTACTTTTAATACTAATTTCAAGCAATATTTAGCCTCCGCCAAGGTAAAGGGTGTCGCTATCCCTCCTGGCCTACAAGACCTTTTATTGGCGGTTGCTGATACCTGCTCAACTTTGAGTCATGAAGTGGCACAGGGTGCCTTGATTGGCTTATTAGGTTCTGCTGGCACTGGCAACGTCCAGGGTGAAGTGCAGCAAAAGCTAGACGTGATTGCTAATGACTTATTAATTGACGGTGTTCAGGGATGTAAATCTTTGGCTGGCCTAGCTTCTGAAGAGATGGAATTGCCGCTCCCGGTTCAGGGTACTGGCGATTACTTGTTGCTGTTTGATCCGCTGGATGGATCATCCAATATCGATGTGAACGTCTCCATCGGCACTATTTTTTCTGTGCTCAAGAAACAAGATCCATTGGCACCATTGCAAACTGCTGATTTCTTGTTATCAGGACGTCATCAAGTTGCGGCAGGCTATGTGGTGTATGGCCCGCAAACAACGATGGCTTTAACGCTGGGCGATGGCGTGGTGATGTTTACTTTGAATAAAGTGACCGGCGAATTTGTTTTAATCAAGCACGCAGTAGAGATTGCCCATTCCACTAAAGAGTTTGCCATCAATATGTCTAATATGCGTCACTGGGCTGAGCCTGTGCGTCGTTATGTAGATGAGTGCTTAGCTGGCGTCAGTGGCGAGCGCGATAAAGATTTCAATATGCGCTGGATTGCTTCCATGGTGGCTGATGTGCACCGTGTGCTGTCACGTGGCGGTATCTTTATGTACCCGTGGGATCAGCGTGAGCCGCATAAGCCTGGCAAGTTACGTTTAATGTATGAAGCTAATCCGATGAGTTTCCTAGTGGAGCAGGCCGGTGGTGCATCCACTAATGGCGATCAACTCATCATGGATATGATTCCTACTGAGCTCCATGAGCGCGTCTCCGTGATGCTGGGGTCTAAGGAAGAAATAGAGCGTCTACAGCGCTATCACTCACAAGCCTAAATATTGAAATAATGTAGCAAAGAAAAAAGCCCAATCACTGATTGGGCTTTTTACTTATAAGGCTTTAAACCCTAAATTATTTCTTAAGGCTGAACTTTCTCTTTAAGGTAGGCAAGTGATTCCTCTACCTGGTCAATGAGGATGAGGCAGATATCACCAGCAGATAAATCATTGAGTGCAGTATCGATGGCCAAAAATTCACCAGTGATCTCTTTTACTTGCTTAGCTTTGCTCGTGCCTACCAACCCCTCTTGAAGTAGCTTCAATACTTCACCATCTTCGCGGCCGCGTTGACATTGGTCTTGATAGAGGATGACATTATCAAAGTTATTACCTAGGATGCGCGTGAGATCACGAATATCTTCATCGCGACGATCGCCGGCACCACTAATGACGACGTGGCTTTTCTTGGGTTTCATAGCAGTAATTGCGCTAGCTAGGGCTCGCATGGCATCTGGGTTGTGGCCATAGTCGGCAATCACGGTGGCGCCTTTATGCTGGAACTGATTAAACCGTCCAGGCACAGCGTTGGCGGAGCTCTCGAATGAATGTAGTCCGCGCGCAATCTTGTCGGCATCTAAACCTAAAGCCCAGGCCGCACCAATAGAGGCCATCGCATTTTCTACTTGGAATCCTAAAACGCCATTTTGAGTCAATGGAATTTCGCTAACAGGGAAGCGGAAGAGTACGCGTGATCCTTTAGAGCAAACGATATAAGTGCCATCAAAGTAAATCACTTTTTTGTTCTTGGCACGATGTGCTGCAACTACAGGATGATGTTGGTTCTGCGCAAAGAAAATAACTCGACCGGTACAGACGTCACCCATTTTGACCACAATTGGATCTGCGGCATTGAGTACTGCGGCGCCTGTTGGGGCAACGTTTTGCACAATAACTCGCTTCAGAATAGCTAAATCCTCAACGCTAGTGATGTAGTTCAGCCCTAAGTGGTCACCTTCCCCGATATTAGTAACAACTGCAACTTCACAGCGATCAAAGCCCAAGCCTTCGCGCAGCATACCGCCCCGGGCCGTCTCTAAAACGGCGGCATCGACGTCAGGGTGCATGAGCACATTGCGAGCGCTCTTGGGTCCACTGCAGTCGCCAGAGTCGATGAGGCGATGGTTGATGTAGACGCCATCCGTAGTAGTCATGCCAACACGTAAACCAGTCTCATTGAGTAAATGAGAGATGAGTCGCACGGTGGTTGTTTTTCCATTAGTCCCAGTCACTGCAACCACGGGGATACGGCCATCCTCACCAAGCGGGTAGATCATATTGACGATATCTTCGCCAACGGGTCGACTCTTACCGTAGGAGGGTTTGAGATGCATACGTAAGCCTGGTGCTGCATTGACTTCAACAATGCCACCACCTTGCATCTCTAAGGGCTTATAGATTGCTTCACACAAAATATCTACCCCAGCGATGTCCAGTCCAATCATTTGTGCGGCAGCAATAGCACTGGCCGCAACGTCAGGATGAACATCGTCGGTTACATCGGTTGCCGTGCCCCCGGTACTCAGGTTAGCGTTATTGCGCAAAAGAACACGTTCACCTGTTTTGGGTACGTATTGCGGGCTGAGATTATTGCCGGCTAAATGGGCAAGCGCAATTTCATCAAAACGAATCTTTGTTAATGCAGTAGCGTGACCATCACCACGCAATGGATTCTTATTCTCTAGTTCAACTAATTGAGCCACAGTATTTTTTCCATCGCCAACGACCTGAGCGGGCTCGCGACGTGCTGCTGCTGAAAGCCGATTACCTACAACAAGTAAACGATAGTCGGCGCCAGGTAGGTAACGTTCCACAATGGTTTCGCGACCAAAGGCTTGGGTGACAACAAAACCAGCACGAACCTCAGCTTCAGATTGGATATTGGCAACTACCCCTTTGCCTTGATTGCCATCTTTTGGCTTAAGCACGATCGGTCCGCCAATATTTTGGGCTGCGCGCCATGCATCATCAGCAGTAGTGACCACTTCACCAATCGGAACGGATACCCCTGCAGCTGCTAATAAATTCTTGGTGAGTTCTTTGTCTTGTGCAATCGCCTCTGCAATTGCACTGGTGTCACTAGTCTCGGCCGCTTGAATCCGTTTTTGTTTGCTACCCCAGCCAAACTGCACCATGCTACCTTCGGTCATGCGTCGATAGGGAATATTTCTTTGAACAGCGGCATCCACAATTGAGCCGGTACTTGGCCCTAAGCGCACATCTTCATACAGGGCTTCTAATTCTGAGAGGGCGGCGGCAAGATCAAATGGTGCGTCATTGAGGGTTGCTTGAATGAGCGCAAATGCAAAGTCAAAAGCCATGCGTCCTACAACTTCTTCGGTGTACTCGGCTACAACTTGGTAGACACCCACTTCAATCGTCTGTACTGTGCGACTAAAGGTGACCGGACAGCCCGCTTGAGACTGAAGACCTAGTGCAGCGTGTTCTAGTGCATGCGCTAATGACAGGACTTCATTATGACCACCGCGACGCATGCTTCCGAGTTGAGGGAAGCGTTCACGAATCTTGGTTTCAAATTGGGGAATCGAATCGATTGAGCGCTCAGAATCTTCGCAAGAAACAATTGCCTCTAGGGAGGTATGGCGGCTCCATAAATTTGGGCCGCGCAACATACGAATACGGGTGATTTCCAATTAAGCCCCTGCTGGAACGCTGGCGTCAGAAACAAAAGTTTCAGCACCAGCCTCAATAACGTTGAACGGAATATCTAAAGCCCAGGCTGCAGCAATGGCGGCACCTAGGTTCATGGGCCTCCATGGCGCGCTAGCATTTGGCTCGAAATGGCGCGGCACGGGAATGCTCTTTTGATCATGCTTGTTTGATTTCAGGATGATTTGCTGATTGCCAATAATGACAATGCGACCACCATTTTTTAAGTGCTCTTGTGCAATCGATGATGAGGAATCTTGGGTAAAGAAGATGACTTCGCCATCACAAAGCTCCGCCATGTTGACAACCATAGGGTCGTCTGCGTTGAGGACGGCAACCCCAGTAGGTAATACAACATCGACTTGCGTTCTCATAATACTAAAGACTTGGTCTTCATCATAAATAGCGTATTGAGGGAAATTGGCTGTCGGATCTACGTTTAACACAACGCCTACTTGGCAGCGGTCATAAGCCAAACCTTCTATCAACATTGATAGATTGTTATTTTCGATGACGGCCGCTTGAACTGCGCGATTTAATAAAGTGCGACGGGCGTTTTCCCAATTCGCGGCATTGCTCTTTTGGATTGAGCGATGACCAAAAAATAATCCTTTGCTGCAAGAAAGACCTACATACAAATTGGTGAGTCGCAAAAAATGCGCAATCATTTCGGCAACAGGGGTTTTGCCACGAGCACCACAGATACCCACTACCGGGATGCGGAAATCGGTTCCTGGCGGGAAGAGGTGATTGGCAATTTCTTTACCTACAGGCTGAGGCTTGCCGCTTGCTGGTTTTAAGTGCATCAATAAGCCAGGGCCAGCATTCACTTCCACAATGGCGGCATTTTGTTCTTCTAGGGGCCTGCTAATGTCTTGTGCAACTAGATCAACGCCAGCGATCTCTAGTCCTACTACGCGAGCAGCCAATGCAACTTGACTGGCTACTTCTGGGTGCACTAAGTCAGTGACATCAAAGGCTACATTGCCATTACTTTGAATGAGTACCTTTTGATCAACGCTTGGAATACTGACACCAGTTAATTTCTGACGCGCCAGCTCTAACTCGACTGCAGAGTCAATACGCACTGGATTGAGTGGGCACTCTTCAGTTTTGCCACGACGTGGATCTGAGTTAATTTGAATTTGGATTAGTTCCAAAACGGTATGTTTTCCGTCACCCGTAATCCAAACTGTTTCACCCTTAGCGGCCGCAACTACTTTATTGCCCACCACCAATAAACGATGTTCGTCACCGATGATGTGGCGCTCTACTAACACTTCGCTGCCTTCGTCAATCGCTACTGCATAGGCAGCTTCAATTTCTTGTTGGGTGTAGAGATTAATAAAAACACCGCGACCATGGTTTCCATCAATTGGTTTAACAACTACTGGGAGGCCGATATCTTGGGCTGCTTCCCAAGCGTCATCCGGGCTGGTCACTGTGCGACCCTCCGGAGTTGGAACACCTGCGCTAGAAAGCAGGCTCTTCGTGAGATCTTTATCGCGAGAGATTGTCTCGGCGATAGCACTAGTTTGATCAGTTTCAGCCGTCCAGATTCGACGTTGGTTCGCGCCGTAACCTAGCTGCACTAAGTTGCCCTCAGATAAACGAATGGAGGGGATGCCGCGTTCTTCAGCAGCATTCACAATGCAAGCAGTGCTAGGCCCTAGCAATAGGTCATCACCAAGATCTCGTAGTTCTTCAATGATGGTCTTAACCAAGGCAACTGGATCTTTATTGTCTTGCGCTAAAGCAAGATATAAGTCGCGAGCATATTTGAGTGCAGTTAGTGTGACCTCTTCATTGATGGCGCTCACCATAACTTTATAAACGCCACGACGATCGCCGTCGCGCGCCTTACCAAATCCACCTGGAATGCCGGCTAAATTTTGTAACTCAAGGGTAAGGTGCTCGAGGATATGAGCGGGCCAAGTACCTTCTTCAACTCGCTTTAAAAATCCACCAGCTTCGCCATAGCTGCAACGGTGTTCTTGGAGGCTTGGAAGTGCTTTGACTAAACGCTCATAAAACCCAGGAATCAGGTTGGAGGGGTAATCCTCCAAATCGCCAATATCGAGCCACACTTCAATAACGGGATGGTAAGTCCACATGTTGGGGCCGCGAAGATGCTTGACGCTGAGGATCTCAATGGTTTTATCTAATAATTGGGGCATATGTGGAATGGGTAGTCTTGGCGCCACTTCAGAAGATGAGGGCAGGGGCGACTCAGACTGTCTCTCTAGTTTTAGTAATTATTAAAATCCACAAAAATGGCAAAAATACATAAAAAAGCCTATATAGCTAATTTAACGGCTTTCTATCGACTAAAGTTGACAGAGTTATTGAATCTAAAAAATCTAGCTCCACTATACTTTTAGGACTAATGAAGCCAGAAATTTCCCCATCCGCACCACCTCCGCCAAGTCATTGGATCAGTGTTTTAAGGGGGTCGCAGCATTCCATTGAAGACCTTGACTCAATACTGGCCTGGGTTGAGTTGGATCTTGATGGAGAAATGCGCTTTGAAAAAAGCCTGCTTTGCTTGATTCCATCTGGGTTGATTTGGGTTGATGGTGGTCGCTCGGAATTTTGGCCAATGAGTTCTGGGGCACAACTTCTACACGGTGATCATGCTGGCGTAGGCCATCTCAAGCTGGAATCTGAGACTAGTCTACTCAGGCTTTGGTACTTCACCTTAGCAGTAAATCCTCAAATCTTGCGTTTACAGAACAGCTTTAAGCACTTGATGCGTGGCGATCAGGTGGGGCAGTCAAGTCATGAGGTATCGGAGTATGACAAGCAGGTATGCCCTGTCTGTTTGAGCCCTAAGCCTGCGAATTCGGATGCTTGTCCGACTTGTGATCCCGAGGAGGATGCTCCTCCTTCTACCTGGACTTTATTTAAGTTGTGGCGTTTCGCTCGCCCCTACAAAAAAGAGCTTTTACTGGGTTTTTTCCTGACCTTACTGTCAACGGGTGCAACCCTGATTCCGCCCTATCTCACGATGCCGATCATGGATCACGTGTTGATTCCTTACGAAAAAGGGAATCCCATAGATTTTGATTTGGCGAGCAAATACTTATTAGCCTTATTTGCAGCGGCTATCGTAGCTTGGGGCTTGGGCTGGTGGAAAACCTACCTCCTTGCTTTGGTGAGTGAGCGTATTGGCGCAGATTTGCGCAACACCACCTTTGAGCATTTACTCAAACTTTCTTTGGAGTATTTTGGCGGCAAAAGAACGGGTGACTTAATTGCACGTATCGGCGCTGAGACAGATCGCATTTGCGTATTTTTATCGCTCTACGCCTTAGACTTTGCAACCGATGTGCTGATGATCACCATGACTGCAGCTATCCTGGTGTCGATCGACCCCTTATTGGCCTTAGTAACGCTCGCACCTTTGCCATTCATTGTCTGGATGATCCATGTTGTGCGCGACAAACTCCGCTTTGGTTTTGAGAAGATTGATCGTATCTGGTCTGAGGTTACTAATATCTTGGCAGATACCATTCCGGGTATTCGCGTGGTCAAGGCATTTGCTCAAGAAGACCGTGAGTTAAAGCGTTTTGTCGATTCCAACAAACACAATTTACAAATTAATGATCGCGTCAATCGTGTATGGGGATTGTTCTCGCCGACTGTCACACTCTTGACTGAAACTGGCCTCTTGGTGGTTTGGGGTTTTGGCATTTGGCAAGTCGCCCATCAAAAGGTGACGGTAGGTGTGTTGATTGCCTTCCTTGCTTATATTGGACGGTTTTATATCCGCCTAGATTCAATGAGTCGCATTGTTTCGCATACTCAAAAAGCGGCTGCCGGCGCGAAACGCATCTTTGATATTCTGGATCACGTTTCGAGCGTGCCTGAGCCGATTAATCCAGCCCCTTTGGGTCGAGTCAATGGGCGAATCTCCTTGCGGGGCGTGGGTTTCCGCTACGGTAACCGCGCAGTATCTAAAGGAATTGATCTAGATATTGCTCCTGGAGAAATGATTGGATTGGTTGGTCACAGCGGCTCTGGTAAGAGTACTTTGGTAAATCTGATTTGTCGCTTCTATGATGTGAGCGCTGGCTCGATCGCTTTAGATGGACGTGACATTCGTAGCATTGGAATTGCTGACTATCGCAAGCGAATTGGCCTGGTTCTGCAGGAGCCATTTTTATTCTTTGGCACCATTTCTGAAAATATTGCCTATGGCAAACCCGATGCAAGTCGTGAAGAAATTATTGAAGCAGCGCGTGCTGCTCATGCCCATGAATTTATTCTCCGCTTACCGCTAGGTTATGACTCATTGGTAGGTGAGCGTGGTCAATCTCTTTCTGGTGGTGAGCGTCAACGGATTTCGATTGCACGTGCATTGCTGATTAACCCAAGCATTCTGATTTTGGATGAAGCCACTTCTTCAGTCGACACTACAACTGAAAAAGAAATTCAGCGAGCCTTGGATAACTTAGTTAAAGGTCGAACCACCATTGCGATTGCCCATCGCCTCTCCACTCTCAGAAAAGCAGATCGCTTAGTAGTGCTCGATAAAGGTGAGATCGTCGAGATTGGTTCGCATGATGCGTTGATGGATGCGCAGGGTGCCTACTACGTCTTGTATCAAGCGCAACTTCGCCACGCCGCAGAATTGGTTGAGGGTGGTGCTATTGGAGAAAGTCTTGCAGAGGGCGAAGAAGAGCACTTAGAGGTGATAGCGAAGCAGACGGGAGGGAGTATATGAGTCCTTATCAAAAGCCACACATGCTTGAGCGAGATTCGCTGGGCCGCCTAGTGCTGATCGATGCTGGTGGCAACCGCAATGTGGGGGTCTATCCCGTCAGGGCTTTTCCGATTACTGCGCCTGGTGCCGGGATTTCATTGATAGATCAATCAGGTAAAGAGTTGTGCTGGTTTGATGATGTTGGTGCAATTCCGGAGGCTGAGTTAGGCCTCATCGAGGAGGAGATGGCTGCGCGTGAGTTTATGCCCGTCATTGAAAAAATTATCAAAGTCTCCACTTTCGCTACCCCCAGCATTTGGGATATTGAAACTGATCGTGGGCCGACCAGAATTCGCCTGAAAGGTGAGGAAGATATCCGCCGCATTGCTGGCAATACGCTGCTCATTGCAGATTCCAACGGCCTACAATTTTTGATCAAAGACTCCACTCAATTGGATAAAGTTAGTAAGAAGCTTTTGGATCGATTCCGCTAGAAACGCATTCCAGCTAGCTGTGCCAAATTTATACTAGGGTTAGTACTAATTAGCTAGCGTTACCCCTAACAACCCATTTGACAATTATTGATGGTAATCAAGAGTTCATGCCTCAAATTGTATAAAAATCTTCACATAACAAAGAGAAGCCAAAGTAATATTGGCATACCAAATTTTGGAGGAGCATTCATGAAGATGAAGTTAAAAGGGGCATTGATTTCCACCGCATTAGCCCTCGGTGTTGCTGGTGTTTCACCTGCTTTTGCTGCTTGGGAACCAAACAAGCCAGTTGAGTTCATCATTCCTGCCGGTCCTGGCGGCGGTGCTGACCAAATGGCACGGATGATTCAAGGCATCATTACTAAAAATAACCTGATGAAGCAGGCCATCATTCCAGTCAATAAGTCTGCTGGTGCTGGTGCTGAAGGCTTCTTGGCAATGAAAGAAGCCAAAGGCGATCCTAATAAGATCGTCATCACGCTTTCAAACTTATTTACCACTCCATTGGCAACTGGCGTTCCTTTCAACTGGAAGGACATTACTCCAGTAGCGATGTTGGCTTTAGACCAATTTGTATTGTGGGATAACGCTGATAAGCCATATAAAACAGCCAAAGAATATATTGACGCCGCTAAAGCAGCTGGCCCAGGTAAATTCAAAATGGGTGGTACTGGTTCTAAGCAGGAAGATCAAATCATTACCGTTGCCCTTGAAAAAGCGACTGGTGCTAAGTTCACCTATATCCCGTTCAAAGGGGGTGGCGACGTTGCTGTTCAGCTCGTGGGTAACCATATTGATTCTTCTGTAAATAATCCAATCGAAGCGGTTGCTCAGTGGCGTGCAAATAAGTTACGTGCTTTGTGCGTATTTGATGACACACGTATGCCATACAAGGAAAAGATTACTGATACCCAATCTTGGAATGACGTTCCTACTTGTAAAGAGGTGGGCGTACCAACTGACTACGTGATGTTGCGCGGTATTTTCATGGCGCCAGGCGTTACTCAAGAGCAAGTAGATTTTTATGTCGAATTGTTCAAAAAAGTGCGCGCAACGCCAGAGTGGAAGAAGTTCATGGCTGATGGTGCATTCAATCAAACGTTCATGACTGGTAAGGAATTTAGCAATTGGCTAACTCTGAATGAAGCATTGCATAAGCAGTTGATGGCTGAAGCAGGCTTCTTGGCTAAGTAATTGCATGGTCTAAAAAAGGGCCTCCATGGGGAGGTCCTATTTTTTGAGAGTAAGCAACAGAGTAATTTAAGTGAAGCAGTATTCATTAACCATTTCATTAGTGATCGAAGCACATGTCTGAACAAACAAATAATTCAAATCAAGACTCAGTAATCAGCGTCAGAATGATGGATATCATCACCTCCCTCTTGTTTATCGCTTTAGGTTTAGTGGTAATGACTGGCAGTATTAAGTTGGGCGCTAGTTGGGGCAGTGATGGCCCAGAAGCGGGTTACTTTCCGTTTTATATCAGCTTGATCATCATCCTTTCTAGCTCAATCACGCTCTATCAATCCGCGATTGTTAATAAGAAAAAGAAAACAGAATCCTTTGTTGATAAAGAGCCATTCAAGCAGGTGATGGCCGTATTGTTGCCGGCAATTGTATTTGTGTTGGGTGTTCAGTTGATCGGCATCTACGTATCTTCCGTGATCTACATTGCGATCTTCATGGTCTGGCTTGGTAAGTACCCAGCATGGAAAGCAATTGCTGTAGCGGTTGGGGTGAGTGCATCCCTATACCTGATGTTCGAGTACTGGTTTCAGGTTCCATTGCCACATGGCTCATGGATTAACCCGCTCGAATTTATCGGCGTGAATTAAAAAAATATAACTAAAAAAGATTAGAAAAGAAGGAGTACAAGTTGGAAGAAATTAGTGCCCTATTCGGCGGCTTTGCCGTTGCAATGACACCCTTTAACCTGCTATTGATGCTGGTTGGTGTCACTCTTGGTGTGATCATTGGTGTATTGCCAGGTCTAGGTGGCGCTAACGGAATTGCGATTCTGTTGCCATTGACCTTCACAATGCCGCCAACCTCCGCGATCATCATGCTCTCCTGTATTTACTGGGGTGCATTATTCGGCGGGGCGATTACATCTGTACTCTTTAATATTCCAGGCGAACCTTGGTCTGTTGCGACAACCTTTGATGGTTATCCAATGGCTCGTAATGGTAAAGCTGGTGAAGCATTGACTGCAGCGTTCACATCATCTTTTGTTGGTGCGTTCTTTGCGATTGTGATGATTACCTTCTTGGCTCCATTGGTTGCGAAGTTTGCTTTGCAATTTGGACCGCCAGAGTTCTTCTCGGTCTACCTGCTGACCTTCTGTAGTTTTGTGGGTATGAATAAGGGCTCTCCATTTAAAACAATTTCTGCGATGATGTTGGGCTTTGCGCTGGCAACGGTTGGTATGGATACGGTTACTGGGCAATTGCGCTTGACTTATGGCAGCCATGAACTGATGCGCGGCTTTGATTTCTTGATCGCAGTGATTGGTTTGTTTGGTATTGGTGAAATTCTGCTCTCAATGGAAGAGGGCTTGGCTTTCCATGGTGCTGCTGCGAAGATTCGTCGTCAGGTCGTTCTCGAGACTTGGGCAAAATTACCTAAGTACTGGGCCACTTCATTACGTAGTTGCTTGATTGGTTGCTGGATGGGCATTACCCCAGGCGGCGCTACACCAGCTTCATTCATGTCTTATGGTGTTGCTAAACGCGTATCTAAGAATAGCGAAAACTTCGGTAAAGGCGAGATGGAGGGTATTATTGCTCCAGAAACAGCGGCTCATGCTGCTGGTACCGCTGCCTTACTGCCTATGTTGTCTTTAGGTATTCCAGGATCACCAACAGCTGCTGTATTGCTTGGTGGCTTGTTGATCTGGGGCTTGCAACCAGGACCATTACTCTTCGTTGAGAAGCCAGATTTCGTTTGGGGCTTGATCGCTAGTATGTATCTAGGTAACTTGGCAGGCTTGTTTGTTGTATTAACATGCGTTCCATTGTTTGCCTCCATCTTGAGAATTCCGTTCTCAATCATTGCCCCCGTCATTATTGTGATTTGTGCGGTAGGTGCATATACGGTCCATAACGCTTCATTTGACGTTTGGTTGATGATGGGCTTTGGTGTGGTTGGATACGTCTTCAAGAAACTGGACTACCCAATGGCCCCGATGGTCTTGGCCTTGGTCTTAGGCGATCGAGCGGAAGACTCTTTCCGTCAGTCCATGCTGATATCTCAAGGTAGCGTAGATGTGTTCTTCTCAAACTACTTAGTAGCTGCTATTACTACTCTGGCTTTGGTATTGCTCTTCTGGCCACTCGTTGGTAAGTTGATAGGCAAGAAGAAAGTTGCTGCTGCATAAGCTTGAGGTTTCATGTACGGCATAGAAGGGGGCGCAAGCCCCCTTTTTTTTCTTGCTCAAATCGGGAAAACGCTCGGTCGTCAAAATTCCGATAGAATCAGTGAGCCATGAATTTCCGTAAAAACCGCCTCATTCACTGGATTGCTGCTCTAGCAATCGCAATAAGTGCGCTTGCGCCGGCAGTTTCTCAAGCGGTATCGCTGGCAAAGCATGGCCAAGGTTTTGCCATGGAGATCTGCTCAGTTGATGGTAGTAAGGCGCAAATTCAGGTGCAGGGTGATGAGCAGGCGAACGAGTCGAAATCCACACAACCTTGCCCATACTGCGTTGCCCATAGCAGCATTACCCCATCATTCAATACCAGCCTCACATTTCAAGCACCGCAAACACTTGCTTTGCTGCCTCAGCTTTTCTATCAATCACCCAAGCCACTTGCTGTTTGGGTAACACCCCCTTCAGCAGCACCTCCTATACAAGCCTAATTCTTTTTAGGACATAGCCTAGCTATGTATTGGCAATACGTTGCCGTATTAGTGTGTGGAGAAGTAGATGTTATTCAAGCAAAAGAAAATTAGCGCATGCATTGGTATGATATTTGGGTCACTATTAATTGGCGTTAGTGCACAAGCTCAAATTGCGCCACCACCTGATTACGATCAGAAGTTAAAAAGCGTGACAGTGAGTGCAACGCGTTCTGGAACGCCCTTGGATGAGATCCCTCTAAACACAACCATTTTGACTAAAGAAGTGTTGGAGTCATCCCCAGATCAAACCATTGATCAGGTTTTGAAGAACGTCCCTGGCGTTATTTTGAATGACACCCCTTACTATCAAAAAGACCCAACTGGGCAAAGCATCAACGTGCGTGGTCTAGGCAATGCTCGAACCTTGGTATTGATTGATGGTCTTCCTGCAAACGATGCCTTTTATGGCACGGTGCAGTGGAATCTAGTTCCCATGTCCTCGATTGATTCTGTTGAATTTATACGCGGTGGAGTATCTAGTTTGTGGGGCAACTATGGCATGGGCGGTGTGATTAATATCAAAACTAAAACCCCCAGCAATAGTCAGGAAGAAGTCTCTGCCAGCATCGGTGCATTTGGCACTGGAAATATTGCTGCATCTAAAGATCTGATTGCTTCGGACGCCCTTCAACTTCGTTTGTCTGCTGATTATTTTAGTACCGATGGGTATCAAAATATTGCTACGATTTCTCCTGCTCCAGCAAACAATATTAAAAATGGGCAAGGTGATGCTAGCTCGCACAACTCAAATATGAGACTGCAAGGCTATTTTAAAGCTAGCCCAGAAACCAATGGATTTTTTCGTGTCGGTTATCACACCATGTCAGATTTATCTTCTGGGTATGCATTTGCGACCAACATAACCCAGGAAACTGACGTTGCCGGTGGCGCTACAACAAGGCTGAGTGATAAGGCTAAGGTAGACGTCAATTTCTTTTATGAAAAGACTGGGTTTAATAAGCAAAATGGTTCAACTACATCAGCTACGGGGTCAAATCCAAAAAATTATCCATACATCAATGCTAATTACAAAGACCCATATAGTACCGTTGGTGCCTCTGCTCAATATACCGAGGAGGTTCGTGGCTTAATTGACCAGTATGTTGTAGCCGTAGATGCTAGAAATGTTGCAGGTTCCAATCAAACAAATAACTTAAATACTAATGGCGCAGTAGCCGCCGTTAATTATGGGCAAGGTCAGCAAACTTTTTATGGTCTGATGGGCCAACTTAAATCAAAGGCCGAATCTTTCCCTCTAGAAACTACACTTGCTGCACGAATTGATCAGTGGAATAGTCAAACCCCGACAAGTTATAACGCTGGGGCTAATGGGGCAAACCCTGCTTACCAAAATATCCCCAACCAAAGCAAGACTCAATTGAGCCCAACACTAGGACTGTTATATAAACTTTCAAAAGACTGGGATTTAAGATCTGCGGCGTATCAAGCCTTTCATGCGCCGGGCATGAACAACACATTACGATCATATGGTTCTTCAAGTGGTTATAGTTTTGCCAATGCAAACCTGACACCGGAAACTATGACTGGTTATGAGGTAGGCACAGACTATCGCTGGAAAGGTGGCTTTGCCCAGTTAACCGCTTTTAATAACTATATCCAGAATGCAGTTGCTAGCTATAGCCTTTCTTCTAGGAGTGCTAGCGATATCGCATTGGCACAAAGTTTATGCGGTGCAACAGGAAATCCTCTCGCTGGTACGGGGAATGTAGGTATTTGTAATTCGAAAAGTATTAGTTACTATACCAATAACCAGAATTTACTCAGTCAGGGCATTGAATTTCAATTCCATCACGACATTAATTCTCAATGGGCTACTGATGCAAATTACGCCTTCACAAGTACTAAATTAACAATGAGCGCTACTAGCGATCCAACTAACAAGCAACTTGGTGGTGTTCCGCAGAATATTCTAGGAGGAGGGCTGACATACTACCCTGTTCCAAAAGCGAGCTTAACTGCAACAGTGCGTTACGTTGGTAGCTCTTGGATGAATACCTCTAACACCCTACCGGTTGCTGCTTATGCGGTAGTAGGCTTGCGCGCTAACTATGAGGTCACTCCTAATGCTACAGTTTATGCATCAGCAGTAAACTTGTTTAATCGTCAATATATTACCTTCGGCACTGGTTCTAGTGCATCTAGTTATACAAACGGTATGCCTCAAGCTATTTCCGTGGGTACACGCATCATCTTCTAATGACTAGCATATATAAACTCTCCTATCGCCAAGCCTTAATCAAGGCGCTCTTTATGAGTCTCTTAGGTTTTTTTAGCAATGTATGGGCTCAAATGGATCATTCATCTCATTCTGTGGTGGGTGCACCTGTGAAGCCGTCGGTCGCATGTCAGGGCTCAGGCTTAGATTGCTCCAATGCTGCCACTCCATTCTTAACGGGGAGTGGGAAATTGTTGCTCGCTTGGACGGGGGGTGGAGTAGTTTCGGTGGCGCAATCTGATGATTTAGGAAAAACCTTTTCTACGGCTGTAAAAATTGCAGAGCACGGTAAGTCGCTAGATGCTGGAAGTGATGCCCGCCCTCAAATTGTTTCTGATTCCCAGGGGAAAGTTTTTTTGGCCTATGCCTTTTTTAAGGATTCCAACTGGAATGCACAAATCAATACGGCTCGTTCAGTTGATGGAGGCGCTACTTTTACTACTCCAGAATCACTCATCCAAGATAGTTCTAGTCAGCGCTTTCCCTCTGTCTTAATCAGGCCAGATGGATCCATCTTTATAGCTTGGATTGATAAACGCTTAGTTGCGGCGGCCAAACGGGGTAGTGTAAAAAAATTAGGAGGTTCAATTGCCTATTCATTTTCTAGTGATCAAGGCCGAACCTTTCGGGGTGAGCGTATTGCTAATGAGAGCAGTTGTGAGTGCTGTCGTATAGGAGCTGCTCTGGATGCAGCATATGACCCTGTGATTATCTATAGGGCCATCTTCCCAGGTGGCATACGGGATCATGCTACGCAGATTATTACTTCTAGAGGGGCTGAACCTATTAGACGGGTTTCTGATGACCAGTGGAAGACGGATGCCTGTCCGCATCATGGTCCCTCAATTGCTGTTTCTAGTTCGGGAAAAATTCATGTAGCTTGGTTTACTCAGGGTGAAACCCGTTCTGGTGTTTTTTATGCAAACTCAAGCAATCAGGGGCGTAGTTATGCGAAGCCCACCAGGATTGGTGCTGATGGCGCCAATGTATCTAGACCGTATCTTTTGGCTGTAGGGAATACGGTCTACCTAGTATGGAAAGAATTTAATGGCAAGTCTTCCACTGTGTACTTTAAACAATCCATGGATGATGGCGGCACTTGGTCAGCACCTCAGGCTATATCTGAAACATCTGGCTACTCTGATCACCCTTTATTAATTAGTCAGGGTAATGCAGTTTTTCTGTCTTGGTTAACACGCGTTGATGGCTATCAATTCATTAAAATAGGTTCACCGAAATGAAAAGAATCGTATTAGCAATAGCCATTTTTATGACGGTATGTCATTTAGCATATGCCGATCCAATGAATCTGAAGCCATATCAACAAGGCGACTGGTCTTCAATTATCCAATCTGCGAATGGTGATCCAATAGCCATTCACTTCTGGGGGGTGACGTGCCCTGCCTGTGTAAAAGAAATGCCGCAGTGGGGAACGTTCGTAGAGAAGAATAAAAACTTGAAGATTATTTTTATTCAGGTTGATGATGTTTCGCCAGAGATGATCAAGAAGATGCTCTCTAAAGCAAAGCTTGATAACGCTAATAATTATTATGTAAGCAGCCCATTTGACGAGCGCTTACGTTATGAGATTGATCCCAAATGGCGCGGGGAAACTCCCATCACTATTTTGGTGAATAGAAAAGGTCAGACGAATAGAAAAACGGGCCCCATAAACTTTTCTCAGCTACAGATATGGTTTCGGTCGTAGGCTCTAACCCCTTATTTCAATAACAATTTATGAAACAAATTAACAGATGCATCTAAAGGGGGTAACGCCATGATATTGAGATTACTAAAATCACTATTTATTTCTTCGCTTGCTGTAATGTCCTTGTCAGCTATCTCAGGACCGAACGATCCTTTATTCATCAATCTTTCAACTGATGACTTGAATCGTTCTACGATGGCAATTAATTTTGGCAAGCACCATTCAGCCAGCGGTCACCCACTAACCATTTTCCTGAATGACAAGGCGGTGATGCTAGGCGTCAAGACGGGAGCCTCAAAGCATGCCGAACAGCAACAAGCCTTATCTGAAGTAATTTCTGCTGGAGCCCTAGTTATTATGTGCCCTATGTGCTTAAAGCAGGCGGGTTATACGGAGTCCGATCTCATATCCGGAGTCAAGTTAGGTGGTCCAAAAATTACCGGAGAGGCCTTATTTAAAGATGGCACAAAGACCATGAGCTGGTAGTGCAGTAAAGGTATAAAAGTCTGGCTGATGTAAAGAAATTGCTCTTTCAGCCCTAACAGGTGGAACTTTTTTATTGATTGGAGTGTGGATGGGGATCATCTTTACGGCTATTGAAATTTTGGCATTAACGATGCCCTATATGTCTGCAGACGAGATGCATTAGATTACGAGAAGATTACGATTGTCGGTAACTAGTTGTTATTTTGGAGAAGTTGGGGTGGCAAGGCTCAGTCCCATGAATTTAATACGATTTGGACCAAGCTGGTTCGCAGTGAGTCAACAGGTCGAGATTTGGTTTCAAGGACTTCCGCCAAAGAAGTGCCGATCGGATTTTTTATCGACGTGAATGAGCAGCAACAATTTGAAAAAACTCGAGAGATATCTTGGGATTTAAAGTTAACTAGGAGGATGTGCAAATGAAAAGTAATACTCTATTAAAAGCGTTATTAGTTTCAGTAGTAGGTTTTGGTGTGGCTGGTTTGGCGCAGGCACAAAATGCCAAAGTAGGCCCCTTGCAAATTGAGAATGCCTACACTCGTGCAACCGTTCCCGGCCAAATGGCTGCGGGTGGTTTTATGAAAGTGGAAAACAAGGGCGTAGTAGATTTATTGGTATCAGCAAGCTCTCCAGCTGCTGGTGAAGTGCAACTGCATGAGATGGCAATGGAAGGTAATGTCATGAAAATGCGTCAAGTTAAAGATATTCCAGTTCCTGCCGGTGGTGCTGTTGAATTAAAACCAGGCGGCATGCATTTGATGTTCATGAACATTAAGGCGCCTTTAGTTGCCGGTGAAACCATTCCCGTCAAACTCAAGTTTGCTAAAGCGGGTGAGGTTGAAGTGAAGTTTCCAGTCAATGCGATGGGCGCTCAAGGTGGCGCGATGAAGCGCTAAGTCGTACTTGAACTGCAAATAGTCTTCGGTAGTAAAAAAGCCCCTAGGTCAGCTCAATCTGCACTTAGGGGCTTTGCTTTTATTACTTACTGCTCTTACTCTAAGTTCAGATCCGTTACCGCGCCTTTACTTGCGCTACTTGCCAGATAAGCGTACTTAGCCAATAAGCCACGGGTGTAGCGTGGCTTAGGTTGTACCCAAGCAGCACGACGTTTAGCAATTTCTTCATCGCTCACATTGAGTTGAATGAGAAGTTTATGCGCATCAATCGTGACGGAGTCACCTTCATGAATGAGGGCAATCACACCGCCAACGAATGCCTCAGGAGCCACGTGACCAACCACCATTCCCCAGGTGCCGCCAGAGAAGCGTCCATCAGTAATCAGGCCTACTGTCTCGCCTAAACCCTGACCCACTAGGGCGGAGGTAGGGGCAAGCATCTCACGCATACCAGGACCGCCTTTAGGGCCCTCATAACGAATGACCATGACGTCGCCGTCTTTGATCTTTTGCGCCATGATGGCAGCCATTGCATCATCCTCAGAATCAAATACACGGGCAGGGCCAGTAATAGATGGGTTCTTGAGGCCGGTAATCTTGGCAACGCAACCCTCAGGAGAGATATTGCCTTTAAGAATGGCTAAGTGACCTTGCTTGTACAGTGGGTTATCTAGAGTGCGGATGACATTCTGATCGGCGCGCGGTACCGATGGAACATCTTTCAATGTTTCAGCAATGGTTTTGCCGGTGATGGTCATGCAATCGCCATGCAAGAGTCCGCCATCGAGCAAAATCTTCATGACTTGCGGAATGCCGCCAGCTTGATGCAGGTCAGTCGCTAAATATTGGCCAGAGGGTTTCATATCCACCATGACAGGAACGCGCTTACGAATACGCTCAAAATCATCAATTGTCCAATCAATCTCAGCAGCGCTGGTAATCGCTAGGTAATGGAGTACAGCATTCGTGGAGCCGCCAACTGCCATGATGACACTCACCGCGTTCTCAATGGATTTTTTAGTGATGATGTCGCGTGGACGTAAATTGTTCTTGATGGCCTCAACCAAAACTATGGCTGATTCATGCGCGCTGGTGACTTTCTCGGCATCTTCATTGGCCATGGTGGAAGAGTAGGGCAGGCTCATGCCAAGCGCCTCAAACGAGGAGCTCATGGTATTGGCGGTATACATGCCGCCACAGGAGCCACTGCCTGGACAAGCGTGTTGCTCTACACCTTTAAGGTCCACTTCAGTCATGCGTCCCGAGGTAAATTCACCAACGGCTTCAAAAGCAGAAACAATATTCAGATCCTTACCTTTGTAGCGGCCTGGCTTAATGGTTCCACCATAAACATAAATGCTGGGTACATTGGTACGGGCCATCGCCATCATGCCGCCTGGCATGTTTTTATCGCAACCGCCGATGACGACTACACCGTCTTGCCATAAACCGTTAACGCAAGTTTCAATACTGTCAGCAATCACTTCGCGGGAGATGAGGGAGTATTTCATGCCCTCGGTACCCATGCCGATGCCATCTGAAACTGTAGGCGTACCAAACATTTGCGCTTTTGCACCGGCTTCTTCTAGGGCTGTTACTGCTGCATCGGCTAACTTTTGTAAGCCGCTGTTGCAAGGGGTAATCGTGGAGTGACCATTTGCCACGCCAACCATTGGCTTGACGAAATCCTTCTCTTCGTAGCCCATCGCGTAATACATTGAGCGATTGGGAGCGCGAGCAACTCCTTCGGTGACATTGCGCGAGCGTTCATTGAGGCGTTTCATGCTGATATTGACTCCAGAAAAGAATTTGTCGAAAAGCTCTATTGTGCCGTGAGACAACAGGGAATGCAGGGGTTTATGCCACCTTTTCTGTAATTCACTGATGCAGCGCAACAAACAGATTTTTCTATTGTATTTGCTGATTGACTTCTATTATTAGCTTGAGAGCTAATATCCTTCTAAAACTAGCTGCAGTACATTGCTTTATCTATTACCTTTTTCTTTTATATTCAATGACTAAAGTTGGCCACATCTATCTAATTGACGACGACGAGTCGATGCGCACCTCTTTGTGCAGGATGTTGAAAGATGTTGGCTATATCGTCGAGGATTTTTCCTCTGCAGCGACATTTTTGGAGCATTCTCTGCCAGTAGCGCCGGCAGTGATCCTATTGGATATGCAGATGCCGGATATGTCGGGGCTGGATTTGCAAGAAAAATTGCTGCAATTCGGTCGTAAAACTCCAATTGTGTTTGTGAGCGGGCAGAGTCATCCCCATCAGATTGTGAAAAGCCTGAAACAGGGCGCCGTAGATTTCCTCTTTAAACCCTTCAATTTGGAGGATTTACTCAAGGCTGTGGCCGATGCTCTGGAGTTTGATAGGCGCCAACTCAAGCGCCTTTCGAAGGAAGTGGAGACTAAGAAGGACTATGCCTCCTTAACGCCTAGAGAGAAGGAAGTTTGTTATTGGCTGGTCACGGGATTGCTAAATAAAGACATTGCCATCAAGTTGGGTACGACTGACGCTACGATTAAGGTGCATAAAGCGAGAATCATGGATAAGATGAATGTGGAATCAGTTCAAGCATTAGTTGTAAAGTACCTTGAATCTAACCTTGAAAATATTCAAAATAACTAGCTGTTGGGCTAATTCCACTCTTAGTACATAGGTACTAAGATGGGTCATATTTTTGAAACATCAATCACATAAAGTGCTTTTGTGAATACAAATTCTAAGCTTCCCATTATTTTTAAAGAAGCCTTTGCTAGGGCTCGAGAAAAGCGTGGCCTCAGCACGAAAGACCTCGGCGGAATGGCATGTTTATCTCATCGCCAAATAGAGCAAATTGAGAATGGTGAGTCTAGCTCTTTCTACGGCGCCCAGAATAAATTGACGGCTGCTAAAAAAGTGGCAAAAATTTTGGAATTAAGTGATGGGGATGCCTTTGAGTTGGTAGTGACTCCATTAAAAACATCTGCAACAAAAGAAGTGCCAGCAGTAAACGAATCGGTGGAGGAGACCTCGGTACTGGAATTAGCTATTGAAGAGGCAAAAGAGAATCCGGTCAAAAATATAGCGTCTAAAAAAGTTACATCAAAAAAAGCTCCCTTTCCCGGAGGTTCGACAAGTTCAAGGCCCGCTTCATCAAAGAAGTTATTCCTTTGGTTGAGTGTGCTTGCCGCATTGGTGTTCGCGGTAATTAACTTACGCCCACTATTTTTCGCAGATAAGCCAGAAGAAATCGTTGTTGTAAAAGAAGAAATTATTGAACCAACCCCTGCCCCGGTAGACACCCCTGCGGAACCAGCCCCTGCAGTCGCTTCAGTCGCGGCGGCGGTTATCCCAGTGGCTGTAGCAGATTCTTCTGGTGCTTGCCCTGTTGAGGAGGGCATTATTAGTTACAAGCCAGAGGCGCCTCGTAAGGCAGCGGATATAGTTTATGTGCAGGCTAAATCCAAGCAGATTGTTTGTGTGATTGATGCTTCCGGTAAGATCCAAAATAAACTGCTTGAGCCTGGAGTGGGGGCATCCTTTTATGGAAAGCCACCGTTCAAAGTGCTGACTGCTGGCTTGAATCAGGTGGATGTATTTTTCCAGGGCGCAAAAGTGCGCCCATCAAATCCCAATTCCAAAACACTAATTTTAGAAGCTTCTGAGGTATTCACTCCGCCCGCAGATCGGACGGATTCTCAGTTACGCTAACTCCGAGGGAGCTAGCGTTATCTGGTAGTGGTTTTTACACCGCTGAGTCGTTAGTTTCGCCAGTGCGAATACGAATAGCTTGTTCAATCGGGCTAACAAAAATCTTGCCATCACCAATCTTGCCCGTACGAGCGGCTTTGGTAATTGCCTCTATTGCCGCTTCAACGCGGTCATCAGCAACAACAACCTCTACTTTTACTTTTGGCAAAAAGTCGACTACATACTCGGCACCACGGTATAGCTCGGTATGACCTTTTTGGCGACCAAAACCTTTTACTTCCGTAACGGTAAGACCAGCAACGCCTACTTCTGCTAAGGCTTCACGAACTTCGTCAAGTTTGAACGGTTTAATAATGGATGTAATTAGCTTCATATATTCCCCTTAATACGGTAATCATACCTAGAAGTGAAGGCAAATACCCGGTTACGCTCTAAATTGAGAGGTAATAGGGTAGCGCCAGTCGCGCCCAAAGGCTCGCGTGGTCACGCGCACGCCAGGAGGTGCTTGGCGACGTTTGTACTCATTGAGTTTAATTAGCCGGGTGACTTTTTCAACGCTCTCAGGATCAAACCCAGCAGCAATCATTTGTGCGATGGATTGGTTTTGCTCCATATAACGCTCCACAATGCCATCCAATACTTCATAGGATGGCAAGCTATCTTGATCAGTCTGATCGGGGCGTAATTCAGCGGAAGGCGCACGTGTCAGAATTCGCTCCGGAATAATGGGGGCGAGGCTATTACGGTAAGCGCACAAGCGATAGACCAAGGTCTTTGCAATATCTTTAATGACGGCAAAGCCACCAGCCATATCCCCATACAAGGTGCAGTAGCCCACAGCCATTTCACTCTTATTTCCGGTAGTTAGGACGAGTCGGCCAGTTTTGTTAGACAGTGCCATTAAGAGGGTGCCACGCACCCTAGCTTGAATATTTTCTTCGGTAGCGTCCAGCTCAAAGCCCTTAAATTGCTCGGCTAGGGCATGCTCTAAAGCATCAACGGGTTCACTGATCGGGATTTCATCATATTGAACGTTTAGATTCTTCGCCATTTCTCGGGCGTCAATCCAAGAGATATCGGCGGTATAGCGAGAGGCCATCATGACGGTACGCACTTTATCAGCGCCTAAGGCATCTACTGCGATCGCCAGCACCAATGCAGAGTCAACACCTCCAGAGAGGCCAATAATGACCCCAGGAAAGCGATTCTTTTGAACGTAGTCCCGCACACCTAAAACGAGCGCCTGATAGGCCTGAGCTTCCACGCTGACAGGTGGAGTTATCAACCCTTGATCTAAATCACCAGATGCATTGATGTTTACAAAGCCAAGGCCAGCTTTGAACTGGGGCATCGCCATGACTACTTCACCTACATTATTTAGGGCAAAGGATCCGCCATCAAATACCAACTCATCTTGCCCGCCAACGGCGTTGACGTAGACCAAAGGCATTTTGGTGATCGCAATATGCTTACGTAGAACTTCAATGCGCAAGGTTTCTTTTTGGAGGTGATAAGGCGAAGCATTGAGCGCCAACAGAATTTGAGCGCCAGCCGCATGAGCTTTTTTTGCAGGGCCTGCGTGCCACGCATCTTCGCAAAGAATCAGCCCGTATCGGATGCCGGCACTTTCAAAGACGCAAGATTCATTGCCTGGTGTGAAATAACGTACCTCATCAAATACTTCATGATTAGGCAATTCTTGTTTGGCATATCCAGCGAGGACCTTGCCATCTCGAATAACCGAGGCATAGTTATGCAATCCGGCGCTCGTCTTTTTCGGGTGACCAACGATGACAGTGAGTCCCGGAAATTTCTGGAGCTCGAGTATTAAACAACTGAGCTCGCGTTCTGCAGCCTCAATAAAAGCAGGGCGCAAGAGTAAGTCTTCTGGGGGGTAGCCGGTGAGCGAGAGCTCTGGCGTGAGAACAAGGGTGGCGCCTTGTGCATAAGCATCTGCGGCGGCTTGAGAAATGAGCTGCGCGTTGCCAGGCAAATCACCCAGAAGAGGGTTGATTTGCGCTAAGGCGATTTTTTGCGAGCTCACTCCGGATAACAAAATGAATATGAATTAACTTTGATGCGCTTTGTTGTAGGCCTCAATACCTTCAAGAATTTCTTTATGCGCATCAGCAACACCACCCCAACCTTGGACTTTTACCCACTTGCCTGGCTCGAGATCTTTGTAGTGCTCGAAGAAGTGTTGGATTTGATTCAAACGCAATGGGTTAATGTCTTCTGGTTTTTGCCAGTGAGTGTAGATAGGCAAAATCTTATCTTCAGGAACAGCTAATAGCTTGGCATCTTGCCCGCCTTCATCTTCCATCATCAACACCCCAATTGCACGGCAACTGACAACTACGCCAGGAATTAATGGGAATGGAGTAATTACAAGAACGTCAACAGGGTCACCATCTCCAGCAATGGTTTTATTGATGTAACCATAGTTACATGGGTAATGCATTGCAGTGCCCATAAAGCGGTCAACAAAAATGGCGCCACTTTCCTTGTCCACTTCATATTTGATTGGATCTGCATTCATTGGGATTTCAATGATGACATTAAAGCTTTCAGGGATTTTTTTACCTGGTTTGACGTTGTCGAGACTCATACATACTCCGGAAGATGATTGGTAAATACCCTGATCTTATAAGGGAACTGGGGTAGTAATTCTGCTACATACTAATAAAACTTATAGGCTGTAGTTTATCGCTTTCAGAAGTGGGCTGGCATAGGTGTTAGATAAAAACAATTTAGATCTAATTTTTAAGGGGTTCAAGCATGAGTAATGTCACATTAGGCTTGTATTTTTCTCTGGCGTGCGGTGTTCTGGCCGTGATTTATGGTTTTGTGATGCGCGGATGGATACTGAAGCAAAGTACCGGCAATGCGAAGATGCAAGAGATTGCCGAGGCGATTCAGCAGGGCGCCGCCGCTTATTTATCACGCCAATATAAGACGATTGCCATTGTTGGCGTAGTCCTCACTATCTTGATAGCCCTATTTTTAGATTTTGCGACAGCTATGGGCTTTGTCATTGGTTCGGTACTTTCAGGGGCCTGCGGCTTTATTGGCATGAATGTTTCGGTACGGGCCAATGTACGAACTGCACAAGCCGCTACCAAGGGGATGAATGAAGCCCTCAATGTGGCATTTAAAGGTGGCGCTATTACGGGTATGTTGGTAGTAGGTCTTGGCTTACTTGGTGTTGGCCTATTCTTTATGTTCCTGGTATCGGTTGGCGCGGGGAAAGACCTCTCATCAGTTTTGCATCCCTTGATCGGGTTAGCATTCGGCTCCTCTTTGATTTCAATCTTCGCGCGATTAGGCGGTGGAATCTTCACTAAAGGTGCTGACGTTGGTGCGGACTTAGTTGGAAAGGTGGAGGCAGGTATTCCGGAGGATGATCCACGTAATCCAGCAGTGATTGCTGATAACGTTGGCGATAACGTTGGCGACTGTGCTGGTATGGCGGCTGACTTATTTGAAACTTATGCAGTGACACTTATTGCAACGATGGTTTTAGGTGCGTTGATGGTGTCTGCTGCGCCAGTGGCTGCGATTGTCTACCCGCTTGTGCTGGGTGGGGTTTCGATCATTGCCTCGATAGTTGGCTGTTCATTTGTTAAGGCAACACCAGGTATGAGGAATGTCATGCCTGCGCTGTACAAAGGGTTGATTGTGGCCGGAGGCATTTCTTTAGTTGCGTTCTATTTTGTGACTAATTTCATCATGCCTGACGATGCTCTGGGCATTCCAGGCAGTCAGTGGCGCTTGTTTGGATCTACTGTAGTTGGTTTAGTGCTGACTGCTGGCCTAGTGTGGATCACAGAGTACTACACGGGCACTCAATTTAAACCAGTGCAACACATTGCTGAGGCTTCTACCAAAGGTCATGGCACTAACATCATTGCAGGCTTAGGCATTTCAATGAAGTCGACTGCCTATCCCGTACTGTTTGTGTGCGCTGCGATATACGCGGCTTATTGGCTGGCTGGTATTTATGGTATCGCGATTGCTGCTACCGCAATGCTGTCAATGGCTGGAATTGTGGTGGCACTCGATGCCTACGGCCCTATTACCGATAATGCTGGTGGTATTGCAGAGATGGCTGGCTTACCCCAATCGGTGCGTGATATTACGGATCCACTAGATGCAGTTGGTAACACCACTAAAGCAGTCACTAAGGGCTATGCAATTGGTTCAGCAGGTTTGGCTGCCTTGGTATTGTTTGCTGATTACACCCACGCCCTAGAAGCCATTGGCCAACAAGTATCGTTTGATCTGTCAAACCATATGGTGATCATCGGCCTGTTTATTGGCGGCATGATTCCGTATTTGTTTGGCGCGATGGCAATGGAAGCGGTTGGACGTTGTGCTGGTGCAGTGGTTGAAGAGGTTCGCCGTCAGTTCCGCGACATTCCGGGAATTATGGAAGGCACTGCAAAACCCGAGTACGGCAAGGCAGTAGATATGCTGACTTCAGCTGCAATTAAGGAAATGATTGTCCCTTCACTTTTACCGGTAGTAGCACCTATCGCAGTAGGTCTCTTGCTAGGGCCTGCCGCTTTGGGTGGCTTGCTGATGGGCACGATTGTGACTGGTTTGTTTGTTGCTATTTCTATGTGTACTGGTGGCGGTGCTTGGGATAACGCCAAGAAATATATTGAAGAGGGTAATTTCGGCGGCAAAGGGTCTGAGGCGCACAAAGCTGCTGTTACTGGTGACACTGTAGGTGATCCCTATAAAGATACAGCCGGCCCTGCAGTGAACCCACTCATCAAAATCATTAACATCGTGGCGCTGTTGATTGTGCCGCTATTGCCGGTGGTGAGTCGCTAGTAACTAAAAATTAAATATAGACAAATAAAAATGCCTAGCACTGCTAGGCATTTTTATTAATCTCTTGGCTAAATTGGTACTAAGCTAAAGTCTCCAAATAACGCTGGGCATCTAATGCAGCCATACAGCCTGTACCGGCGCTAGTGATGGCTTGACGGTAAATATGGTCCTGCACATCGCCCGCTGCAAATACGCCTGGGATATTGGTTGCAGTGGCATTACCTTCTAAACCAGAGTGAGTCTTAAGGTAGCCATTGTTCATGTCTAGTTGACCAATAAATAGCTCGGTATTGGGTTTGTGGCCAATCGCGATAAAGGCACCAGTTACGGCAAGATCTTCAGTGCTGCCATCTTCCTTTTTAATGCGAACTCCAGTAACACCTTTTTCGTCGCCGAGTACTTCGTCGAGTGTGGCATTTAATTTGAGCTCTACTTTGCCTTCTGCAACTTTGGCCATAAGCCGATCATTCAGAATGGGCTCTGCACGGAATTTATCTCGGCGATGAATTACGGTCACTTTTTTTGCAATGCCTGTGAGGTAGAGTGCCTCTTCAACAGCAGTATTGCCACCACCAACTACGCAGACATCTTGATTACGGTAGAAGAAGCCATCGCAAGTCGCGCATCCAGAAACACCGCGACCCATGAATGCTTCTTCACTAGGTAGGCCAATGTACTGTGCAGAAGCGCCAGTGGAAATAATTAAGGCATCACAAGTGTAGGTGCCAGAGTCGCCAACTAGACGAATGGGTTTTTCTGTTAAGGCGGCAGTATGAATGTGATCAAAAATGATGTTGGTATTAAAGCGCTCAGCGTGCTTTAAAAAGCGATCCATCAGTTCTGGTCCTTGAACGCCATCGGGGTCGGCAGGCCAGTTTTCTACATCAGTAGTAGTCATTAATTGACCGCCTTGCGCTAGGCCAGTAATGAGAGTTGGGCTCAAGTTGGCGCGCGCTGCATATACGGCAGCTGTGTAGCCGGCAGGGCCTGAACCGAGAATGAGGACTTTGGAGTGTTTTGGAGTATTTGTAGTCATACCCAAATTATAGGATTGCTTGTTTACAATCGGTAGAACATGGCTAGAACCGCATACCCGAAGTCTAAAACCCCTTTAAGCCCCCAGCCCCCTGAGAATCAAGGCCAGGGCAGGATGCCCCGCCTTCTGATGGAGGCCCGCTGGTTTATCTCTTGCGGCCTTTGCCTGGGTTTATTGGCTATTTTAGTGACCTACTCCAAGGCAGATCCCGCTTGGTCCCATGCCAGTTTTGAGGCTCCCAAGAACCTAGGGGGTCGCTTTGGGGCCTATTTAGCGGATTTATTGCTCTATATTTTCGGTATTTCAGCATTTTGGTGGGTAGTCCTCTTTGGGCGCCGAGTTTTGAGTGGCTGGCGTGAGCTTTGGAGTATTCCCTTGCCTCCGGACCCCGATGCCAAACCAGACTCTCTATTAATGCGCTGGCTGGGCTTTGGGCTGACTTTACTGAGCAGTATGGGTCTAGAGTCTATTCGCCTGCATTCCTTGGCTTGGGAGCTTCCAAGGCCTCCTGGAGGCATTTTGGGTGAGTTGATTGGCGATCCCCTGCAAATGTCATTGGGATTTACTGGCTCCACTTTGGTTTTGCTATTTAGCCTTTGTGCCGGCCTTTCTTTATTTCTTCATTTTTCCTGGTTAGATGTTGCTGAAAAAGTGGGGCGCTCCCTTGAGCTTGCATACAACCGCTTGCGCGAGCGTCGTGATAGTGAGGCTGATCGCAGGCTGGGTGAAGCTGCCGCTGAAGAGCGTGAAGAGTTTGTTGAAGAGTTCCGTGGGCGCGTGGAAATTGCTAAACCTGTGCAAATTGTTCGTGCTCCAGTAGAGGTTGTGAAAAGTGCTCGTGTTGAGCGTGAGAAGCAGCAACCCCTGTTTGTAGACATCCCAGATTCAGAATTGCCGCCATTGGCATTGCTTGATCCTGTGCCTGAAGCGAAAGAAACGATTTCAGCGGACGTATTGGAATTTACTTCTCGCTTAATTGAGCGCAAGTTGGCTGAGTTCAATGTGGAGGTCAAAGTGATTGCCGCCTACCCAGGACCAGTAGTAACGCGTTATGAAATTGATCCTGCTGTTGGCGTTAAGGGCAGTCAAATTGTGAACCTCTCACGTGACTTGGCTCGATCCCTTGGCGTAGTGAGCATGCGCGTAGTGGAAACCATCCCAGGTAAAACCTGTATGGCCTTGGAGCTACCCAATCCAACGCGCCAATCGGTTTACCTTTCTGAGATTTTGACTTCGCAGATCTATAACGACAGCCACTCTTTATTGACGCTTGCCTTAGGTAAAGATATTTCTGGCGCCCCAATGGTTGCCGACTTGGCGAAGATGCCGCACTGCTTGGTTGCGGGTACCACTGGTGCTGGTAAGTCGGTTGGTATTAATGCCATGATTTTGTCGATCCTCTTCAAGGCAAAACCGGATGAAGTGCGCTTGATCATGATTGATCCGAAGATGCTAGAGATGGCGATGTACGACAAGATTCCCCATCTTTTGTGTCCAGTGGTGACGGATATGAAGCAGGCATATAACGCGCTTAATTGGGCCGTGAACGAGATGGAGCGTCGCTACAAACTCATGAGTAAGTTTGGCGTGCGTAACCTTGCCGGCTTCAATAAAAAGATTTTAGAGGCTGAAGAAAAAGGTGAGAAGCTCACCAATCCATTTAGTCTGACTCCGGATGATCCAGAGCCAATCTATAGGGCACCAGTGATTGTCATTGTGATCGATGAGTTAGCTGACTTGATGATGGTCTCCGGTAAGAAGATTGAGGAGTTGATTGCACGTATTGCTCAAAAAGCTCGTGCTGCTGGCATCCACTTGGTATTGGCAACACAACGTCCGAGCGTGGATGTGATTACTGGTTTGATCAAAGCAAACGTACCAACCCGTATTTCTTTCCAGGTCAGTAGCAAGATTGATAGCCGTACCATTCTGGATCAACAGGGTGCTGAAGCGCTCCTCGGTATGGGCGACATGCTCTACATGGCTCCAGGTACTGGATTGCCTGTCCGTGTTCACGGCGCCTTTGTTTCTGATGATGAAGTCCATCGCGTAGTCGAGTGGCTCAAAGAAAAGGGCGAAGCCAATTACATTGACGGCGTTCTTGAGGGTGCCGATGAATCCACAATGGATGCCTTGACTGGTGAGGGTGGTGGCGAAGCTGATCCTTTGTATGACCAGGCAGTCGCTATCGTTTTAGAAAATAAACGTCCATCTATTTCATTGGTACAACGTCACTTGCGTATTGGTTATAACCGCGCTGCGCGCTTGCTAGAAGATATGGAAAAAGCAGGGCTCGTTTCTAAAATGGGTAATGGCGGTAATCGTGAAATCCTCCACCGCTCTTCCGAGTAAGGCGATTACTTTGAAAAGATTGATAACGGTAGTTACTGCTGTGATGCTCACTCTCACAGTTTCCGGATTTGCTAATCCCGCGTTTGCTGAAGGTGATAGTGGTGCAGAGCAGTTACGTCAATTTGTACGCAACTCAAAAACTGCTGAAGGGGAGTTTGTGCAACAACAGTTACGCGCTCCTAAGGCTAATGAACCTCAGGACAAAGGTTTAAAAGTCGTTCGTCAAACCCAGGGGCGTTTTGTATTTCAGCGCCCAGGTAGATTTATTTGGGAGACCCAAAAGCCTTATGAACAAAAACTGATTGCCGATGGTAAGCAACTCATTTTGTGGGATAAGGATTTAAATCAGGCTACTTTTCGTCCATCTGGGCAGGCTTTAGCTGCAACACCAGCGGCAATCTTGTTTGGTGAAACTTCTCTGGATCAACACTTTGATTTGGTTGATGGCGAAGACCGTTTGGGTATGAAATGGGTTGCCCTAGCGCCCAAGAAAACCCCTAACGCAAAAAATGGAATCGACTTACCCTATACCAAGATTTCAGTGGGTATGGTCAATGGCCTGCCTAAATCGCTGGAGTTGATTGACGGTCTGGGAAGTGTTGTGTTGGTGACTTTGGATAAGATTGTGCTCAATGTCAATTTACCCGCTAATCGCTTTACCTTTACGCCACCTGCAGGCGCTGAAGTCTTACGCTTAAACTAGAGCTAAATTAGTGCCTCATTAGCACTCCTAACACCCTAACCAGTAGAGCATTACATGATTGATCCGCAATTACTCCGCAAAGATATCGTAGCCGTTGCTGCGCGTTTAGCAACCCGTAAATTCCAATTGGATATTGAGAAATTCAATGCCCTAGAATCCGAGCGAAAATCCTTACAGACCCGCACTGAAGAGTTGCAAGCAAAACGCAATCAATTGGCCAAAGCCATTGGTATGAAAAAAGGTAAGGGTGAGGATGCGACAACTGAGATGGCTGAAGCAGGCCAAATCAATGTCGATATGGAATCAGGCGCGGCAAGACTATCTATCCTTCAAGTGGAGATTGCGGATTTCCTAATGAATATTCCCAATCTTCCAGATGAAGCAGTACCGCTTGGTAAAGATGAGGCCGAGAATAAAGAAGTAAAGCGCTGGGGTGAGGCTCCAACATTTGATTTTGAGATTAAGGATCACGTCGATCTTGGTGGTCCGCTTGGTCTAGATTTTGAAGTAGCTGCGAAAATTAGTGGCTCACGCTTTGTCGTTCTCAAGGGACCTATTGCTAGATTGCATCGTGCCTTAGCGCAGTTCATGCTCGATATCCATACGACGCATCACAACTACCAAGAAGTCTATGCGCCATATATGGTTAACGCTGCTTCTATGCGTGGTACTGGCCAGTTGCCGAAATTTGAAGAGGACTTATTTAAGGTTCCTCGTCAGATAGGTGGTGAGGATGGGGCGGGAGAATCTAAAACTGAAAGCTTCTATCTCATTCCTACTGCAGAAGTGCCGGTAACGAATTTAGTACGTGACACCATTACAGCGGCTGAAGAGTTGCCTTTGAGGTTTGTTGCTCACACCCCATGCTTTAGATCTGAGGCAGGAAGTTATGGGCGCGATGTACGCGGCATGATTCGTCAACACCAGTTCGATAAAGTGGAGTTGGTCCAAATCACTAAACCAGAAGATTCCATGCAAGCCCTAGAAGAATTAACGGGCCATGCAGAAAAAATTCTGGAGCTACTTGAGTTGCCTTACAGAAAAGTGTTGCTCTGCACTGGCGACATGGGTTTTGGTAGCACCAAGACCTATGACTTAGAAGTCTGGGTTCCATCACAAAAAGCGTATCGTGAGATTAGCTCTTGCTCTAGCATGGGTGATTTCCAAGCAAGACGAATGCAGGCACGATTTAAGGTTGGCCAAGGCAAACCAGAATTGCTGCACACATTGAACGGCTCAGGTCTTGCAGTGGGCAGAGCGCTAGTGGCGCTCCTTGAAAACAAACAACAAGCTGACGGTAGTATCGCCATTCCCACGGCGTTACAGTCATACTTGGGTGGTTTGAAAGTGCTCAAACCTATCTAATTCAATAAAAACACTAAAAAGCTAAACCAACCCCCCAAAGCTATAATTGCATTCGGTTCGGAGAGGTGGCAGAGTGGTCGAATGTACCTGACTCGAAATCAGGCGTAGGGTCAAACCTACCGTGGGTTCGAATCCCACCCTCTCCGCCAGCTAGTCTCTAGATTTCATCAATTTAGAGAAATTAACGAATGAGCCCCACAGTACGCGGGGCTTTTTTGTTTTTAGTTTCTCTTGGGTTGGTTTGGTGAGGTTTTTTCACCTCAATTGCCCACTTCTCTCAGTGAGCTTAAAAGACGGTGGATTTGGTCTACTTAGGGAGTGCTTGTAAGGCAGCTAACGGCCGAGAGTAGGCATTCATTTAACTTCCTTCACCAGCAAATCTCGATTCAGGGGGATTAAAAAGCTTTGAATTGAATATATCGACAAGTGATTTGATTTAAGTCAAGTCTAAGGAAAATCGGAGGAATAGGGTTGTACTGGTATGCGCAAAAAATACCCAAGATTCTATTGTTGTTTATGACTACAGCTATCGAAAAAATAAAGGAATCATGAAAGTTCAATTGGATACGTCTAAAGATGGTGCTGACCAAGAGAAAACAGTGCATCGTTTTTCGCGTCGCTCATTCATAAAGTACTCCATCGGAAGTATTGTGATGACTTATTCTAGATGGGGTTTTGCAGCGAAAAATGGAATATTTACTACTTACAAAATTGATAGTGAGGTCAGAACAACAGTAGAGCGCATGCTTTCTTTTTCAGTGCCAGATTTAGTCAAATCACCCGCCTCTGACAAAGGGCTTGCCCCTACTGAATTGCATTATTTAAACCAATATAAAAAATATCAATACGGTAGCTATACCTATGGCCCAGGACTCCCGATTGAACGTCGCTTTGACTTGATGCCAGAGGGCTATCAACCCGAGCATATCAAGAGACTACAGCGCTTAAGCTCATTCTTTACGGTGAGTGATATTCACCTAACTGACAAGCAGGCAGGCAATCAATTAATTGCAATTCAACAATTAGATTCTGAATTTGGCGCGCCAATGACCTCAATCTATTCGCCGACGATGTTAACCACTACCCAGGTTCTTGATGCTGCCATTCAAACTGCAAACGCTTTGCATGCAACTCATGCATTCGATTTTGGATTGTCCTTAGGGGATACCTGCAACTCTACCCAATATAACGAGACTCGATGGTATCTGGATATTTTGGATGGAAAAGTGATTTATCCCAATACTAGCGGGGATGCCACTCAAGATGCCACCTCTTATCAGAAACCCTTTAAGTCTGCCGGCCTATTGCCCGAAATTCCCTGGTACCAAGTCAATGGCAATCATGATCTTTTTATGATTGGGAGTGTATCTGTTGATGCGGATCCCAGTCTTCAGCTTCGAAACTCCTATGTAAACGATCGTATCTGGGCTGTCGGCGATGTGCTCAAGCCGATAAAAGATTTTCCATTTTTCCCATGTCTTTTTGATACTACGGTGAGCTTAAAGTCCCCACTCTATTACATGGGTACGATCAACGGTGCATCTGAGTATGGGGAAATCATTCATGCTGGACCGGTCAGTAATTTTTTAAAGCAGCCCTTCAATTCTCCCAACCTGAATCGCCGCTCGCTTACAAAAAAAGAATGGATTGCTGAATTTTTTAATACTAGCTCTTTACCGCAGGGACATGGATTTCATTTGGTAGACCCCAACTATGACAAGGAGGAGTCTGGATTTTCTTGCTACAGTTTTTTACCGAAAGCTGACATACCGTTACGTATGATTGTTTTGGATAATGTTCAGGACCCAAAAGATGGCAGTCATGATATTCATGGGCATGGTTATTTGAGTGCTACTCGGGTTAAATGGTTGCGGTCGCAATTGAATCTTGCAAAGAAAAGACTGGAGTTAGTGATCATTGCATCACATGTTCCACTTGGTGTAGCACCTATTGGAAGTGAGATGGAGTGGTGGGAATCAACCCGCGACCCTCATGCAAAGTTGAAAAACGCAATCTCTCTCGCTAAATTAGTTTCAGAAATTCAAGCCAATGGTCAGGTCTTATGTTGGCTAGCGGGGCATCGCCATGTCAATACCGTTAAGGCGTTTAAAGCGCCTTTAGGTGCTCCCGCAGAGCATGGATTTTGGCAAATTGAAACCAGTTCTTTACATGACTTCCCGCAACAGTTTCGTACCTTGCAGGTCTATCTCAATAGTGATTACAGTATTTCTATTGTGACTGTGAATGTTGATCCTGCGGTACGTGAGGGTACACCCGCTGAGAGTGGAAGGCGCATGGCAATTGCAGCACAACAAATTATTCAAAATGATATGCGACCAAATGCGCCGAATGTAGAGCGTGCATTCGGAGCTATACCTGTTGTCTCGATGGACCCAACGCGGCCACAGAATGGAACGGCTGATACGTCAATTCGATATGGGGATATTGCGGGAGTGCCATATTGCGCATCTTATAACGCTGAATTATTTAAACCCTTAAGCCCCGCCATGATTAAAGCGCTGAAAAATCGATTTCCTATATGAGGGACTTCACCATTTCAGCATTCAAGTTTTCTGTATTTGAGGGTCGGGGCGTATCTAGGCGTACTTTTGCAAAATATTTATTTGTTATTGCAATTTATTGCGTGGGGCCGTTTGCTCTGGCGCAAGCGCCCTCTGCAGTCTTAGCTCCAGGTGAAAGTCTAGGGATATTTCTCAATATTAGCCCCGTCCCCAATCTGCGGGATCTTGGCGGGTATGTCACTAAAAATGGAGATGTTGTGGTGAGGGGAATGGCCTATCGCTCCAATGAGTTCTACGCCATGGATGCAGAAGATTTAATCAAGCTGCAGGCACTTAAATTAAAGACTGATTACGACTTACGCACATCAGCTGAGATTGTGGCTCAACCCGACAATATTCCTCCGGAGATTACGTATGTTCGGCTTAATGTGATGGCAGGTGAGGACTTAATCACGCCGCCCGATCAGATTAACATACTGTTTCAAAATCCCAAATTAGCAACTCAAAAATGGGGTGGTGCGAAGGGGGTTGAGGCGAGTTTTGTTGCGCTTTATCGGGATTTTGTATTGCTTCCCAGTGCACAAAAATCGTACCGAATACTTTTTCTATCCCTGTCCGATGTTGCTAATTTGCCGGGGGTGTTTCACTGCACCAATGGTAAGGATAGGACGGGCTGGGGAGCCGCAGCCTTACTAACTTTCTTAGGTGTGCCTAAAGACCAAGTATTTTCTGATTACTTGCGCAGTAACGACTATTTATTGCCAATGCATCAGAAGGAGATTGATGCATTTATTGCTGGGGGTGGCGATCCTGGTATTCCTGCGGCGCTTTTTGGCGTGAAGCAACAGTACTTAGAAGCATCTTTTGATGAGATGTATAAGCGCTACGGAACGATTGAGCGATATTTCTTAGAGGGACTAAAAATCAATGCCACTGAGCAAAAGCATCTTCGAGAAATGTATTTAATGCACGGTCGTGGCGTCTTAGGCGCAGATTAAGTTATTGGCGCTCATAAATAATTCTTCCGCCGACAATAGTCTTATTAACTTGTACATCTTTTAAACTCTCCTTTGCAATCTGAAAGATATTTTTAGAGAGTACTGCCATATCAGCATACTTCCCAACTTCAATACTGCCTTTTACTTTTTCTTCGCCAACTGCTTTAGCTGGCCAGATGGTCCACATTTTTAAAGCATCCAGAACAGAAATGGCTTCTTGGGGTTCAAAGATGCCCTTATCTGACTGTCTGGTGACGCTGGCATACATTGCTTTAAACGGGTCAATATTGCCCAAGTAAATACCAGTCATATCCGTACCAGCCGCGGGCTCTAGCCCCGCTTTGATCATGCTTTGAAATTTAAATCCAGTTTCAGTGCGCTGTGCACCCATATTTTCATAGTCTGCGTTAACCAATTCCAACAGCCAAATGGGCTGTACGGAAATATGCAAACCATCCTTTTTCATTTTTTTAGCTCGTTGTAATTGCTGCTCAGAAAGCTGAAACATTCCAAAGTGTTCAATTCGCTTAATGGTGGTGGCGTGGGTAGTGTTAATGACATGCTGATATGCATTTAGGCCAATGTCTGTTGCGGCATCACCCGAACAATGGAGCATGGCTATTTTCTGATTTCGATTGGCTAACTTTGCAAAGGCATTGGCGTTACTTTCAGTGGTGACGAGAGTGCCTTTATTGCCGGGAGGATCCGTATCTAAGTTTCCAACGTAGGTCTCGTACATAAAGCCTGTTCTGCAATCATTTTCCCCGTCGACCCAGGCTTTCACTCCAAAGAAGCGATAGTAAGCTGCATCAGCCTCTTTTGGCATCTCTAAAGAGCTGAAATCTTTAGGAAGACCTTGTCCATTGGGTTCTGCCCACACCGATACGGAATAGCGGATATTCGGTTTGGCAACCGATTTAGAGACTGCTTGCAATACAGGAAGTGCTCCTACAGGCGTTATAGCCAGCACAGATGTAAACCCATTCTGGTTCCACAATTTGGCTATTTCAGTAGAGTAGTAGCGGGCAATTTCAGTAGACTTGGGGGCTGCTGGTATATCTCCTTGGCCATCAGTGATCACCCCGGTTGGGTTGCCGTCTTTATCAAGCAACACGCCACTACCATGAGGTAATTTAGTGATACCTTTGGTCGCCCCCAGTTTTTCTAACGCTACTGAATTAGCAATCGCCATATGGGTGCCATTGGCAACCACAACAGGATTATTGGGAGCAATCAGATCCAATTCAGATTTAGTGGGTACGCGTTTCTCCACGAATTTATTTTCACTGGCTGAGACACAAGCTACATATACCCATTGATCCTTTGGAGTAACTTTGATTCGATCAGCAAGATTTTGTAATGCCTGTTTAACGGAAGGGGTTCCTGGATAGCGTGCGTCTACCCAATCTTCTTTCATCCAAATAGTTTCCATGGGATGGGTATGTCCATCAATTAACCCGGGCACAACAAATTGCTGATTAAGATCGATAACTTTAGTGCCGGATCCGATATAAGCTTTGATTTTTTTGTTAGGGCCTACGGCGATGAATTTTTCATTCTTAATAGCTACGGCATTTGCATGTGATTGAGTGTTATTTAGGGTCTCAATTTGACCGTTAATGAAGATCACATCTGCCTGCTCTTTTGCGTAAGTTTGTGAGCCAAAAAAAGTAATGAAAAGAATCATTATTAGAGTGGCTAGGTGCGGTGGTTTGAGATATTTACGCATGACGAAGGGCACCCTCATTATTTGTCTTAATAGATTAAAGCAGCAATTGATGTCAATCGGTTGATGTGGATCAAGGTCTAGTGCAAATTACCATTCAAAGCCTGCAATGTGACCCCTATGGGTCGACAAGAGCTAAATTGATCGAATTCACTCGGATGATTCAAATCGGCCATTAAGAGACGTTAAAATAATTCAATAGAACTTGGTAGAGCCCGCTAATAAAATCAACTACTTAGGGAGAAATTTCTAAGTTGTTCTTCCTTTTGCGTCACAAAGTACGTAAGTAATTATTGGAAGTATGTATGTATTCTTACATGTAGGGCCTACCTAACTATAATAATCAGCTCTCTTCGATGCACTTTAAATGGAAACATCATGACAGCAGAAGCTATCCCAGCAATCCTCAATTTACCAATCGGAATTAATGCCACTGGTACACGCAATGAATTTGATAGTATTGGCACGATCGCAGTTCCTGCCAATCACTATTGGGGTGCGCAAACACAGCGTAGCTTAATTCACTTCAATATTGGGCATGATTTGATGCCTAAAGAGGTCTATCACGCGTATGGATATGTAAAAAAAGCGGCTGCGATTGTAAATACAAAAGCTGGTCGTCTCCCTGAGTGGAAAGGGAAATTAATAGAGCAAGTTGCAGATGAGGTTATTAATGGTAGTTTAGATAGTGAGTTTCCTTTGTATGTCTGGCAGACTGGATCTGGCACTCAGTCCAATATGAATTTGAATGAAGTTATTTCCAATCGCTGTATTCAATTAGTTGGCGGTACCTTGGGTAGTCAAGAGCCAATTCATCCAAATGACCATGTCAATATGGGTCAATCTAGTAACGACACTTTCCCAACAGCCATGCATATTGCTGCATACAAGATGGTTACTGAAAAAACGCTACCTGCTTTAACGCGCTTACACGATGCGCTTGATGCTAAGTCAAAACAATGGGCTGATATTGTCAAGATTGGTCGAACCCATTTAGAGGACGCAACCCCATTAACTGTTGGTCAAGAATGGTCGGGTTACGCTGGTGCAGTCAGTGACGCTATTGCTGAATTAACCCATGCATCTCAAGGGCTGCTACAAGTTGCCATGGGTGGGACTGCTGTTGGTACTGGATTAAATGCCCCTGTTGGCTTTGGTGATGAGGTTGCCGCAACTCTCTCAGAATTAACTGGTTTTACTATCAAAACTGCAGATAATAAATTTACCGCTCAAGGCACTCTTGATCGCATGGTCCGTGCGCATGCTGGTTTGAAGACAACTGCTGTCACCTTATTTAAGATTGCTAACGATATGCGCTGGCTGGGATCTGGCCCAAGAACAGGTTTAATGGAAATGACTTTTCCAGCGAATGAGCCAGGCTCCTCAATCATGCCCGGCAAGGTAAATCCAACCCAAGCCGAAGCAATGTTGATGGTTTGCATCCAGATTATGGGTTCAGATGTTGCAGTGCAAATGGGTGGCGCAGAAGGTAATTTTGAACTGAATGCATTCCGCCCAATTATTATTAATAACTATCTTCATTCTGCTTTGATCATGGCTGATATGTGTGATCATTTTAGAGAGTTCATGATTGAAGGCGCCGTTGTGAATCAGGCTCAGTTAACAAATAATATTGAGCGATCTGTCATGATGGTGACTGCATTGTCTCCAGTGATTGGGTATGACAATGCCTCCGTCATTGCGCACTACGCAATTGACAATAATCTGACCTTAAAGCAAGCTGCGCTTGCAAAGGGAGTTACTGAAGAAATGTTTGATCGAATTGTGGTTCCACTAAACATGACCAAGCCTGGCTCAGCAGACATTAAGAGTAAATAATGACAGAGCAGGATACGCAATTGGTGGGGGAGAAGGCGCTCCAAAATCAGGTGGGTTCTCGATTTTCATCAGACTGGAAAAGTGGTCGACATAGAGAGCGTAGGCTGGTATCTGAGTTTATTGGTCTTTCTGGAATGACTTTTTTTCTGTCAGGTGGCGCATCTATTCTTGCGCAGCACGGAGGTGCTGACCTAGCCCCATATCAGTATGCTTTTATCTTGTCTGCTATTGCAGCTCTTTGGATAATGACTGCAGTATATTTTTTTGGGGGATATCTCCGCCCACTTCAACCCTGCGATGACCTTGGCTTTTGCAATTCGTGGTGATATGGGCAAGGGCATGGCATTGGCATATATCGTTGTGCAGTACATTGCGGCAGCCGCAGGCTCAAGTCTTGCGCTTTATTTATTTGGTGAAGCGGGTAACTTAGCGGCAACGATGCCCAAAGAAGGATTGGTTTTTAAATCCCTTATTTTTGAAGCAGTACTAACTTTTGCGATGGTCTTGCTCGTGCTCAGCATGGCTAATGGACCTAAACTCAATGGCCCCTTTGTTCCGATTGCGGTAGGCGGATACATTATGGCGGCAGGAACTATGGGCGGACCATTTGATGGCGCTGCTTTTAATCCAGCCAGGGCATTTGGCCCGGATTTTGCCCTCGGTAATTTTTCAGGCTATTGGATTTATCCTGTTGGATCAATCGTTGGAGCTGCTTTAGCTGTTTTAGTCGCGCGATTCTTGAGGGGGCCAGCGAAGGCTTCAGAATCCCAGGCGGCTATGGGTACACCACTGGATAAGAGTGATTAATTTACTCTTATGGCCTTGCTTGGCCTATGCATATTAAACACTGCCCATTACATATTTTTATGAATTCTTAATGCATGAAATTTCTTGTCATTCCATTACTAGCCTTTTGTATTTCACAAGCTCATGCGGAAGATGTATTGGCGCCACTTTCCCAGTTCTATAACGATTCACAACAGTTAGATGATAGTAGGGTGCTGGAGTTTTGGGCTTCACACGATTATCAAGGTAGCGATAACTACCAAAATGACTTAAGGATCCGTTATTACAACCCACTAGAGGTGGGCGACTGGAAAGGCCGAATTCGTGTAGATGCCAATGTTGCCTCTAACTACAACTCCATTACCACCCCGAACAATGTGGGGCAATATGGTGCTGGCAATATGTTCTTTACTGTGTGGGGTCAAGCGCCGGAGTTCTTGAAGCCTCTCGGAGCATTGGTTGGTGCGAGGGTAATTTTTCCATTCGGAAATAACGGGCAATGGGCTGCTGGCCCTCAAATGGGATGGCGCTTTACGCCAGAGGTTAATGGCACTCTGAAGGTAACCGACTTTTCTCCTTTAATTCGATATATCTATGGTTGGGATGCTAAGAACAATAGTTTTGCAGCGAATCCCACCCAACCTGTATTGGCGAGAAATCTACATATCTTCCCAACTATTGGTTTTCAGTTGAGCCCCAGCACAACCCTACGACTTTGGGATGAAAATGGAGCCATTCTTAACACAGCAGGTAATGGGTGGTTTGTTCCAATCGATGCCATGGTTTTGCATCGTCTTGATAAAAACTGGGTCGTTGCCGTTGGTGCTAGTAAGCAAGTTGTGCAAACCTATCAACAATATGATTGGTCTACTTACGCCAAAATCTCATTCAATTTTTAATGTTGATGTCATTTGTAAAAACCCTCTTTGATAGAGTCGCTAAATCAAAAGTTCATCGCCCCATCTAATGTCGGAAATTTTGGGTTTGTGGTGGTGAAAATATGACGTGCTTCTAACGCCATAAAGCGCTAATTAAGTTTTTTGCATTTTTTATCCCGCGGTAGCCGCTTAGGGTCGAATTGAGTCTATTTGGCTTAGTTTGGTCGAATGCTGGTTATGTGGCCAATAGCAGTCGGTCACTTCAGGCCTTAGTGGGTTCAGCTAAAAGTAAGCTTTTATCAGGAATTGTGGGGGTATTGTAATTTGAGTGTTAGCTAAAGCAATGCCAATCAACTCAAGTTAAAATCAGTGGGGTGGTTGCATCACTAGCCCCATCTAATTCAAGGGAAAATATTATGAAAGCTAAATTAATAAGTTTGTTTGCAGCACTAGCATTAGTGGCTTGCGCTACTTCAGTGACCCAGTCAGAGATCCAGCAGGCAAAGTTTTCACCCCAACCCAAGCAAGCGGAAATCGACAAGGAAGTTAATGCATATCTCAAGGCTAATATTAATGAGTCTAATGCCGCCAAGAAAGAATGCTCGCCACCACGTAAAGCATGGGCAAGAACTTTTAGTTATGAGGCTCCAAAATTTGGATGGATGGTTGTTTGTGATGTGAACGCCAAAGAAAAATCTGGCGGATATGGCCCATTGAAGGCATACATGTTCTTATTTACTGAGAATGGAAATTTTTCCTATGACTCTTCTTCTTTCGTCAATATTAATAACAACGTCCAGTTTTTGGATTTGATTAAATAAGCAATAGATTGCTCGGCAAAGCCACCTTCGGGTGGTTTTTCTTTGAGCATCCGCTTTGGGTCTTGGATTCAACTGGTCAACGCAACAGATTGGGCAAAACGTTCTGCCGGTGTTTGATAGTTTAGTGTTTTTCTAGGGCGTTCATTAAGTTTCCTGGCTATGGCATTAAGCTTAGCCTGCGAGTAATTGGCTACGCTCATTCCTTTAGGGAAGTATTGTCTTAGTAAGCCATTGGTATTTTCATTTGAGCCTCGTTGCCAAGGATGCTGGGGATCACAAAAGTAAACCTGAACATCCGTGGCTAAGGTAAAGCGTTTGTGTTCAGACATCTCTTTGCCTCGATCCCAAGTGAGCGACTTATACAACTCGTCTGGTAATTTCCTCGCATGCTTAATTAAGGCATTGACGACTGTTTGACTATCTTTGCGAGCAACCTTGACTAGCATCACATAGCGAGTCTGGCGCTCAACGAGAGTAGCAATCTGGCTATTAGCATCTCCGTAAAGTAGATCA
>NZ_NGUO01000003.1 GCF_002206635.1 Polynucleobacter aenigmaticus | reverse complement strand
CTGTATTGGCAATCACTAGTTCAGCGGCACGCGCTGCTTTGTCTTCATTAGCAATCACGAGCTCTCCTGCCCGTTTGGCTTTCTCTTCACCTTCAAAGAGGAGTTCTGTATTGGCAATCACTAGTTCAGCGGCACGCGCTGCTTTGTCTTCATTAGCAATCACGAGCTCTCCTGCCCGTTTGGCTTTCTCTTCACCTTCAAAGAGGAGTTTTGCTTTAAGACTATTCTCCCCAGAAATAGCCTGATGACTAACGACTGCATAAATTCTACCGTTATGAGATATAGGAGATACTCTCCCAATAAACCAACGTTTCTTCTGGGGGGAATGGCAGGAATATTTAAGGGCAAACTCTTTCAAGTCGCCACGTAGCACTTTACGAATACCAGAGCCCATATCACTAGCATTTAAAGCCTCGCCACCTAAAGCATGATCACACACTGTCAAGTAGTTCTTCCCCAGGAAATTTTCCGTAACCCGATTTATGGAGTTCTCAGTAAAAAAATTAATCCAAGCTTTATTAACTTGAACAATAATCCCGCTAGAGGCTACAACAGCAATTTCCAACTTAAGCAAGTCCAATATTTGTTGAGACGAAATAATATTGAGATTGGCATCATTATTTCCAACCCCTTCAGACAACGAAGGAATTAGATGGTTAGTCATCAGGTCCACAAGGAAATCACTAGGGTTTAACTGTAGCCAATCAACTATGGTAGTTAAATGACTTGCCGATGGGTAAGCTAAACCTTTTGACCACTTTCTGGCTGTCTCTGTACTAACAATAGATGTTCCGTGAGCTCTAAGATTAAATTGTGTAGCAATGAAAATATTTGATGGGGCAGTTTTATATTTTCTATATAAGCTAGCATTAAATGCGGCTGCAAAACGCTTGGTAGTTTTATCCCGATTAGGCATAAATCCCCCCTAAGGCTGGCTGAAAAAATTAAATTAGTCAAATATGAGAATAAACACTGAAAATTCGTCTCTTGCTCGCTATACATGGCCTAGCAATTCTATGCTTATATTCCAGTTTGAAGTAGTTTTATTGGAGATGCTTATTGGTTCCAGCCAAAATAGGTCAAAAAGATACAGGTATAGTCAAATTAGCTTGTATCGCCGCTGCCTTATTTCACTTTCATCTTTTTTTGTGCCCACTAGAATGCCCTTCGTTTAAATCTTTTTAAATATGTTGGACATTGCTCCATCTATTCCCAATAATTAATTTAAAGCAATCCGAAGAGTGCTTTGGGAAAAATAGTAAGCGACTATATTTTTACAGTGGGCTAATTGGGTTCAAGGACTACTCCTTATTAGGGGCATCCCCTTATAGAGCCTTTTCCTTATCGTCCAAGCTATTAAATTTAATTTTAGGAAGTGTCAGCAGCGCTAAATTATTGTCATCGCGAGATACTCCACCACCGGAAACCGCCTCTTTAGAATAGTCTTGCGGGGATGTTGCCTCAAGAATAATTATTCCCTGGTATTGATTATTGAATGGCGCTACAGGAACCTTGGCCTGAACAGGGATAACCACCGGAACAGAAGTAATCGTTAAAACACCTGCTACTGGCGTAATGTTGTAGTTGTTTGCAGTGCCAGCGGCTACTGTTATTGCTGAAGTGCCTACCGGTGTTGAAGTTGTTGCTGTGCTATTGGCTGTAGAAGCTGTCAAACCAGCAGTTGTACTTGCTGTATCGCCATTTACAAAGCCTACCAAGCTAACTGATAAGGCTGGGTTAGTAGTACCAAAGACTTTAGAGGCATCGTTAGCCGTTGCGGTCAAAGTTGCTTTAGTAACCGTTAACTGCCCTGCTACTACGGATACTGAGTAGTTAGTATCAGCAGTTAAATTTGCGTTGATAGAGTAGTCGCCGACATTACTAGCCGAAGTAGCTGTAGATGAATAAGAAGCTGTTGGTGTAGTACCGCCAGCAACTAAACCACTCATTGAGCCAGTAAAGACCGGCAGTGCTGCACCATAAACCTTAGAGGAGGCATCGGTAGTCACCGTCAAAGTAGCTGGAGTGATCCTTAAGGTACCATTAATCAAGGCAAAAGTGTAATTGCCTGAAGCC
>NZ_NGUO01000002.1 GCF_002206635.1 Polynucleobacter aenigmaticus | reverse complement strand
CCGCTTACTCCAACCACGACCTCTCTAAATTTCGGGTAAAGAGTTGAGTATCAAATAAGGGCGTTGCAAGACGATTCTTAATCAACTTAGCCTTAATTATCTCAAACTTCTTTGGGTTATTTCCCAAATCAATAGCAAGTAATTCATAGGCTTTTTGTGAATCTGCAACTAACTCAGGCATCCCAATGGCATGTAGAATACTGGCACCCATCCGAGAAGAAAAAGATTTCCCAGTGAACGTTAGCACTGGTAAGCCAGCCCATAACGCATCACTTGCAGTTGTGCCGGAATTGTAAGGCGACGTATCAAGGAATAAGTTAGCTGCCCGATAGCGGGCAAGATATTCCTCTCTAGATAAACGTCCTGCAAAAATTAGACGGTCACCACTAACTCCCCGCACCTCAATCTCTCGAGATAAATTTATTTTAACTTCCTCATTGTCAGCGTACAGCAACAGAACACTGCCCTCTACCGACAGTAAAATTTTTGCCCAGCTATCAAAAATGGTGGGGGTAATTTTATAATTATTATTGAAACAGCAATAGACAAAACCTTCATCTGGTAGACCCAGATCGCTCCTTGAAAATACTCTCGATGAAATCTGCCTGCGAGAATCATTTGCCTGAAAGCTTGGTAAATAGATGATTTTTTCTCGGTACGCGCTTTGCTGGGAAGGCGGAATAATGATTTGATCAGCAATAAGATAGTCGTAGTATGAAGCTCCCATTGTTCCTAAATAACCCAAATAACTCATTTGAATTGGCGCTACACGGTATGAAAATATTCCAGGTCTATTATTTTCAGTAACCCCACCTAGATCAACGGCAATATCTATTTTTAGATCTCGCGCAAGCTCTGCTACCTGTCGGTCATTTTTTTAGGGCTATGTCGATAAAGCTATCAAAGGCCCCTTCCATCCGTAGCCGCATTTCATCAGCCTGACTGCGCCCCATTGAGAATCCAATAGTCTCAAACTTAGTATGATCATGAAGCTCTAACATTTCCGCAACCAACAGAGAGACGGGGTGGCCATGAAAATCAGCTGAAAAATATCCTATGCGAATCCGCTCGCCCTTTTTGGGGTACTCAATCAATCCTAAGTCATCCTTAACCGGATAAGCATCAAGCATATATTGCTCGGTTAATGTTGACAATAAGGCGGGGTCATTGCAAATTGATAATAAATGAAAGGGATGAATTTTTGCATCTGAATTTAATCCCAGCTGTAATAGATAGTTAATTTCATCTTGTAACCCATTCCACCTGCACATTTGCATTTTGGTAGAAATATACGATGATGCAATATGGCCAGCCAAAGGATTAAGGCTTGCTGCAACCCCATAACTTTCAAGCGCCTTTGTAAGATTACCGATTTTTTTCAAGGAATTGCCCATTCCATGATGTGCATCAGCATAAGTAGGATTAAGGGTAATTGCCTTACGGTAGGATGCTACAGACTCTTGGAATTCATTGAGTTCAAGAAGTACATTTCCTTTGTTGTTATAAACCTCTGCGTAATTTGGTTGCAGGGATATTGTTTTGTTGTAGCTCCTTAAAGCCTCATCAAGCTGATAAAGGTCCTTCAAAACATTGCCACGGTTGCTATAAGAAAGCCAATTTCTTGAGTCAGCCTTGATTGATTGATCAAATAACCTCAGTGCCTCAGGCAACATTTTCTTAAATGCCAAAATAATTCCACGAAGTCTTAGGGCCTCCGAATTCTTGGGCTCCATTTTAAGCGCTTGGTTGAGCAATCGATCTGCATCCTCCAAACTTCCTTTTTGGATATATTCAACCGCTAAGCCCATTAAATACCTAGCCTGTGCATTCATTTGGAGATTTTAATTTACTCGCGAAGCTTAGGTGAATAAAAAAATAAAAAAGGATTTACAGCCAATGCCTGTAAATCCTTTGAATTTTTTTGGTGCCCCTTGTCCGACTCGAACAGACCACCTACTGATTACAAATCAGTTGCTCTACCAGATGAGCTAAAGGGGCAACGGATAGTATTTTAACCTATTTCACGATTTCCAAAGGTAAAAAGCCTCTTTTTTAAGCAATTTGCTTACACAGTGCTTACACAGAATCTGGGCAAAACCCCAAGCAAATTTAGCTTCTCAACTAAGCGACTTGAGCGGCTTGCCCCACCCCTAAAAGGTCAAAGCATTTTTTGGGACGCCAAAACCCCTGGCTTAGGCTTGAGAATCACGAAAAACGGGGTTAAATCCTTCATCCTGCAGAGTCGATTAACTGGTAAGACAGTTAGGTTAACAATAGGCCAATTTGGTGCTTGGAACATTCAGGAAGCACAGGTAGAGGCCAGACGATTGGCTGTTTCGATTGATCGCGGTATAGACCCCCGCATCAAAAATATAATGACTATATCTATAAAAGAACAGTCCGCCTTGTCTATATGGCTTGAATATATAAAACAGAAAGAGGCTCGCTGGAGTCGCAGGTACTACTTAGATCATGTGGATATGTCCAGAGAAGGTGGTGAGCTTATTACTCGCGGGTTACGTCGCAACCAATCCAACATTAAAGAGACAGGGTTTTTAAGGCCAATCCTTAATCTCCCTCTTAATCAAATTACACGTGATCTGGTAATTGCTTGGATAGAGAAAGAGAGAAATTCGAGACCTCTAAAAACTCGTCTAGCACTTGCAATGTTAAAAGCATTTATTAGATGGGCAGCAGATCATTCTGAATACAAAACATTAATAGTTGATAGGACTTTATGCGAAAGATTAAGCCAAGAACTGCCAGCACCTAAAGCAAGAAGAGATTGTTTACAGAAAGAGCAATTAAAAGTCTGGTTTCAATCTATTAAAAATATACAAAATCAAACAATCAGTGCCTATCTTCAAACACTATTGTTGACTGGTGCAAGACGAGAAGAATGGGCAAGTTTAAAGTGGAGCGATATAGACACAATTTGGCATACAGCAATAATCCGCGATAAGGTACAAGGAACACGGATTATTTCTCTCACTCCATATGTTGAACATCTTTTATCTTCTCTTCCCAAAATTAATGACTATGTCTTTGCAAGCCATAGATCTCAGTCTGGTTACTTAAAAGAACCTCGCATAGCTCTTGACCAATCCCTAAGTAGAGCTCAACTACCGTTTCTTACTATTCACGGATTGCGACGCTCTTTTGGGACGTTAGCTGAATGGGTTGAATGTCCCGCAGGAATTAGCGCACAAATCATGGGACATAAGCCAAGTGCCATAGCTGAAAAACACTACCGCCAAAGACCTGTTGACCTTCTAAGAAAGTGGCATATTCGAATAGAGCAATTTATTTTGCAAGAAGCAGAAATTAATTTTTGATTCAAAAAATGCATGGGTCGTAGTGTCGTGTTTAACACGACAACTTGATAGCAATTTTTCTAACAAAATTTCCACGCTTGTAGTTTATGGAGATTTAAAGAATGAAAAAATCGCTATTAGCAGTTGCAGCAATGACAGCATTTGCTGGCGCAGCTCAAGCTCAGTCCTCAGTAACCGTATACGGTATCTTGGACGTTGGTTTTACTGGTGCTGATGCAAAAGCATTCCCAGCAAGCAATGCTGCAGGAAGCAAGAAGACAACTTCTGCTCAGTTTGGTCAATCAGCTGAAACAACTTCACGCTTAGGCTTCAAAGGTACTGAAGATTTAGGCGGCGGCTTAGCTGGTTTCTTCACAGCTGAATTCCAACTCTATCCACAAGAAGACCGTTTATCAGGCACAGCATCTAGTGGTTTGATTAACCGTCAAACATTTGTTGGTTTGAGCAAAAAAGGTTTGGGTCAAGCTGCTATCGGTACTCAGTACACACCAATCCATACTTCAGTTGCCGCAACTGATCCTGGTCAGCAAAACAACGTTGTAGGTAGCATCATTTACCCAGCAAAAGCAAACTCAGTAGACACATCTACAGCTGCTTATACAGTTCGTCAAAACAATGCGATCACATTTAACACTGAGAAATTTGCTGGTTTCAGTGCTAAAGGTATTTATTCACAAAAGAATCAAGACCAAACTCAAACTGGTGCTAACAACGTAGCGGCAACCTATACAGCTGGCGGTACAAACAACATCAGTGGCTGGGGTCTAGGCGTTGATTACACATGGCAAAAATTGTATGTAACTGCTGCGTATCAGTCTTTCAAAAATGAGACAAATACAAGCGTTGTTGCTATCGTACCTACAACCAATACTAACGATAACGGCTCTAACGTAACTGATAACCAAACATATGTTGCTGCAACATATGATTTTGGTATCTTGAAGGCGTATGCAAACTGGATCAATCGTAAGGCGACCTCTACTTTGAACTCTAACAACTATGCTTCGCGTTCAGGTCAACAGATTGGTGTTCGTAGTTTCATTACACCAACAATCGAAGCTTGGGGTAACCTTGGTAATGGTCGTTACACAGCCTACGGCGCAGGTGAGCCAACAGCTAACATGAACGCATGGCAGTTGGGTTCTAACTACTTGTTGAGCAAGCGTACAAACTTGTATGCAATCTACGGTAAATCTCAGACTTCAAACGTAGTTTCATTGGGTGGCATTAATGGTTCTGCTGCAGCTAGCCAATATGCAATCGGCGTACGTCACACTTTCTAATTTATTGCTAGCGTAAGCTAGTTGATGATTAGATTGGTATTAAATTAACCCATCATGGAAACATGGTGGGTTTTTTCTTAATCTTTTCAAAGGTGGATGGTGGTGAAATACATTTCAACAGTCTTATTGATCCTCACGTTAGCGGGCTGTTTAGCCAGCACATCCTCACCAATCGGCATTTCTTGCGATTACAGTCAAGGTAAACCCATGTGGGAAATGCCGCTTGTATGTCAGCCTAACGGAGGTTAGCTAGGCACCCTTTCGGGCAGAAGGGTGTAAATGGGCATTCAAGCCTAGAAATAAAATTTATTTCTTTAGACTATCCCTAATCTCTCTTAGCAAGACAATATCTTCTGGTGTTTGCGGAGCAGGTGGAGCGTCCATTAGCCGAACTTTATTCACCACTTTGACCATTTGGAAGATTACAAAGGCCAAGAGGATAAAATTGATGGAAATAGTGATGAAGTTCCCATAGGCAAAGACGGGGATGCCCGCCTTTTTAAGGGCATCAAAAGTTCTAGGAACCCCTTCAGGAATCTTGCCAAGCACAAGAAATAGGTTGGTGAAGTCAATATGGCCCCCTAAAAGAGTTGAAATGACTGGCATCACAATGTCGTTGACCAGAGAATCAACAATCTTTCCAAAGGCTCCGCCAATAATGACGCCCACAGCTAAATCAATGACATTACCCTTAACCGCAAAGTCCCTAAATTCCTTTAAAACTGCCATAAAGACTTTCCTTTTCTCTAAGATTAAGATTAACTCAAGATTAACCCTATAACTTTGTTGCATACCCCACTTTTTACTTTAAAATCCTACCTTTAAGCAATTTCCACCTATAAATGCTCTTCCAAGGAATTTTGTAAATGAGTGACAAGCCCTGTATGGACAAGGATCGCCGTAATTGGTTGATCGCTACTTCAGCGGTTGGCGGCGTTGGTGCAGCCGCAGCCCTTTACCCTTTTGTGAATAGTTTTGAGCCTTCTGAGCGTGCTAAAGCCGCTGGAGCTGCCGTTGAAATCGATATTACTGGTATGCAGCCAGATGAGATGCGTATGGTTGAGTGGCGCGGTAAGCCGGTTTGGGTGGTGCGTCGTACCTCTGAACAGGTTGCAGAGCTCTCTAAAATTGACTCCGAGCTCGCAGATCCTGATTCTTTGAGGGATCCAGCCCAATTTACCCCACCCTACGCTCAAAATCAATGGCGCTCGATTAAGCCTGAGTACTTGGTTGTGGTGGGTATTTGTACTCACCTAGGGTGCTCTCCTACAGCCAAATTTGAGTCAGGTCCTCAACCATCTTTGCCAACTAGTTGGCCAGGAGGCTTCCTTTGCCCATGCCATGGCTCTACATTTGATATGGCAGGCCGTGTATTTAAGAACAAACCAGCCCCAGATAACCTTGAAGTGCCGCCACATATGTATTTGAGCGATACCAAGATTCTGGTTGGCGATGATAAGAAGGCCTAAGGAGAGATAAATGGCATTTCACGAAAAAGAAGTTCCAGCAGACGCTTCAGGAGCCCAAAAGCTAATGGCATGGGTTGACTCACGTTTGCCTGTTACAGAAGCTTTTAAACGGCATATGAGCGAGTATTACGCTCCTAAAAACCTCAACTTCTTCTATATCTTTGGCGCATTAGCTATTGTCGTTTTGGCAATGCAAATTGTTACTGGCATTTTCTTGACAATGAACTACAAGCCTGATGCTGCTAAGGCTTTTGAATCTGTTGAGTACATCATGCGTGAAGTGCCATGGGGCTGGTTGATTCGCTACATGCACTCAACCGGCGCCTCCATGTTCTTCGTGGTGGTTTATATGCACATGTTCCGCGGATTGATCTACGGTTCATATCGTAAGCCACGCGAATTGATTTGGATTTTCGGTTGTGCCATCTTTTTGTGCCTGATGGGCGAGGCTTTCTTTGGATACTTGCTCCCTTGGGGTCAAATGTCTTACTGGGGTGCTCAGGTTATCGTGAACTTGTTCTCTGCAATCCCATTGATTGGCCCAGATCTTTCTTTATGGTTACGTGGCGACTATGTAGTCGGTGATGCAACTCTCAATCGTTTCTTTGCATTCCATGTGATCGCGATTCCATTGGTATTGATTGGTTTGGTAGTGGCGCACATTCTTGCCTTGCATGAAGTAGGCTCAAATAATCCAGATGGCGTGGAAATTAAAGATACGCTTGATGCTAGCGGTCATCCTGTTGACGGCATTCCATTCCATCCTTATTACAGCGTTCACGATGTCATGTATTTGGGCGGGTTCCTGATGGTATTTGCTTGTGTCGTATTCTTCGCTCCTGAGATGGGTGGATATTTCCTAGAGGCAAATAACTTCATACCAGCCAATCCATTTGTAACCCCAACGCACATTGCGCCGGTTTGGTACTTCACACCGTTCTACTCAATGTTGCGGGCGACAACGACTAACTTCTTATTGCCGTTATGGATTTTCTTAGCAGTGATTTTAGGAATGTTTGCGATCAGCACTAAAGACATTAAGGTGAAGGGTGCTTGCGCAGCGATTGCCCTCATTTTGGCTGTTGGCTTCTACGCATTTGATGCGAAGTTCTGGGGGGTTGTGATCATGGGCGGTTCTGTTGTGATTATGTTCTTCCTGCCTTGGTTAGATCATTCCCCAGTGAAATCCATTCGCTATCGTCCACAGTTCCATAAATATATTTATGGTGTATTTGTGGTGAGCTTTGTGATTTTGGGTTATTTGGGCATCCAACCACCATCACCCGTATTTGAAAAAATTTCTCAGATTTGCACTATTTATTATCTGGGCTTCTTCTTGGCAATGCCGTTTTGGAGCAAGCTTGGTACCTTCAAGCCAGTTCCAACGCGCGTCACCTTTAAGTCCCATTAATTCACGCTGAGATATTAGGAACTAGTATGAAACGAATTCTGCAAACTTTGACGGGCTTCTGCCAAGCAACCGTGGTGGTTGCTGCCCTTGGTTTTAGTTTAACTGCCCAAGCTAATGAAGGCGGTTTTCCATTGGACACGGCGCCTAATCGCGTAAGCAATAATGCTTCATTGCAAAATGGCGCTAAGTTATTTGTGAATTATTGTTTAAATTGCCATGCAGCATCAAGCATGCGTTACAACCGCTTGCGCGACATCGGCTTGACCGATCAGCAGATCAAAGACAATTTGATTTTGAATGACGCTAAAGTCGGTGATCTGATGACAATCTCGATGACGCCAAAAGAAGGTAAGGCGTTCTTTGGTAAGACTCCACCAGATCTCTCTGTTGAAGCTCGTGCGCGTGGCACTGATTGGCTTTACACCTATTTCCGCACTTTCTATAAAGATGATGCTACTCAAACTGGTTGGAATAACTTGGTATATCCAAACGTAGGTATGCCACATGTTCTCTGGCAGCTACAAGGTGAGCGTGCTGCGAAGTTTGAAGAGCATAAAGACCCACATGATGAAGCCAGAATGGAAAAAGTGTTCGTAGGTTTCGAGCAACTGACTCCAGGAAACATGAAGCCACAAGAGTATGACGACAATATCGCTGACTTGGTTGCCTTCATGTCTTGGATGGCTGAGCCAGTGCAACTCGAGCGTAAGCGTCTGGGCGTTATAGTGCTGATCTTCTTGGCGATCTTCACTCTATTGGCTTCGCGCTTGAATAAGGCTTACTGGAAAGATATCCACTAAGCCAAAGTTGTAAATTGAAATAAAGCCGCTTTAGTTATGCGTTTGTTGTATTGAAGTAGATATTTAAGGAAATAAATTTATGATGGTGTTGTACTCGGGCACAAACTGCCCATTCTCGCAACGCTGCCGTTTGGTGCTTTTTGAAAAAGGCATGGACTTTGAGATCCGTGATGTGGACTTGTTTAACAAGCCAGAAGACATCTCGGTGATGAACCCTTATGGCCAAGTTCCAATCTTGGTTGAGCGCGACTTGATTTTGTATGAGTCAAATATCATTAATGAGTACATTGATGAGCGTTTTCCTCATCCACAGTTAATGCCGCCTGATCCTGTTGCGCGCGCACGTGCACGCCTCTTCCTCTTCAATTTTGAGAAAGAGCTATTTATCCACGTAGCTGCTTTGGAAAATGAAAAAGGTAAGCCTGCAGAAAAGTCTCATGAAAAAGCGCGTTTAGCTATTCGCGATCGCTTAACTCAGCTGGCGCCTATTTTTGTGAAGAACAAGTACATGTTGGGCGAAGAGTTCTCTATGCTTGATGTAGCAATTGCTCCTTTATTGTGGCGTTTGGAACATTACGGCATTGACCTCTCGCGTAATGCAGCTCCTCTCTTAAAGTATGCTGAGCGTATTTTTAGCAGACCTGCTTATATTGAGGCTTTGACTCCATCAGAAAAGGTAATGCGTCGCTAAGCGGCTCATTACTCAGGCTGGCAAGATAAGCATGTCTGATATTCCAAGCAATAAGCCCTACCTAATCCGTGCGCTACATCAGTGGTGTACGGATTTTGGCTTTACGCCTTTCCTGGCAGTCTTTGTTGATTCCAGTGTTGAGGTGCCCATGGAGTTTGTAAAGAACGATGAAATTGTTCTCAATCTCTCAATAGAGGCCTGTCACCAGCTGAATCTAGATAATGACTGGATCAGCTTTCAGGCAAGATTTGGCGGGGTTCCAAGGAAAATTATGGTTCCTGTAAGCCATGTCCTAGCAATCTATGCCCGAGAAAATGGCCAAGGCATGTCTTTCCCATTTGATGCTAGTCAGGCTAATAAGGTCAAAGAAGTCAGCCTTGATGCTGTTGAGAAGCCAAAGGTCACTAGACCTTCCTTGACGATTGTGAAATAGGTTAAAATACTATCCGTTGCCCCTTTAGCTCATCTGGTAGAGCAACTGATTTGTAATCAGTAGGTGGTCTGTTCGAGTCGGACAAGGGGCACCAGCCCTGTAAAGCTTCTAAGCCCGATTTATTGCAAAGTGTAAATTGACTTCTTTCGCTGTGTAAGCGCTGTGTAAGCAAAAAAGCATTCATTATCTTCTCCAAAAATTTATATTCTTTAAATTTAAGAAATAAACCAATAGTTCGTCAAGAGAAAAATACTTTGCAAAAGTTGATGCTGCTCAACATTTAGTAGCTGGCAGACATCTGAAAGTTCTTTGCTCTAAAGACATTAATAATCTCCAGTATTCAATTCCCACCAATCGTGAGCTGGGAAAAATATACGAATTACCTTCATTGCCTCATCTTGACGCCTTTGGGCATCCGCATATTCCTCTATATAGCCTTCCAAATCTTCTTTGGTATAGCCATCCTCATCGTCTTCAACATAATAGAGATCATCAGATTTAGCGCCTTCATCCAATGCAATTTCTAGCATTTCAGGATTGTGGGGCAAGTGATCCCAATCAAACATCGCTTCGCTTAATGTCGCTAAAGCCTGTGCAAAATCTCTCACAGCCTCATAACAATCATGCTCCATAAACCTGTCGAGATATTTGCTATCACGCCCGCTACCCGTAAGCCCAAAGAAGTCTATTAATGGCTCATACATAGGGTCATACGCAAATATGCGATTTTTTCTACCAAATCCTACGCACAGCATCTGTTTTGTATAGAGATTAAGAATAATGAAATCGGGCTTGTGAAGACCATCAAAATGCTTAACAAGCGAAGAACATATAATCAATAACTTATTAATTAAATCCCTTTTGTATTCATCTAAAAATATAAACAGAAGGTGATTCTTGGGTTTTGCATTTTCACTTGGATCTGCCTCAAGCTCTTCAATGTATTCCATGCCGTTTTTGTCAAATGGCGCTTCAGGATCTTCGTCATAGGTTGGCTGACGATCAAAAAATTCCTGCGAATACACATCAGTTAAATTGCCTTCTTTTTTAAGAAGTCAAGAAATGCCATGGCTTGGGGCGTGCCTTTAGTAATCTTCAAAATACACCTCGACTGTTATTAAATGAATTACTAGTTTTTTACTTGACTAAGTTGCTGTTGTCCAGCTTTTATCTTCTGCCTAGCTCGCTCAGCCTTAACGGCTTCCTGAGAACGCTTGACCTGTGCTTGCATGGCCTTGATTCGCTGTTGCTCTGGCGTTGGTGTTGTGACTTCTGTGATCTTCATTAGCCATTCCCAATCTGTGTTGGAATACTGATTACATTCGCAGCGCCAAATTGGGCTTGGAGTATTTTTGTGGCGAAGTTGGTGTTTTCAGCAAATACGATAGTGGTTACAACCATCCCTCTTGCTCTAACAGTTGCTCTAAATTGTTTCATATAGATATTTATGGGTGTCGTGATTAACACGACACCTATAGGCCTTACTTCTTAAACCCTAGCTTCAATGCACCGCTAGCGGACTCAATTTGAGTATCAAGCTCTCCTGCTTCTACAGCCTGCTTCACTAGCTCAAGCGCCTTCACTAGGTTTTGTGCGCTATCTACTTCAACGCTGTGCTTGCCTTTAGCAAGCTCAATCACTTTAGTGCCGTATTTGACTGACACGCAGACTTTGCCAGCTTCATTCTTAAACCACCATTCGCGAATACGCTTGGGGATTTCTACTTGGCGGCGTAAACCAGTTTCTTTATCTTTAACGCTTTTGAACTTAGTCACAACAAATGGCGTGCCGTCTATATGACTTTTGGCTAGCTGGATTTGCTCCCACAACTTGCTAGAAAGTTTATTTCTACGAAATACGATTGCAGGGATATGGGTAGGTTTTTTAGCTGTTGTTAGCTTGAGTGATTCCAATGCGCTCATTTAATTCTCCTTGTTTGTTAATGGGCACATTTAATTTATTACCTGAATTGGGATTTGGTCGACCTCAATTTTTCCAAAACCACCAAATATCGCCACTATTTTTGTTTGTTTTCCTTTAGCAAAGCTAAATAAGTGTGAGTGGCGAAGTGAGTTGCGAATGAGTGGCTATAGAAATAAGTTGCGAATGAGTTACTACTTGGGACAAATGAGTAACTCTGACTCGTAACTACGAAACCCGAAACAAGCAACCTCTCTTTTGAGATCTGCAACTTCTACGCAACTAACTGCGCCACTCACTGCAACCAATAAGGAGAAATCAATATGCAGAAAGAAATCGCAGTTCGTTTGTTTCAGAATGCCAAATACGGCACAACCTACGCTAAAGGTGTTCGCCATCAAGCTCTATTTAATGCCACCGCAGACATTAAGAACCCTAAAGTCAAATATGTCTTGGATTTTTATACTTATGAGCATTGGGAGTTTTTGGCCAAAGAAAATCAACTAGAAATAGTCAATCAAGTTCGTAACGAAGTAGATAAGGACACGCTGGTTAGCTGGATAGTGCGTTATGACTTGGCAACAAAGACTAAAACATCCGTCTATGGCTTTGGCACTTTAAATATGAAAACTAATGAATTAATACTATGTGTATTAGATGGTGAGGCAGAAGTAGAGGATAGCTGGAAACTCACGGCTAAACCTTGTAGAGCTATTGCTGGAAAGAATATTGCTGAACTCTTAGCAACTAATAGTGAATTAGCCAGCTGGTGATTGAGAAAAAACCACTGTCGTGATGCACACGACAGTGGCTATGGCATTTACAACAACTTATTTTGGCAATATTCCACCCAACTTCACGCCTGCAATCATCACATCACTAGCAAAAGTTCTCAAAGAGCCTTTTGCTTTATTTGCAATCGCCGTAATAGCCGCTACAGGCAATGCAGTGGAAACAAGGGACATCTTCTGCAGGATGCTTTGTCCTATTAAGACATAAGCATTAGCATCTGCCGACTGGTTCATTTCAATCAAAAAGCTACGATTGATAATGCCATCGTCAATACGGTCAAGATAATTGGTCGTGAAGATAAAAAAGCTTCGCGGCAAATCCATGGTGGATTTAAGTGACTGCTGCGCACCATTAGTGAGCTTATCTACCTCGTCCAGCACAAAATAATCACTTCTTGAATGGTGGTGCCATGCAGAGCGAGAATTACATTTATTGATCGTGCCAACAATATTGGTAATACTCATGCCCCCACCACAACGAAATATCTCAGGTATAGCATCTTCTACCACTTGCATTTGCCCAATTGGGCTAGATTGTGGATAGTTACCTGCATAGGCTGTTTCAAGCAATCTAGGCCATAAAAAGCCCAATGTGCTTTTGCCAGTGCCATAAGTGCCATGCAGCAAGATGCCACTTTTGCCATTAAACGGAAATGGCAATTTACGAGCAAGAATGAGCTCCAGCACTTCACGCTCTGCCGCATTGTTAATCAAAAAGTCGTCTAAACAACTGGGTGCAAATAAGGACATAGTCCCTCCTTTAAAAGATTAAAAAAGGGGCTATGCAAATACATAGCCCCAATGGTTAATTAAGCAAACTCAGCTTGCAGTTGCTCTGTAGCCTGTGTTTCTGTGACAAAAACATTGTTAAATGCTTCTGTCGCTTTCACTGCTTGTGCTTTTTCTGCAATTTCTTGCGCAGTCTTAGCAATTTGCTTAGCTACCTTGTCTTCTGCTTTCGCTTCTGACTTTTGCACTTTTGCGGCTTCTTCTTCTGCTTTTTTCAGCGCATTCAGTTCTTCGCGCTTTTTAGCCTGTGCCAGCGTGTAATAAGCCGCTAAGGCAGTATTCACAGCGCCATCGTGACGAACTACAGCGTTCACTTCAAATTCGCCAGTAGGCAAGTAAGTAGCTACTAACACCACTTGCTTGTCCACCCAGTCTGCATTTGCTTTGACAAGCGCAGCGTCAAACTTGACTGTACTAATGACTGCTTCGCTTACTTCGGCTTTAACAAGCTCAGCACGCTTGGTGGCTGATAAAGGCTTAGTGCCACCCATACGAATTTGCTCAACACCACCGTTTTCTTGCAAAAATGCAACCAAGTCATCAGCTCCAACCTCTTGTCGCAATGCTTCACGCAAAGCAATTGAATATGCTGAAACACGACGACGATCAACGCCAAATACACACTTAACAACACGAGTCATATCGTGTGTTGTGGCGCCAAAGCTATTGGTATAGCCCTTGTCAGCGATAAATGCCTCCATCGCCTCTAGCTTAGCTTTACGCACTTCTTTGTCAGCGTCTTGCTTCATCACCAGATAAAAGCTGTAAGCCTGCTTCAAAATGCTATATAAGCGATTATTAGACTGAGCAAGCTCAACTGTTTCCCAGCCAATACGGGCTGACTCCAAAGACTTCAATTGCTCAAATGCGCTAGGCTGAGCAGCAGGTGTCGTGTTTGACACGACAACAGTTGCAGGCACATTCAGAGCTGCCAAGTTAATTGAAGGGTTTACTGCATTTACTGCCAAAGTTGCTGTTGTCATAAGGTTTCTCCTTTTAATGACGGTTAGTAATATGCGGGTTGCTTTTGTTTTGTTTCGCTACCCACAACCCCTACTATCCCGATTAACTGATTTATTGTGTAATATAGACATATACTGTTAATCCTATATAGAAATTGGCTTATGAGGCATATTCGCGGCATTCAAAAGGGAATTGGACGACTGCACTCCCGCACAATTGAAGAAGAGTTAAGTTATGCCCGCACTAGCGTTAGGCGCTGGTGGTGGGAATATTTACGACTTAGTAAGGACTACTGGCTCATTTGCCAAACCAGCTCTAGCGCCAACAATCCACGCACCATAGATGATGGAATGCGCTGGCTATATCGCAAGTTTGGGGATATTTATAAAAGCGACTTTGATACTTGGTATGAGCGCACTGGCACCTATATTTTTAGGGAACAACTGGAGCTTCCCAAGGTCATAGAAATCGTAGATGATTTAAGCAATCTCACAGAAACGCGGGATGACAAGTTATTGGTGGAAATTCCACTAGACCTTAGCCAAGCAACCATTAGCCGTCAAATCAATCGCATTCTTAAGCAACACATAACAATGCGTCCTGCTAATAAATTACAAATGAGTCAATCTCAATTCCCCATTAACCCCGTGTTGTATCGCTTGCCCACCCTACAAAGAATGCATGAAATATGGTGTGTTCACAGAGAGGTCATGGCGAAACCAGTCGCACTAGAACAAGCGAAAGACAAATATTCAACTAAAGGCGACTTGTATCGTATTGGTGTGGCGTTACGATTAAGCCCAGGTAATGAAGGGATGGCTGAGGATGTTGAGTTACATCACCAGCGATTAAATCGTATGCGAGCTACTGTTAGTCGCTACATAGGCAAGGCCAAGATGTTGATTGGGAATGTAGAGCTGGGTAAATATCCCGTATTTAAAAAAACTTTGCCAGTAGATAGATTTAGCAAAAAACAAAGGGAGTCCCACGCAGAGCTAGAAAAACTTTGGTGGGACTTGGATTTAACATCGCAGCTTAGTGGCACTAAAGTTTTGGATGCCGTGAATAAAATTAACTCTAATGAGATTCGCTACACTTGGTATAACTAATTGTCGTTCTTGACAGCACAACAGTTATATCAACTCTACAGCCGCTCTTTTCATATCGTCGTTCACATCAATGTATTTCTGCGTTACAGCAATACTCTTATGTCCCGCTAAGCTAGCCAAAATACGCACAGAGATGCCCTTGTTTGCCAAGGTAGTAATGAATTGCCTGCGACCACTGTGGCTACTAGCCCCCGCAATACCCGCTTTCTTATAAAGCCAAAAGAAGTGCTGACATAAGGTATTGGGTGTCCAGCCCAAACGCTTAGACGTATGGAATAAGGGAATATCAGGCATGGTTATATGTCGAGTTTTGAGATACACAGTCAATTCTTCTTTTAGCTTTGCTGGCAAGAACACAGTTCTGCCGTCATTGCCTTTAGTTTGCTCTGCACTTAAACGGATTTCGCTTTTGATCGTGCCATCTTCATTTAATACATCTCCCATTTTTAATTGGGCAATTTCTTTAACGCGAAGTCCTGCCCAATACCCCATGAGCAACATTGCGCGATTGCGTTCTGCATAAGTTGTGCTGCTGATGTAGCGTAATACTTGTTCTAATTCAGTTGTGGTGAGTGTTTTTGCTTGAGCCATTTTTGTCCTTTAGATAAATAAAACTGTGTATGCAGTTTGTATTCTTTTGCTCCAAAGGACGACCAAAATGTGTGATCAATAATCTTTCCAAGAATCAATGACTTAGCATTTAGCTCCGCCAAAGAAAATAGCAATAATCTTTGGTGGAGCTAAAAGTATTTATTCAAATCGTGGGATAAAGACGACGAATTTAAGTAAACACCTCAAATCCACGCTACAAGCTTAAAACAGGGGTTCTCTGATGCACAGCTATTTGGCGCGCCAAATACATAGCGTATAAACGGTTTTTGAGGTGGATATTTAGGGGTTGTGGTGTCGTGTTGCACACGACGAGTAAAAAATCTAACCAAACCTTGTTCTCTTGCTTTGCAGCATATCAACATTCATTTCTGCCTTGAGGTTAGATGAATAAAACTTTTCAATCATCTCTACAGAAGTTCTGGCATTTCGAGCCAACGTTAACAGATCAATACCATGTCCATATATTAGCCTGAATGTAATTGCAGTATGCCTAAGAGAGTAAAGCGTTCTTTTTTGCCCATCGCTACTAGATTCCAAGTTAGCTTTGAGTAAGATCCTTCTAAATAGGTGTGAAATCGCTTGGATTGCAACTTCACGATTTTTAATCTGAGGTAAGAAGACATAATCATTAGGATTACCAAAACCACGCTTACAGTTATTTTCTCTCAGCTCTCTATATATTCTTACAGCAGCCCTTAAAGATATCACCTGACCTGTATGGCGCTTTGTTTCAGGAAGACTGATTTTAAGGTAGCGATTTTTGGCTTCTACAATCTTTATATGCTTATGCTGTAGTAATTTCATATCTACGGGACGGAGGAATGTATTGGTCATGAAGCCAATTAACCAGACCATTTCTTTGGGTATTGGAGCATCCTTTACGTAGAAGCCATTCACAATATTCCTATGTGAATCTTGTGTCGATATATTGGGGCGAGACATATTTTTAGCGCAACGTAAAACTTCTAAGTACTCATCAACAGAAAGACTAGCTCTTGGGATGCTTTTACTTCTAACTTTCGGAAATACAGGCAAACCCTTTATCCAGCCCTCCAATACCGCAATTGTTAACAGCCGCTTTAAAAGTCCCAAATATTGATTAATTGTTACTGCCTTAATTGATCTATCGCTTAAAAATTCAATAAATCCAAGTATCACCTTAGATGTAATGTCTGAAGTCTTTAGTAGCCCAAAGTATTCTGAGATATTTGAATTCACCCTGCTATGAAACATACTCAAAGTTTGCTTGGTTATTTCTCCACATCTCTGCTTTTGTTCCTCCTTTTCAGTTGCAATGGCTACAACCTGGGAAAAATTTACTCCCCCTTCTTTAACATTGATCTCTAATTTAAGTTCAGACTGATTTTCGAGATTGACGATGAAGCTATCGTTTGCAGCTTCACGAGCATAAAAAATAACGGACATTAAATTTCCTTAATTCAGCATTAAAAGAATTAATGTGTATAGCAAAAATGTTGTAATAGGACAATCAAACTTTAGAAAAGAAAAAACCCACTGTGTTGCCACAGTGGGTTAATTTAATGCAAAACTAATCTTCAACTAGCTTACGCTAGCGTTAAATTAGAAAGTGTGACGTACGCCAACACCGTAGCTTGAAGCACCTTCAGACGCATTGAGTGAAGTGCTAGATACTTGAGTTGAACCATAAATTGCGTACAAATTTGTACGCTTGCTCAACCAGTAGTTAGAACCAACTTGATAGCCAGTGAAGTTTGCTGTTGCGTTTGTAGTTGCTGACAATGCATTTAAAGCACCTGCACCGTAACGACCATTACCAACTGAACCCCAAGCCTCGATAGTAGGCGTGATAAAGCTACGTACACCAATCTGCTGAGCAGAGCGCTGTAAATAAGCATTTGAGTTAAGGTTTGAAGTTACCTTAGAGTTAACATATTGAGCATACGCCTTCAGGATACCAAAGTCATATGTTGCACCAGCATAAGACTGTGTCATACCAACAGATGTACCAAGAGCATTAGCAGGAGCGTTAACAGTGTTCGCTACAGCTGATGCAGGCATTGCTGCAGCTGTTTGTGCTCCAGCCGCGTATGAAGTGTTCTTTGATGAATTGAGTGCCAAATCAACATTCAACTTGTTCCATACATAGTTAATGCCTACAGCACCTGCTGTGTTGTTTGACTCACCATAACCAGTTGCAGAAGAAGCTGTAGATGTACCAATGCTGGCTGGAGTATTGTTTGAGCTGCTGTTGTTATTGTTATAAAGGGCATACAACTGGAAACCAGCCATGCGCTCTGTCTGCAATGTCAAAGCATTGTTATAACGAACTGTGTAAGAAGTTGCAGTCTGACCAGAACCTTGTGATGCATTGGTTGTATAGATTACGTTACCAACCATGTTGTTCTGCATGCCTGGATCTGTACGACCAACTGCCAAATGTACAGGAGAGTACTGTGTACCGATTGCGGCTTGACCAATACCATTTTTCTTCAAACCAACAAATGTTTGGCGGTTAGCCAAACCGTTGCCGCCCTGACCTGATAAGGTTACGTCAGTTGGTGCCAATTGAAATTCAGCTGTGAAGAAAGCAGACATACCGCCGCCCAAATCTTCAGTACCACGGAAACCTAAACGTGAAGTTGTCTCAGAGCCTTCACCAGAAAAACGTGTGGTGTTTACTTTTGTTTCAGACGCATTGGACGATGACAAAGGGCCGCGCGTAGTTACGCCTTGGAAACCAACGTCCAAGATACCGTAGACAGTCACTGATGACTGAGCTTGAGCTGCTGACGCAAATGCGCCGATTGCTGCAACTGCTAATAGCGATTTTTTCATTCTTTAAATCTCCATAAATTGAAAGTAATGCCCGAATAAAACTGGGACTCATGAATTTTGCTTGTTTTGCCCCGCAAGACTGAGGGTAAGGGTAATTAGGAGCTGTTTTTGCTTGTCAAAAGGCAGTTTTTTGGCTTTCTTCGTTGTATCACGGCAACAAGGGCTTTGATTTCTGTCTTTTTAAGGCTCTGAATGCCAAAATTGTCACATGGCAAGCCGTCAATTCTTAAAAATCCTGCAATCTGCCCGACTGGGTGATGTATGCGCACAACAAAATTTGGCGTTAGCCTATTTGACCGGGGCATTTAAAACCCCAATTCAACCTGCTAATGCATTGATTTGGCTAGAAAAATCCTATTTATCTATTCAAAATCAAGTGGTTAGCGAATTCACCTCAGGTAATGTTGAGATTTCTGGTTTGAGTGGCTCCCCTCCAGAGATTCTGTCGATTCTGAAGCAAATCTCAAAGGTTCCTTTAGCGGGAACCTTTAATTCACCGGCATTTGCTTTTGGCTGGGATTCATTTTGGAGGCTAGCCAAAGCAAATATTGACTCAAGCCCTGCTGCGCAATGGCAACTCGCAGAACTTTTGCTAGACCCTAACAATAAAGATTTGCATATCGAATTAACTAATTGGCTTTTAAAGCGTGAGAGGAATACCGACTTCACATTACTTCAAAAGACTGCCAAAGAATTTCTAGTCAAGCTAGCCAACTCGGAAACACCATTCACGAACCCTGCAAAAGAATTGCTAATCAAGTTACAGCCTAAAGATGAAGCGCTCTCTTCTCTTTGGAATGCTTGGATCTCTGAAAAGAATGAAGCAGCACTTATACAAGCTGCGGAACTCGGTCTAACGATTGCCAAACTCACACTTGGTTTACGGCTAGCGCAATTTAATGAAAATGAGTCGACTGGGCAAAATGTGGGTACGCCTATCGGTAAATCCAATGCCTCGCTTAAGAAGGCTGCTTACTGGATAGAATTAGCGGCTAAAGATGGAGATCGCGATGCTTGGTTTGCATTAGGGGAGATCTATCGTCGACCACAGTTCTCGGGTTACAACGCTGCTGAAAGCGACCGCTGCTTTGATCGCGCAGCTGACTTGGGTCACGCACAAGCTCAATACAGGCGAGGCGCTAACTTATGGCGCAAGCGCGAGAAAGTTGAAGAGAAGGTTCGCGGACTACAGGCCTCCTATTGGATTTGGCAAGCACATCAACAAGGAGTTGCAGAAGCAAAAGAACTGCTTGGGAAAATTTTAGAAAATGTTTCTAATCCCAAAACGAATGATTGGCATGACTTAGCCATTTTTGCGGAAAAGGCCTTAAACCATCATGCAGAGCATCAATTGGATGAAGAATGGATTTTATTGTGTCACCGACTCGTCATCGCCAACCAATTTAACTTGAGTAAAGCCGAATTACTTTTATGCGATGTCGGTCAGTTGCAACATGAGCATTGTGTTGTTGTGGATATTCGGCATGAGTTGCCGAAAATTTTGCCAAGACTGATTCAGATTGATACTACTCAACAGCGCCGCTCTTTACTTGCTGCAGGCAAGGTCTTTGCAGGGAGTGAATCTGATTTAGAAGGAAATCTACGGCAAAGACGTTATCGATTTGACCGAGTCACAGAATGGTTTAAGACTACCTTCCCACAAGATCAAGCTGTAGCTTAAGGATCTACACCTTTAGAGTCAGCGTCTTTGGCACCATCAGACTCATCATCCGATGGTTTTGGCACGTAGAAGCGCGCAATCAGCAGACCCAATTCATAAAGCAGGCTCATTGGAACTGCGAGAAGTAATTGAGATAGAACGTCGGGCGGAGTAACAACAGCAGAGATCACAAATGCACCAACAATCACATACGGACGAATCTCTTTAAGCTTAGCTAGGGGAACCAAGCCCATACGCACCAGAACCACAACAACAACCGGCACCTCAAATGTAATGCCGAAGGCTAAGAATGTCGTCATAGCAAAGCTAAGATAGTTATCAATATCCGTCGACATCTCCGCGCCCAAGGGTGCGTTGTAACTTGCCATAAAACCAAATACCGTCGGAAATACCAAGAAATAGGCAAAAGCCATGCCAAAAATAAACAAGCTGTAGCTGCTCACCACTAAAGGCACTATTAATTTGCGCTCATGTTGATATAAACCAGGGGCAATAAAAGCCCATAACTGATACATCACTACCGGCAAAGCAATTAAGAATGCAACCAACATCGTGACCTTCATGGGTACAAAGAAAGAGCCTGTGACATCCGTCACAATCATTTTTCCACCAACAGGCAATGCCTGAAGTAGCGGTTGTGCAAACAAATGAAAAATATCGGGCGCCCAGTACACAAGGCAGAGAAACACCACAATGATGGCTAAGGCCGATTTAATGATGCGATCGCGCAACTCATATAAATGAGAAAGAAAAGATTCCTGCAGGCCTGAATCTTCTGTTGGATTATTTTGCGTCATCTAAATAGTATTTTGAGTTACTTATTGGCACTGTGATGAAAGCGCTTCATACGAGCAGCGCCGGACTGAACTCTTGTGCGCATACCAGTAGAACGTTTAAACCAAACCGGCCTAGCTGCACGCCTCACACCCCAGCTCTTGCGCCCTTGACGCATGGACTTTTGAAATACTTCTTTTTCGTCCAGCGGAGCTCTTGTGAAATTATTTTCAAAGATATCGGCCTGGTCGCTCAGATTAGCACTAGCCTCTTGAACGGTCGATTTCAGACTGCTTTCAACATCCTTTAGAACTAAGGCGCTTTCTTCGCGAAGCTTCTTAAATTCTTCAATGTCCATCTGGCGACTCACTTCAGACTTCACTTCCGCCATATAGCGTTGTGCACGGCTAAATAAATTACCCGCCATACGGGCAATCTTTGGAAGGCGTTCGGGGCCAACCACCACCAATGCAACTACTGCAATAAGTGCGAGTTTCGAAACTCCGAGATCAATCATTGAAGACGCGCATTAATTCAATCAACAATTACTTATTGATGTCTTTAGCCTGCACATCAACTGTTTTTTCTGCAGTAGCTGTGGAGTTTTGCTGAATCTGCTCTTTTGGCTCTTCGGCACCTTCAGGCGCTTTCATGCCATCTTTGAAGCCCTTAACAGCACCGCCTAAGTCGGTACCGATATTGCGCAATTTTTTGGTACCGAATACCAACATCACGATCACCAAAACAATCAACCAGTGCCAAATGCTAAATGAACCCATTTTTAATCTCCTCGAACTATTTTTTCCAGGGGCGTGGACCGCCCATCACATGCAGATGCAAGTGATAGACCTCTTGCCCACCATCCGCACCATTGTTCACTACCACTCTAAAGCCGCCATCTTTTCCAGGACGGCAGCCCTGCTCCTTGGCAAGACGCGGTGCTAATTCCATCATTCTACCTAGCAATGGCGCATCCAACACTTCCGCCGACTCCAACATGGGGATATGCTTCTTGGGAATCATTAGAAAATGGATAGGCGCAGCTGGGTTGATATCTTTAAAGGCATAGATTTCTTCATCCTCGTATACCTTTTGGGATGGGATCACTCCTTGAGAAATCTTGCAAAACAGGCAATTTTGATCATGAGACATCAATTACTCCCTGCTGGCAGCTTTTCGAGCAGCTTTTTCTTCGATGCCTGAGGTGCCTAGACGGTGCTCCAACTCGGTAATCACGTCTTCTGGGCGTAAGCCAAACTGGGATAAAGCAATCAGGCAGTGAAACCAAAGATCAGCCATCTCACCCACTAAGAGCTTTTGTTGTTCTGGGGCCAAATTAGCGTTGCGAGCATCTTTAGCAGCCATTACAGCCTCAGTAGCTTCTTCACCAATCTTTTTTAAGATCCCGTCATCGCCCTTAGAAAAAAGCAGAGCGGTGTAGGAGGTCTTCGGATCCGCCTGCCCAGCCTTAAATGCATCTCGTCGCTGATCCACTACATCAGCCAGATGGGCTAAAGCAGAGTCTAAATTTGAGGGGTTTTGCGCTGAACTAGTCATAAAGCGATTTTATGTCTTTTATTGCCAAGAAGACTAAGAAGGCTTATTTAGGACCCTTAGACTCATCCACCCAGGCCGATTTAGCGGAATCCCAGGCCTGGAAGAAACAACTGTGCTCCCCAGTGTGACAAGCAATACCGTCTTTTTGCTCTACCAATAGAACAATCGTATCGCCATCGCAATCGAGACGAATTTCTTTAACTTTTTGGGTGTGGCCAGACTCTTCGCCCTTATGCCAGAGCTTTTGTCTTGAGCGAGTCCAATACACCGCCTCACCCAAACGCAATGTAGCCAATAGGGCATCCCGATTCATCCAGGCCATCATCAGAATATCTTTACTACCGACCTCTTGGGCAATCACCGGAACTAAGCCTTGCTCATTCCAAGTAACGTTATCCAGCCATGGACCAGCCTCTAAAGATTCAATTGGGGTGAATGCGCTCATGGATGTCTTCTTTGAATGTGTTTTATTGCGCTTTAAATCCGAACCGGAATTCCTTGGCTCGCCATGTATTCTTTTGCCTGGCCAACAGTGTATTCACCGTAATGGAAGATGCTTGCTGCAAGTACTGCGTCGGCATGGCCTTTGGTAATGCCATCTACCAAGTGCTGTAAATTGCCGACACCACCAGAGGCAATCACTGGAACACTCACAGCATCACTCACGGCAGCAGTTAACTCCAGATCAAATCCATCTTTACTACCGTCTCGATTCATGCTGGTGAGCAAAATTTCACCGGCACCGCGCTTGGCAACTTCCGTTGCCCATACAACTACATCCATGCCTGTGGCAGTTCTGCCACCATGCGTAAATACTTCCCAGTTGCCCGCTTCAGTCTTTTTAGCATCTATCGCGACCACAATACATTGGGAGCCGTAATACGCAGCAGCATCAGAAACTAAATCTGGATTGGCTACTGCTGATGAATTCATACTCACCTTGTCAGCGCCGGCATTGAGCAAACGACGTACATCTACTACTGCGCGTACGCCACCACCAACCGTTAAAGGAATAAATACCTGGGATGCGACATCTTCAATGATGTGCAATATCAGATCACGACCATCGGAGGTGGCAGTAATGTCTAAAAAAGTGAGTTCATCAGCGCCTTGGGTATCGTAACGTTTTGCAATCTCAACGGGATCGCCAGCATCCCGCAGACCAACAAAGTTCACACCCTTAACAACGCGTCCCGCTGTGACATCCAGGCAGGGAATAATTCGCTTAGTTAACACTGAGGAGCACTCTAGATAATTTTCTTAGCAAACTTGAGCGTTAGCTCGTCAGCGTACTTTTGTGCCGCAGTTAAATCTAGGTCACCCGCATAAATCGAGCGCCCTGCAATCACACCCATAATGCCTTCGGCCTCGGCCTCGCACAGCGCTTCAATATCGTGATTATTTGATAGGCCGCCACTTGCAATGACCGGAATCCGAATAGCTTGTGCTAATTTGATCGTGGCATCCATATTAATGCCCTTCATCATGCCATCACGACCAATGTCGGTATAGATGATGGCTTCAACACCGTAACCTTCAAATTTCTTAGCAAGATCAATCACTTCGTGGCCGGTAATTTTGCTCCAGCCATCCGTTGCCACTTTGCCATCGCGCGCATCTAAGCCCACCATGATGTGACCAGGGAAAGCTGTGCAAGCATCTTGTACAAAGCCAGGTCTCTTCACAGCAGCGGTGCCAATAATGACAGTACTAATACCATCATCCAATAAACGCTCAATGGTCTCGAGATCGCGAATACCGCCACCTAGTTGAACGGGAATTTCATCGCCAACCGCTTTAAGAATTGATTTAATCGCTGACTCGTTCTTTAGCTTGCCAGCAAATGCGCCATTCAAGTCCACTAGGTGCAAGCGACGCGCGCCCTTACTAATCCAATGCGCTGCCATGGCCCCTGGATCTTCAGAAAAAACAGTGGCTTTATCCATGTCACCTTGTTCGAGTCGAACACAGTGCCCATCTTTTAAGTCAATCGCGGGAATTAGCAGCATAGCGGTAGGTTAGAAAATATTAAGGTTGCCAAGAAACAAAGTTTTTGTAGAGCTTTAATCCGTATTCTGCACTTTTTTCTGGATGAAATTGTGTTGCAAAAATATTATCCCTTGCAACAGCAGAAGTAAACCAATCACCATACTCAGTTGAGCCTGCAACATCTTCTTTACGTTGCGGCGCAACATAGTAACTGTGAACGAAATAAAAACTAGTCAAATCCGGAATACCGTCCCAAAGCGGATGCTGGCGATCCTGACGAACCTGATTCCAGCCCATATGCGGTACTTTGTATGCAGAGCCATCTGGCTGCAGTTTGCCAGCCAACTCAAAACGCCGCACTTCACCCGGAATCAATCCCAAGCAAGGAGTCCAAGCTAAATTGGAATTTGCCCGCACTTCAGCACTTTGATCAAACAACATCTGCTCACCAACACAAATGCCTAAAAGAGGTTTATTTTTTGCCGCATCTAACAGCGCCTCCAATAGGCCTGACTCCTCTAGGTGCTTCATACAATCGGGCATAGCACCTTGCCCTGGCAACACTACCCGCTCAGCGGAGATGATTTCTTCTGGGGTGTGCGCAATCACTACATTGGCATCCGGCGCCACATGATGAAAGGCTTGATACACGGAACGTAGGTTACCCATTCCGTAATCAACGATCGCAATTGTTTGCGCCAACTTTTAACCTGTTTTCTGTAGTGTTCTTTGACAGTCTTCTACTCAGAACTAGAAATTTTCTAGATTAGAGGCTGCCCTTAGTAGAAGGAACAACGCCAGATGCACGTGGATCAAGCTCTAAAGCCATGCGCAATGCACGTCCGAAAGCCTTAAATACCGTTTCAATCTGGTGGTGGGCATTAATGCCCCGTAAGTTGTCGATGTGCAAAGTTACCCCGGCGTGGTTCACAAAACCGCGGAAGAACTCAATACTGAGGTCAACGTCAAAGTCGCCTACACGTGCACGTGTAAAGGGGACATTGAACTCCAAGCCTGGGCGACCTGAAAAATCGACTACCACTCTGGACAAGGTTTCATCCAAAGGAACATAAGAATGGCCATAGCGAGTAATGCCCGCTTTGTCCCCAACTGCCTTAGCAAATGCTTGTCCCAGAGTAATGCCCACATCCTCAACAGTGTGGTGATCATCAATATGGGTGTCACCTTTTGCAACCACTTTCAGGTCGATCATGCCGTGACGGGCAATTTGATCCAACATATGATCTAGGAAAGGTACGCCTGAGGCTAACTCAGCTTTACCTGTGCCATCTAAATTGATAGCAATTTGAATTTTGGTTTCCGAAGTGTTTCGGGTAACGTCGGCTTGCCGCATGCTTCAGTGCGCCGCGAGGCGAAGTGTTGATTGAAGCCTCATAATATCATTCCTGATACAGATATAAATGCCGATTTTTATTACTAGCGTTTATTCACTTTTGCTGTTTTTTGACTAGAGTCCCTCATGAGCCGTTTTTGGAGCCCCGTTGTTCAGACCCTCACCCCTTATGTTCCTGGGGAGCAACCGCAAATGGAGCGGCTGGTAAAGCTCAACACCAATGAAAGCCCGTACGGCCCATCGCCCAAAGCACTAGTAGCCATTAATCAGCAAACAACCGACGATCTGAGGCTCTATCCAGACCCTGAAGGAGCAGCCCTTAAAAAAGCCATTGCTGATTTACATGACTTAGACCCAAAACAGGTGTTTTTAGGCAATGGCTCTGATGAAGTCCTAGCCCACGTGTTTTTAGGCCTCCTAAAACAAGCCAAACCCGTCCAATTCCCGGATATTACTTATAGCTTCTACCCGGTCTATTGCAAGCTATTTGGCATTGAGTATCAGACTATTCCCCTTGGATCACATTTTGAGGTCCAGGTTGAGGATTTCACAACCCCTAATGGTGGAGTGATCTTCCCCAACCCCAATGCACCAACTGGGCGAGCTATTCCTCGAGCTGATATTGAGGCACTGTTAAGCAGAAATACTAATTCGGTAGTGGTGATTGATGAGGCCTATGTGGATTACGGAACCGAGTCTTGCATTCCACTTTTACGTGGGCCTTCTTGCCCAGAAAACCTCTTAGTTGTTCATACCTTGTCCAAATCACGCGCCCTAGCAGGATTGCGAGTTGGATTTGCCGTGGGCCACCCCGCTTTAATTGAGGGGCTAGAACGTGTAAAGAACAGTTTTAACTCCTACCCCCTGGGCCGCTTAGCGCAAGCTGGGGCCATCGCCGCAATAGAAGATCAAGCGCATCTAGAAAGGACTGCCGGAAAAGTAATTCAAACTCGTGAGCGTCTTGTAAAAGAGCTGGCCTCAATGGGATTTGACACTTTGCCGTCAACAGCCAATTTTATTTTTACACGCCATCCAAATCATGCTGGTGGGAGTCTATATCAAGCCTTACGGGATCGCGGCATTATCGTGCGCCACTTTAAGTCACCCCGTATTGAAGAGTTTCTGCGAATCACTATCGGTACAGATGAGCAAAGCAATGCATTAATTGCGACTCTAAAAGAAATTCTGGCTAGCGCCTAAACTTAGATTGAGTTTATTTCCGCGTTTACTTCTTCAGGCGCATCTCGGCAGCGCGAGCATGAGCCGTCAAGCCCTCACCGTGTGCGAGCGTACTTGCAACGGCACCTAAGGTTTGTGCTCCCGCTTCACTGACTTCGATCATGCTGGAGCGCTTGATAAAGTCATAAACACCCAACGGTGAAGAGAAGCGCGCAGTGCGTGCTGTTGGTAAAACGTGATTTGGGCCAGCGCAATAATCACCAAGGGACTCGCTGGTGTAGTTACCCATAAAGATCGCGCCCGCATGACGAATCAATTCAGCCCACTTTCGTGGCTCGGCAGCGCAAATTTCCAAATGCTCTGCAGCAATGTCGTTGGCAATCTCGCAAGCTTCAGCCATATCTTTTACCTGAATCAACAAAGCGCGATTGGCAAGCGATGCCTCAATCACCTTTTTTCTAGGCATCTCAGGTAATAGCTTATTAATACTCTCTTGCACCTGATCGATAAATTGTTCGTCTGGACAAAGCAAGATTGACTGCGCCAGCTCATCATGCTCCGCCTGAGAAAATAGGTCCATCGCAATCCAATCGGGATTGCTAGTGCCATCGCACAGAACCAAGATTTCTGATGGGCCGGCAATCATGTCGATGCCAACAGTCCCAAAAACTCTACGCTTGGCAGCTGCGACATAAGCATTACCTGGGCCAACAATCTTATCGACCGAAGGAATAGTTTTGGTGCCATAAGCCAAAGCACCAACGGCTTGTGCGCCACCAATCGTAAAGACACGGTCAACACCGGACAGCCAAGCTGCAGCTAGAACCAAAGGATTACGTGCTCCATCAGGAGTGGGCACCACCATAATGACTTCTTGTACGCCAGCAACCTTTGCAGGAATGGCATTCATCAAGACGGAAGATGGGTATGCCGCCTTACCACCAGGTACATAGATGCCCACACGATCTAATGCAGTCACTTTTTGACCTAAGCGTGTGCCATCAGCCTCTTCATACTCCCAAGAGTGGCAACCCGCTTCAATCTTTTGTTTCTCGTGATACGCCCGCACTCTTTGCGCAGCAATATCCAAGGCATTTTTTTGTTCTACCGATAAACCTTGATAGGCGCCCTCTAACTCTTCGCGAGAAATCTCTAGCTCAGCCACACTTGGAATATCTAATCGATCAAATTGCTTTGTGAAAGCTAGTACTGCAGCATCACCATTAGTCTTGACTTGTGCCAAGACTTTCACCACAACCGCATCAATCGCCTCATCATCAGCCATCGGTAATGACAGGCTGGATAACAGGGTTTCTTTGAAACCTGCATCTTTGCTATTAAGGCGTTTGACTTTGACTTCTGCAGACATGGGAGTTTTCTTGGTTACTTTAGCAATTCAAAGAAAGGCTGTAACTGAGTACGCTTACGCTTATACGAAGCTTGATTGACCACTAAGCGCGCACTGATATCCGCAATTGGCTCAACTTCAACCAAGCCATTGGCACGCAACGTATTACCCGTAGATACCAGATCTACAATTGCATCAGCCAGACCAACTAATGGAGCCAACTCCATTGAGCCATACAAATGAATCGTATCGATATGCACGCCTTTATTCGCAAAGTGTTCGCGTGCACAATTGACATACTTAGTTGCCACTTTTAAACGAGAGCCTTGCTTTACGGCAGCAGCGTAATCAAATCCCTCTTTCACGGCAACCGACATACGGCATTTAGCGATATTGAGATCGAAAGGGACATACAAACCATCTGTGCCGTTTTCCATCAATACGTCCAAACCGGCAACTCCAAAATCTGCACCGCCAAACTGAACATAAGTAGGCACATCCGAAGCACGCACAATAATCAAGCGCACATCCGGATTAGAGGTCTCAATAATCAGTTTGCGTGACTTCTCAGGATCTTCCAGCGGACGAATGCCGATCTTAGATAAGATCTCAGCGGTTTCTTCGAAGATGCGTCCCTTCGAAAGGGCTAAAGTTAACTTCATGGACTAATTATCCATCAGGCTTACTTCACTCGCTGAATGTTGGCCCCCAAAAGGGTCAACTTTTGCTCCATGCGGTCATATCCCCGATCTAGGTGATAAATCCGGTCAACCTGGGTTTCGCCTTGAGCAGCCAAACCTGCGATCACCAAACTAGCGGATGCACGCAAATCCGTCGCCATCACAATTGCCCCGGAAAGCTTCTCCACCCCCCGAGCAATAGCAGTATTACCCTCAATGGCAATATCGGCGCCCAAGCGATTCATCTCCTGAACGTGCATAAAGCGGTTTTCAAAGATGGTTTCAGTAATTGTGGCATTCCCCTCAGCAATGGCATTGACAGCCATTAACTGGGCCTGCATATCAGTTGGAAAAGCGGGATATTCAGAAGTACGGAAGTTAACTGCTTTAGGGCGACCCTTCATGGAAGCCTTGATCCAGTCAGGACCCACTTCCATTTCCAAGCCAGCCTCTTTGAGTTTGACGATCACCGCATCTAATGTGTCGGGGCGGCAGTGCTTTACCAGCACCTCTCCACCAGTCGCCGCAACTGCGCATAAGAACGTACCCGCCTCAATGCGATCAGCAATCACCGCGTGCTCCGCGCTATGGAGTTTTTGAACACCTTCAATGACTAAGCGATCACTGCCAATACCGGTGATCTTTGCACCCATTTTGACAAGCAGCTCAGCCAAGTCACCCACCTCAGGCTCCCGGGCAGCATTTTCTAAAATAGTCGTGCCGGTTGCTAGGGTGGCAGCCATCATCAAGTTTTCTGTGCCAGTCACCGTAATCATGTCAGTCAAAATCGAAGCGCCCTGCAAACGACCGGTGGAAGACTTAGTTTCCGCCTGAATGTAGCCACTCTCAATCTTGATAGTGGCCCCCATCGCTTTTAAGCCTTTGATATGTTGGTCCACTGGACGTGCTCCGATTGCGCAGCCGCCGGGCAATGAGACCTTCGCACTATGCATTCTGGCGAGCAAGGGGCCTAGTACCAAAATAGAAGCGCGCATGGTTTTCACCATCTCATAGGTTGCTTCAGAGCTCTTAATGTTGGCAGCGTTGAGCACTACATGATTGCGGTTATTCACGTCTGGAAAAAATACCGTCACACCAATTTCTTGCAAAAGTTTGAGCATGGTTCTGACATCTTGCAAATCAGGAACATTACGCAAGGTAATCGGTTCGTCACACAGTAAGCAAGCACAGAGGATAGGCAATGCAGCATTCTTAGCACCAGCAATGACTACTTCGCCCTTGAGCGGAGTGCCGCCAACCATTCGTAATTTGTCCATGAATCTATTCCAGTAAAAAGCTAATGCAGTAATTTAAGTTGCGGCGTTTTGCGCGAACTCTTCAGGCGTAAAGGCTTTAATTGATAGAGCGTGCACTTCCGCTTTCATACGATCGCCCATTGCACCATAGACCAATTGATGGCGCTGTATCAGGCGCTTGCCTTCAAACTCTGGACTCACTATCGTGGCAAAGAAATGTTGGCCATCGCCCTCAACCTTGATATGGGTACAAGCAATACCTTGCTGGATATAGCCCTCAATTTGTTCTGTGGTTGGCAACATCACGATCTCCTAATTCCTAATAACTAATAATTTCTGTTCAATAATTTGATGCGACTAAATCGTCAACTAGTTTCTTAACTTATAGCCTTTTTGCAGTAAACCCAAAGCAACTACTGAAACCAGGACAAAGAAGCACGCAACAATTGCCAGACTATTCCAAGGGGAAATATCTGACACACCAAAAAAGCCGTAACGAAATCCATCAATCATGTAGAAGAACGGATTGAAATGCGACACGACTTGCCAAGCAGCCGGCAAGGAGTGAATGGAATAAAACACGCCCGATAACATCGTTGCCGGCATGATGATGAAGTTTTGGAAGGCAGCCAATTGATCGTACTTATCAGCCCAGATGCCCGCAATTAAACCCATGCTACCCAGAATAGCGGCGCCTAAAAGTGCAAATGCCATGATCCACAAAGGATATTCAAATGCTGGCATAGCGAACCATGCGGTAATCGCCAGTACGCCCGCACCTACGACTACACCGCGGAACACTGCAGCCAATACATACGCAGCGTAGAGCTCTAAGTGACTAAACGGTGCCAGCAAGACAAATACCAAGTTACCGGTTACCTTAGATTGAATGAGTGAGGAGGAGGTATTGGCAAAAGCATTTTGCAAAATACTCATCATTACCAAGCCCGGGATCAAGAAGGCGGTGTAGTTCAGACGACCATAGACTTCTTTGCCCTCTAACACGTGGCCAAAAATCATTAAATATAAGACGGCGGTAAGCACTGGCGCAGCAACCGTCTGAAACCCCACCTTATAAAAGCGCTTAATTTCTTTACGGAGTAAGGTTGGGAAGCCACTGCCATAAGATATCAAGGGCTGATTGAGAATAGGCTTCATCGAGCACTCCCCGACATGATGTTGACAAAAACATCTTCAAGATCCGTCTTACCTTCACCATCTTTTTTGACTGAGCCATACTGACTCAATAAATTAGCAGTGGTATCCAAGGCAACGATCTTTCCTTGCTTGAGCATAGCGATGCGTTGGCAGAGTGCCTCAGCCTCTTCTAGGTAATGCGTTGTCAAAACAATCGTATGACCATCTTGATTAAGACGGCTAATAAATTGCCAGAGCGATTGACGCAACTCCACATCAACACCCGCAGTAGGTTCATCCAAAATAATGACTGGCGGTCTATGGACCAAAGCCTGCGCCACCAATACTCGGCGCTTCATTCCGCCAGATAAGGAGCGCATATTGCTATCGGCTTTACCGGTAAGATCTAGATTGGCCATGATCTCATCGATCCAAGCATTGTTATTTCGAATACCAAAATAACCCGACTGAAATTGCAGGGTTTCGCGAACAGTAAAGAAGGGGTCGAACACTAACTCCTGTGGCACCACTCCCAACATCCTGCGCGCCTCACGAAATTGACTTTGAACATCGGCACCCATGATTGCAGCATGCCCACTATCTGCGGTGGCTAAACCCGCCAAAATAGAAATCAGGGTTGTCTTGCCTGCGCCATTGGGACCCAGCAAACCAAAAAACTCGCCCTGCTCAATCGACAAGGAAACATCATCGAGAGCCTGTAGTACCCCATAATTTTTTGATATATTTTTAATCGATATTGCAGCGTGCATGCTATGACATGCCTAACAATTGAGAAACACCATAGACGCCAGCCAATACGGTTAATTTTTCAGGCGCATTGAGAACAGTCATCTGCTGACCATCAGCCTGTAATTTTTTCTGCCATGCCAACAAAACGGTTAATACTGTAGAGTCAAAATCCTTCAGACCTCCACAATCGATCGTTCTTAAGGTGGCCAGGTTTAACAGGCCATCCTTTTCTAATTGCACGACATTGTCTTGCGTCACTGAAACAGGCAATAAAAATGGCATCTTGTTATTTATCTTTACTTGATCTTGATGTGATCTTTAATTTGTTGGCTTCGCAGCAGCAAGCTGCTTATTGCGATCCTGCAAGAACTTCACAAGACCCTCAACGCCGTTTTGACTAATTTGATTGGCAAACTGATTGCGATAGGCCTCTACCAGCCAAACGCCCATGATGTTCATGTCGTAGACTCTCCAGCCGTTAGCTGTTTTCTCGAGTCGATAGTCGAGCGGCACGGGATCGCCACGGCCAATCACTACCGTCTTTACAACCACCTCTTTATCATCAGGTGCTGCACGCAAAGGTTTAAATTGAACGGTTTGATCGCGAAGCTGACTTAATGCGCCGGAGTAAGTGCGGATCAGTAAATTCTTGAACTCGCTCACCAATTGCGCTTGTTGCTCGGGAGTCGCTTTTTTCCAATTAGGGCCCATCGCCATTTCAGTAGTGCGACGCATATCAGTGTAGGGAACAATCTTCTTCTCGACTAAATCGACGATGCGCGGAATATTGCCCTTCTGAATCTCGGGATCAGACTTGACGGAAGCCATCACATCAGAGACCACATTCTTAATCAGACCATCTGGTGTGGATTGATCTACGACTTGAGCACTTACTCCACCAACAGCTATAAATAAGCTTGATAACAATACCGCGAAGTATTTCTGAATGGTTTTATGGCTTTTCATGTGTGCTCGATCGTTGCTGGTCATTGAGGCTCATTTTAGCCCCTTAAGGAAATCTAAACGGGCTTACGCGCCTTTATTCGTAGGGGTTCTGATATGGAGGCATTAATACCTCCTCGTCTTCACGACCCTCATTGATTTGGTATTCCCGCCTCTGAATGTAGGCATCGCGCATAAAACTGTATTTATCGAGTGCCGCACCATCTAATAAGTCGCCAGCCTCGTAATAGGTATTGCGGGAATTCACGACCCGAAGACCAGTAAGACTGTTTCGCAAAGCTACATCTGGCAACAGCCTAAATAGATAATCAGACTCTAAATCAGCTACGGTACCAAAGGTATCGCGCACACTGCTTGGTCCAAAGAATGGCAAAACCACATAAGGACCAGCTGGAAGGCCCCAAACGCCAAAGGTTTGACCCCAATCTTCCTTGTGCTTAGGCAAGCCACCTGGTGTGGCCATATCAATCAAACCGCCCAAACCAAAGGTAGTGTTGACTACAACCCGCATCAAGTCGCTAAAGGCATAGTCAGGCTTGCCTTGTAACAAATTCTGCAAGGCCGTATAGATATCACTGTAGTTGCTAAAAAAGTTATAGATGCCGTCCCGCACAAATTCTGGCAAGACAAAACGGTAGCCAGTGACTACCGGCTTAAGCACGTATGCATCTAAACCTTCATTAAATTCAAAAACAGAGCGGTTGAATGGTTCCCACGGATCATTTGGAGAAGGTTCCACCCCAGCAGGAATCGATGCGCAGCCCACCATGGTTGCCACTAAACCCAGCAGCAAAAAGTGTCTAAGCTTAACTAGCCACTGCATTACTTTTCAGCGCCCTTGTCTTTGCCACTATCAGCAGCCTTGTTGTATAAAAACTGGCTAATGAGGCTCTCTAGAATGACTGCAGACTGAGTCTGTGTAATCTTGTCGCCTGCGGCTAACATGTCGTCTGAGCCACCCGCTTCGAGACCAATATATTGCTCACCCAATAAACCCGAAGTCAAAATCTTTGCCGAAGAATCTTTAGGGAACTTATAGGTATCTTCAATGGTCATAGTGACAGTTGCCTGATAGGTCTTATCGTCAAAAGAAATATTGGCAATGCGCCCAACCACCACACCCGCACTTTTAACCGGTGCACGTGGTTTCAATCCGCCGATATTGTCAAAACGGGCGGAAATTTTATAAGTAGGCGCAAAAGAAACGGCATTCATATTGCCAACCTTTAATGCCAGGAATAAAGCAGCCAATAAACCAATGGCTACGAAGATTCCGACCCAAACATCAATTGAATTTTTTCTCATAAGTGTTTGAGTTTATCAGTCTGACTAGTTACTTAGACTCTATAAAGTAAAGTTATTTGTGAAATTGAGGCAGATAGATTAGATATGATTTTACGGCATTACTGTATATAATTACAGTATGTCAGAGACAGCGCTAAAAACAATCAAAACGCTATGCTTACGCGTAAAGGATAAACACGCAAAAACCCTTTGTGCCCAAGCTCGTGAAGTGAACTTAGTTTGGAACTTCATTAACGAGTTATCTGAAAAGCACACAAGACGTACGGGCAAATTTTTCTCAGCATATGATTTGAATAAATACACCACCGGAAGCAGCAAGGAGGGTTTAAGCCTACATAGCCAAACCGTGCAAGCAATTAACGAGGAGTTTGTTACTCGCCGCATTCAGTTTCGTAAACTACGCCTATCATGGCGTAAAAGTAGTGGCGTACGCCGTTCGCTTGGTTGGATTCCAATTAAAAAATCGGTCATTCGTTATCGGAATGGCCAACTTCATTATCAAGGCCAAATAATTAATCTGTGGGATTCATACGGCCTAGCGGATTACGAGCTGGGCTCTGGCTCTTTTTCCGAAGATGCTCGTGGTCGTTGGTATTTTAATACTACCGTCAAGACTCAAAATGATCAAAATACCGCTATCACCTCGGTGGGCATCGATCTTGGCTTAAAGGAATGCGCTGTTGCTTCGGACGGGCAACGCCTCACTGGGCGAAACTACCGCAAGCTAGAAGCCAAATTAGGTATTGCACAACGCGCTAATAAAAAATTAAGAGTGAAAAATATTCATGCGAAGATCAAAAATCGCCGCAAAGATGAATTGCATAAGTTTTCTACAAAATTAACGCAAGAATATGGCGCAATCTTTATAGGAAACATCAGCAGTAAAGACTTTATTCAAACAAAGATGGCCAAGTCTACACTTGATGCAGGCTGGTCATTACTCAAAACGATGTTGGAATACAAAAGCGATTGCGCTGGCGTGGTCTTTGAGGAAGTGAATGAGGCGTACACAACCCAAACTTGCTCGTGCTGTGGCAACGCATCACCCAGCAGTCCGAAAGGTAGAGCAGGTTTGCGAATAAGAGAGTGGACTTGTTCAGATTGTGGTTCGGTTAATGACCGCGACCTCAATGCGGCCAAGAATATTCTCGCGCTCGGGCATGAGCGTCTCGCGGGAGGAATTCTCTCCATTTAGGGGGAGGAGGATGTCAATCTTTCTAATTCGAGAACATCATTGCGGTTAGCAAAAAATCCAATGCCAAAACCGATAAAGAAGAGATCACCACCGTACGGGTAGTTGCTTGTGACACACCCTCTGGTGTGGGTTTAGCCTCGTAACCCTGATACAGCGCTATAAAAGTCACCGCCACACCAAACACCAAGCTTTTAATCAGTCCATTGCCAATATCTGAAAAGAGGTCTACCCCGCCCTGCATCTGTGACCAAAAGGCGCCAGAGTCCACGCCAATCAAGGGTACGCCAACAAAGTAACCACCCATGACACCTACAGCAGTAAAGATCGTCGCCAAAATTGGCATCGCAATAATGCCCGCCCAGAGACGCGGTGCAATCACGCGGCTCAATGGATCTACCGCCATCATCTCCATGGCACTCAATTGCTCGCCGGCCTTCATCAAGCCAATCTCCGCCGTCAGTGAAGTGCCAGCACGACCAGCGAATAACAAAGCCGTAATGACTGGGCCCAACTCACGTGTCAGCGACAGCGCAACCAACAAACCCAGCGCCTGCTCTGAGCCATAACGGTTGAGAGTGTAATAACCCTGCAGACCCAAGACGAAGCCAACAAATAAACCCGAGACTGCAATGATCACAAAAGAGTGATTACCCACAAATAAAATTTGATCAGAAACTAAACGGGGTCTCTTTAATAAGAAGCCTGAACGCCAAATAACTGCGGCAAACATCCGCGCAGCAAGCCCAAGACTGGTTAAGTTGCGACGAACAAAAAATCCAAGATCCCCGAAGAGATCGACAGTTTTATCAAGCATGCTCATTTAAGGCTCACCCCAAAATCTTCTTCAAGGCTTTGCCCTGGATAGTGAAACGGCACTGGACCATCAGGCGATGCATCTAAAAACTGGCGCACAAAAGGATCTGTTGAGCGGCTCAATTCTTCCGGGGTGCCTTCTGCACCAATACGGCCATTGGCAATGAAATAAACGTAATCTGCAATCTCAAAGGTTTCCTCAACATCATGAGTGACCAACAGACTAGTTGCACCCAAGGCCTTATTTAAATCCCGAATCAAACGCGCTGTAATGCCTAGGGAAATTGGATCCAAGCCTGCAAAAGGCTCGTCATACATGATCAGAGGGGGATCAAGTGCAATCGCTCTTGCAAGTGCAACGCGCCTTGCCATACCGCCAGAAATTTGTGCAGGCATCAAATCGCGTGCGCCACGCAAGCCAACTGCATGGAGTTTCATCAGAACAAGTGAGCGCAGTAGTTCTTCACTTAAATTCGTGTGCTCACGCAAAGGAAAGGCGACATTTTCAAAAACGCTCAGGTCGGTAAAGAGGGCACCAAACTGAAAGAGCATGCCCATGCGACGACGCGCAACCATCAGCTCAGCAGAAGACATCTTGCCAATATCACGGCCTTCAAATAAGACTTGGCCTGACTGTGCTGTGAACTGACCGCCAATGAGTCTCAGAATGGTGGTCTTGCCACAACCAGAACCGCCCATGACCGCAACCACTTGGCCGCGGCGAAACTCCATATTGAGTCCAGACAGAATTTGCCGCTCGCCCGGGGCGTATGAAAAGTTGACGTCCTGAACTGCAACGACAACTTCGCCCTTGCCACCGCTAGAGGATATCCCCGTCACTTCTACCGAATTAGAGTGGCTACTATTCATATCCTCAATATTATCGGGGAAGGACCGATGAGCCCATCAAATACTCATCTACCGCCTGAGCGGCCTGACGACCTTCACGAATCGCCCACACCACCAAAGATTGACCACGACGCATATCGCCCGCAGCAAATACCTTAGGAACGTTGGTTTGATAGGCATTTTGGCCATCTACAGTAGCTTTTGCATTACCGCGAGCATCTTTTTCAACGCCAAAGGCATTGAGAACTTGAGCTGCGGGGGACACAAAGCCCATCGCTAGAAACACTAAATCAGCCTTAATTTCAAATTCAGAATTCGGCATTTCTGTCATCTTGCCGTCTTTCCACTCCAAACGCACACAGATTAATTTCTCAAGTTTGCCGTCTTTGCCTTCAAAACGCTTAGTCGCAACAGACCAGTCACGATCGCAACCTTCTTCATGAGAAGACGAGGTACGCAACTTAGTTGGCCAATATGGCCATACCAAAGGCTTGTTCTCCACTTCTGGTGGCTGTGACATCAATTCAAACTGAGTGATCTTGGTAGCACCGTGTCGATTGGAGGTTCCAACGCAATCAGATCCAGTATCGCCACCACCAATTACCACTACATTCTTACCCGCTGCGGAAATTTCATTTTTCAAATCGCCTGCGTTTTCTTTGTTCTGGGGAATCAAGAATTCCAAAGCATAGTGAACGCCCTTCAACTCACGGCCGGGAACTGGCAAGTCACGTGGCTGCTCAGATCCACCGCTAATCACAACGGCATCAAAATCTTTCATCAACTGATCAGGTGAAACGGTTTTTGTGGAGTAATTTTTGACTTCGGCACCAACTGCCTCTTTACCAACAAATACGCCAGTCTCAAACTTCACACCCTCAGCCTGCATTTGCTCAACGCGGCGGTCGATCAGCCATTTTTCCATTTTGAAATCAGGGATGCCGTAGCGCAATAATCCGCCAACACGATCATTTTTTTCAAACACGGTGACGTCATGGCCGACACGCGCTAATTGCTGCGCAGTTGCCATGCCTGCAGGTCCACCGCCAACAACGGCTACTTTTTTACCAGTCTTAGTCTTGGATGGTTGTGGCTTAACCCAACCATTTTCCCAGCCCTTGTCAATGATGGCGTGCTCGATAGACTTAATGCCAACAGCCTCGCTATTGATTCCTAGGGTGCAGGCAGCTTCGCAAGGTGCTGGGCAAATACGACCCGTGAACTCAGGAAAGTTATTGGTTGATTGCAAAACATCTAATGCATTCTTCCAGTCATTATGAAATACCAAGTCATTGAAATCGGGAATGATGTTGTTAACTGGACAACCGTTATTACAAAACGGTATGCCACAGTCCATGCAGCGTGCACCCTGCACTTTTGCCTCATCATCCGTCAATGCCGCAACGAACTCTTTGTAATGATGGAGGCGCTTAACGGGAGCTTCGTAAGTTTCATCTACGCGCTCAAACTCCATAAATCCAGTGACCTTACCCATATCGAATCCTCAGTATCTTTTCTTAATATCTTTATTAATTAAGCAACTTATTAGCAAATTACGCAGTTACAGTTTTGTTTTGCGCTTTTTCCCACAGCTCGCCTAAAGCACGTTTGTACTCAGTAGGAAGCACCTTCACAAAACGACCACGAGCATTTTCCCAATCAGCCAAGAGTGCTTTTGCACGCTCTGAGCCGGTATGACGGAAATGCTGCTCAATCAAGCCCTTGAGAATTTGCTCATCAGTCATACGCTCGCCACCATCCTTCACATCAACAGGGGCATGCCATCCAGACTGAGGCATCTTGGCAATCTGCTCAGCAGAAGGCAATACTTTTTCTAAAGTTGCCATGCTGGTATTGCAGCGCTTCTCGAAGAGGCCATCTTCGTCATACACGTAGGCAATACCACCACTCATACCTGCAGCAAAGTTACGGCCAGTTGCGCCCAAGACCACGACGGTTCCACCAGTCATATATTCACAACCGTGATCGCCGGTGCCTTCAACGACTGTTGTAGCACCAGAGTTACGAACTGCAAAACGCTCACCAGCAACACCATTGAAGAATGCTTCGCCGCCGATTGCACCGTAAAGAACGGTATTGCCGACAATGATGTTCTTTGCTGTGTCGCCGCGGAACTCATGAGGAGCACGCACAATTACACGTCCACCAGACAATCCTTTACCAACGTAGTCGTTACCATCGCCCACCAAATCTAGGGTGACGCCACGTGCCAAGAAAGCTGCGAAGCTTTGACCAGCGGTGCCGTTCAATTGAATATGAATAGTGTCATCAGGCAAACCAGCATGGCCATAACGCTGAGCGATTTCTCCAGAGAGCATTGCGCCAACCGTACGGTTTACGTTCTTCACCGGAACAATGAAAGAGACTTTTTCACCACGTTGCAGCGCAGGCTCACTCTTCTCAATCAGAATGTTATCCAGCGCACTACCTAAGCCATGTTCTTGAGTCAGAATTTGGTAACGTGGAACATCTTTAGCTACTGCTGGCTCAGCAAAAATCTTGCTGAAATCCAAGCCATGAACTTTCCAATTATCAATACCTTTGCGGGTATCCAAGAGGTCAACACGACCAATCAAATCATCAAATTTACGAATACCCAGTTGAGCCATGATCTCGCGCACTTCTTCTGCAATAAAGAAGAAGAAGTTCACAACATGCTCTGGCTTACCAGAGAACTTTTTACGCAACGCTGGATCCTGTGTTGCAACACCAACTGGGCAGGTATTCAAATGACACTTACGCATCATGATGCAACCTTCAACGACCAATGGGGCAGTAGCAAAACCAAACTCATCCGCGCCTAACAAAGCGCCAATCACTACGTCACGACCAGTTTTCATTTGGCCGTCAGCTTGAACGCGGATACGACTACGCAAGCCATTGAGCACCAATGTTTGTTGAGTTTCGGCCAAGCCTAATTCCCATGGGGAACCAGCATGCTTAATAGACGACAGTGGAGATGCACCAGTACCACCATCATGACCAGCGATCACGACGTGATCTGCCTTGGCCTTAGCAACACCAGCAGCAATCGTGCCAACACCTACTTCAGAAACCAGTTTCACAGATATATCGGCAGCCGGATTCACATTCTTTAAATCGTGGATCAATTGCGCAATATCTTCAATCGAATAAATATCATGGTGTGGAGGAGGAGAAATCAAGCCAACACCTGGAACTGAGAAGCGCAATTTACCAATGTAGTCGGAAACTTTACCGCCAGGTAATTGGCCGCCTTCGCCAGGCTTAGCACCTTGAGCCATCTTGATCTGAATCTGATCAGCAGAGCGTAAGTATTCCGTAGTGACTCCGAAGCGCCCAGAAGCAACCTGCTTAATTTTGGAGCGCAATGAATCGCCATCGAGCAAAGGAATATTTGCCTCAACAACATCATCTCCCAAGATACTCGCTAAGGTTTCACCCTTCTTGATTGGAATGCCTTTGAGCTCGTTCACATAACGATTTGGATCTTCACCACCTTCGCCAGTATTGGACTTACCGCCAATCCGGTTCATGGCAATTGCCAAAGTAGCATGCGCTTCAGTGGAGATGGAACCTAAAGACATCGCGCCCGTTGCAAAACGTTTGACGATTTCTTTTGCGGACTCAACTTCATCCAATGGAATCGCTTTAGCTGGATCAAGCTTAAATTCAAACAAACCACGCAATGTCATCTGACGCTTAGTTTGGTCATTGATGATATTTGCGTACTCTTTATAGGTCTGATAACCCTTTTCAGCTCCAATACGTGTGGAGTGCTGCAACTTCGCAATCGTATCGGGAGTCCACATGTGGTCTTCACCGCGGATGCGGAAAGCATACTCGCCACCCGCTTCGAGCATATTAGTTAAAACTGGGTCATTACCAAAGGCAGATTGGTGCATACGCAAAGCTTCTTCAGCCACTTCAAATACGCCGATACCGCCTACGTTTGAAGGTGTGCCTTTGAAATAATGATCAATCACCTCTTCATTTAAACCAATAGCTTCAAAAATCTGTGAGCCGGTATAAGACATATAAGTAGAGATACCCATTTTGGACATCACTTTTTGTAAGCCTTTACCTACTGCTTTAACAAAATTCTTGACGGCTTTTTCTGCTGACAAATCGCCGGATAAACCTTTAGCCATTTCAGCTAAAGTTTCCATTGCCAAGTAGGGATGAACTGCTTCAGCACCATAACCCGCCAAGAGCGCGAAGTGATGTGTTTCACGCGCGCTACCAGTCTCAACAACCAGACCAACACTAGTGCGCAAACCTTTTTCAACCAAATGCTGATGAATCGCTGAAGTAGCCAAGAGCGCAGGAATAGCTACGTGTTCCTCACCAACCTGGCGATCGCTCACAATCAGGATGTTGTAACCAGAGCGAACAGCATCAGCCGCTTCAGCACATAAAGATGCTAAGCGCGCCTCGATACCGGCTTTGCCCCAAGATGCTGGGTAACAAATATCCAGCTCGTATGAACGGAATTTACCATTGGTGTAGTGGTCAATATGACGAATCTTCGTCATATCGTCAAAATCCAAAATAGGCTGACTTACTTCCAAACGCATTGGTGGGTTGATATTGTTGGTATCTAACAAATTAGGCTTAGGCCCAATAAAAGACACCAAAGACATCACCATGTTTTCGCGAATGGAGTCAATCGGAGGATTGGTAACCTGCGCAAATAGTTGCTTGAAGTAGTTATAGAGCGGCTTATTCTTGCTGGAGAGTACTGCCAATGGGCTATCGTTACCCATGGATCCAATCGCCTCTTCACCATTCATAGCCATTGGTGCCATGAGGTACTTAATATCCTCTTGGGTGTAACCAAAAGCTTGTTGGCGATCTAATAATTTTGCTGCTGGACGAATAGTCGTTTTTTCATCCACCAAATCTGCTTTGCTAGCATCGACTTCATCGAGCTTAACGCGAACAGCATCAATCCAGCTCTTATATGGCTTGGCTTTTGAGACGGCATCTTTTAATTCGATGTCATCAATAATGCGACCCTGCTCCATGTCAATCATGAACATCTTGCCTGGTTGCAAGCGCCATTTTTGGACAATTTTGCTTTCTGGAATAGGTAATACGCCAGCCTCAGAGCCCATGATGACCAAGTCATCATCAGTCACGTAATAACGCGCTGGACGCAAACCGTTACGGTCCAGGGTGGCGCCAATCTGACGGCCATCTGTAAAGGCCATTGCGGCTGGGCCATCCCATGGTTCCATCATCGCTGCGTGGTACTCATAAAAAGCGCGGCGGTTGTCGTCCATCAAAGTATGTTGTTCCCAAGCCTCTGGGATCATCATCATCATGGCTTGTGCCAGAGGGTAACCCGCCATGACCAACAGCTCTAAGCAGTTATCAAAACATGCGGTGTCTGATTGGCCTGGATAAATCAATGGCCATAATTTCTTCAGATCATCGCCGAGCACTGGAGAACTGATTGCACCTTCTCGGGCATTCACCCAATTGACATTGCCTTTGACTGTATTGATCTCACCGTTGTGCGCAATCATGCGATACGGGTGTGCCAATTCCCACGCAGGGAATGTGTTGGTTGAAAAGCGTTGATGAACCAAAGCTAATGCTGAAATTGTGCGTGGATCCAGTAAATCTTTGTAGTACGCACCCACTTGGTTTGCCAAGAGCAGACCCTTATAAACAATGGTGCGCGCAGACATAGATGCTACAAAATATTCTTTACCGTGCTTTAAATGCAAATCTTGAATGGCGTGACTTGCTGTTTTACGGATTACATACAACTTGCGCTCTAGGGCATCGGTTGTCATGATGTCGCGCCCACGACCAATGAAGATCTGACGAATAAATGGCTCAGTCATTTGCACTGTTGGGGACATGGGCAATTTCACATCGATAGGCACATCTCTCCAGCCTAAAACCACTTGATCTTCCAAACGTACAGTGCGCTCTAACTCTTGCTCGCAAGCCAAACGGGAAGCATGCTCTTTCGGCAAGAAAATCATGCCAACGCCGTACTCACCATACGGTGGCAGCTCGATAGCTTGCTTGGCCATTTCTTCGCGATATAAAGTATCAGGAACCTGAATCAAGATACCCGCACCATCACCCATTAACGGATCGGCACCAACGGCTCCGCGGTGATCTAAGTTCTCAAGAATTTTCAATCCCTGAGCAACGATCTCGTGCGATTTTTTCCCTTTGATATGGGCAACGAATCCTACGCCGCAAGCATCATGCTCATTTCGAGGGTCGTAAAGACCTTGTGCGATTGGACGAAGATCTGTATTCATATGTGTAGTCATAATATTTCCGTTTGCCATTAAGGCCTGATCACTTTTGGAGGATCAAATATAGGTGAATACCCATGCTGATGCAATAAAAATAAAATAACTCTGTCCCATTTATTAATGGGAAGCACCACAATGAATTAAAAATAAAGGGACAGAGTCAACAATTGATGAGTACCCTCTAGCACATCTGAACCATAGAGCGGGTTCTAAGTCACTGAATTGATTGAAATTAATTTCTTTGGCCGGCCACGATATCGGATAATTGCCTGCTCAGGATTCTCTTTAAAGAGTTTTTTAGCGTAAATATCGCTTACCCAGGGCTTAGAGCGAACAAGTGCTTCAGTAATTTGCCGATCTTCCCAGTGAGGCGCACCCTCTTTTACAAAGCCGGCCCATGTCATTTGCCGCTCAAAAGGGGTATTACCCAACTTCCAAAAGTGTTGATGGTCTACCAACCACGGCTCTGCATTGCCTCCGATATGAGAAGCAAAGCTTGTCCAGGCCGAATCTTGGGGGCTAGATTCAAAGCCGGCCCTAACTGGATTTAGTTCTATGTAGCGCTGACAGCGCAAGAAATAATCAGGATCTATCAAGGAAGAGCGGTAGCGCCCCTCCCAAATTGTTCCTGAGCGATGGTGTTGTTGATTGAAATACTGGGCGTAGCGCCTACCCAAAGATTGCATCGTTTTAGCTAGTGCATCAGCGTTTTGTGGAGTAATCAAGAGATGCACATGGTTTGGCATCAATGCAAATGCATGTACTGCAGCGCCAAATTGTTTGGCAGCTTCACGCAGCCAGTCTAAATAGACTCGGCGATCAGCATCACTAAAAAACAAGGTTTCTCTGTTATTGCCACGAACCATCACATGCATTGCTTGGCCAGGAATGATGGTGCGTGCTTGCCGTGCCATTACTGAAACGAACTACTGCAGTTCGCGAACGCCACCATTATTTGAAAACTCCGGAATAAACCAATCCCCATCTACCTGAGTCACTCCCGCAGGCACTTCGCGCCCTTGTTGTGGCTCATCCCTCAAAGCAGTGCTCATATAAGAGATCCACATTGGCAAAGCAAGACCTCCACCAGTTTCACGATCACCCAAACTGGCAGGCTTATCGAATCCAATCCAAGCGATTGCCACTACTTTAGGGCTATATCCCGCAAACCAAGCATCGTGAGAATCGTTGGTTGTACCCGTTTTACCCGCAATGTCATTGCGGCCTAGCTTGGCTCTCGCACTACCCGCAGTTCCTGTCTTAGTTACTTCCTGCAACATGCTATCCATCACAAAGGCAGTGCGGGCATCTAACACGCGAGTTGCATCCACTTTCGCTTGGGTTGGTTTTGCCTCAAACAAAACCGTACCTTTTGAATCCATCATCTTATTAATCAAAAACGGATCAACGCGATAGCCGCCGTTAGCAAAGACACTATAGGCAGATGCCATTTGCAAAGGTGTTACAGAGCCGGCGCCTAAGGCCATCGTTAAATAAGGGGGATGCTTCTCCGCCTCAAAACCAAAGCGTTGAATATATTCTTGCGCATAAGAAGGGCCAATGGCACGAATGATCCGAACGGAAACCAAGTTCTTGGATTTAGCCAAGGCAGTACGTAAACGCATCATGCCCTCGTACTTGCCATCGTAGTTCTTAGGCTCCCAAGCTTGGCTACCAGTTTCCATGCTGCCAATTGAAAGTGGCGCATCGTTCACCATGGTGCTCGGAGAAAAACCTTTTTCAATTGCAGCAGCGTAGATGAATGGCTTAAACGAGGATCCAGGTTGGCGCTGAGCCTGAGTGACGTGATTAAATTGATTGCGGCGGAAATCAAAACCGCCTACCAATGAAAGAATCGCGCCCGTCTCTGCATTCATGGAAACAAAGGCCGCTTCTACTTGTGGCAATTGCGCCAGCTTCCAAACCCCACCATCTGACAGCAGCCTGACGATGGCGCCAGGACGTAAGCGTTTTTTAGGTTGAGTACTATCGGTTAAAGAGGCAGTTGCAAGCTTCATACCCTCACCTTTTAGGGTGATCGTATCGCCCGTTGAAATCATGACCTGCATTTCTTTTGGTTTGATATCGAGCACCACACCCGATTGCAAATCATCTAGCTGCGGGTAAGCCAATAAAGCTTCATCAATTGCGCGTTGACGCTTGACATGATCTTCCGGCAGATCAATGAACCCCTCGGGGCCGCGATAGGCATGACGCAGATCATATTCAAAAATACCGCGTCGCACTGCCTTATATGCCGCATCTTGATCCGCCTTCAAGATCGTGGTGTATACATCTATTCCTTGAGAATAAATTGCTTCGCCATATTGCGTAAACAGTAACTGACGCACCATCTCTGATGCAAAATCTGCACGGATACTAAATTCATTACCAAGACCACGAATATGCAATTCTTCTGCCATTGCAATCTGGTACTGCTCGGGAGTGATGTAAGACAAATCTCGCATCCGCTGCAAGATATATTCTTGGCGAATTTTGGCGCGACGGAAGTTGCTTACCGGGTTATAGGCCGATGGGGCTTTTGGCAATCCTGCCAACATGGCAGATTCAGCAATAGTGATGTCTTTTAATTCTTTACCAAAATAGATCTGGGCTGCACTAGAAAAGCCGTACGCCCTTTGACCCAAGAAGATCTGATTCATATAAATCTCAAGAATCTTGTCTTTACTTAACTGAGACTCGATTTCCCAAGAGAGCAGCACCTCATAAATCTTGCGGCTGAAGGTTTTCTCATTACTTAAAAAGAAATTACGAGCCACCTGCATCGTGATCGTTGAGGCGCCTTGTGAAAGATTGCCCCGCAAGTTAGTAAGAGCAGCCCTTAAGATGCCCACGTAGTCCACACCACCATGGGAGTAAAAACGATCATCTTCGATTGCCAAGACTGCATTACGCATAGTCACTGGGATTTCATTTAAGGGAATGACCTTGCGGCGCTCCTCACCAAACTCGCCAATCAGGACTTTATCGGCCGTATAAATTCGTAGAGGTGTTTTTGGGTTGTAGTCCACCAATGCTGAAATCTTCGGCAAATTGGGTTTTGCTATTAAAAAGGCGTAGCCCAGGAGCAAGGTAAACACCACAGCAAAAACCATGCAGATGATCAACAAGGCTTTGACAAGGGGATTGCCCCCTGATTTGTTGGATGGGGAACGCTCCGCTCTATGCTGACCAGGACGTCTATCAGGCTGTCGGTTAAACCGCCCGTTTAAAGGCGGCCTGTCTTTTGGAGGTAGAGCCATAGAATCAAATTATAGGGTGCTTGGTGAATTTTCCTGAAAGCTCCAAAACCCTTGTTTAAAGAAGTTTGAGGTAGATTTTTCTGACCTGCAATTCTGCCTTGCCTGATCGTTTTTCCTATCCTTAGGGCAAACAATGCGGCATGCCACCACGCCATATCTCCCCCCAGTCTTTTGATCACATCCTTAGTAAGTTGGAAGACGATTCTGCCATTCCGGACCCATGGAATTCGCAAATCCTCAGCACCCTTAAGACCCCAACCAGGGGGCTAAGCCAAGCCAAAATCTTCGTCATTTTCGGTTTCCGAGCCTCACTTTGATAGGCTAAAAACTACCCCTATTTTGATTATTGTTACGTTCCTTGCCCTCACCATCGGGGCTGTATTTTTTCTTCTGGAATCCCACAAGCCAGCTCTGGGCAGGAACGACATGCCTTGCAGAGTCAAACATCTAACCTAAAGAATGAACTTGCTTTATCTCTAAGTAGCTGGTTTTCAGAACAAGATGATTGATACACTGCATTAGATAAAATAGAAGTAAGTATTCACTCTAGAAGTTAAGGCCTCCAATATCCGCGCCACAAAGTAATCCGTCACCCACCCCATATTAGGCTGAACTACGTCGCCGGAGATATTTAGGGCTCCTTCAAACATGTGTAGTTAAACAGGCTTTTCATACCGGCAGACCATGCTGATGGTCGCCAATGAGAGGCGGCTATCTTGACCTACCCCAAAGGCAAATCCATCACATTGAAGTCAACCAAATTAGATGCACATTACAGTCAAAAGAACCGGTCGTAATTGTGCATAGTAGCCACTGATTACCATGGCAAAAGAGCCCTTCATTGCTGCAAGGGCATGCAATCTCTCTTTAATAACTTGACTCTTCATTAAAGAAGTCTTTAATAAGAACCGAATTAGCGGGCCGCATGTTGACGGTAGATGTCAGCGTTGCAAATCAATGGGGGCGTCTAATTGCGCAGGCAGGACGTCCTACACCAGCGATTAATCGCCTGCTGGCAGCAACTGCAATCCACTATGGATTAAAGCTAGTCACTCGCAATGCCGGCGATTTTCAATTTCCAGGGTTGGAGGTTATTAACCCCTGGAAGATCTAAATCTGGCATCAAATAATCTCAACCTAATGGTTCTACTTTTAAGCGTCAACCCGCTGATTGGGGATTTGTATAGTCATAAATCCAAATTAGCCAATAAAACCGAACTATTAGTCTTCTTAACACCCACCGTCTTAGAGAAACACTAATAAAATCAAAGGGTGAACTCTTCATCCAACAATATCTTTCTGATTGGCCTCATGGGCGCTGGAAAGTCGACCGTCGGTAAATTGCTGGCTAAGAAATTAGGTCGACGCTTTCTGGATGCCGACCATGTCATTGAAGATCGTTGCGGCGTCAAGATTCCCATCATCTTTGAAATGGAAGGCGAAGATGGGTTCCGTAAGCGCGAGGCTCAGGCCATCAAAGACATTACCGCAGAGCAAGACGTTATTTTGGCAACTGGTGGTGGTGCCATCTTACTTCCTGAGAACCGTCAATTCCTCAGTGAAAGAGGAACAGTGATTTATCTCCACGCCAATCCGATGGAACTATGGCATCGCACTAAAGGTGGCGAAGGCAGACCGCTTCTCAGAAACGGTGATGCAAAAAAGATTCTAGAAAATCTATACGCCATCCGAGACCCTCTTTATCGCGAAATCGCTGATCATGTCATTGAAACTGGGAAACCCAGCGTTAATCAATTGGTCAATACTTTAATCATGCAGCTCGAACTTTCCGCTTGAATTTATCCATGAAAACATTAGAAGTTGATCTAGGCAATCGTAGTTACCCCATCCATATTGGTAGCGATTTAATAGATCAGCCAGAACTATTTAGCGCTTGCGAGAAAGCGACATCGATTTATATTGTTACCAATACGACTGTTGCCCCTTTGTACGCAGAGCGCCTCACAAAGACTTTAGGACAACTTGGCAAGCCTGTCAGAACGATTGTCTTGCCTGATGGGGAGTCCTATAAAGACTGGAAAAATCTCCAGCTGATTTTTGATGACCTCCTTAAGTTTGGTGCAGATCGCCAAACCATGCTTGTAGCCTTAGGAGGCGGAGTCATTGGGGATATGACGGGCTTTGCTGCAGCAAGCTTCATGCGCGGCATTCGTTTTATTCAAGTGCCAACAACCTTGTTAGCTCAAGTCGACTCTTCGGTTGGCGGCAAAACGGGCATCAACCACCCGCTCGGTAAAAATATGATTGGGGCATTTCATCAACCTGTAGCAGTCATCGCAGATCTAAATACCCTCAAAACTTTGCCTGCACGTGAACTCTCAGCCGGCCTTGCTGAAGTGGTTAAGCACGGCGCTATTGCGGATACTGAGTTCTTGAATTGGATTGAAGCAAATGCAAAATCTTTGTTGGCGTGCGAAACATCAGCAATGGCACATGCCGTTCTGCGCTCTTGCGAAATTAAATCCGCAGTAGTGTCTGCCGATGAAAGAGAAGGCGGCATTCGGGCCACGCTTAACTTTGGACATACCTTTGGTCATGCCATTGAAGCGGGCATGGGCTATGGCTCATGGCTGCATGGTGAAGCTGTTGGTTGTGGCATGGTAATGGGTGCAGACCTATCAAGGCGCCTGAATTTCATCACCCAAGATGAAGTAGATCGTTTAACTAAGATTATTCAATCTATGAATCTACCTACTGATCCACCGAAGTTTGGTGCGCAGCGTTATATGGAATTAATGCAAGTAGATAAAAAGACTGAGGGCGGCCAGATTCGTTACGTCGTTCTTGAGAAGATTGGCAAGGCTCAAATTAAGAGCGTGCCAGATGCCCAGGTCATAGAAACTTTAGCTGCAACTGGCGCCGTGTAATTGCTGCAGGGGTCTTATTTCTGAATAAGGCTAATAGTGACTGCCTGGCCTGCTTGAGCACTAGCAAATGCAGAAAGGTCACTTAGTAATTCCTGTCCAGTCTTAGTATCCAGCCAGAGGGGCGCAGTCAAGGTGCCAGCCCAACGATAGTGATAACCACCAGATTTGGCTGCAACCCAGATTTCATGTAAAGGGGCCTGGGTATTAACCACAATGATGCTACGGTCCTTAAATCGAATATTGATGACATTTCCACCTTGGCGCTCCACATCAAGATCTAAATCCAATGCGTCATCAGCCGCCTCCAGGGCTACTTCAATCGACTCCATCAAATTGCTTCCTAACTGATGAAATTGCTTGTCATCAATGCTTGCAACAGCTAGATTGTTTGGCTTCATATTAGAGTCCTGCATGCTATATTCAATCATTCGTTTTAGAGACATTCATGATAGCGATTCTTAAAAGAACTCTCGGCATTAGCCTTCTAATATCCCTTGTAGGATGTGGGGTTAGAGGACCGCTATATTTGCCAAATGTGCCGCCTGCCCCCCTGCCACCTAGCGAGTCAGAGCCTAAAGGCAAGCTCTACCCACCTCAAAGCCCTGCTGCGACTAACCCAACATCGGCCAAGCAATGACAAGTAAAGCAATTCCCCTCCCAGATTTAGCTGGATTCACAGAACATAATGGCAGTTGGTATGCGGAAGAAATTCCTTTAGCAGATCTAGCAAAAGAGTTTGGCACCCCCTTATACGTTTATAGCAAGAAAGCATTGACCCAGGCTTATCAAGCCTATGACAAAGCCTGCGTAGATTCCACCGGCAAGAGGCGTGCACGCGTTCACTACGCCATGAAAGCCAACAGCAACTTAGCAGTAATTGATTGCTTTAAAAAATTAGGCGCTGGCTTTGACTTAGTCAGTGGCGGAGAATTAGCTCGTGCTTTAGCAGTGGGTGCAGATCCAAAGAGTTTGGTATTTGCAGGGGTTGGTAAATCTGCCCCTGAAATTGCCCAAGCATTGCAGGCTGGAGTTAAATGTATCAATGTGGAATCGATTGCCGAGCTTCACCAAATCAATCGCGTTGCCACCAAGCTTAATTGCCGCGCACCCATTTCCTTACGCGTCAATCCTGACGTCGATGCTCAAACCCATCCTTATATTTCTACTGGATTAAAAGGCAACAAATTTGGTATCGCTTATCACGAGGTCCTAAAAACCTATCGTGAAGCTGCATTACTTTCACAAATTGATGTTGTGGGTATTGACTGCCATATTGGCTCTCAGATTACGAACACCGCCCCTTATTTAGATGCGCTCGATAAAGTGCTTGAGTTAGTCGCTCAATTGAAAAAAGAAGGTATTGATATCCATCATCTAGATTTAGGTGGTGGCCTAGGCATCTCTTATGGTGATGACAACCCTCCGGACATTACTGAGTTCACCAACACCTTGCTTAATAGAGTTGCTGAGCGAGGCTTTGGGCATCTCGATGTCGTCTTGGAGCCCGGCAGATCCTTGGTGGGCAATGCTGGCGTGCTACTAACTCAGGTGGAATACCTTAAGCCTGGCGCTGAGAAAAACTTTTGCATTGTGGATGCTGCAATGACCGAGTTGATGCGCCCAGCGCTATATGAGGCCTATCACGGCATTGTGGCCGTTCAAACTAAAACAGTTAAAAGCGTAACCTATGACATCGTTGGACCGGTCTGCGAATCAGGTGACTGGTTGGGAAGAGATCGCACGCTCGCAGTTGAAGAAGGCGATCTACTCGGTATTCTGTCTGCAGGTGCTTATGGTTTTGTGATGGCATCGAACTACAACACCAGACCAAAGCCTGCGGAGATTATGGTTGACGGAAAAAATGCTTATGTCATTCGTGCTCGTGAAAATATTGCAGATCTCTTTGCTACTGAAACAGTATTGCCGAGCTAAGCTAGTCACAATAATAAATTGCGATGCTTTAAAAATCGCAAGCAATAAAAAATCCCGCTAATGTAGCAAGCCGTTAACAATATAAGTTGAAAACTATCCGCCTGGTAAGGATGGTCTAAAAGAGCTGCATTTTTGTTTGGCCCAAATCAGAAGCTAACTGATTTCCCGGATTAGATTGCTTATAAATATTACATTTTTCTAAAGTGTAAATAGGCAATGGATGATTGTTAATTAACTAAAATTACAGAAACTTGTATCTCACTGTATTTAAAGGATTTTATTGCTACAATGTTAATTAACTAATAACATCAGTGCAAATAAGGGTAGAGATGAATCAAGTTCCATCATTAGGGTCGGGAGTGCTGGTAGAGTTTTTCGAGCCAGCATGGGGGTCTCCACTGGTAACGGCAATTATCGAACTTGAAAAGCTTAGGGTAAAAGAGCTTGGCGGTCCTGTGCCACCTTATATATTTTTTCAATTAAAAGACATTTTCCATATATTTGAAAGTCTCGGTTCAGCGCGCATAGAGGGCAATCAAACCACGCTTTCAGAATTTGTTGAGAGTGTAATTCTCAGCCCCAGCAAGGATAAGTCGGATGATGGCTTACGTGAAATTAAAAACATTGAGAAGGCCATTGCCTTTATTGAGGCCAATATTGATAAAAATACCATCTTTAATAGGGCGCTTATTTCCCAAGTACACCAAATTTTAGTTGAGGGGCTCAGCCCCCCACCTAGCGGTGAGGGTTCTCGATATTCTGGTGTTTTGCGTCCGGTAAATGTATCAATTTCTGGCTCTAGTCATACACCTCCAGACCAAATAAAGGTACCCGAGTATTTTGATGCGTTAATGGACTTCGTCAACGATGACGCCATCAGTCAAAACCATTTATTGGTTACGGCTATTGCTCATCATCGAATGGCATGGATCCACCCATTTGACAACGGTAATGGGCGACTTATTAGAATGTTCACTTATGCGATGCTCATTAAACAAGGGTTTCAGGTCAAAAGTGGGCGGATACTAAATCCAACAGCAATTTTTTGTATTGACCGAGATAGATATTATGAAAAACTAGCCCTTGCGGACTCCGGTCAAAAAGATAAGGTTCTGGATTGGTGTTTGTATGTTTTGGATGGGCTTAGGCAAGAGATTGAAAAAATCGATAGGCTTTTGGACTTATCCTACATGACAGCAAATATTTTGATTCCAGTATTGGAATACGCGCTTGAAAGAGAGCACATCACCAAAAGGGAGTATCTAATATTGCTCGCCGTTGTGAAGAGTCCAACCATGAGCATAAAATCAGCGGACCTTGAAGATGTTATCGGTAACGAGTCTTCAGTTCAACGGTCCAGGATAATCAAAAAACTAAAAGACAAGAAAATGTTATTTGCATTGAAGGGAAATGGAAGGGTCTATACGATAGGATTTGCCAATAATTACCTGCTACGCGGGGTTATGTATGTTTTAGAGCGAAACGGATTTATACCAGCCTCATTAAATAAAAAAGAAGATAAAAAGAAGCCTCGGTCATTTTTTGATAAAAGCTAGTCTTCTTTGACTTTAAAGTATGCAAATAAAGACGCATGATGCGTCTTTATTTGCATTTCAACTTAATTTGTTAACGGCTTGCTAATGTAGCGGGGTTTTGTTTTTTAACTCAGCGTAACTATTAATGCAAGCCTGCCATGTAATCAGAAACTGCCTTCATTTCTTGATCCGAAAGCTTGGTAGCAATCGTTGTCATCTGAGTACTATTTTTACGAGTGCCTTCACGGAAAGCCATCAACTGTGCTGCATTGTATTCAGCCCATTGACCACCCATACGTGGGTATTGTGATGGGATACCAGCACCAGTTGGGCTATGACATGCTGCACATGCTGGAACACCTTTGGCGGCAATACCACCACGGTAGATGCTTTGGCCAAGCTCAATAGTGTCCTTATTCTGAGCAACGCCTAATGAAGCTGGCTGCTTAACTAAGTACGCAGCAATATTTTGCATATCTTGATCAGTTAAGGTGGCAACCATACCCATCATGACCGGATTAGCACGCGTGCCGTCTTTAAAGTTCTTTAACTGCTTGTTTGTATACGCTGCATGCTGGGCTGACAACTTAGGCCAAGTAGCTGTTGCACTCTGGCCTTTAGGGCCGTGGCAAGTAAGGCAAGCAGTAACGCCACGGCTAGCGTCGCCGTTAGAGTAAAGGGCTTCACCAGCAGCCGCATCAGCCTTTGGCTTACCTGGAACCGCCGCCTTAGCTTCTGCCGCTGGAGCCATTGGCGCAGGATCTGCCGCAAAAGCTTGAGTCGCAATGCCACTTAGAGCGAAAATAGAAAGAACTGCAAAACCAGCACGTAGGCTAGTTAGTTTGGAGATTTGAGGGGTTTGACGCATTATGTTTACCTTGGCAAAAATTCCTAAAAGTGTTTGGGCCCTACTTTTACAACCTTTTACCCAACACCATGAGATATTTCATGATTTTGCGTGATTTTACAATAGCTTCTGGACATGTCTAAACTCTTTCAAGCCCGATTCTCGACCACAGTCAATGACACCCACTGCCTGCCTGCCACTCCACTCCGTGAGGTGGCCTTTGCCGGGCGCTCAAATGCGGGTAAATCTAGCGCCATTAATGTACTTTGCAATCAAAAAAGGCTCGCTTTTGCTAGTAAAACGCCTGGCCGCACCCAACATATCAATTATTTTGGCCTTTTTGCAAAAGATGACCTTTTAGCCTATTTAGTCGATTTACCGGGATATGGCTATGCAGCGGTTAATCGCGAGATTAAATATCACTGGAATGCCCTCCTAAGCGATTACCTGCAGGAGCGAGAGCAGTTAGTAGGCATGATTCTCATTGTGGACTCTAGGCGCGGCATTACCGAACTGGACGAACAAATGATTCAATGGTTTGTGCCAACCGGTAAGCCGATCCATGTTTTGCTGAGTAAGTGCGACAAGCTCAATAAAAGTGAATGTAAGCATGCCATTGAAGCGGTCCGGAAACAGTTACAGCAATATGATCCAGCCCTTCCAGATGGCACAGGTGATTCCAAACAACTTACGGCACAATTATTTTCGAGCACCAAGCGAATTGGTCTTGAAGAGGCCAACAATATTGTTATTAAATGGTTATTTGAAGCAGAGACTCAAAAAGATGAAATCACAAGCTAACTCTTTGTTGAACTTTCCGGCCCATCGTCCGCGTCGCATGCGTCGTGATGATTGGTCACGTCGCCTAATGCAAGAAAATCAGGTCAGCGCAAGCGATCTCATTTATCCAGTCTTTTTATTGGAAGGGAAAAACCAATCTCAAGCCGTTTCCTCAATGCCGGGCGTGAACCGCGTTTCACTTGACCTACTGTTAAATGTCGCAGAAGAATGTGTGTCACTAGGCATTCCAGTCATGGCGCTCTTTCCAGTCATCGATGCCGCCTTAAAAACACCTGATGGCAAAGAAGCTTTTAATCCCAATGGATTAATTCCGGCTGCGGTGCGTGAACTCAAGAAGCGCTTCCCTAATTTAGGCATCATGACGGATGTAGCGCTTGATCCTTACACCAGTCATGGCCAAGACGGCGTCTTAGATGAGCAAGGTCGTATTCTGAATGACGAAACCACCGCAATCTTAGTTCAACAGGCAGTTACTCAAGCACAAGCTGGGGTAGATATCGTTGCACCATCCGACATGATGGATGGTCGCATTGGAAAAATCCGCGAGGCACTCGAGCTACAGAATTTGATTCATACGCGCATCATGGCTTACTCAGCTAAATATGCCTCTGCTTTTTATGGCCCATTTCGTGATGCGGTAGGCTCTGCAACAAATTTAGGTAAGGCTGATAAAAAAACCTACCAAATGGATTGCGCCAATACTGACGAGGCTTTGCGGGAAGTTGCACTAGATATTGGTGAAGGTGCTGACATGGTCATGGTCAAACCTGGTATGCCTTATTTAGATATCGTTCGCAGAGTTAGAGAAGAGTTTGACTATCCTACTTATGCCTATCAAGTCAGCGGTGAATACGCCATGCTGAAAGCTGCAGCACAAAATGGTTGGCTTGATCATGACGCCGTGATGATGGAGTCATTGCTTGCATTTAAGCGCGCTGGCGCCGATGGCATTCTGACTTACTTTGCACTTGAGGCTGCACGCCTCCTGAAAGCGAATCAGTAATTAGGGTGATTTCTATGATTAATATTGCTTAAATCATCATGTGTTCAATAATTTTCATTATTGATTGATAACCCGTAAATTATTAATTTCTTTATTCGACTCGTTGTTAATAGAGACATATGTTCCGCCTGAGGAGCGGTCACGCGTGAACGCTAATCTTTAAGCCCAACGCATGAATAACTTTGGAAATAGTGTCAAAGCGGGGTTGCGATCCCACAGTCAATGCTTTGTAGAGGCTTTCGCGACCTAAACCCGATTCTTTGGCAACGGCAGCCATACCTTTAGCTTTGGCAATATGACCCAATGAGCGAATAAGCTCATCATTGTCGCCACCCTCTAATACCTGGGATAAGTACTCGGCAATAGCCTCTTCGCTATCAAGGTAGCGAGTAATATCGAATGCTTTTAGTTTTTGTGCTGTTTTCATAATTTAAAACTCCTTAGCCAATGCAATCGCTTTTTTAATATCCGTCTGCTGCGAACTCTTAGTGCCACCAGCCAATAAGATCACCATGATCTTCTCTCGCATGGTGTAGTACACCCGATAGCCAGCGCCTATATCAATACGTCGAGCGATAGCCACTTTGGCACGTAGATCCTTAATGGAGTCGTGCCATGCTTCAAATGACTCGGTTTACTGGATGATGTAAAGCGTTTATGTATTGTATCCATTTGGATACAAAAGTCAACCGCCTAAATGTCGCTACCCCTTTGCCTTGCTACCAAGGTAACCGCTATGATGGCGCAAAGCATAGTCATTAGCCCCGTATCCAGACATTTGCACCACCAAAACCGCTAGGACATCACCTATAACAGACATGCATGTCGTTGAAGTTGTTGGCGTTAAGCCTAAAGGACATGCCTCTGTCGGATCTCCAGTCCAAAGCACGTAATTAGACTTATTGGCTAATGGTGAGTTTTGCTTGCCCGTGATCGCAATAATTTGCAGGGAGGGTATTAATCGCTTGGCTAAAGTCTCTAGCTCCAAGATTTCACGGGTTTGACCAGAGTTTGAAATCAGCATCAGTACATCATTTTGGTGAAGAAGCCCCAGATCACCATGTTGCGCCTCCAGTGGATGCAAAAATACACTCGGTAAACCTACCGAACAAAAAGTAACAGCCATTTTTTTGCCAACCTCACCAGCTTTGCCTACGCCACTAATGACAAGCTTTCCACCATTAGCCTTAGCCCTCAAAAAGAGTTCAGTACATTGCTGAAATGGGTTTTGATCTGAGATGGAGCTAATCGCCTTGGCTTCGGCAGCGAGTACGTCTTGAATTAGTTTTTGCAAGAATTACTCCGATTATTAAAGATGCAGCTTGGATGCATAACAGTCCGCCAATCACAGAACTCGGATACCCGCAATTAGTTGCCTAAGGCTTTTTTCAGGCGCTCAGAAAAACGTTGTGGTGGCATATAACCAATCACACGCTGATCTTTTTGCTCAATTGAGTTGAGATCAAAAAACAGAATGCCAGGCGGCCCGAATAAACCAAAGCGCTTGAGCAAGGCCTGATTATCAGCACTGTTTTTTGTTACATCCGCCTGCAACAAAACGAAATTCTGTAAGTCTCGATTCACTTCAGAATTAGCAAAGGTATTCACCTCCATCTCCTTGCAAGAGATGCACCAGTCTGCATAAAAATCTAACAAAACTAATTTTTTCTGTTCTTTTGCTTGTGCTAAAAATTGGTCTAACTGCGCATTAGACTCAATAACAGAAAACCGAGCATCGCCAATCTGGTGCTGACCTTGGCCATTAGTAGCGATATTGCTAGATCCACCACTTCCACCCTGAATCAATGGAGAAGCTATCCACGCAGCTGTTGCTACCAACAAAACACCTAGTGTTCTTTGCAACCAAACCATCCAGATACCAGTTGAAGGAATCAAGATGCGTGCCTCGATGGCAATAAACAGCAGAGGCAAGCCCATTCCTAAGGCCATGACGAACAACAATCCTGCGCCTAAACTCATTGAGCCTGTTTGAGCAATAAATGCGAGTACCCCGGCTAATGGGGCTGTAATGCAAGGACTAGCAACCAGAGTGGATATACCGCCTAAGGCAAAAGCACCGGCAATGCTCCCGCCTTGATGGCGTCCTGCAAGTCGATCAATCTGCTGATGCCATGACTGCGGCAATCGAAGATCATATAAGCCAAACAGGCTTCCAGATAGACCCAATAGCAGCAATGCAAATCCGCTAAGGGCTATGGGGCTCTGCAAGGCTCTTTGCACACTTCCACCAAGCGCAGCCATCAACACCCCAGCAAGAGCGTATACAGAGGCCATACCAAGTACATAAGCTACCGCTAAGAGGCTTGCACGGCCCTTGCTGATAGATTTATTGCCTTGAGTTCCAAAGACCACGCTCGACAGAATGGGAAGCATAGGCAGTACACAAGGCGTGAAAGCCAGAGCCAAACCCAAAATAAAGAATGCTATAAATAAATAGCCCGTTGGAGTCCCCTCCAAGAATCGGCCAATAGCATTGACATCATCACGTTCACGCCATATATCCATCAAGCTAAATTGTTCTTTTGGCGATGCATTGTTGGCTCCATCCAAAACCTCAGGAATAGGCCCTGCTTTTACTCCAGGTCCGGCAAGCAAAAACTTTAGGGTCATTGGTGGATAACAAATGCCAGCTTCAGCGCATCCTTGCAGCTCCAACTCTACATACACTGGCTTACCGAGTTCAGCCTTCTTATCTAGGGTAATGAGAAATGCTTGCTTGTAGATTTGCATCTTCTTTTGAAAAGTCTCATCAAACTTTTCAATGCCAGCCGGTAGTGAAGTCTTCACAAGCCCTAATTTATTGGCTTGCGTGCCCATTTTCAAATGTAGGGATTGTTGATAAATGTAATATCCCTTTGCTGGGGATATCTCTAGCTCGATATCATTGGTAATTGGCGCCCAAGTCGCCTCAGCTTGGAAAGCTTTTTCAGGCGGAAGAAATTCTGGTGCGGCAACAGCATTGCCAAGCACAAGAAGAAATGCTGCAATTAGCGGAAGAAGTTTTGTGATGAATCTCATGGCAATCACTTTACCTCCGCTTGCACCCATTTGCCATATTGCTCTTCGTATTTTTCAGGATGAAATCCAAGAACTTCTGGAAGATCGTAAGGATGATGGCTTTTAATAAAATCAGATATTTCAAGCCACTTATCTGCCACCGTCTTGGCAGACAGCAGCACCTCTTTCTCTTCGCATACCTTACCGTCCCAGTGATAAATGGAATGAATGCCTTCCTGTATTTGCACGCATGCTGCTAAGCGATTCTCAACGAGTTTGCGAGCCATGGCTTGAGCATCCTCTAGCTTGGGGAAGCTAGTCACCACAAGGAGCAATTCAGAAGATGGATTCATAGTCATTCTGTATTTATAACCGTAAAAATGAAAAAAGCCAGACCGAAGCCTGGCTTTTAATCTTGCTAAAGGGCTTAAGCCTCTTCAGCTATTACTGTTTCATCAACTTCTGGACGATCAAGCAACTCAACCAAAGCCATTGGCGCATTATCGCCATGACGGAAGCCGAACTTCAAAATACGAAGGTAGCCACCCGGACGAGTTGCATAACGTGGGCCGAGCTCTGTAAAGAGTTTGGTCACGATATCGCGATCACGTGTGCGATTGAATGCTAAGCGACGATTTGCTAAGCAATCTTTTTTACCTAAGGTAATCAAGGGCTCAACAACCATGCGCAATTCTTTTGCTTTTGGCAAAGTGGTTTTAATCACTTCGTGCTCCAAAAGAGAATTGGACATGTTGCGCAGCATCGCTAGGCGATGTGATGATGTTCTGTTTAGTTTGCGTAATCCGTTTCCGTGACGCATGGTGCTTCCTTTCTAATTATTTCTCGAGGTTAGCTGGAGGCCAGCTTTCGAGTTTCATACCAAGACTTAAGCCACGAGCCGCCAATACATCTTTGATTTCATTCAAAGACTTGCGACCTAAATTAGGCGTCTTCAACAATTCATTCTCTGTACGTTGAATCAAGTCACCAATGTAATAAATGTTCTCAGCCTTCAAGCAGTTAGCAGAGCGAACTGTGAGTTCGAGATCATCAACTGGACGCATCAACATTGGATCAACCATTGAAGAGCGGCTTGGTGCGAGATCACCAGAAATTTCGCTGCTTTCGAGGGCTGCGAATACAACTAACTGATCAACCAAAATGGTAGCTGCCTGACGAATTGCTTCTTCTGGGGACAACACACCGTTTGTTTCGATGGTCATTACGAGACGATCGAGATCGGTACGTTGCTCTACACGAGCAGACTCAACAGCGTAGCTAACACGGCTAACTGGGCTAAATGAGGCATCCAACACGATGCGGCCAATAATCTTGGTAGCTTCGTCGTGGTATTGACGCATATTGCCTGGTACATAGCCACGGCCTTTTTCAACCTTGATCTGCATATCCAACTTGCCACCAGCAGACAAGTGAGCGATAACGTGATCCGGGTTAATGATTTCTACGTCATGTGGCAAGTCGATATCTTTTGCTGTAACAACGCCTGGACCTTCTTTACGCAAATTGATAGTTACTTCATCACGTGACTGCAACTTGAATACGATACCTTTGAGGTTCAACAAGAGGTTAACTACATCCTCTTGAACGCCATCTAATGTGGAGTACTCATGAACAACGCCTGCGATTGCAACTTCAGTTGGTGCATAACCAACCATCGAGGACAACAAAACACGACGTAATGCGTTGCCGAGTGTGTGGCCATAGCCACGCTCGAACGGCTCCATAACAACCTTAGCTTGGTTGGCGGTAAGCGCTTCAACAGAAATAATTTTTGGCTTGAGCAAATTTGTTTGCATATTTTTTCCTTGAGAGTGCCTAATTAGCGTGAATACAATTCAACGATCAAACTTTCATTAATTTCGCCGCTAATGTCTTCACGGTCAGGCACTTGCTTAAATGTTCCCTCCAGCTTCGCTGCATCGACTGATACCCAGCCAACTGCTGCCATCTGCTGAACCAAATTGAGTGATTCTGAAATACGAGTTTGCTTCTTCGCTTTTTCACGAATCGCAACTACATCACCAGGCTTAACCTGAATAGATGGAATATTTACTGGGCTACCATTTAGCAAAATTGCACAATGGGAAACCAATTGACGCGCTTCAGCACGAGTAGAACCGAAGCCCATACGATAAACAACGTTATCAAGGCGTGATTCCAACAACTGGAGCAATGTTGAGCCAGTATTGCCCTTACGACGCTCAGCTTCTGCGAAGTAACGACGGAACTGACGCTCTAAAATTCCGTACATACGCTTAACCTTTTGCTTTTCACGCAATTGATTACCGTAATCAGATGTTCTTGAGCCAGATGTACGGCCATGTTGACCAGGCTTAGTATCTAACTTGCACTTGTCTGACAGGGCGCGACGTGCGCTCTTTAAAAATAAGTCGGTACCTTCCCGACGGGCTAATTTGGCCTTAGGCCCTAAGTAACGTGCCACGATGCTTTCCTTTCTTTGCCGCAGTCTCACGACTGACGGTGAGTTCACCTTTTAAATCAGGTGAACAGTGGGCTTTAATAAAAAACTACTAAAACTTGTACTACCAACTTCCCAGCTTAAATACGACGACGCTTAGGAGGACGGCAACCATTATGCGGAACTGGAGTTACGTCTTGAATCTCAGTGATCTTGATACCCAATGAATTCAATGCACGAACTGCTGATTCACGACCTGGGCCTGGACCCTTGATCTGAACTTCCAAGTTCTTGATTCCGCATTCAACAGCAGCTTTACCGGCTACTTCTGCAGCTACCTGAGCAGCAAAAGGTGTTGATTTACGTGAACCTTTAAAACCTTGGCCGCCAGAAGTTGCCCATGAAAGCGCATTTCCTTGACGATCAGTGATCGTAATAATGGTGTTATTAAAAGAAGCGTGAACGTGTGCAATACCGTCAGCAACGTTCTTTTTAACCTTCTTGCGTGCGCGCTGTGAAGCTGCGGAAGCGGATTGTTGTTTTGCCATGTCAATAAACTTTCTTGATTATTTCTTAAGTTGCACGCCAGACTTACGTGGGCCCTTACGGGTACGCGCATTAGTCTTGGTGCGTTGACCACGTACAGGCAAGCCTTTGCGATGACGTACGCCGCGGTAGCAGCCTAAGTCCATCAAACGCTTGATACTCATCGTTACTTCACGACGAAGGTCACCTTCAGTAATGAATTTACCTACTTCATCACGTAACTTTTCCAAGTCACCGTCAGTAAGATCTTTAACTTTTTTGTCGATAGCAACACCTGTGGTCTGGCAAATTTTGCGTGCACGAGTTGTGCCAATGCCAAAAATTGCTGTCAAACCAATGACAGTGTGTTGATGATTTGGGATATTTACCCCAGCGATACGTGCCATGAGATTTCCTCTTAATTAACCAGATCAGCCTTGACGCTGCTTATGACGTGCGTCTGAAGAACAGATCACGCGAACAACACGTTTGCGCTTAATGATCTTGCAATTTCTGCAAATACACTTAACGGATGCTAAAACTTTCATAACTCACCTCTTAAAAATATGTACAACTTAATCTTTACTTCGCTCGGAATATGATTCTGGCACGGGTTAGGTCGTATGGAGTCAACTCCACCGTCACCTTATCTCCTGGCAATATGCGGATGTAATGCATCCTCATCTTTCCAGAAATGTGCCCTAGAACCACATGTCCGTTTTCTAGCTTTACGCGAAACATTGCGTTCGGCAAATTCTCAATAATTTCTCCCGCCATCTGAATTACATCGTCTTTAGACATTCAGTTAAGCGCCCATCTTAAAGTTAGCTTTTTTCATCAAAGAACCATACTGTTGCTGCATTACGAATGACTGAACTTGCGCCATGAAATCCATTGCAACAACGACAATAATCAACAAGGAAGTACCGCCAAAATAGAATGGCACGTTGTACTTCAACACCAAGAATTCAGGTAACAAACATACTAAAACCATATAAACCGCACCAGCCAATGTCAATCGAACCAAGATCTTGTCGATATAACGACCTGTCTGATCGCCAGGACGAATGCCTGGAACAAAGGCACCGCTCTTTTTCAAGTTATCCGCAGTCTCACGACTATTGAAAACTAACGCTGTATAGAAGAAGCAGAAGAAAATAATCGCAGCTGCATACAAAATTGTATAAACCGGCTGGCCTGGAGCTAATGTAGCTGCCAAGTCCTTAATAATTCTGCTAAACATGTTTGTTGGCTCACCCGATGTAAACCAGCCAGCAATCGTTGCAGGAAACAAAATAATAGATGACGCAAAAATTGGAGGAATCACGCCAGCCATGTTCAACTTCAATGGGAAGTAGGAAGATTGACCGCCATAGACCTTGTTGCCAACTTGACGCTTAGCGTAGTTCACCAAAATACGGCGTTGGCCACGCTCTACAAACACTACAAAATAAGTCACAGCAATACATATCACTACGATTAGCAATGCAGAGAGAATATTCATTGAACCGGTGCGCACTAATTCGAGCAAACTACCGATTGCAGTTGGCAGGCCAGAAACAATGCCGCCGAAAATAATGATCGAGATACCGTTACCTAGGCCACGCTCAGTAATTTGCTCGCCTAACCACATCAAGAACATTGTGCCGGTTACTAGAGTTACCACAGTATTCAATTCAAACATCAAACCTGGGTTTATCACCAAGCCTGGTTGAGCTTGCAGAGCTACGGAAATACCCAATGCCTGGAATGTTGCTAATAAAACAGTGCCGTAACGGGTGTACTGAGTAATCTTGCGCTGTCCAGCTTGGCCTTCTTTTTTCAAAGACTCCAATGTAGGGACAACAATCGTCATTAATTGCATGATGATCGATGCAGAAATGTACGGCATGATTCCTAAAGCAAAAACGGTAAAGCGGGATAACGCGCCGCCTGAGAACAAATTAAACATTCCCAAAATACCATCTTTTTGACCTGAAAACAGTTGAGCTAATTGGTCTGGGTCAATACCTGGCACAGGAATATGCGCACCTAAGCGGAACACGAGCAATGCCAATACCAGGAATATCAAGCGTTGGCGTAATTCGCCAAACTTGTTTCCTGGTTGAGCAATATTTGCTGTGTTTTTAGGTGAGAGTGCCATCTTTTACTTAAAGTCGATTAAACCAAATCAACCAATTTGCCACCAGCTGCTTCAATCGCTGCTTTTGCACCTGCAGTAGCTGTGATGCCCTTGAGGGTTACAGCAATGCTGAGCTCACCAGTTTTAATAACTTTTACTGAATTGATCTGCTCACCAGCAAAACCATGAGCTCTCAAAACTAACAAGTCCACTTCTGGCAAGTTAATTTTTGCTAAATCGTTCAAAGTAATTTGACCAACGTGACGACGTGTCAATGACACGAAACCGCGTTTTGGCAAACGACGATACATAGGCATCTGACCGCCCTCGAATCCAACCTTGTGGAATCCGCCTGAACGTGACTTTTGACCTTTGTGACCACGACCAGCTGTTTTTCCAAGACCGGAACCGATGCCGCGACCTACGCGACGACGATTTTTATTGGAGCCCGCTGCGGGTTTGAGTGTATTGAGTTGCATATTCTTCGCCTATTTACTTGCTAGTTATTAGCCAACGACTTTAACTAGATAAGAAACTTTATTAATCATTCCGCGAACAGCTGGCGTATCTTCCAATTCTGATACAGAATTGATACGACGCAGGCCCAGGCCGCGAACAGTTGCACGGTGGCTTTCGCGTGTGCCGATCAAGCTGCGTACTAATTGCAGTTTGACTTTAGAGTTAGTTGTTGTCATTTATAGATTCCTAATCTTTTGGTCTTAGCCGAGAATCTCTTCAACTGACTTACCGCGCTTAGCAGCAATCTCAGCAGGAGTGCTCATCTTGCTCAAACCATTAATCGTTGCACGAACCAAGTTGTAAGGGTTGGTAGAACCAAGTGACTTAGCAACTACGTTAGTTACGCCCATTACATCAAAAATTGCGCGCATTGGCCCACCAGCAATAATGCCTGTACCGTCTTTAGCTGGAGAAATCAAAACGCGTGATGCGCCATGTTGTCCAGTAACAGTATGTTGCAAAGTACCTTTACGTAAGGTAACTTTGATCATCTTGCGACGTGCTTCGTCCATCGCCTTTTGAACAGCAACTGGAACTTCTTTTGATTTGCCCTTGCCCATACCGATACGACCATCGCCATCGCCAACTACTGTCAGTGCAGCGAAGCCGAGAATACGACCACCCTTAACGACTTTAGTTACACGATTAACAGCAATCATCTTCTCGCGAAGACCGTCATCACGCTCTTCGTTTTGCATCTTGTTTTGCATTTTTGCCATGTTTTTTCCTAAACCCTATTAGAACTTCAGGCCGGCTTCACGCGCAGCTTCAGCTAAGGCCTTAATACGGCCGTGATAACGATGACCGGAGCGATCAAATGCAACATCAACAATGCCTGCTTTAACAGCACGCTCAGCAACTAACTTGCCGATTTGTTTAGCAGCATCAGCGTTTCCGCCGTTTTTGATTGCCTGGCGCAAATCTTTTTCCATTGTTGAAGCAGCTGCTACAACTTTGGTTCCACAAGGGCTATATACCTGTGCAGAAATATGTGAATTGCTACGGATAACTGTTAAGCGATTTGCCAATGCTTCGGCAATGCGAATACGAGTCTGCCTAGCACGTCTTTGTCTGGATTCGTCTTTATTCATTTTTTAATCTCGCTTACTTCTTCTTGGTTTCTTTCAGATGCACAACTTCGTCAACGTATCGAACGCCTTTGCCTTTATATGGCTCTGGTGAACGGTATGCGCGAACTTCAGCTGCGACCTGGCCAACTTGCTGCTTGTTGGAGCCTCTAATAATAATTTCAGTTTGAGTTGGAGTCTCAGCCTTTACACCCACTGGCAGGTTGTAAATAATGTCGTGCGAGAAACCTAACTGCAACTTCAATGATTCGCCTTGAGCAGCAGCACGGTAACCAACGCCTACCAAGCTGAGCTTGCGCTCAAAGCCTGTAGTAACGCCAACAACCATATTGTTTACTAAAGCACGAGCTGTACCTGACTGTGCACCAGCTTCTGGTGAGTTGTTATTTAAAACAACTGTCAATACGCCATCTTCTTGTTTCAAACCAACAGAAGGGTGCAAATTATGTGTCAAAGTACCTAATGGGCCTTTAACAGTAATAGTTGCACCGTTGATGCTGATCTCAGCGCCCTTAGGTACTGGAATAGGTGATTTACCAACGCGGGACATATTTCTCTCCTTACGCGACGTAGCAAATAACTTCGCCACCAACGCCGTTTGCACGGGCTTTGCGGTCTGTCATTACGCCTTGTGGGGTTGAAATAATTGCAATGCCCAAGCCATTCATGACTTCAGGAATGTCGTGGCGGCCTTTATAGATACGTAGACTTGGTGTTGAAACACGGTCAATACGCTCAATAACAGGACGGCCTGCATAGTATTTGAGTTCAATGTGTAGCACTGGCTTAGCTGCTTCACCTTTGATTTCAAAACTATCGATATAACCTTCATCCTGCAAGACTTTTGCAATAGCTACTTTAACTTTTGACGACGGCATCATGACTAAAGGCTTCTGTACTGCTTGCGCATTACGAATCCTTGTCAACATGTCGGCGATTGGATCGCTGATACTCATGAGTTCTCCTAATTCTTTCGCCGCTTACCAGCTGGCCTTGGTTAAACCGGGGATTTCGCCACGGAAGGCGATTTCACGAATCTTGCTACGGGCCAAACCAAACTTACGGAATGTGCCACGTGGACGACCGGTTAATGAACAACGATTTCTTTGACGAATCGGGCTTGCGTTACGTGGAAGTGCCTGTAGCTTCAAGCGAGCTTCATATCGCTCTTCATCGCTGCGTGATTGGTCAGCAATGATTGCCTTGAGCTCAGCACGCTTTACAGCGTACTTCTCTACAGTTTTTGCGCGCTTATTCTCGCGCTCAATTAGGGATAGTTTTGCCACGTTAGCCTCTTAATTGCGGAAAGGGAATTTGAACGCTGCTAACAAAGCTTTTGCTTCTTCGTCAGTCTTAGCGGTCGTCGTAATACTGATATTGAGACCACGAAGGGCATCAATTTTGTCGTATTCGATTTCAGGGAAAATGATTTGCTCTTTAACGCCGATGTTGTAGTTACCACGGCCGTCAAATGCCTTACCGGAAATTCCGCGGAAGTCACGTACGCGTGGCAAAGCAACAGTTACGAAGCGATCTAAAAATTCATACATGCGCTGACCGCGCAATGTAACCATGGCACCGATTGGGTAACCTTGACGAATTTTAAAACCAGCAATCGCTTTTTTTGCTTTTGTTACAACTGGTTTCTGACCTGCTACTTTAGTCAAATCACCAACTGCATTTTCGATAATCTTCTTGTCGTTCACTGCATCGCCCAGGCCCATATTCAGGGTCACCTTGGTGATACGTGGAACTTGCATTACTGACTTGTAACCAAATTTGGCGATCAAATCTGCAACGACTTTATCTTGATAGTGTTCTTGTAAACGTGTGCTCATAATTTCTCCGTGCCCCTTATGCGCTTAAAGTTGCGCCAGTAGTTTTGAGGAAACGCTGCTTTTTGCCATCTACGAGTTTGATACCAACACGTGATGGTTTGCCGTTACCGTCAACTACAGCCACATTAGAAATGTGAACAGGCATCGTCTTGTCAATCATGCCGCCAGTAACACCGGCTGCTGGATTTGGCTTAACGCTCTTTTTATAAATATTTACGCCTTCGATCACTAATTTGTTCTCGAGAACGCCAATAACTGTTCCTTGCTTGCCCTTATCGCGGCCAGTCAACAGAACTACTGAATCACCTTTACGAATCTTTTTCATATCAGCCTCTTAAATAACTTCGGGGGCGAGAGAAACGATCTTCATGAACTTTTCAGTACGCAACTCGCGTGTGACTGGTCCAAAGATACGTGTGCCAATTGGCTCTAACTTCGCGTTGAGCAATACCGCAGCGTTGCCATCGAACTTAATCAATGAACCATCTGGACGGCGTACACCCTTAGCAGTTCTCACTACTACGGCGTTATAAATATCACCTTTTTTTACACGGCCACGTGGAGCTGCGGACTTTACAGTCACTTTGATGACATCACCGATACTGGCGTAACGACGCTTAGAGCCGCCCAATACCTTGATGCACAAAACTTCACTGGCGCCTGTATTATCGGCGACCTGTAATCTACTTTCGGTCTGAATCATTTTCTAATCCCCAACTTGTTAGCCAAAGGCAAACAGTCTTGGTTCCGTCTAGGGGCCTTAACGAAAGTTAAAACCCGGAATTAATGAAAAAACACTGCTTCTCACAATAAAACCAGAGAAGCCTTCTATCATACTACGTAAATTAGAGATTTGGCAAGAAACTTTGCCAAATCTCTTAATATTTCTTTAAATACCCTTTGATTCCTGAACTAAACGGGTTACAACCCAAGATTTAGTGCGAGAAATTGGCCTAGATTCGGCAATTTCAACGGTATCACCCATCTTGTATTGGCCAGCTTCGTCATGAGCATGGTATTTTTTGGACTGTCCAACATATTTGCCATAAAGCGCATGTTTTACTTGGCGCTCAACTAGCACAGTCACAGTTTTTTGCATTTTGTCACTAACGACACGACCCACTAGGGTGCGGCGCAAGGGTTTAGATAATTCTGTCATATCCCTTTTTCCTTATTTCTGTGCAGTTTTTTGGGTAATAAAAGTCTTTACGCGAGCAATTTCACGCTTAGTCTTACCCAATTGGCTGGTATTTGTGAGTTGCTGAGTGCCTTTTTGCATACGGAGTTTGAAGCTAGTCTTCAAGAGCTCTGTTAATTCTGCATTTAGGGCAACCAGATCTTTGGATGCTAATTCTGTCTTTTTCATAATCTCTATCCCGATCAACCTAAGTGGCGAATCACGAAAGTGGTTTGCAATGGCAACTTAGCAGCGGCAAGCTTAAAAGCTTCGCGCGCCAATGTTTCATCCACTCCATCCATCTCGTACAAAATCTTGCCTGGTTGAATTTCTGCTACGTAGTACTCTGGATTACCTTTACCGTTACCCATACGTACTTCAGCTGGCTTTTGTGAAATTGGCTTGTCTGGGAAAATGCGAATCCAGATACGGCCACCACGCTTAATGTGACGGGTCATTGCGCGACGTGCAGATTCAATCTGACGTGCAGTCAAACGACCACGGCCAATAGCTTTCAGTCCAAAGTCACCAAAGGCTACTGAGCTACCGCGTGTTGCCACGCCAGTGTTACGTCCCTTTTGTTCCTTGCGATACTTACGACGCTTTGGTTGTAGCATGCTTACTCTCCTGACTTCTGCGCTTCAGCACTTACGGCTTCAACGGCTTCAACAGCTTTCGGTGCACGCTTCACTGTTGGCTTAGCAGCAACTAATGGCTTGCTGTCAGCCGCTGGTTTGCGTGCGGTTGTTTTAGCGGGTGCGCGACGTGGCTTCTTCTCATCAGCCGCTGGCTCTGCTGTTACTGCTGGAGCATCAGCACCACGACCCAATGTATCGCCTTTGTATACCCAAACTTTTACACCGATGATGCCGTATGTTGTTTCCGCTTCTGAAGTTGCGTAATCAATATCAGCCTTCAATGTATGAAGTGGAACACGACCTTCACGGTACCATTCGCGACGTGCAATTTCAGCACCGTTCAAACGACCAGAAGACATGATCTTGATTCCTTGTGCACCAAGGCGCATTGCATTTTGCATTGCACGCTTCATTGCACGACGGAACATAATGCGCTTCTCAAGCTGCTGAGTAATTGAATCAGCAATTAATTGAGCATCAACTTCAGGTTTACGAATTTCTTCGATATTCACATGGACTGGAACGCCCATACGCTTCTGTAGTTCACGACGGAGAACTTCAATATCTTCGCCTTTTTTGCCGATCACAACACCTGGACGTGAGCTATAAATAGTAATACGTGCATTCTTTGCAGGACGCTCGATGATTACCTTGCTTACAGATGCATTCTTCAATTTCTTCTTAAGATAGATGCGGACATCTACGTCCTCTTTGAGCATCTTTGCAAAATCAGTATTGTTTGCATACCACTTTGATGTCCAGTTCTTCGTTACCGAGAGTCGGAATCCGGTTGGGTTTATCTTTTGTCCCATATCTTTCCTTAGTTACTCAAGGTCACGGTAATGTGACATGTTTGTTTTTCGATTTGATTGCCACGACCCTTAGCACGTGCTGTGAAGCGCTTCAAGGAAGTACCTTTATCAACAAGAATTGTTGAAACCTTGAGTTCATCAATATCAGCACCCTTATTGTGTTCAGCGTTGGCCATTGCAGACTCAACAACTTTTTTCACAATGAAGGCAGCTTTCTTGGGGCTGAAATTCAAAATGTTCAAGGCACGTGCAATCGGCAAACCACGAATCTGGTCAGCGACCAAACGTGTCTTTTGCGCAGAAATGCGGGCGCCTTTGTGAATAGCTTTAACTTCCATCATCATCCCCTTACTTCTTCGTTACTTTCTTGTCAGCAGCGTGACCTTTGAAAGTACGGGTCAAGGCAAATTCGCCTAACTTATGACCCACCATGTTTTCTGATACATATACCGGAACGTGTTGACGACCGTTGTGTACAGCAATTGTCAGACCAATAAAGTCTGGAAGAATTGTTGAACGGCGTGACCAAGTTTTAATCGGCTTTTTGTCTTTGTTGGCTTGTGCGACTTCAACTTTATTTACTAAGCTGGCTTCGCAAAATGGGCCTTTTTTAGCTGAACGTGTCATATCTTTTCCTTAATCGCTTTCTCGTTTAGCGCTTCTGACGGCGTTGAACGATCATCGATGTTGTACGCTTGTTACGACGTGTACGATAACCTTTAGTTGGTGTGCCCCATGGAGATACAGGTACGCGGCCTTCGCCAGTCTTACCTTCACCACCACCGTGCGGGTGATCTACTGGGTTCATTGCCACACCGCGAACGGTTGGGCGAATACCACGCCAGCGATTTGCACCAGCTTTGCCGATAACGCGCAAGCTATGCTCTTCATTACCAACTTCACCAATAGTGGCACGGCATTCGATCAAAATACGGCGTACCTCACCAGAGCGCAAGCGCACCTGAGCGTATACACCTTCACGAGCCAACAATACTGCGGAGCCACCAGCAGAACGTGCGATTTGCGCACCTTTTCCTGGCAACATTTCTACACAGTGAATGGTGCTACCAACTGGAATGTTACGAATTGGCAGGTTGTTACCAGACTTGATGGGGGCTTCTGAGCCGCTCATCAAGGGCTGACCAACAGTCATACCTTTTGCAGCAAGAATGTAGCGACGCTCACCATCAGCAAACACGATCAATGCAATATTTGCACTGCGGTTTGGGTCGTATTCCAAGCGTTCAACTTTTGCTGGAATACCATCTTTGTCATTGCGTTTGAAATCAACAACACGATAGTGATGCTTATGACCACCACCTTTATGACGAGTAGTGATGTGACCATTATTGTTACGACCTGCTTTTTGGAACTGTGGCTCTACCAATGCTGCAAAAGGTTTACCTTTATGCAGATCAGGATTTACCACCTTGACCATTGAGCGACGACCTGGTGAGGTCGGTTTTGTCTTCATCAAAGGCATGATTAATTCGCCTCCGCTTCAAAGTTAATTTCTTGGCCTGGTTTCAAGCTTACGTAGGCCTTCTTAGTGTGGTCACGACGACCTTCAAAACGGCCATAGCGCTTTGGCTTACCTTTTTGATTCACGATTTGAACAGAGTCAACTTGCACTTTGAAGAGCAATTCAACTGCTTGTTTCACATCGCTTTTATTAGCGTCGCGTATCACTTGAAATACTACTTGTTCATTCTTCTCTGCAACCATAGTGGCTTTTTCAGAGATAACTGGTCCAAGCAGAACCTTCATCAAGCTGTGATCGTTTTTACGGACTTGGCTCATTTCAGCAACTCCTCAATTTTTGCGATCGCTGCTTTGCTTACCAATACTTTTTTGTATTGAACTAAAGCTAATGGATCAGCGTGCTGTGGCTCACATACAGCAACCTTATGCAAGTTACGTGATGCCAAGTACAAGTTCTCACTAACCTGATCAACAATGATCAAGACTGAATCCAATCCCATTGCTTTAACCTTGTCAGCTAAAACTTTAGTCTTTGGAGCATCAAGAGTAAATTGGTCAACAACATTCAAACGACCTTCGCGAGCTAACTGAGACAAAATAGATCTCATACCAGCGCGGTACATTTTCTTGTTTACTTTTTGGCTGAAATTTTCTTCAGGTGAATTCGGGAATATACGACCACCTCCACGCCATAGCGGGGAAGAGCTCATACCAGCACGTGCACGACCAGTACCTTTTTGACGCCAAGGTTTTTTGGTTGTGTGCTTAACTTGCTCACGGTCTTTTTGTGCACGGTTACCACTACGTGCATTTGCTTGGTAAGCCACAACAACTTGGTGTACCAATGCTTCGTTATATTCACGTTCGAATACTTCTGGTGAGGCTTGAATGCCTGCGCCCAAAGTTCCGTTGTCTTGGAGAAGCTTAAGTTCCATATTCGCTCTCCTTATTTCTTCTTCAACGGTGTCTTCACCGCTGGAGTAACAATAACTTTACCGCCTGGGGCACCTGGAATAGCGCCTTTAACCATGATGAGATTACGTTCTGCATCAATGCGTGCGATGACTAAATTTTGTACAGTGCGTGTCTCATCACCAAGGTGGCCTGTCATGCGCTTACCTGGGAAAACACGACCTGGATCTTGCGCCATACCGATAGAACCTGGCACGTTATGTGAACGTGAGTTACCGTGTGATGCGCGACCAGATTTAAAGTGGTGACGTTTAATGGTACCGGCATAGCCCTTACCAATCGTTACGCCTTGCACATCCACTTTTTGGCCCGCTGCAAATGCAGTGTCAGCAGGAATTACTTGGCCTGTTGTCATTTCTGCGATTTTTGCAGCATCTAATTGGAATTCGTTGAGTCCGTTACCAGCCATCACACCTGCTTTGGCAAAGTGTCCAGCCATTGCTTTGGTAACGCGTGTAGCTCTACGTGTGCCATGCGCTAACTGGATAGCATCATAGCCATCAGTTGCCTGGGTCTTGATTTGAGCGATTCTGTTGTCGCTCACGTCAATTACGGTGACAGGAATTGCTTCCCCTTCGTCCGTAAAAAGACGGGTCATGCCGATCTTGCGACCGATTAAGCCTAAGCTCATATTCATGCTCCACGCCGACTTCGATTGGTCGGCAAAATTAATTTAAGTGATTTACAAGTAAAAGTACTTCTAAATCAATAACTTACAACATTTTAATTGCTGATAAAACCTGAGTATTCACCCAAATAATTGAGCGAAGCCTTAGATTCTATCCCGAAACTCTAATCTTGGCAAGCGCTAAGACTAGAAATACCAAATTATTGCAACTTAATTTCGACGTCCACACCTGCTGGAAGGTCTAATTTCATCAAAGCATCTACTGTTTTCTCTGTAGGATCAATGATGTCCATCAAACGTAGATGAGTACGAATCTCTAACTGATCGCGTGATGTCTTGTTCACGTGTGGTGAACGCAAGATGTCAAAACGCTCAATACGCGTTGGCAAAGGTACTGGACCCTTAACAACTGCACCAGTACGCTTAGCTGTATCAACGATTTCAGCTGCAGACTGGTCGATCAAACGGTAATCAAATGCTTTAAGACGAATACGAATTTTTTGGTTTTGCATATTAATTCCAAAGAGCGTTGCGGTGCTGCCGCGTTATGTTTCTAAAGAGCACGGTGACATCTGCAGCACAGACGTCACCGGTTAGCAAACCGCTAAATTTTTTTACTAATTAATACTTAAAACTTAAGCCAAAATCTTTGCAACCACGCCGGCGCCAACAGTACGGCCACCTTCACGGATCGCAAAACGTAAACCTTCTTCCATCGCGATTGGTGCGATGAGTTTTACGGTAATTGTGACGTTATCACCAGGCATCACCATTTCTTTGTCTTTTGGCAACTCGATTGAACCAGTCACGTCCGTTGTGCGGAAGTAGAACTGTGGGCGATAGTTGTTAAAGAATGGAGTATGACGGCCACCTTCGTCTTTACCCAAGATGTAAACCTCGGCAGTAAAGTGAGTATGTGGAGTGATTGAACCTGGCTTAGCCAATACTTGGCCGCGCTCAACTTCTTCACGTTTTGTACCGCGTAACAAGATGCCCACGTTATCGCCTGCTTGACCTTGGTCGAGCAATTTGCGGAACATTTCAACACCAGTACAAGTAGTCTTGATTGTTGGCTTGATACCGATTACTTCGATCTCTTCGCCTACTTTAACGATACCGCGCTCGATACGGCCTGTTACAACAGTACCGCGACCGGAGATAGAGAACACATCTTCTACTGGCATCAAGAACGCACCGTCAATAGCACGCTCTGGAGTTGGGATATAAGTATCTAAAGCATCAGCCAATTTCATGATGGCCTGTGAGCCCATTGGGCCTTCATCGCCTTCAAGTGCTAACTTAGCAGAACCATGAATGATTGGTGTGTCATCGCCTGGGAAGTCGTACTTAGAAAGAAGCTCACGAACTTCCATTTCTACGAGTTCTAACAACTCAGCATCATCCACCATATCGCATTTGTTCAAAAATACGATGATGTATGGAACACCTACTTGGCGTGCCAAGAGGATGTGCTCACGAGTTTGTGGCATTGGGCCGTCAGCTGCAGAGCAAACCAAAATAGCGCCGTCCATTTGGGCAGCACCAGTAATCATGTTCTTAACGTAGTCAGCATGTCCTGGGCAATCCACGTGTGCGTAGTGACGATTCGCTGTCTCATACTCAACGTGTGCAGTATTAATCGTAATACCGCGTGCTTTTTCTTCTGGAGCAGCATCGATCTGATCGTATGCTTTAGCTTCGCCACCAAATGCTTTTGAAAGCACGGTTGCGATTGCTGCTGTCAATGTGGTTTTACCGTGGTCAACGTGACCAATGGTGCCAACGTTTACGTGCGGTTTTGTCCGCTGAAACTTTTCTTTTGCCATTTTTTGTCTGCCTTCTTTAGCTAGTCAATAATCAAAATAATGTGGATAAATTACTTCGCTTTAGCAGCCATGACTGCTTCAGCAACGTTCTTAGGTGCTTCGGTGTAATGCTTAAACTCCATAGTGTAGGTAGCGCGACCTTGGGTCAACGAGCGCAAGCTAGTTGAGTAACCAAACATCTCTGCCAACGGCACTTCAGCGCGAACAATTTTTCCGCCGCCTGGAATGTCATCCATACCTTGCAAAATACCGCGACGTGATGAGAGGTCGCCCATGACGTTACCCATGAAATCTTCTGGTGTTTCTACTTCAACAGCCATCATTGGTTCAAGCAAGACAGGAGATGCTTTACGCATACCATCTTTGAATGCCATTGAGCCCGCCATCTTAAATGCGTTTTCATTGGAATCGACATCATGGTATGACCCGAAGAACAAGGTTGCCTTGATATCTACAACTGGATAACCAGCCAAAATACCCGAGTTCAATGTTTCACGAATTCCTTTTTCTACTGCAGGGATGTATTCACGAGGAACTACACCGCCCTTAATAGCGTCAACGAATTCAAAACCTTTACCTGGAGTTTGTGGCTCCAGCTTTAATACAACGTGACCATACTGACCACGACCGCCGGACTGCTTAACAAACTTACCTTCAACTTCTTCGCAAACTTTGCGAATCGTTTCGCGATAGGCCACTTGTGGCTTACCAACAGTTGCTTCAACACCGAACTCACGACGCATACGGTCAACCAAAATTTCCAAATGGAGCTCGCCCATTCCAGAAATAATTGTTTGGCCAGACTCTTCGTCTGTTTTAACGCGGAATGATGGATCTTCTTGTGCCAAGCGATTCAAAGCAAGACCCATTTTTTCTTGGTCTGGTTTTGTTTTTGGCTCAACTGCTTGAGAAATCACTGGCTCTGGAAATACCATGCGCTCCAAAATTACGATGCTATCTGGATCACACAATGTTTCACCAGTAGTTGCATCTTTCAAGCCAACCGCTGCAGCGATATCGCCTGCGTAAACTTCTTTAATTTCTTCACGTTGGTTCGCATGCATTTGCAATAAACGACCAACACGTTCTTTCTTGCCCTTAATTGGGTTATAGATGGTGTCACCAGACTTCATCATTCCAGAGTAAACGCGGAAGAAAATGAGCTGGCCAACAAATGGGTCAGTCATGATCTTAAATGCTAATGCAGAGAACTTCTCATCATCGGATGCTTTACGCGTTGTAGGGGTTCCATCTTCCAGCTCACAAGGAACTGGTGGAACATCCAATGGTGAAGGCAACAGTTCAACTACTGCATCCAACATCGCCTGAACACCTTTGTTTTTGAAAGCCGTTCCGCACATCATTGGAATGATTTCATTAGCGATAGTGCGCTGACGCAATGCTGCTTTAATTTCTTCTTCGGTGAGCGCTTCGCCGCCGAGATACTTTTCCATCAACTCTTCTGAGCTTTCAGCAGCAGCTTCAAGCATCTTCTCACGCCACTCTTCAGCGGAGGCTTGTAATTCTGCAGGAATATCTTCGTAAGTAAATTTAGTACCTTGTGAAGCCTCATCCCAATAGATGGCCTTCATCTTTACCAAATCCACAACGCCTTTAAAGTTTTCTTCAGCGCCAATAGGAATTTGAATCAAGATGGGGTTGGCCTTCAAACGCAACTTCATCTGGTCGTAGACCTTGAAGAAGTTTGCACCTGTACGGTCCATCTTGTTTACAAATGCTAAACGGGGAACTCGATACTTATTCGCTTGACGCCAAACGGTTTCAGATTGTGGCTGCACACCACCTACAGCACAGTAAACCATGCAAGCACCATCGAGAACGCGCATTGAACGCTCAACTTCAATAGTAAAGTCTACGTGGCCTGGTGTGTCAATGATGTTGATGCGGTGCTCTTGAAAATTACCAGCCATACCCTTCCAGAACGTAGTAGTAGCAGCAGAAGTAATCGTGATACCACGCTCTTGCTCTTGCTCCATCCAGTCCATGGTTGCAGCGCCATCATGCACTTCACCAATTTTGTGATTAACACCGGTGTAGAACAAAACGCGTTCTGTTGTTGTTGTCTTACCTGCGTCAATATGCGCAGAGATGCCGATATTACGGTATCTGTCGATAGGGGTTTTACGTGCCACTGTTGGTACCTTTTCTTTGCTGTGCGATTAGAAGCGGAAATGTGAGAAAGCTTTGTTAGCTTCTGCCATACGGTGAACTTCTTCACGCTTCTTCATTGCTCCGCCGCGACCTTCTGCAGCTTCTAATAATTCATTGGCCAAACGCTGTGCCATCGATTTCTCACCGCGCTTTTTAGCGGCTTCGCGCACCCAGCGCATTGCCAAAGCAGAACGGCGTGACGGGCGAACTTCAACAGGAACCTGGTAGTTAGCGCCGCCAACACGACGGCTTTTCACTTCAACCATTGGCTTAACGTTGCCCATAGCTGTTGAGAAAACTTCGAGTGGCTCTTTGTTTGCTTTTTTCTCGATGTGATCAAAGGCACCGTAAACGATACGCTCTGCAACCGATTTCTTTCCGTCCAACATCAGGACGTTCATGAATTTAGCTACTTCTACATTGCCGAATTTTGGATCAGGCAAGATTTCCCGTTTGGGAACTTCACGACGACGTGGCATAACTACTCCTTCAGTTCAGTTAGGGGCGGCCCACATGGCTCACCCGCTCCGGCCGTCCTACTATCTAGCGATCGAAATACATCAATTGCTAGACGGAACGGCCACTTACTTGTCTTTTAAGTCTGACAAACGAAGACTTACTACAAATACTTTAAGTTGCTATTAAGCAGCTTTCTTAGCGCGCTTTGCACCGTACTTGGAACGTGACTGCTTACGGTCTTTAACACCTTGCAAGTCAAGTGAGCCACGAACAATGTGGTAACGAACGCCTGGCAAATCCTTTACACGACCACCACGGATTAACACTACTGAGTGTTCCTGGAGGTTATGGCCTTCACCACCAATGTATGAAATCACTTCAAAACCATTGGTTAAGCGAACCTTAGCTACTTTACGCAGCGCAGAGTTAGGCTTCTTAGGAGTGGTTGTGTACACACGTGTACATACACCACGGCGCTGCGGGCTGTTTTGCAGCGCAGGGCTCTTGCTTTTAACGATCAGCCGACTTCTTGGCTTGCGTAATAATTGATTAATTGTTGGCATAAAATAGCTCGGTTAGTACTTCTTTGTTGCTTTCTTCAAGAAAATCAATGACTTAGATAATTCCTAGGTCAAAAAGACCCTCTTCTGAATCAGTAGAACTCAGCATTCTAGCCTGGCCAGCCCTTTCCGTCAACCTCAAGGGAAAAAACTGGCCATTTCTGGCCAGAAATACCAAATTAGCTTGGATCTGCCTCCGCAGCAGGAGCAATCACTTCAGCCTCTATTTCTATAGGCATATCGGCCATTGCTTCTTCTTCGGCGGCAATCATTTGAGCGCGATCACGATCAAATTGCTCTCTGACCTTGCGTGCACGGCGATAAGCCAAGCCAGTACCCGCAGGGATCAATCGACCAATAATGACGTTTTCCTTGAGGCCACGGAGTGTATCGGTCTTGCCCATAATCGCGGCTTCGGTCAATACACGGGTGGTTTCTTGAAAAGAAGCCGCTGAAATGAAGCTGTCTGTCGACAAGGATGCTTTAGTAATACCTAGCAACACGTTCTCGAACTGAGCTGGGCGCTTACCTGCCGCAATCACTAAATCGTTAGCGTCATACAGTTTCGAACGCTCAACTTGCTCACCAGTGATGTAGGCAGTATCGCCTCCATCAGTAATTTGCACACGACGCAACATTTGACGCACGATTACTTCAATGTGCTTGTCGTTAATCTTAACGCCCTGCAAACGGTAAACGTCTTGCACTTCATCAACGATGTAGATCGCCAACTCTTCAATACCTCTGAGTGTCAAGATATCGTGTGGATCGGCAGGGCCTTCCACAATCATCTCGCCCTTGTTCACAACTTGACCGTCATGAACGAGAACTTGCTTCTCTTTAGGAATCAAGAATTCATTAGCTTCGCCGTCCATATCGGTAATAACCAAACGTTGCTTACCTTTGGTTTCTTTGCCGAAGGAAACTGTTCCAGTTACTTTGGCCAATACAGCAGCATCTTTTGGTGAACGTGCTTCGAACAATTCAGCAACGCGTGGCAGACCACCAGTAATGTCGCGAGTCTTCTGTGATTCGATTGGAATACGCGCCAATACTTCACCAACTTCAACTTTTTGACCATCCTTAACGGTAATCAAGGCACCCACTTGGAGTCCAATGTTTACTGGATGATCTGTACCAGCAATCATTACTTCTCCGCCCTTGTCATCAACTAAGTTGATCATCGGACGAACGCCTTTGCTAGCAGCACTACGACGCTTACCGTCAATCACCACCAAAGTGGAAAGGCCAGTTACCTCGTCAACCTGCTTAGCAACAGTAACACCCTCTTCAACGTTGTCGAAGCGAGCGATACCAGCATACTCAGAAATGATTGGACGTGTTAGTGGATCCCATGCCGCCAAACTTGCGCCGGCCTTAACTACTGCACCTTCTTTTAACGAGAGGGTTGCACCGTAAGGCACCTTATGACGCTCACGCTCACGACCATTGTCGTCAACGATCAAGGCTTCGCCTGAACGTGAAATCACGATCTGCTCACCCTTAGCATTCTTCACAACACGCATCGTTGCAGAGAACTTCAAAGCACCATTGGACTTGGCTTCAATATTACTTGCAACCAATGCACGTGACGCGGCACCACCGATGTGGAAGGTACGCATAGTCAACTGTGTGCCTGGCTCACCGATGGACTGAGCAGCGATCACACCAACTGCCTCACCAACGTTGACCAAACCACCGCGACCCAAATCACGTCCGTAGCACTTAGCGCACAAGCCGAAGCGAGTTAAGCAAGACAACACTGTGCGAACTTTAACTTCATCAATGCCCAAAGAAACGATTTCATCAACATGATCTTCGTCTAGCAATGTGTCGTTAGTAACAATGATTTCTTGTGTGTCTGGATGAACGACGTCACCGATACATACGCGACCCAAAATACGATCACGCAAGGCTTCGATAATTTCGCCGCCCTCAACAAGCGCCTTCATTGTTACGCCAGAAGTTGCTCCGCAATCATCTTCGATCACCACGAGGTCTTGAGTAACGTCGCACAAACGACGTGTCAAGTAACCTGAGTTTGCTGTCTTCAACGCCGTATCAGCTAGGCCTTTACGAGCACCGTGAGTTGAGATGAAGTACTGCAACACGTTCAAACCTTCACGGAAGTTCGCAGTAATTGGAGTTTCGATAATCGAGCCATCTGGCTTCGCCATCAAACCACGCATACCAGCTAACTGACGAATCTGCGCTGCAGATCCACGCGCACCAGAATCCGCCATCATGTAGATGGAGTTAAAGGATTCTTGGCGTACAGTTTTACCGTTACGGTCGAGTACGTCAACGTGTGACAACTCATCCATCATCGCCTTACCAACTTGGTCACCAGCGGCACCCCAAATATCAACCACGTTGTTATAACGCTCTTGATTGGTTACCAGGCCTGACATGAATTGCTTGTCATACTCCTTAACCTTGTTAGAAGCCTCAGTGATGATGCGCTCTTTAGAGCTTGGGATCAGCATATCGTCGATCGCAACCGAGATACCAGCATTGGTCGCCAAGCGGAAACCAGACTGCAAGAGGCGGTCAGCAAAAATGACGGTTTCACGAAGACCACACTTACGGAATGAAGTATTGATCAAACGTGAGATTTCTTTTTTCTTCAGCGGCTTGTTGATTTCCTCAAAAGTCATACCTTTAGGTAAGATTTCTGACAAGATTGCACGACCAACTGAAGTTTGATAAATCACGGTTCTTTCAGCAAAACGGGCATCGCCCTCTGCTTTCTTGTCGATGATTTCATGCTCAGTGATCCGCACAGCAACGCGGGAAGCCAATTCAACCTGGCCAGCCTCATGTGCACGAATTACTTCAGTGATATTTGCGAAGACCATGCCCTCGCCTTTACCGTTGATCTTGTCACGAGTAGCGTAGTACAGACCCAACACAACGTCCTGTGAAGGCACGATGGATGGCTCGCCGTTAGCTGGGAACAATACGTTGTTCGAAGCCAACATCAATGTACGTGCTTCCATTTGCGCTTCGAGCGACAAAGGAACGTGAACCGCCATTTGGTCACCGTCAAAGTCGGCGTTAAATGCCGCGCAGACTAATGGGTGCAATTGGATCGCCTTGCCTTCAATCAGCATTGGCTCGAAAGCCTGAATACCAAGACGGTGCAATGTAGGCGCACGGTTCAACATGATTGGATGTTCACGAATCACTTCTTCGAGAATATCCCAAACGATTGGAGTCTGACTTTCAACTTCTTTCTTCGCAGCCTTAATAGTGGTTGCAATTCCCAAAGTTTCGAGCTTGTTGAAAATAAATGGCTTGAACAATTCCAAAGCCATCAATTTTGGCAAGCCGCACTGATGCAATTTCAATGTTGGACCAACCACGATGACTGAACGACCAGAGTAGTCAACGCGTTTACCGAGCAAGTTTTGACGGAAACGACCGCTCTTACCTTTAATCATCTCAGCTAAGGACTTGAGGGGACGCTTATTAGCGCCAGTCATAGCCTTACCGCGACGACCGTTATCGAGTAATGAGTCAACCGCTTCTTGCAACATCCGTTTTTCGTTGCGAACGATGATCTCTGGTGCGCGCAACTCTAACAAACGCTTCAAACGGTTGTTACGGTTGATCACACGACGATAGAGATCGTTCAAATCGGAGGTTGCAAAGCGCCCGCCATCCAAGGGCACCAATGGGCGCAACTCTGGTGGCAATACTGGCAACACTTCCATGATCATCCAGTCAGGCTTAATACCTGAAGTCTGGAACGCCTCGAGCACTTTTAAGCGCTTAGCGTATTTCTTGATCTTGGCATCGCTACCAGTAGCTTTTAGGTCAACACGAATAGTCTCTACTTCGCGATCGATATCAATCGAGCGCAAGAGATCACGAATACCTTCAGCGCCCATGATGGCAGTAAATGCACCATCACCATACTCTTCAGTTTTGGCAATGTACTCGTCTTCCGACATGATCTGACCGCGCTTCATTGCGCCTTCAGGTGTCATGCCTTCGTCAACCACTACATATGCTTCAAAGTACAGAACGCGCTCGATATCCCGCAAAGTCATATCAAGAACCATACCCAAACGGGATGGCAATGACTTCAAGAACCAAATGTGCGCTACAGGGGCTGCCAATTCAATGTGGCCCATGCGCTCACGACGTACTTTAGCGAGAGTAACTTCAACACCGCACTTCTCGCAGATGACGCCACGGAACTTTAAGCGCTTGTACTTGCCGCATAAGCACTCATAGTCCTTAGTTGGTCCAAAAATCTTGGCACAGAACAAACCATCACGCTCGGGCTTAAAAGTCCGGTAGTTGATGGTTTCTGGTTTGCGAACTTCACCAAAAGACCATGAGCGGATTTTCTCAGGAGATGCGAGACCAATTTTGATGACATCAAACTGCTCTTCGCCCTGCGTTTGCTTAAATAAATCGAGCAATGCTTTCATATCAGTTGCGCTCCATGTCAATGTCAATACCCAACGAGCGGATTTCTTTTACCAACACGTTGAAGGATTCGGGCATGCCAGCATCAATTGTGTGCTCGCCCTTGACGATGTTTTCGTAAACCTTGGTACGGCCTGCGACGTCATCGGACTTCACTGTCAGCATTTCCTGCAAGACATATGAAGCACCGTATGCTTCGAGGGCCCAAACTTCCATCTCACCAAAGCGCTGTCCACCAAACTGAGCTTTACCGCCCAGTGGTTGTTGCGTTACTAACGAGTAAGGTCCGGTTGAACGTGCATGCATCTTGTCGTCGACCAAATGGTGGAGTTTCAAGACGTGCATTACGCCAACAGTCACTGGACGCTCAAACTGATCACCAGTACGACCATCGCACAGAATCATTTGCTGACGTGATGGTGTCATCTTCAAAGAAGTCGCTACTTCTTCTGGATATGCCAACTCGAGCATGCGGCTGATTTCTGCCTCTGTAGCACCGTCAAATACTGGCGTCGCAAATGGTAAGCCTTGGCGTAAATTCTCAGCCAAAACAGTAATTTGCTCATCAGTGAAGTTGTCGATGTCTTCAATACGACCGGTTTCGTTGTAAAGCTGCTTCATGAACTTACGGAGTTCAGCTTGCTTGACTTGTTGGCGAACCATCTCGTCAATGCGCTTACCAATACCCTGAGCCGCCCAACCTAAATGGGTTTCCAAGATCTGACCTACGTTCATACGAGAAGGAACACCCAACGGGTTCAAAACGATATCAACGGGACGTCCATCCGCCATAAATGGCATATCTTCGGCAGGGGCAATTTTAGAAACCACACCTTTGTTACCGTGACGACCGGCCATCTTGTCACCAGGCTGCAGACGACGCTTAACGGCTAAGTACACCTTCACCATCTTCGTTACGCCAGGTTGCAAATCATCACCCTGGGTAAGCTTAGTGCGCTTCTCTTCAAAAGCCTCGTCAAACTGCTTACGCTTCGCTTCGATAGAAGATTTAATCGCTTCAACTTGTGAAGCAACTTCCTCATCCGCTGGACGCACATCGAACCAATGGTATTTATCCAAGTCAGCAAGGTATTCCTTGTCGATCTTAGTGCCCTTAGCTAACTTCTTAGGACCGCCATTGGCAACTTTGCCAATCAACAGTTTTTCTAAGCGCATGAAGGCATCGCCCTCAACAATACGCAGCTGGTCATTTAAATCTAAACGATAGCGTTGTAATTCTTCTTGAATAATCGCTTGTGCACGTGCATCGCGCTCAATACCTTCACGGGTGAAGACTTGAACATCAATCACTGTACCAATCATTCCTGATGGAACACGCAAAGAAGTATCTTTAACGTCAGATGCTTTTTCACCGAAGATCGCACGGAGGAGCTTCTCTTCTGGAGTGAGAGTAGTCTCGCCCTTTGGAGTTACCTTACCAACCAATACGTCGCCAGCTTCAACTTCAGCACCAATGTAAACAATACCGCTCTCATCCAAACGGGAGAGTTGTGACTCAGCCAAGTTGGAGATATCGCGAGTAATTTCTTCTGAACCAAGTTTGGTGTCGCGCGCTACAACCGATAACTCCTCAATATGAATAGAGGTGTAACGGTCATCAGCAACTACCTTCTCTGAGATCAAGATTGAATCTTCGAAGTTATAACCGTTCCATGGCATAAATGCCACAGTCATGTTTTGACCCAAAGCTAATTCACCCAAATCGGTAGAAGCGCCGTCAGCAACTACGTCGCCACGTACTACGCGATCACCAGCCTGAACGATTGGACGTTGGTTGATGTTCGTGTTTTGATTTGAACGGGTGTACTTGATGAGGTTATAAATATCCACACCAACTTCACCAGCAGCAGTTTCATCATCGTTTACACGAATCACCACACGGTTTGCATCGACATAGTCAACGATACCGCCACGGGACGCCAAAATAACAGTGCCGGAGTCAACCGCAACAATACGCTCTAAACCTGTACCAACCAATGGCTTATCTGGACGCAAGCAAGGAACCGCTTGACGCTGCATGTTCGCACCCATCAAGGCACGGTTCGCATCATCGTGCTCCAAGAATGGAACGAGCGAAGCAGCAGCAGAAACGATCTGGCTAGGAGCAACGTCAATGAAATCGATACGCTCTGGGCTAACCATCATGGTCTCACCAGCTTGACGTGCTGAAACCAATTCATCAGCCAGTTTGCCAGTCTTATCGATTGTCGCGTTAGCTTGAGCAATGATGTACTTCGCCTCTTCAATAGCGGAGAGATACATTACTTCGTCGCTCACTTTGCTATTAGCAACTTTACGATATGGTGTCTCCAAGAAACCATGCTCATTCAAACGCGCAAACAACGCGAGTGAGTTGATCAGACCAATGTTTGGTCCTTCTGGAGTTTCAATTGGACAAACACGACCGTAGTGAGTTGGATGCACGTCGCGCACTTCGAAACCTGCGCGCTCGCGAGTTAAACCACCAGGTCCTAGAGCAGAAATACGACGCTTGTGCGTGATCTCCGACAATGGATTGGTTTGGTCCATAAACTGGGACAGCTGTGAAGAACCGAAGAACTCACGAATCGCTGAAGAGATTGGCTTGCTGTTAATCAAATCATGCGGCATGAGGTTTTCTGTTTCGGCCTGGCCGAGACGTTCTTTAACCGCACGCTCTACACGTGACAAACCAGCACGGAATTGATTCTCTGCCAACTCACCAACGCAACGTACACGACGATTACCTAAGTGATCGATATCATCGACTTCGCCTTTGCCGTTACGCAAGTCAACGAGAGACTTAATGGTATCGAGGATATCTTCATCCGACAAAACCATTTTGCCTTCCATCTCTGCACGACCGAGACGGCTGTTCACTTTCATACGACCAACGCGAGATAAATCGTAGCTATCTTCGTTGTAGAACAGGCGCTGGAATAAGGCTTCAACAGCATCTTCTGTTGGAGGCTCGCCAGGACGCATCATGCGGTAGATAGCAATACGAGCAGCCATCTGATCAGCAGTTTCATCAGTACGCAATGTCTGAGAAATATACGCACCAGAATCTAAATCATTGGTGTAAATGGTTTCCAATTGCTTGATGCCAGCATCACGCAATGTAGCCAACAACTCCTCAGTGATTTCATCATTAGCGTAAGCCAAGATTTCACCAGAGTCTGGATCAATGATGTTAAGTGCTACTACGCGACCAACCAAGTAGTCATCAGGAACAACGATGTTCTTAGTTTTAGCAGCCTCGAGTTCACGAATATGTTTTGCATTAATGCGCTTGTCTTTTTGAATGACTACTACGCCATTCTTGTCGAGCACATCAAAGTTAGCCATTTGACCGCGCAAACGCTCTGGTACAAATTCCATTGATGCGCCATTTGCGCTCAATGAGAAATGATCAAAGTTAAAGAAGTTTGCAAGAATCTGTTCGTTATTTAAGCCAATTGCTTTAAGCAAAATGGTGACGGGCATCTTGCGACGACGGTCAACACGGAAATACAGAATATCTTTTGGATCAAACTCGAAATCGAGCCATGAACCACGGTAAGGAATGATGCGCGCTGAGAACAGCAGCTTACCTGAGCTATGTGTTTTGCCCTTGTCATGTTCAAAGAACACGCCTGGGGAACGGTGCAACTGAGACACGATCACGCGCTCAGTACCATTAATAACAAAAGATCCGTTATCTGTCATGAGTGGAATTTCACCCATGTAGACTTCGCTCTCTTTTACCTCTTTTACCTTAGTAGGCGCTTCGCGATCATAAATAATCAAGCGAACTTTTGCGCGTAAGGCTGAGTGGTATGTATAACCGCGCTGTTGACATTCTTTTACGTCAAACGGCGGTTGTGCCAACTGGTATGACACATATTCCATGCGTGCATAGCCGTTGTTCGACACAATTGGGAATGCTGATGTAAAGGCAGCTTGAAGTCCCTCTGTAAGACGGGACATTGCTGGCTTTTCAGCCTGTAAAAATTTAGCGTAGGATTCCAGCTGCGTTGCGATCAGGTATGGAACCTGATGATTATTTACTCGCTTAGCAAAGCTTTTACGGACTCGCTTGCGTTCGGTGAAGCTGTAGTTCATTTCATCTCCGAATTCAGCGACTGTACAAAGATTTGGCGATTGGCCACTACCAATCACTGGCGGACAACACTAAATCGAAAGATTCAGTGTCCGACCAAACTTGCATTCTGCAGTCGTATCAGAAGGCAAACCCGATTTCAATCAGAAATGAAATCGGGTTTGACCACTAATGGTCAAACCCAACAGGGCTAGCACTCCTTTTTGAGGAGCGCTAACGGAGTTTGTATTACTTGATTTCTGACTTAGCGCCTGCGTCGTCAAGCTTTTTCTTAGCTTCTTCAGCAGTCTTTTTATCAACAGCTTCTTTGATTGGCTTTGGTGCGCCATCAACTAAGTCTTTAGCTTCTTTGAGGCCAAGACCAGTAATTTCGCGAACAGCCTTAATTACTGAAACCTTGTTTGCGCCAGCTTCGAGCAAGTTAACAGTAAATTCTGTTTGCTCTTCAGCAGCAGCGCCGCCAGCTGCACCAGCAGGACCAGCAACAGCCATTGCTGCAGCTGAAACGCCAAACTTCTCTTCGAACGCCTTAACCAAGTCGTTCAAATCCATTACGGACATGCTACCTACTGCATCAATGATTTCTTCTTTGGTAATCGCCATTTTTAGCTCCTAATACTTAATAGTTAATCTGTCGCTTATTCAGCGGCAGGGGTTTCGCTTGTTTCTGTTCCAGCTTCTGGGCTTGCTGCTACAGGCTCTGCACTTGCTTCCGGAGCGGCTGTTTCTGCAACTACCTCAGCAACAACTTCTGCTGGGGCTGCTACAACTTCAGCTACTTCTACTACAGGTGCTGCAACTGGAGCAGGTGCTCCCTCTGCTTTTTGAGCTGCTACTGCGCCCAATACGCGAGCCATTGCAGATACTGGGGCCAACATGACACCCAACAACTGTGATAACAACTCGTCGCGGCTTGGAATAGACGCGAGGGATTTAATGCCCGCTACGTCCAACAACTTGCCGTTATATAAGCCAGCAGTAATGACTAACTTGTCTTGAGTCTTAGCAAAGTTCTGCAATACTTTTGCCGAAGCAATTGGATCAGCAGAAATGCCGTAGATCAAGGGGCCAACCATCGAATCAGCAAGAGGCTCAAACTGTGTGCCTTGTGCAGCACGGCGTGCCAATGTGTTCTTCAAAACGCGAAGATATACACCTTGGTCACGTGCGCTAGCACGAAGCTTTGTCAACTGCTCTACTGGAATACCACGGTATTCAGCGAGCACGACTGTTTGAGCTCCAGCCAATTGAGCGCCGACATCAGCAACAATCGCTTTTTTGTCTTGTACATTCAAAGGCACGGTTTAACTCCTAAAAAACCAACTGTTTCCAGTTGGGGTTACACACCAGCGTCTGATCATTTGTCACAAGAAAGTCTTGTGAAATCTTTTCAGGGTCGCCATCTGCGCTGGCTATCACTTACGTAATGATTAAGAATTTATTTCTGAGTAAGCAAATGAATTCACCAACGGTCTTTGATGTTCGACTCTCACTCAAAGAGCGGGAGTCGACCCAAAGTTCTTTTTGCTACAAGCGGATTATTGGGCCGCTTGTATCGATGCTTGGTCTACTCGTACGCCTGCACCCATCGTGCTGCTTACGGCAACCTTCTTTAAATAAATACCCTTAGATGCAGGTGGCTTCGCTTTATTCAAAGCCTCTAGCAATGCGAGCAAGTTTGATTTCAATGCAGCTGGCTCGAATGAACGACGACCAATGGTTGCGTGCACGATACCGGCTTTGTCCACACGGAATTGCACTTGACCAGCTTTTGCATTCTTAACTGCTGTAGCAACGTCAGGAGTAACAGTTCCTACTTTTGGATTTGGCATCAAACCACGTGGGCCCAATACCTGACCTAAAGTACCAACAATCTTCATTGTGTCTGGAGATGCGATCAAGATGTCGAAATCAATCTTGCCGCCTTTAATCTGTTCAGCAAGCTCTTCCATGCCAACGATTTCTGCACCGGCAGCTTTAGCTTGTTCAGCCTTCTCGCCTTGTGCAAAAACAGCTACGCGAACATGCTTACCGGTACCCGCTGGGAGCACAACTGCACCACGCACAACTTGGTCAGATTTCTTAGCATCAATACCCAACTGAACCGCAACATCAATAGACTCATCGAACTTAGCAGTTGCACACTCTTTAACGAGGTTCAATGCTTCTTCTAATGCGTAAAACTTATTGCGATCAACCTTAGTTTCGATTGCTTTTAAACGCTTTGATAATTTAGTCATGATTAGAGACCTTCCACTGTGATGCCCATGGAGCGGGCGCTACCAGCGATTGTTCTTACAGCTGCATCCATATTGGCTGCTGTCAAATCTGGCATTTTTGCTTTAGCAATTTCTTCTGCTTGAGCACGTGTAATTTTTCCTACCTTATCGGTATGGGGACGTGGTGAACCTTTTTCGATCTTCGCAGCCTTCTTAATCATGATCGTCGCTGGAGGCGTCTTCATGATGAATGTGAAGCTCTTATCAGCAAACGCTGTAATCACGACTGGAATTGGAAGGCCTGGTTCCATGCTCTGAGTTTGAGCATTAAACGCCTTACAGAATTCCATAATATTAAGACCGCGTTGACCCAAAGCTGGACCTACGGGAGGTGATGGATTTGCTTTACCTGCAGGGATCTGCAGCTTGATAAAGCCAATGATCTTCTTAGCCATTAATTGCTCCTAAAAGCGCGCCTAACCTCATTAGGAAAGACCGCTGTTGAGTAAACGCATCACTAGTTTTTTGGCTTTCTAGCTCCGCTCCTCGGTTATTGCTAACCACTTAAAACCACTACTTTTGATACAAAACACCACTAAAAATGGTGGTTTTTACATCTTTTCTACTTGACCGAACTCCAACTCAACTGGAGTACCGCGGCCAAAAATTGTAACAGAAACGCGCAATCTTGACTTCTCATAATTGACTTCTTCAATATTGCCGTTGAAATCAATGAATGGGCCTTCTTTAACTCGCACAATCTCACCAACCTCAAATAAGGTCTTAGGCTTCGGTTTATCCACTCCAGCCTGCATTTGATCCATGATTTTTGCTACTTCAGCCGTTGAAATTGGGCTTGGACGGTTTCTAACACCACCAACGAAACCAGTCACTTTTGGCGTGTTTTTCACCAAATGCCAGCTCTCATCAGTCATTTCCATCTCAATCAGGACATAGCCTGGGAAGAAGCGACGCTCAGACACTGACTTGGTGCCAGCTTTGATTTCAACAACTTCTTCGGATGGAACCAAAATACGGCCAAATTTTTCGGGCATGCCAGAGCGAGCAATTCGCTCTTCTAATCCTCTTTTAACGCTTTTTTCCATGCCAGAATAAGCATGAATTACGTACCAGCGCATATTGCCAGTAGCTTGTGGGTTTACGGCCAATTCAGAATCAATCATTTTTCTTACTCACTTCCAGCCTAGAAAGGCTGAAAAAACTAGCCATTCAATTAATTTGTCTGCAATCCACAAAAACAGGGACATGATCAAGACAAAGCCAAATACGACTAGAGTCATTTGGGTGGTCTCTTTACGAGTTGGCCAAACAACCTTTTTTACTTCATACCAAGAATCTTTTGCATAGGCGATAAAACGACGCCCATCCGGTGAAATTGCCACAATCAGAACTGCAGCAATAATGCCGCCAAACATTACAGCCAATCTGAGCAATAAAGATTGGTCGGCTAACGTGTAGTAAAGAACTAACGCTGCAACGACAATGAGAGCAGCGAGTCCGGAGACCCAACTGCTCTTTTGTTCAGAGTGACTTGCTGTATGTTGAGACATATTACTTTCAGTTCAAATCGTGGCAGGGGCGGAGGGCATCGAACCCCCAACCTTTGGTTTTGGAGACCAACGCTCTGCCAATTGAGCTACACCCCTTTATTAAAAAACTTAAGCCAAAATCTTTGCAACCACGCCGGCGCCAACAGTACGGCCACCTTCACGGATCGCAAAACGTAAACCTTCTTCCATCGCGATTGGTGCGATGAGTTTTACGGTAATTGTGACGTTATCACCAGGCATCACCATTTCTTTGTCTTTTGGCAACTCGATTGAACCAGTCACGTCCGTTGTGCGGAAGTAGAACTGTGGGCGATAGTTGTTAAAGAATGGAGTATGACGGCCACCTTCGTCTTTACCCAAGATGTAAACCTCGGCAGTAAAGTGAGTATGTGGAGTGATTGAACCTGGCTTAGCCAATACTTGGCCGCGCTCAACTTCTTCACGTTTTGTACCGCGTAACAAGATGCCCACGTTATCGCCTGCTTGACCTTGGTCGAGCAATTTGCGGAACATTTCAACACCAGTACAAGTAGTCTTGATTGTTGGCTTGATACCGATTACTTCGATCTCTTCGCCTACTTTAACGATACCGCGCTCGATACGGCCTGTTACAACAGTACCGCGACCGGAGATAGAGAACACATCTTCTACTGGCATCAAGAACGCACCGTCAATAGCACGCTCTGGAGTTGGGATATAAGTATCTAAAGCATCAGCCAATTTCATGATGGCCTGTGAGCCCATTGGGCCTTCATCGCCTTCAAGTGCTAACTTAGCAGAACCATGAATGATTGGTGTGTCATCGCCTGGGAAGTCGTACTTAGAAAGAAGCTCACGAACTTCCATTTCTACGAGTTCTAACAACTCAGCATCATCCACCATATCGCATTTGTTCAAAAATACGATGATGTATGGAACACCTACTTGGCGTGCCAAGAGGATGTGCTCACGAGTTTGTGGCATTGGGCCGTCAGCTGCAGAGCAAACCAAAATAGCGCCGTCCATTTGGGCAGCACCAGTAATCATGTTCTTAACGTAGTCAGCATGTCCTGGGCAATCCACGTGTGCGTAGTGACGATTCGCTGTCTCATACTCAACGTGTGCAGTATTAATCGTAATACCGCGTGCTTTTTCTTCTGGAGCAGCATCGATCTGATCGTATGCTTTAGCTTCGCCACCAAATGCTTTTGAAAGCACGGTTGCGATTGCTGCTGTCAATGTGGTTTTACCGTGGTCAACGTGACCAATGGTGCCAACGTTTACGTGCGGTTTTGTCCGCTGAAACTTTTCTTTTGCCATTTTTTGTCTGCCTTTAGTTAACTCTTAAACCAACACACGAAATTAAAATTAATGCTAATTAAGCCTGGTGCCCATGGGCAGGATCGAACTGCCGACCTCTCCCTTACCAAGGGAGTGCTCTACCACTGAGCCACATGGGCAAAAACAAATGCCACTAAATCTGGAGCGGGATAAGAGAATCGAACTCTTGACCGAAGATTGGAAATCTGCTGTTTTACCATTAAACTAATCCCGCACATCTCTGGTGGAGGGGGTAGGATTCGAACCTACGTAGGCATAGCCAACAGATTTACAGTCTGCCTCCTTTAGCCGCTCGGACACCCCTCCGCGAACCCAATATTCTGACTCCAAATGGAGTTTCTGTCAATATCTAAAAATCTCAAAACGCTTTGCACAAGTAAAAACGCCCAGACCTAAGAGGGTCTGGGCGTCGCATTGGTGCCCGGCAGTTACCTACTTTCACACGGGTAATCCGCACTATCATCGGCGTAAAGTCGTTTCACTGTCCTGTTCGGGATGGGAAGGAGTGGTTCCAACTTGCTATGGTCACCGGGCGTAGAGGGTCGAACTGTTGATAAATCAACAGTTCTATTTGAGTAAGCATGTAATTAAGGATGCAGATTAAATCTGGCAAACATCCAACACAATAGTGCTGGTTATAGGATCAAGCCTAACGGGCAATTAGTATCGGTTAGCTCAACGCATTACTGCGCTTACACACCCGACCTATCAACGTTGTGGTCTTCAACGACCCTTTATGTAGGTTAAACCTACGGGAGATCTCATCTTCAGGCAAGTTTCCCGCTTAGATGCTTTCAGCGGTTATCTCTTCCGTACATAGCTACCCTGCGATGCTTCTGGCGAAACAACAGGTACACCAGCGGTACGTCCACTCCGGTCCTCTCGTACTAGGAGCAGCCCCCGTCAAATCTCCAACGCCCATGGCAGATAGGGACCAAACTGTCTCACGACGTTTTAAACCCAGCTCACGTACCTCTTTAAATGGCGAACAGCCATACCCTTGGGACCGGCTACAGCCCCAGGATGAGATGAGCCGACATCGAGGTGCCAAACACCGCCGTCGATATGAACTCTTGGGCGGTATCAGCCTGTTATCCCCAGAGTACCTTTTATCCGTTGAGCGATGGCCCTTCCATACAGAACCACCGGATCACTATGACCTGCTTTCGCACCTGCTCGACTTGTCGGTCTCGCAGTTAAGCACGCTTTTGCCATTGCACTTTAGGTACGATGTCCGACCGTACCAAGCGTACCTTCGTACTCCTCCGTTACACTTTGGGAGGAGACCGCCCCAGTCAAACTGCCTACCATGCACTGTTCCCGACCCAGATAATGGGCCAAGGTTAGAATCTCAAACAAACCAGGGTGGTATTTCAAGGTTGGCTCCAGCGGAACTAGCATCCCGCTTTCAACGCCTCCCACCTATCCTACACAGACCGGTTCAAAATTCAATGCAAAGCTACAGTAAAGGTTCATGGGGTCTTTCCGTCTAGCCACGGGTAGATTGCATCATCACAAACATTTCAACTTCGCTGAGTCTCAGGAGGAGACAGTGTGGCCATCGTTACTCCATTCGTGCAGGTCGGAACTTACCCGACAAGGAATTTCGCTACCTTAGGACCGTTATAGTTACGGCCGCCGTTTACTGGGACTTCAATCAAGAGCTTGCACCCCATCATTTAATCTTCCAGCACCGGGCAGGAGTCACACCCTATACGTCCACTTTCGTGTTTGCAGAGTGCTGTGTTTTTATTAAACAGTCGCAGCCACCTTTTTATTGCAACCCTATCGTCCTCCCCTTGTACAGGGTCAAACTACGAGGGCGTACCTTATCCCGAAGTTACGGTACAAATTTGCCGAGTTCCTTCTCCTGAGTTCTCTCAAGCGCCTTAGAATACTCATCTCGCCCACCTGTGTCGGTTTGCGGTACGGTCTTGTTAGACTGAAGCTTAGAGGCTTTTCTTGGAACCACTTCCAATTGCTTCGCGAATAAATTCGCTCGTCTCACGCCCTTGAATTACGCTACCGGATTTACCTAATAGCCATCTCCAACGTAAGAACCGGGACTTCCAACACCCGGACAACTTTCCGCGATCCGTCCCCCCATCGCATCTAACAATGGTCAAGGAATATTAACCTTGTTCCCATCAGCTACGCATCTCTGCCTCGCCTTAGGGGCCGACTCACCCTGTTCCGATGAACGTTGAACAGGAAACCTTGGGCTTACGGCGAGGGGGCTTTTCACCCCCTTTATCGCTACTCATGTCAGCATTCGCACTTCTGATACCTCCAGCATCCTTTACAAGACACCTTCACAGGCTTACAGAACGCTCTCCTACCATCACATTGCTGTGATCCGCAGCTTCGGTTATATGCTTAGCCCCGTTACATCTTCCGCGCAGGACGACTCGATCAGTGAGCTATTACGCTTTCTTTAAAGGATGGCTGCTTCTAAGCCAACCTCCTGACTGTTTTAGCCTTCCCACTTCGTTTCCCACTTAGCATATATTAGGGACCTTAGCTGGCGGTCTGGGTTGTTTCCCTCTTGACACCGGACGTTAGCACCCGATGTCTGTCTCCCGTGCTTGCACTTGTAGGTATTCGGAGTTTGCTATGGCGCAGTAATCCGCAATGGACCCCACTACCATGACAGTGCTCTACCCCCTACAGTGATACACGAGGCACTACCTAAATAGTTTTCGGAGAGAACCAGCTATTTCCAGTTTTGTTTAGCCTTTCACCCCTATCCACAGCTCATCCCCTAACTTTTCAACGTTAGTGGGTTCGGTCCTCCAGTACGTGTTACCGCACCTTCAACCTGGCCATGGATAGATCAACTGGTTTCGGGTCTACACCCAGCAACTAGCGCCCTATTCGGACTCGCTTTCGCTACGCCTTCCCTATTCGGTTAAGCTTGCTACTGAATGTAAGTCGCTGACCCATTATACAAAAGGTACGCAGTCACCCCTTACGAGGCTCCTACTGTTTGTATGCACACAATTTCAGGATCTATTTCACTCCCCTCCCGGGGTTCTTTTCGCCTTTCCCTCACGGTACTTGTTCACTATCGGTCGATTACGAGTATTTAGCCTTGGAGGATGGTCCCCCCATATTCAGACAGGATTTCACGTGTCCCGCCCTACTTGTCTCTAGCCTAGTACCACTCAATAATTTTCACATACGGGACTATCACCCTTTATTGTTGGACTTTCCATTCCATTCTGTTAATTACTGAGATATCACTAGAAGGCTGTTCCCATTTCGCTCGCCACTACTCTGGGAATCTCGGTTGATGTCTTTTCCTCTTGCTACTTAGATGTTTCAGTTCACAAGGTTCGCTTCTCATACCCTATGTATTCAGGTATGGATACCACAAAAGTGGTGGGTTTCCCCATTCAGAAATCCCCGGATCAAAGCTTATTTACCAGCTCCCCGGGGCTTATCGCAGGTTATAACGTCTTTCGTCGCCTGTAATCGCCAAGGCATCCATCATGTGCACTTATTCACTTGATCCTATAACGAGCACCATTGCTAGTACCTGTTACAGGTTTACTTCTACTTCTGACATGTTTGCCGTAATCCAAACTGTAAGTACTTGTTAAAGAACTTGGTAAAACTCGTTTGTATTACTGATTGATGATTCAATCTTTACCCTTATTACATTGTCAAATGTCCTCTCAAAGAAACATTTGACACTTTGCTTACTCAAATTTTTAAAGAACAGCCATAAATGGCAAAACTAAACAATTAAATGTTCGTTTAGTTTTGACATTTAGATGATGGTGGAGGATGACGGGATCGAACCGACGACCCCCTGCTTGCAAAGCAGGTGCTCTCCCAGCTGAGCTAATCCCCCAACGTCCCACTAAGTCTCGTTTCTGGCTGGTGGTGGGTCTGGTAGGACTTGAACCTACGACCCCTGCGTTATCAACACAGTGCTCTAACCAGCTGAGCTACAGACCCGTGGCTTTTATTGTCAACCGATAAGTGTGGGCACTAGAGTTCCAGCATCTTTCTCTAGAAAGGAGGTGATCCAGCCGCACCTTCCGATACGGCTACCTTGTTACGACTTTACCCCAGTCATGAACCCTGCCGTGGCAGTCGCCCTCCTTGCGGTTAGGCTAACGGCTTCTGGCAAAACCCACTCCCATGGTATGACGGGCGGTGTGTACAAGACCCGGGAACGTATTCACCGCGACATTCTGATCCGCGATTACTAGCGATTCCAGCTTCACGTAGTCGAGTTGCAGACTACGATCCGGACTACGATGCATTTTCTGAGATTAGCTCCCCCTCGCGGGTTGGCAACCCTCTGTATGCACCATTGTATGACGTGTGAAGCCCTACCCATAAGGGCCATGAGGACTTGACGTCATCCCCACCTTCCTCCGGTTTGTCACCGGCAGTCTCTTTAGAGTGCTCTTGCGTAGCAACTAAAGACAAGGGTTGCGCTCGTTGCGGGACTTAACCCAACATCTCACGACACGAGCTGACGACAGCCATGCAGCACCTGTGTTCACTTTCCCTTACGGGCACCTAATGTATCTCTACTTCGTTAGTGACATGTCAAGGGTAGGTAAGGTTTTTCGCGTTGCATCGAATTAATCCACATCATCCACCGCTTGTGCGGGTCCCCGTCAATTCCTTTGAGTTTTAATCTTGCGACCGTACTCCCCAGGCGGCTGACTTCACGCGTTAGCTACGTTACTCAGGATGAAAATCCCGAACAACTAGTCAGCATCGTTTAGGGCGTGGACTACCAGGGTATCTAATCCTGTTTGCTCCCCACGCTTTCGTGCATGAGCGTCAGTGTTATCCCAGGGGGCTGCCTTCGCCATTGGTATTCCTCCACATATCTACGCATTTCACTGCTACACGTGGAATTCTACCCCCCTCTGACACACTCTAGCTATACAGTCACAGGCGCCATTCCCAGGTTAAGCCCGGGGATTTCACGCCTGTCTTGTATAACCGCCTGCGCACGCTTTACGCCCAGTAATTCCGATTAACGCTTGCACCCTACGTATTACCGCGGCTGCTGGCACGTAGTTAGCCGGTGCTTATTCTTCAGGTACCGTCATTCCCGGACTGTGTTAGAGCCGGTGTTTCTTCCCTGACAAAAGAGCTTTACAACCCGAAGGCCTTCTTCACTCACGCGGCATTGCTGGATCAGGGTTTCCCCCATTGTCCAAAATTCCCCACTGCTGCCTCCCGTAGGAGTCTGGGCCGTGTCTCAGTCCCAGTGTGGCTGATCGTCCTCTCAGACCAGCTACTGATCGTCGCCTTGGTGGGCTTTTACCCCACCAACAAGCTAATCAGGCATCGGCCGCTCTAATCGCGCGAGGTCTTTCGATCCCCCGCTTTCCCCCTCAGGGCGTATGCGGTATTAGCACAGCTTTCGCTGCGTTATCCCCCACGATAAGGTACGTTCCGATGTATTACTCACCCGTTCGCCACTCGCCACCAGGTACAAGTACCCGTGCTGCCGTTCGACTTGCATGTGTAAGGCATGCCGCCAGCGTTCAATCTGAGCCAGGATCAAACTCTTCAGTTTAATTCCTGTGATCCTTGCGGATCGTCGCACTCATTCAAGAAATTGACTTGGTAATAAAACCAAATCTTTTTACTGTCTATGAGTACTATTTATTTACATCTGTCCCGAAGGACTTGATGCTTTCACTTAGTACCCACATTTATCGGTTGACTAATTTTTAAAGAGGGCTGACTTGTTTCGTATTTCTTAATAACATTCAGCAGAGAGATGAGACTTTATCCTACTCATATACCCCTGTCAACACCTTTCGTAGTCTATTTCATTAAAAAAGCTAAGTTTTTTCTTGTTTTAAAATTAATTCCTTTAAAAACAATAGGATATAGATTGAAAATATTTTCAACTTTTTTTAAAAATATACGGGTTTTTATGGATATGAAGGCAAACAGGGTGTCTGCTATCTACTTTTTTTCAATGATTTGTTGCTTTTTTCTTCCTGAATACCTAAGCCTAAGGGAAAACCCTGTGTTTTTATCTGATTTCTGCTAGTATGTTGCTATGCACAACCCATTAGCAAACAGTCACTTACATAGCAAGCCCTACGCGGCAGGCTTTTCCGTTCCTGTTCGTGAATTACATGCTGGCCACAGGGCCGAGATTCTCCGTCACCTTTTGTTATTAAATGATGAGGATCGCCGACTTCGCTTTGGCACACAGACTCCTGATGAGGTGATTCGTCACTATGTTGAGCATCTCAATTTCAATAGAGATACCGTGTTTGGTAGCTTTGATTCCCAGCTAAACCTGATTGCCATGGCGCATTTGGCCTATCTGCCAAAGGTGAAGGGCAAACCACAGGCAGCCGAGTTTGGCGTCTCCGTGCTACCTAATGGCCGAGGGCAGGGCATTGGCACTGCTTTATTAGGACGCGCCTCCGTCCATTCTCGTAATACCCGTATCGAAATCCTGTTTGTGCATTGCCTTGCAAATAACAGGGCGATGATGCATCTAGCTCAGAAGGCTGGTATGCGCGTTGAATACGCCTATGGAGATGCGGACGCGTATTTGACATTACCCCCAGCAAATCCTGGCACGATTGTGGAAGAGGCTGCTAAAGAACAATGGGCAGACTTTGACTATGCTGTTAAAGAGAACTTTAAGCGCTCAAATGATGCGTGGTCTTGGTTTCTAGGCAAACCGGTCGTCCGCCCTACTTAATTCGTGCTGGGCGCCCCGCGCAATATCCAGCCCACCAATAAGGACAACTCCGCATCGCTTAACTTAGCGTTTGCTGGCATGGGGACAACACCCCATGATCCCGATCCACCTTTCAAAATTTTGTTTTTTAAAAACGCTGATGCATTGGGATCGCTTGCATATTTTTTTTGCAATGGCCTGAAGGCTTGGGCCAACAATTTTTTTATCTATCGCATGACAACCTAAGCAAGCATTTTGTTTTGCCAGTGCAGCTGCCTTTGCATCATCGATGGATGCTTTCACGCTCAGAGGGCAAAGTGAGAGAAGGGTGATGAGCAAAAAAAATTTCATGTGTTGCTTTGAAGATCTCATTGCTCATACCTCATCAAATGGCTTTACTGCTTTGGCGCTGAGTTAGGTTGAGACTCATCTGCTTTGCCTTGTTTTTCTAGGCGCGCTTTTTCTGCTTCAGAAATAATATCGAAGTAGGCGTAAACGTCTTTCACGCCGCTTGTATTACTCGCTACTTTCTTGGCAATCTCTGCTTCGTTCTGCGTCAGAATACCCATCAGATAAACGCTACTACCTTCAGCAACAATCACCATTGAATTTGATGGCAACTTATCGGTAAAAATCATTTGCGTTTTAATTTTGGACTCGAGATAGGAATCATTGGCGCGTGCGGTGTATGTACTGATAGGCCCAACAACTAACTCATTAAACACTGAACGTACATTCTTGTTTGCTTTTGCATATGCGCCAGCCTGCTCTTTAATGCCGGCATCTTTCACTTCACCCGTCAATAATACTTTTTGATTAAAGGAGCTCACATTTATATGCGCGCTATCTCCAAACTTCTTATCCAAAGCATTCTCCACCTCCAGGCCAATGCCTTTATCAATTGCCTGCACCGCCGGTGGACGTCGATCAGCCATCACGCTTGCGCCAGCAGCAACACCGCCAACAGCCAATACTCCACAGCCCGATAAGAGTGATGTCATCAAAATTGCAACAAACAATCGGATGGTGAGTGTATTTTGCATATACGAACTTTCTAAAAATGAATGGGGCCCTTAATCGAGCAATAGATGGTCTACACCATCACATATAGCGTGCAGCAAAACTAAATGGGTTTCTTGAATTCGAGCGGTGCGTGTAGAGGGAGCGCACAAATGAATGTCATCCGCATCTAATAGGCTTGCAATTTTTCCACCGCCATTTCCTGTGAGCGCAATAATTTTGATGCCCATCTTTTTTGCAGCCTCAATTGCCTTCACTACGTTCTTTGAATTTCCTGAAGTGGAAATACCAATCAAAATATCGCCTTTCTTTCCAAGGCCACGCACTTGCTTGCTAAAGATCTCGTCATAGCTGTAGTCGTTACCTACTGCCGTCAAGATTGATGTGTCGGTTGTTAGCGCAATCGCGGCCAACTCTTGACGCTCTCTTTCGAAGCGACCAATTAGTTCGGCAGAAAAATGCTGTGCGTCAGCTGCTGAGCCACCATTGCCACACGCCATCACTTTTCCACCTGCACGCAGGCATTCCGTCATTGCGACTACGCCGCGCGCCACTTGTTCAGGAAGTATTTTTTCAGCCTCTTGCTTTACAGCAATACTGTCTAAAAAATGTTGGGATGCGCGAGCGCGCAAACGTTCGAGGGTATCTTTATCCATCGCATTATTATGCGCCAAAGTAGAGGCAGGCTGACTAGGGCGCACCTGAAATCAAAAGCGACGTATTCTCTTAGTTATTCTTACTTCTTGCGCAAAAGATTGCCCCTATGGAATTAAGCTCCTTGGATTTTTTAAAGCAACAGGATCTGCCTGCTGGAGCCCTATATATGGTTGCCACCCCAATCGGCAATATGGGGGACATCACCTTGCGCGCACTACATGTGCTCAATTCTGTTGATGGGATAGCCTGTGAAGATACAAGGCATAGCGCGCCCCTCCTTAAGCATTTTGGCATTCATAAGAAATGTGTCGCCTTGCATGAGCACAATGAAATTGCTGGCGCACAGACTGTGATTCAACACCTTTCCCAAAACCAGCGTTGGGCCTACATCTCTGATGCGGGCACCCCAGGCGTTTCTGATCCAGGAGCGCGTCTAGTTAATGCCGTTCAAAAGGCGGGCTTTCGAATTATTCCCATACCTGGCGCCAGCGCAGTACCTTCCGCCATTTCTGCTAGCGGCTCAGTCATGCTCCCATCAGAAGGGCGCTTTCAGTTTTTAGGCTTTTGGCCCAACAAGGCCAAAGAGCGTGACGCGCTGATGCAAGACATTCGCTCTAACTCTAAGGCCAGCATCTTTTTTGAATCTCCCCATCAAATTCGAGAAACACTGACATCGCTCAGTAAAGATCTGGAACCCGAGCGCCAAGTTTTGATAGGTCGAGAGCTAACTAAAAAATTTGAGCAATTGGTTGCGCTCAATGCAGCGGATATACCCCAATGGCTAGAGCAAGCAGAAAGCCTCAGGGGCGAATTTATTATTTTGATAGCTGGGCGTCAGGCTAGTGCAGACGAAGCTCCAGAGCATTCAGCGTTGTTGCTGTGGGCCAATGCTTTAAGTCCCTACCTAGGCAGCAAAGAAATTGCTGCTGTTCTGGCACAAACTCTTGGACTCAGCAAGAAAGTGGCCTACCAAGTTGCTCTAGATGCAAAAGCCCAAATCAAAGAGCAATAAAAAAGCTGGCATATAGCCAGCTTTTAAATGGGTACTAAAGCCTTATTTGGCTGCGGGGGCCGCAGGGGCTTTAGGCTCCGCCAACTTACCGCCAGCAGAGTTTGCCAAATAGACAACCGCACGACCGAGCTCGTAATCACTTACATCAGCAGGGCTTGATCCGCCACGAGCAGGCATCGCGCCCTTGCCCTTAAGAACTGATGTTAATAAACCATCATAGCCCTTGCCCAAACGTGCAGACCAAGCACCAGCATCACCAAACTTCGGTGCACCTGCTGCTCCAGTTGCGTGGCATGAAGAGCAAACCGCTTTATATACCTGTTCGCCCGTTTGCAATTCGCGTGGCGCGGTAGCATCTTTAAAATTTAATTGCGCTACGGGCTTAATGAGTTGCTCGGCGGAAGCTTCAGAGTCTGCGCGCTTGCCATTGTTTACAAACACCATTAGCAACAGAATGATGATCAGGGGCACAAAAAAGCTGGCAAACACCATGATGATCAATTGTTTAGGGGACTTAATTAGGCTTCCGTGCTCTGCGCTCATAGGACTTTTATAGTTTTATGGGTTTTAGGGTTACTTCGCCGTGATTATAACGAGACCTTGGAGTTATAGGCACTTACAATGGCGGGGTTAGCGATTTTCCTGCTGGCGCCCGTAGCTCAGTGGATAGAGTATTGGCCTCCGAAGCCAAGGGTCGCGCGTTCGATTCGCGCCGGGCGCACCAATATTTTGGGCACACATTAGATCCAACACTGCATATGATGCCAAGATGCGAAGTTCACTTAGTTGGCATCGGATGAAAGCCGGAAAGACCAATCAGCAATTGGCGGCCAGTTCTTTAAATTATTTTGTAGTTATTTGATCAATATATTGACCAAATAAACAGTTTATGGTTAAAATAATGATCAAATGACTGCTCCTGAGCTTAGCCCCATCCTAGAGCGCCAGTTGCTATTACAACTAGGCGATAGAATTAAGCGCTTACGTAAAGCGCAGGGGCTTGGCACGGTTGAAGTGTCTGAGCGCGCAAAGCTCACCCGTAATACTCTACGATCCATTGAGGCAGGCGACCCGTCTCCTTCTATCGGCGCTTACCTACGAGTAATGTCGGTTCTGGGCGTTAGCGGAGAGTTAGCGCTTTTGGCGGGCGATACGATGCAAGCTGCTCCCGCTGGATCAGCAGGAGCAAGGTCTAGGCGCATTGCCCCTAACGTACAAGTACGCGTTTTGCCAGATAACGCCGGGCACCGACTTCAAGATCTACAAAGTCTTACCCTGCATGAGGAAGCTGTTCGGCTAGTAAAAGCTGATCCCGCATTACTGTTGCAAGCTCAAGATACTGTTGGGCGTTGGATTGCTACTGGTGATTCTCGGTCTGCCAGCCTATGGCGAGAATGGCAACTCATCTTAAGTGCAGGCTCTTGGCGCAAGGTACTTGGCCGCACGAGGCATGCTCAGCAACTTAGACAAACTTCTCCACTAGTCACCATCCTTCCAGATGAAGTGCGCCTTCGCATTTTGAAGGATGTGAGCGCGCTCAAAAAAGGAGTGGTGTTCGGCAGCTCTTTGACCACCGCCCAAGATGCGCAAAACTTCAAGGAATTACCATGACACGAGAAGAGCTAGAGCACATCATTCGCGCCAGCGCTGATGTCACCAATCAATATGAATTTGTGATCATCGGCAGCCAGTCAATGCTGGGCCAAGTGCCCAATCCAGAAAAGGTCTTCACCGTTTCTATGGAGGCGGATATCTATCCCCGACAGGCCCCTGATTTAGCAGATGAGATTGATGGCGCAATTGGTGAAGGTTCACAGTTCCACGAGACTTATGGTTACTACGCTCAAGGTGTGGGACCGGATACCGCAATATTGCCAAAAGACTGGATGACGCGTGTCCATCGCGTGCAAAACAACAATACCAATGGTCGAGTAGGGTACTGCCTTGATGTGCTTGATCTCTTCCTTGCAAAGGCTGCTGCAGGGCGAGACAAAGATCGAGAGTTTTGCATGGCGCTACTGGAATACGCCTACCTTACGCCCACACAAGCCCTAGAGTTGGTGCCGACTATGCCGCTCGATGATGATGTGCAGCGAACGCTACGCGCAACGATTCGACGCTGGGCCAAAGCACTACGAGATACTGATCACCCCATTCCCGAAGAGTGAGCATCAAAATATTTCCAGCTTATTTAAGTTCAATTTAGGCAGGCGCCGCAATAATTCACAACGAAAGAAAATATGTTTAATGACCTGCTAGGAAAGCTTGAAAAACTAGATCTCAAACTCAGTCGTGGGTATGAGAATCATCAAGAAGCTACTCGTGCATTAATTATGGATGCTGAAAAATACTTCATGACTGAATATGGCATGATTGCACCTTGGGAAATGAGAGAGTTAGAGGCAGCCAAAAACTTTACTGACTCTAACTGGCTTAAAGCGGCAACCCAGGCAATCACCAATGCTTTGATTGTGTCTGAATATAGTGATGATGAATATTGGGGTGGCTATATCTATGCCAATAGGGATGCGAAAAGAACCACTCGGCGGATTTAATTAAATTACATTTGTGATCCACAAGGACTGCATTAGACTCAAAAGCGGACGCTCGCGCATTCGATTCGCGCTGGGCGCACCAAAAGAAGGGTGTTTTTGACCTATATCATGCGCAAATTTGTGAAAAAGGCTATCATTTCTCACTAACTTATTGATTCTTATCATGTCAAATCATCTAAATACTGCCCTTTCTGAGCCATCCCTAGCCAACCCCTTGGCGCCCAGTCTTCCATTGCCGCATCGCAAAGTGATTCGTAGCTGGTTGATCCCCATGGCTCAAGGCGAGACTGGGAGAGCAATCATGCTTCTGGTGATGGATGCCGCCATGTGGCTCGGCTGTATTGCTGGCACTATTTTTGTGGAAAGCTTATTACTCAAAATCATTTTTGGCTTGGTTGCTGGGTTTGTGACTGGTCGTATCTTTATTTTGGGCCACGATGCCTGCCACCAAAGCTTCACACCGCACCGTGAGCTCAATAAATTACTGGGTCGCATTGCATTCTTGCCGTCCTTAACGCCCTATAGCTTATGGGATGTGGGGCACAACGTGGTTCACCATGGCCAGACCAACTTGAAGGGCTTTGACTTTGTTTGGGCCCCATTATCAAAAGCAGAGTTTGATGCCTTGCCTGCATGGCGTAAAACCCTGGAGCGCCTTTATCGCAGTGGTTGGGGTCCGGTTTTCTACTACTTAATTGAAATCTGGTGGAGACGTGAGTACTTTCCAAATGCGAAGAACAAGCCTGGTGATCGCCCAATCTTCCTTAAAGATAATTTATTGGTAACTGGCTTTGCCATTATCTGGATTGGCTGCCTGATTGCCGGAGCTATTGCTACTGGACAATCAGTTTGGTTGGGCTTAATTACTGGCTTTGCTATCCCATTCTTGTTTTGGAACGGAATGATTGGCTTTGTGGTCTATGTTCACCATACCCACCCAAAAGTTTCTTGGTATGACAAGAAATCAGAGTGGTTGCGTGCCCAGCCCTTCGTTTCAACTACAGTCCATTTGACCTTTAACTGGATTTGGGGCTCTTTAATGCACCATATCATGGAGCACACCGCACACCATGTGGATATGAGCGTACCCCTCTATCGCCTTAAAGAGGCCCAAAATACTCTTGAAACCATTCTTCCAGAGCGTATTTTTGTGCAAAAGTTCTCCTGGGACTGGTATTTTGATACCGCTCGCAAGTGCAAGCTATATGACTTCGAAAACAAGGCTTGGCTAGACTTTGATGGCAATAAAACGGCTGATTCCGTTAGAGTTGTCCTCAGCCCAGCCCCAGCGGGACAAAACGGGTAAAATAGGTTTTCTGTAAAAGATTTGGCTTACCCGGATTGCCCATGACTACCTCGACTCCAGCTGCTCCCCAAGAAACCTCTCAGAGCCTTAAATTTTGCTCTTCTTGCAGTCGCGAAAAGCGCCTAGAAGGTGGCACTTGGATTCCGACAAGCAATCGCAAGCAACGTTGGATTTGCGCTAGCTGCTTGTACAACCGCACACATCGTACTGGCTCTGCAAAAACCTAATCTCTCAATTAGGTTTCATCAACTTAGCTTTATTAATCTCCAACATAGGGGTTGGTTTGGCGCTCTTTCCCAAACGTGGACATTGGCCCATGACCAGGAACAAACTGCACATCATCACCTAGTGGCCATAATTTTGTCTTGATGGCATTAATGAGATCGGCATGATTGCCGCGTGGAAAATCAGTTCTTCCAATTGAGCCGGCAAAGAGTACGTCTCCCACCAAGGCTAAGCGATCTTCTTTATCAAAAAACACGACATGACCGGGCGTATGGCCTGGACAGTGCAAAACTTCTAAACCCACATTGCCGACTTGCACATGATCACCATCTTCTAACCAACGTGTTGGTGCAAATGCCTTTGCATGACCAAATCCAAAACGTACGGTTTGCTCTGGCAATTGATCCAACCAAAATTGTTCTTCAATTTGCGGGCCCTCAATAGGCACACCCAGTTGCTCAGATAAATCTTTGGCTGCAGCACAATGATCAAGATGCCCATGAGTTAACAAAATCTTTTTTACAGTACCGCCAAGTTGTTTAACGCCATCTAAGATCTTGTCAATGTCTCCACCGGGGTCGACCACCGCGGCATCGCCTGTTTCTTGGCAAACCAAGATGGAACAGTTTTGCTCGAATGGGGTGACTGGAACAATTCCTAATTTGATTGGCATAAATGGAAAATGTGTAAATTAATTGGGCGCCAGTTTATGGCAAAGAAGCTAGAATGTACCTCACAGGATACACAATGAAAACTCAAGATAGCTTTAAATTCGCAGAAACACATGAGTGGGCCAGCATCGAAGATGATGGGCTTGCTTGGGTTGGTATTAGCAATCATGCCCAAGAGGCTTTAGGTGATGTCATGTTTTTTCAAGCACCAAAAATTGGTCAGCTAGTTCAACAAGGCGAAGCCGTTGCTGTGATTGAATCCGTTAAAGCCGCAAGCGATATTCATGCACCTATTAGCGGTGAAATTGTTAGCCTCAATGCAGAGATGGATGCCGCCCCCGAGATTGTGAATGAAAAACCTTATGCGGTTTGGCTTTTTAAAATCAAACCCACATCAAAGGAAACACTGAATACAGAGTTGGGCATCTTAATGCCTCTTGAGAAGTACAGCTCAAGCGCAGGCGCTTAAATAGCAATCGGGTCACGCTCTATTAACCAACGAATGCGTGAGATTTTGCTGATTCTTCCTTGAGAGTCTTGTCGCAAACCTTGGTCAACTATCTCAAGTGCTTCTTGTAGAGTCTTCCGGTTCGGTGACTCTATTAACAATTGTGCCCGCTCTGATCCCGCAACCCGCATCACTGGCTTTGGCACTGGGTCGTAGACCTTTAGCTCTTTACTAATTATGCCCCTGCTTTTCATGCGGGCCTTTAGTTCATTTAAAAACTGAATTGCTTTCTCAAGAACTTTAGCCTCCGCATGAATTAAGGCCTGATAAGAGTAGGGTGGTAACTTTGCCTCCTCTCTCTCGCTCGCCGTAAACGCCATAAATCCATCAACGTCATGCCTTAGCAAATACTGAAATACAGGTGACTCTGGATATTGAGTTTCAATATAAATGTCGCCCCCTCTTTCTCCACTTGTTCCAGACCTACCGGCGCGCCCTGCTACCTGTACCAATTGCGCAAACAATCTTTCTGCCGCCCTAAAGTCTGCCGAGTAGAGTCGGCTATCCGCATCTAGTACTGCCACTAATCCAATGTTTTGATAATCATGCCCCTTCGCAATCATTTGCGTTCCAACCACAATGTCGACATTGCCCTCATGAATTTCCTGAAAGAGTTTCTCTGCTCCCTTGCTCTTTCTACTGGAGTCTGTGTCGACCCGAAGCACTCGCGCTTGTGGCCACATTTCCTCAATAGCATCTTCTAACTTTTGCGTGCCATGGCCTAGTGTTTTTAAATCTGCATTTCCACAGTCTGGACAAAACTGTGGAATGGACTTTACTAATCCGCAATGATGGCAACTCAATACTGATCTTTTGCCTAGCGCGCCCGCCTTATGCATCACTGTATAGGTAGAGCATTGGGTACATTTCGATAACCAGTTACATGCCGAGCAACTCAATACCGGCGCATATCCTCGTCGATTAATTAAGATTAGGCTTTGTTTTTTTGCCTCAAGAGTTTTTGTGATTGCACGTGCTAGTGTTTTAGTTATTAAGCTTTTTTGTTTGGGCGCGTCTTCATCTCCAGGACTAAATTGGTTTTGTGGATCGCGCGTATTAATTAAATGCACACTAGGAAGGTTCGCTCCCTGAGCGCGCTGATCAAGACGAATATATTTATAACGCCCCGATTGGGCGGCCAACCAAGTCTCTAGAGATGGCGTTGCTGAAGATAGCAAGATGGTGGTTTTTTGATCATGTGCGCGCCATATAGCCAAATCTCTTGCTGAGTAGCGCGTTCCTTCTTGTTGTTTATAGGACGCATCGTGCTCCTCATCAACCACTATGGCTCGCAAGTTTGGTATTGGGGTTAATGCAGCTAAACGCGTTCCTAAAATAATTTGCGCTTTACCTGTCATTGCCTCGTACCAAGCAATGCCTCTTTTCTTTTCGCTCACACCACTGTGTAATAGCGCCATCTTTTTATCTGGAAAGTACGCCTTTACGCGCCTCTCTAATTGTGGCGTTAAATTGATTTCGGGCACCAGCAATAGCACCTGCGCAGCTTCGTCTCTCAAGATGCTCGCAAGCCAGTTGAGAAAGACTGCAGTCTTGCCGCTACCTGTTTGCCCCTGCAATAAGATTACTCGAAATTGATTTTCTTGTTGCCCGTCTGCCATCAACTCTTGTAATGCATTTTTTTGACTTGGGTTCAATTGATCTTCGGTGATCAAGCCCTCTGCAATCACATCACTATTTTTATTACTCTTCTTATCTGCCGTTTCTATTTTTTTTGGGATCTTTTCCCAATCATCAGCCTTTTTCCACATCTGCGGAATTGTTGGCAAGATGGTTTCGCCCAGCGCGTGCACGTAGTACTGGCTTGCAAAGTTCATCAATCGCAATAGTGCAGGGTCAAGAGGTGGTAGTGGGGCAAGGCGATCCACAGATTTGAGTTTTGCTATCTCATAATCGGAGTGATCGCTCACTTTTATTACAAGCCCAATCACCTTAGACCTGGCGAAAGGTACCTCTACAATATGGCCAATTTCTGGTAATTTGCCTAATTTTTCAGCATCCCATAAGTAGTCAAAGCCCTGGGCCAAGGGCTTGTCTATTACTACTTGTACCACGATGGGTTTAAGTGTCATTTACTAAAAATTTTCTGTCTTAGCCTGTGGATAAGTCTGTGGATATCATTCACTATTTTAGGTTTCTATAGTTATTTTATAGGAATGCTATCTGTGACCTAAAATCAGACTTTTATTAAATATCTATATAAATCAATAATTTACACTGCTTACTAAAAGTAAGTTTTCAGATTTATCGCCAATCTTACTGTATTTGGGTTTTTGCACATATCTGTGCATAACTTTTTACCAAATACTGGTAAAAGTTAGCGATTACTTGTGATTATTGCTTTGCCCGCAGGGCTTTTGACTTGGAGATTACCGTTTCGGACAAGGCGGTAACGCTTTCTGGAGGTGTAAATTGGTTGATACCATGACCCAGATTAAAGATGTGACCATCTAAAGAATGGAGCCCCGGCTTTAATGCTGGGGCACTGGCCAAGTCTTCCAACAGTCCAGAAGCAGCAGCTGCAATCTGCTTGGGTTCTGAAAATAGAATCAGAGGGTCTAAATTGCCTTGTAATGACAAAGGCTTATTAATCTCTAAAAGCTGCTTACGGGCACGGCTTAGGCGCATAGTCCAATCGATCGCAATCACATCTGCGCCAACTTGAGCCATATCGTTTAACCAAATGCCGCCACCTTTAGTAAACATGATGATGGGAATCTTGCGACCCTCATGTTCGCGTGGCAATAATGCGATTACTTTTTGCATTGCAGCCAAGGACATGCGTTGGTACCAGCCGTCGGGGAGCAATCCTCCCCAGGTATCAAAAATCATGAGTGCTTGTGCGCCTGCCTTGACTTGCTCAATCAGATAGGCGGCAATTGACTGGACATTGATCTCCAGGATATGTTCCAGCAAATCAGGGCGACTAAACATCATGGTCTTGGCATGACGAAAATCATCAGAGCCCGAACCATCAATCATGTAGCAAGCCAATGTCCACGGGCTTCCAGAGAAACCAATCAAAGGAACGCGTTGCTTGCCATCCTGAATTAATGCCTTACGAATTTCTGAAACAGCATCAAATACGTATTTGAGTTCGTCCATATCCGCAACGCGCAATTTTTTGACGGCGTCTTCTGTTCGCAAGGGGCGATCAAAGCTGGGCCCTTCGCCTGCAGTAAATTTCAAGCCCAAGCCCATGGCATCGGGAATGGTCAAAATATCTGAAAATAAAATAGCCGCATCTAATGGGTAGCGATCCAAAGGTTGGAGCGTTACCTCTGTGGCATAAGCAGGATTTTTCGCAAGACCTAAAAAACTACCAGCTCTGGCTCGAGTGGCATTGTATTCAGGGAGATAGCGGCCAGCCTGGCGCATGAGCCAAAGCGGTGTTTGATCAACCGCTTCGCCCAAGCAGGCTTTTAAAAACCGATCATTTAACAACAAGGAGATGACCGGCTCTTACTTTTTACGACGGAAGCGTGCAATTGCTGCAAGCTGTGCTGCTGCCATTACAAACTCTGATTGAGCTAATGCCAAGTCAAAGTCAGTACCACGATTCTGCATTGCTTCTTCGGCGCGCTTCTTAGCTTCAGTTGCCTTAGCTTCATCTAGATCATGACCACGAATAGCAGTATCTGCTAATACCATGACATGATCAGGCTGAACCTCTAAATAGCCACCCGCTACGAATACAAACTCTTCATCACCGTCAGCTTTTTCAATGCGAACTGAGCCTGGACGAATGCGTGTAATCAACGGAGTGTGGCCGCGCAAAATACCGAGCTCACCGTTTTCGCCAGGAAGCGCAACAAACTTGGCTTCACCGCTGAAAATGGATTGCTCAGCACTTACTACATCGACGCGTATGGTTGACATAATTTCCCTAGATGAGTTCGATTAAAGCTTCTTAGCTTTCTCGATGGCTTCATCAATTGAACCCACCATGTAAAACGCTTGCTCAGGCAAGTGATCCAACTCACCGCTACAGATCATTTTGAAACCACGGATAGTTTCTTTCAATGGAACGTATTTACCTGGTGAGCCAGTAAATACTTCAGCAACGTGGAAAGGCTGGGACAAGAAACGTTGAATCTTACGTGCACGTGATACTGCCAACTTATCTTCTGGTGACAATTCGTCCATGCCTAAAATTGCAATAATGTCGCGCAACTCTTTATAACGTTGCAATGTCATCTGTACTTCACGAGCTACGTCATAGTGCTCTTGACCAACTACTTGTGGGTCAAGCTGACGGCTGGTTGAATCCAATGGATCAACCGCTGGATAAATACCCAAAGCAGCAATGTCACGTGACAACACAACTGTGGAGTCTAAGTGTAAGAATGTTGTCGCTGGTGATGGATCGGTTAAGTCATCCGCAGGAACGTAAACGGCCTGAATGGAAGTAACGGAACCCGTCTTAGTTGAAGTAATACGCTCTTGCAACTTACCCATTTCTTCAGCCAATGTAGGTTGATAACCCACAGCAGAAGGCATACGACCGAGCAATGCAGATACTTCAGTACCGGCGAGTGTGTAACGGTAAATATTGTCAACGAAGAACAAAATATCACGGCCTTCATCACGGAATGCTTCAGCCATTGTCAAACCAGTCAACGCAACGCGCAAACGGTTGCCAGGAGGCTCATTCATCTGACCAAACACCATCGCTACTTTGTCGATAACGTTCGATTCTTTCATCTCGTGATAGAAGTCATTACCTTCACGAGTACGCTCACCAACACCAGCAAACACTGATAAACCAGAGTGTTGCTTAGCAATGTTGTTAATCAATTCCATCATGTTCACGGTCTTACCAACACCCGCACCACCGAACAAGCCAACCTTACCGCCTTTAGCGAACGGGCAAACTAAGTCAATAACTTTAATACCGGTTTCTAATAGGTCAACAGAAGGGGAGAGCTCATCAAACTTTGGTGCTGGCTGGTGAATAGCGCGACGCTCTTCAGTAGCAATTGGGCCTGCATCATCAATTGGGCGGCCTAATACGTCCATGATGCGACCTAATGTTGCAGGACCGACAGGAACAGAGATTGGCTTACCAGTAGAAACAACTTGCATGCCGCGACGCAAACCATCGCTTGCACCCATGGCAATCGCACGAACTACGCCGTCACCGATCTGTTGTTGCACTTCAAAGGTCAGACCTTTTTCAGCAAATGATTTTTCGCCGCTATCAACTAATGTCAACGCATCATAAATGTTTGGCATTTTGTCGCGTGGAAACTGAATGTCCACCACTGGACCGATACACTGCACGATATTTCCGTTACTCATCGCATTTCTCCGCTTTTAATTCCTGAATTCTTTCGTAATCCTAAACGCTGACCGCTTAAACCGCAGCCGCTCCACCAACAATCTCTGACAACTCTTTAGTAATAGCAGCCTGTCGTGTTTTGTTGTATTCCAATTGCAATTCGCCGATTACATTCTTCGCATTATCTGAAGCGGCCTTCATCGAGACCATACGCGCAGATTGTTCTGAAGCCATATTTTCAGCAACAGCTTGATAAATCATTGCCTCTACGTAGCGCTTAAGCAAGCCATTCAAGATGGACTCTGCATCTGGCTCGTAGATGTAATCCCAAGAATTTCCTGATTTCTCTTCTGGAGTTAATGCAGCTGGCTCCAGTGGCAAGAGTTTTTCCAAAACAGACTCTTGTTTCATTGCATTTACAAAGCGGGTATATGCCAAATAAACGGCATCAATCTCGCCACGCTCAAACGCTTCTAGTTGGGCAGTAATTGCACCAATCAACACATCCATATGTGGCGTATCGCCAATATGAGTTGTTTGGGAAATTAGTTTTGCTTTAGAGCGATTTAAAAACTGGAGGCCTTTTGAACCAATGGCAGTGTATTCAATTCCAATATTACTGCCTTCCATATCGCGCACCTGGTTTGCAATCAGACGCAACACATTGGTATTCAAACCACCACATAAGCCTTTGTCTGTTGTAACCAAAATCGTGCCAATTTTCTTCACATCACGAGTTGCCATGTAAGCCGGGCGGAACTCAGGATTTGCTTTAGAAAGGTTGGCAACAATCTCACGAATTTTTTCAGCATAAGGACGCGCATTACGCATGCGCTCCTGGGCGCGACGCATCTTGGATGCGGCGACCATTTCCATTGCCTTCGTGATCTTGCGCGTGTTTTGCACGCTCTTGATCTTAGATCGTATCTCTTTTGTGCTTGCCATGATTTATGCGAGCCCCCTTAAAAAGAGGCTGAACGCTTGTAATCCTCAATTGCAAGACGCAAAGCAGCTTCGTCATCTTTGCTCAAGTCTTTGGTTTCTTCAATACGGCCAACCAAGTCAGCGTACTTAGATTTCAAATGATCTTGCAAACCTTTTTCGAATGGCAACACGTTCTTCACTTCGAGGTCATCAAAGTAGCCGTTATTGACTGCATACAGTGAAGCGGCCATTTCCCAAACTTGCAAAGGCTTGTATTGGGCTTGCTTACACAGTTCTGTAACGCGACGACCACGCTCCAACTGCTTGCGAGTTGCCTCATCAAGGTCAGATGCAAACTGAGCAAATGCCGCTAATTCACGATACTGCGCCAAGTCGGTACGAATACCACCAGACAATTTCTTAATGACTTTAGTTTGAGCTGCGCCACCAACACGTGAAACAGAAATACCGGCGTTAATCGCAGGACGTACACCCGCGTTAAACAAGTCAGTTTCCAAGAAGATCTGACCATCCGTAATCGAAATAACGTTGGTTGGAACGAAGGCAGAAACGTCACCAGCTTGGGTTTCAATAATTGGCAACGCGGTCAAAGAACCTGTCTTACCTTTTACTGATCCATTTGTAAATTTCTCAACGTACTCAGCATTTACGCGAGCAGCGCGCTCGAGCAGACGTGAGTGGAGATAGAACACATCGCCAGGGTAGGCTTCGCGGCCCGGTGGGCGGCGCAAGAGCAAAGAAATCTGACGGTATGCAACTGCTTGTTTTGTTAAGTCGTCATAAACGATCAATGCGTCTTCACCACGGTCACGGAAGTATTCGCCCATTGTGCAACCAGCGTAGGCTGAAAGGTACTGCATCGCTGCAGACTCAGAAGCACTTGCTGCAACAACAACGGTGTATTCCATTGCGCCCAGCTCTGTGAGCTTTCGAACAACGTTAGCAATAGTGGAAGCTTTTTGACCAATCGCAACGTAAACGCAATAAACGCTTTTACCTTTTTGGTTAATGATCGCGTCAACCGCAACTGCTGTCTTACCTGTTTGACGGTCACCAATGATCAACTCGCGCTGACCACGGCCAATTGGAACCATCGCATCAATCGCCTTCAAACCAGTTTGCACTGGCTGACTAACTGATTGACGTGCAATAACGCCTGGAGCAACTTTTTCGATGAAGTCAGTTAACTTGGTGTTAATTGGGCCTTTGCCATCAATTGGCTGACCAAGTGCGTTTACAACGCGACCGAGCAACTCTGGACCAACTGGAACTTCCAAAATGCGGCCAGTACACTTAACTGGATCGCCTTCTTTAATGTGGGTGTATTCACCCAATACCACTGCGCCAACAGAATCACGCTCAAGGTTCAACGCGAGGCCGATAGTGTTGTTAGGGAATTCCAACATTTCGCCCTGCATAACACCAGACAAGCCATGTACGCGGCAAATACCGTCGGTCACTGAAATTACAGTGCCTTCGTTGCGAAGTTGGGAGTCAACGCCCATTTCGCTAATTCGGCTTTTGATCAGTTCGCTGATCTCGGAAGGGTTGAGTTGCATTACTTACTCCTGGGTCTTATTTCGTATGTTCTTAATAGGGATAACTTATGCGCCAAGACTTGCTTGCATTTGAGCTAACTGTGCCTTCACAGAGCTATCCAATACTTCGTCACCAACTTGAATGCGAACTCCGCCAATCAATGCAGGATCTACTTGGATAGTTGGGCGCAATTCTTTACCCCCAAAGCGCTTCTTCAAACTTGACAACAAATCATTCAACGCAGAACCCTCTAATGGGAATGCGCTAGTAATCATTACTTCTGCTGCACCCTCGCTCTTATTCTTCATTGCCTCAAATTGCTTAGCAATTTCAGGAATAGCGGATAAGCGGTGGTTTTGATTTACGAGACTTAAAAAGATTGCGATTTTGCCGACCAGCTTTGTCTTCACCAGGCCGGAAAGCAATTTGCTTAAATCATCAGCAGATACTTTTGGGTTGTTTGATAGAGCAGCAATTTCTGGCAAAGCAGCAAGCTGCGCCAGTTCACTTAACTGCTCCAAACATGTAGCAAGCTCAGCAGGCTTAGTGCTTTGAAAAAGCGCTTCAGCATAGGGGCGTGCAATCGTGGCTAATTCAGCCATATCAAAGTTCTGCCTTCAGTTGATCAAGCAATGTGCCGTGGGCTTTTGCATCCACTTCACGACGCAAAATTTGCTCTGCGCCTTTAACAGCCAACACAGCCACTTCAGCACGCAACACTTCGCGAGCACGTGTTACTTGTTGATCAGCATCTTGCTTAGCTTGAGAAATGATGCGGGCAGCTTCAGCTTGTGCGTTGGCGCGAATTTCTTCAGCGGACATTTGCGCACGTTTTTCAGCTTCTGCAACACGCTGCACACCTTCTTGGCGTGCTTTAGTTAATTCTTGCTCTGCTTCGTTACTTGCCAAAGCGAGTGCTTCTTTACCACGCTCGGCAGCTGCCAAGCCATCGGCAATTTTGCTTGAACGCTCATCTAACGCCTTAACTAGGGGTGGCCACACAAAGCGTGCAACAACCCACCATAAGACGAAGAAAACGATCATTTGCGCGAATAGGGTCGCGTTCAGATTCACGATATTCCTTTCAGTATTGTTGAGAACGGTTGGATGACCACCTGGTCATCCACGCCAAAACAATTACTTAATAACTGCGAGCAGTGGGTTTGCGAAAGCAAACAACATTGCAACACCAACGCCGATCAAAAACGCAGCGTCGATCAAACCAGCCAAAAGGAACATCTTAGTTTGGAGTGGCTCCATCAATTCTGGTTGACGGGCACATGCTTCAATGTATTTACCACCCATCAATGCAATGCCTAAACAAGCACCGATCGCGCCGAGGCCAATGATGATGCCGATAGCGATTGCTGTGAAACCTTGAATGTTTGCGAGAAATTGTTGCATGTTGCTGACTCCTGAAGTTAAAGAGATAAGTTAAAAATAAAAATCTTAGTGATGGCTATGCGCTTGCCCGATGTAGACCAAAGTCAACATCATGAAAATAAAGGCTTGCAACAAAATAACCAAAATGTGGAAGATGGCCCAAGCTGATCCAGCAATAACATGGCCCACCAATCCGAACAGGGATAAATCTAAATTAAATGTCCACACACTACCTAGCAATGCGATCAATAGGAAGACGAGCTCGCCAGCATACATATTGCCGAATAGTCGCATTCCCAATGAAACACCTTTAGCAAGATATTCAATGATGTTCAAAGAAAGATTGAACGGGGCCAAGTACCACTTCGCGCCAAATGGTGCGGAAATGAGTTCATGTAAAAAGCCGCCAAAACCTTTGACCTTGAAGCTATAAAAGAAAACTAGCAGCAAAACAGACATGGACATGCCCATGGTGGCGTTGAGGTCGGTTGTAGGCACCAGCTTGTGATGGGGCACATGCACACCAAAACTCTCGATGAAATGATTTACGCCCAAAACCCAATCTACCGGAATTAAATCTAAAGTATTGAGGAGGATGATCCAAAAGAATACAAACAGAGCGAGTGGGGCAATATAACTACGATCGCCATGAACAATGCTCTTGGCTTGTGTATCGGCCATTTCCACAAGCATTTCTACAAAACACTGGAAGCGACCAGGTACGCCTGGAGTTGCACGACGCGCTGCGATCAATAGGATAAATACAGTTAAAAGGCCCATTAAGGAAGCCCAAAAAATAGTATCTAAATTAATGATGCTGAAATCAATAATAGCGGCTTGATGCTCACCAGTGCTGGTGAGGTTTTGCAAATGCTCAGAAATGTACGCTGTTGGCGTCATTTGCTCTGCTGCCGCGTGGGCTTGGTTTACTTCGCTAGACATCTCTTAACTAGTCCTTTGGTTCAATCTCATTTATTACTCTTAGCGCCAAAACCACGCCAGCCAAACACACTTTAAGGCAAGCACATAAGTCACCAATAATGGGACCCAAAGCACGCCTGGGACTAGATACGCAATCCCAACAAACAGCATCAAAGTCACGACAATTTTGATAAATTCGCCTGAAACCAATGCTGCTAAATAATTTCCTGGATTCAATATCTGCGTTTTTTTCGCCAACTCCAGCCTGATTAAAAATAAGGCTGATGGCAAGACGCTAATTAAACCACCTAAAAAGGCCGACTGAGAATAAAGGCTTTCCCCTACCGGCTCCCCAAAAACTGACCAAATTACCATGCTAAGCACTGTAATCACCACTTGTGCAGCCAAAATCTTCCAGGGTGATAACGGGGGGTGATTTAGAGCATTGCTTTTTCGCAATACCGCCATCTCCTCCTTACTAAGTACCCGATACACCTCTTCTTCGGGCTCATCCCAGTCATTTACCTCAGAAAATCGATTTTTTTGAGGAATCAATTTAGCCTCGAGAGTTTAATGTGTGCACTGCAATAGGTCAAATGTTTTGGAGTCATTTTTAGCAATGATTTAAGCCTCAACACCCAATTTTTTCAACAGAGAGTCCAGTTCATCAAATTGACTAAAGCGGATTCTGAGCTCGCCGCCCTTACCCTTGAGCTTAAATTCTGCATTTAACCCAATCAAATCAGCGATTTCCTGGGTTAAACGACGCATATCTGGGTCGCGGCTTGGTGCGCCTGCTTCCAAATTGGTTTTGGCTTTTTTATCTCCAATTTGCCCTCCAGCACGCGCCAAGGCAGTAGACATTCTTTCAGCCTCTCTAACCGAGAGTCCTTGCGCAGCAATTCTTTGCGCCAAAGCTACCTGACTTGCTCCTGGCAGAGGGAGCAGCGCTCGTGCATGCCCCATATCAATATCGCCAGCTAAAAGCATGGCTTGTACTGGTTTTGCCAGTTGAATTAAGCGTAGCAAGTTAGTAATCGCACTCCGGGATTTACCCACTGCTTTTGCAGCCTGCTCATGAGTAAAACCAAACTCCTCGATCAATCTTGCCAAACCTTGTGATTCTTCCAGCGGATTTAAATCTTCGCGCTGCATGTTCTCAACCAAAGCCATTGCAGCGGCAGCCTGATCGTCGGCACCAGAAACTAAAACTGGCACCTCTTTTAATCCCGCTAATGTTGCCGCACGAAAGCGTCGCTCGCCCGCAATAATTTCGTATTTACCGGGGGCAACTAAACGCACCAATAGTGGCTGCATCACACCTTGCTCGCGAATACTGTCGGCCAACTCCTGCAATGCACTGACATCCATTTTTTGACGCGGCTGATATTTGCCGGCCTGTAATGCAGTCAATGGCAAGCGATTGATATCAGCAGTGTTTTCTTTTTGTGCTTTCTCACCAAGCAATGCCTCAAGCCCACGACCCAAACCTTTTTTCTTTATTGCAACCATAATATTTTTTGTTCCTAGGTTTTACATTTGCTGAATACGTTCAATCATTTCGGCACCAAACTCCAAATAGGCTTTGGCGCCACGCGATGATCTATCGAACACCACCCCAGGAAGCCCGTAGGAAGGGGCCTCAGCCAGGCGAACATTGCGAGGAATAATGCTTTTAAATACCTTATCGCCAAAGTGCTCAAGCAGCTGATCGGAAACTTGTTGCTGTAATGTCATGCGCGCATCAAACATCACACGCAATAAACCAATGATGACCAAATCTGGATTTAAATTCGCGTGCACCTGTTTAATCGTGTTGACCAAATCAGATAGGCCCTCCAATGCAAAATACTCGCACTGCATTGGGACGATCACGCCATTAGCTGCACACAACCCATTGAGCGTTAGTAAAGATAGGGCAGGGGGGCAGTCAATCAAAATAAAATCATAATCATTAGCAACGACAGCAAGCGCATCCTTTAATCTTTGCTCGCGAGAATCCAGATCTACCAACTCAATTTCTGCGCCTGCTAAGTCACGATTTGCTGGCAATACATCATAGCCAGAGCTCTCACAACGAACCGCAGATTCCTTCACCGATGCGAGACCAATTAGCACTTGATATACCGTGCTATTTAGATCCGATTTCTCAATCCCTGATCCCATCGTGGCGTTGCCCTGTGGATCTAAATCGACCAATAAAACACGCTGCTGATGTCCAGCTAAACCAGCAGCTAAATTAACTGCCGTAGTTGTTTTACCCACCCCACCTTTTTGATTAGCAATACAAAATATTTTGGCCATAGTTTTTTCTTAAAAAGGTCGTGCTTTAAAGGGGTAATTTTCTCACGGGGGATAAGACTAAAAGCCGGCGCTCCACCGCTAAATTTGGGATTTTTAAGGGCACATCAGCCACCAATCGCCAGTCATCCATACAAACATCCTGCAACTCTTCGTCTGCGCGCTTGGCCTTCATAGCAAATACCAGGCCTTCGGGCTTAAGCAGGGGCAGGGACAACTCCAAAAAATTGGCAAGATTGGTAAATGCTCTTGAGATCACAGCATCAAACTGTCCAGACTGGTTTTTCCCAACCACCTCAACGCGCTCACTTAACACCTGAATATTCTTTAGGCCCAACTTACCGCGTACATGCTGCAGAAACGCTGTCTTTTTGCGGATGGCCTCAATCAAGGTTAAATGCCAGCCTGGTTGCAAGATTGCAATGGGTATGGCTGGCAGACCGCCACCCGAACCAAGGTCTGCAATACTCGGACCGGGGTCCGTCAAAAATTGACGCATAATTGGTAAAACAGTAATAGAATCAATAAGATGCAGACGTATAGAGTTTTGCTCGCCTTCAATTGCTGTTAAATTGTGCACCTGATTCCAGCGGCCCATTTCCTGTAAAAACAATTCTAAATCAGCAATATTTTCTGGGTTTAGGTTTAATCCCAAATCTTCAATCCCCAAGGAAACCAACTCATTATTCATGAGCCGCTTCTTGCGTTCGGCCTAAGCCTTTTTTAAGATGCACTAATAGTAAAGATAGCGCTGCGGGCGTTACCCCAGAGATTCTGCCAGCTTGGCCCAAAGTACCCGGCTTATGCAAATTAAGCTTTTGTTGCACTTCTTTAGATAAGCCCAGAACTTGGGTGTAATCCAGCCACTCAGGCAGCGGGAAGGTTTCGTTATGCTCTTGCCGAGCAATCTCAACCGTCTGCCTATCTATATAACCTTGATATTTAATAGAAATTTCGACTTGGTCGCTGATTTGCTGAGCCAAACCCAGGTCATCATCTAGAGTTCCAGGGGACCACAGCCCCTCCGACAAGCTTGTTACTGCGCTATAAGTAATGCCAGGGCGCCTCAAGAGGTCAGCAACACTGCATTCGTGCGATAGATCCTGACCCAAAAGCTCAGAAACAGCCTTAGCTGAACCATGCTTTGGTCCTATCCAAATTTCTTGCAAACGTGATGTTTCACGTGAAACAGCCTCTTGTTTTCTACAAAAGGTACTCCAGCGATAATCATTAACCAATCCAAGCTCACGGCCGATCGTAGTTAAGCGCATATCAGCATTATCTTCACGCAAGCTCAGGCGATATTCTGCGCGACTAGTAAACATACGGTAGGGCTCTTGGACGCCTAAAGTAATGAGGTCATCAACCAGAACGCCAATATAGGATTCGCTGCGCTTAGGCAACCAAGGCTCCTTGCCCTGCGCAGCCAAGCCCGCGTTAATACCAGCAAGCATGCCTTGTGCGGCAGCCTCTTCATAGCCTGTAGTTCCATTAATCTGCCCCGCAAAGTAGAGGCCTGCAATTGCCCTGGTCTCCAGGCTATGGCGCAAATGGCGCGGATCAAAGAAATCGTACTCAATTGCATAGCCAGGACGCACAATCACAGCAGACTCTAGACCCCGAATGCTCCGAACTAAATTCCACTGAACATCAAAAGGGAGGCTGGTTGAGATGCCATTAGGATAAAACTCGTTCGTTGTTAATCCTTCCGGCTCCAAGAAGATTTGGTGGCTATTTCTGGAGGCAAAACGATGAATTTTGTCTTCAATTGAAGGGCAGTAGCGGGGTCCAACCCCCTCAATCACGCCCGTATACATCGGGGAGCGGTCTAAACCACCTCGAATAATGTCATGGGTTTGCTCATTAGTATGAGAAATCCAGCAGGGAACTTGTTTTGGATGTTGCTCCGGACGCCCTAAGTAGGAGAAAACTGGGACAGGGTCTAAATCCCCAGGCTGCTCTAGCATTACAGAGAAGTCAATGGTTCGCCCATCTATCCGCGGCGGAGTGCCCGTCTTTAATCTTCCCTGAGGAAGTTTTAACTCTTTTAATCTTGCGGATAAAGAAACTGCGGCCGGGTCACCAGCTCGACCGCCGGCATAATTATTTAAACCAACGTGAATCTTTCCATCCAAGAAGGTTCCAGCAGTTAGCACCACCTTCTTAGCCATAAACTTCAAGCCCATTTGGGTAAGAACACCCTGAACCTCATCCCCCTGAACCAATAGGTCATCTACAGCTGCCTGAAAGAGGGTAAGATTTTCTTGATTTTCTAGGCGGTGGCGAATAGCTGCCTTATATAAAACCCGATCGCCCTGGGCACGGGTTGCACGCACCGCCGGCCCCTTACTCGAATTAAGGATCCTAAACTGAATACCAGCCTCATCCGTAGCCGCTGCCATTGCACCACCCATGGCATCAATCTCTTTAACTAAGTGGCCCTTACCAATACCGCCAATGGAGGGATTACAGCTCATGGCACCTAAATTCTCAATACTATGGGTAATGAGGAGGGTATCGCATCCCATGCGCGCAGCCGCAAGCGCAGCTTCAGTTCCAGCATGACCGCCGCCAACCACAATGACATCGAAGTTTTTTGAATAACGCATGATTTGCCTCAGATAGGGCGATGATCATAGCATTTTGTAGGTTTCACGTGAAACAAATGTGACTATTAAACAAAAATATTAATAGTTAACAATATAAGCTATTGATTTAATTGACTATTTATAAAAATTATAGGTTCACGGGATCCACAGTAAACCCAAGCAATACAAACCCAGAAATGAGTACGGCGCCGAAGCGCCGTACTAGAAGCCATTAAGAACAATCTAAAATCAAGTCTTACTCTTGAAAAAGTGAGCGATTTCACCAACAACACCACGACGAAATGCCAAAACACAAATTACAAAAATGAATCCGGTTGCAATCGTGCTCCAAGACCCAATATTCGCCAAGTAGTTCTGTAAGCCAACCACGATGCCAGCACCAACCACTGGACCAAGAATGGTTCCCATGCCGCCGAGCAAGGTCATTAGAACCACCTCGCCAGACATATGCCAATGAACATCGGTCAATGTCGCCAACTGGAAAACCAAAGTTTTTAAAGATCCAGCCAGACCAGCAAGGGCTGCTGAAATCACAAAGGAAATTAATTTAAAACGATCAACATCGTAACCAAGAGAAATCGCGCGCGGCTCATTTTCGCGAATGGCTTTTAAGACCTGGCCAAATGGGGAGTGAACTGTACGCAAAATTAAAGCAAAACCAATTAAGAACACAGCCAATACAAAGTAATACATGCTCACATCATCTTTTAGATCAATGAAGCCAAGCAACATTCCACGGGGCACACCCTGAATACCATCCTCACCACCGGTAAATGGAAGTTGAACCGCCAAGAAGTAAACCATTTGCGAGAGTGCCAAGGTCACCATTGCAAAATAAATGCCCTGCCTACGAATTGCCAAGGAGCCAATGAGGAGGCCCAGTGCCGCCGAGCCCAAAACGCCTAATGCAATACCAAACTCGGGTGATAGTCCCACCTCTTTGCAAAAATATGCAGTAATGTAGGCTGAGGTTCCAAAGAATGCGGCATGACCAAATGAGAGTAGGCCAGTAAAACCCAGCAGCAAATTAAAGGCGCAAGCAAAGAGGGCAAAGCACAAGACCTTCATTGCAAACACTAAATAGATAAAATCCTGGAATGGCATAAGTAGGGCAATGCACACCAAGATGCCATAAATTAATTTTGTTTTTGAGTTCATACTTATTTCTCCCGGCCGAAGAGTCCAGCGGGACGAATGAGCAATACGATTGCCATGATCACAAAAATAACCACGCCAGATGCCTCTGGGTAAAATACTTTAGTTAAGCCTTCAATCAAACCTAAGGCAAGGCCAGTCAAAATAGACCCCATGATTGAGCCCATTCCACCAATTACGACCACAGCAAAAACAACAATAATTAAATTCGAACCCATCAGTGGATTCACTTGAAAAATAGGCGCCGCTAAGACACCAGCAAAACCAGCAAGGCCTACACCATAGGCGTAAGCCAAAGAAATCATCAGGGGAACATTAATACCAAACGCTTGAAGTAATTTTGGATTCTCAGTGCCCGCGCGAAGATAGGCGCCTAACTTGGTTCTCTCAATTACATACCAAGTCGAAAAGCAAACAACCAAAGAAACTACAACCACCCACAAGCGATATTTAGGCAAAATAATACCGATTGATTCTAAGGGGATGGCACCTTGTAATATTTCAGGAGCAGGATAGCTCTCACCAGAAATTCCATACCAATGACGGAACATGCCCTCGATAATTAAAGCCAAACCAAAAGTCAGCAAAAGACCATAAAGATGATCCAGGTGATAAAGGCGACGAAGCATGGTTCGCTCCAAAATCAAGCCAAAGCCGGCCATGACCAAGGGCACAAGAATTAATGCAAACCAATAATTAATAGAGAACTCAGGAAAGCCAAACCACTGGCCAACTTGAGTTAAGCCAATCCACGCAACAAAAGCACCCATGGTGTACTGGGCGCCGTGCGAGAAATTAATGATGTTGAGTAGGCCAAAAATAATAGCCAAGCCCAAGCTCAAAATGGCGTAGAACGAGCCATTAATAAGCCCCACCAAGAGCTGGGCAACCAGCCCTTGTGGGGTAATTCCAAGAAGTTCAAACATACTTAATTAAGATTCGATTACTTGTTGGTAACCAGCTTACATCTTGACAATGAAAGTGGTTGGGTTGCTTCGGCAGCAGGAATCACCGCACGGACGTTGTAATAATCCCATGGGCTCTTCGAGTCAGAAGGCTTCTTCACTTCTAGTAAATACATGTCGTGCTCAAACTTACCGTCAGCGCGGATTTTTCCCTTAAATAGACCATCATCAATGTTGGTAGATTTAAGAGCCTTCATTACAGCTTGAGTATCGTCAGTGCCCGCTTTTTGAACCGCAGTCAGGTAAGCAAGAACTGATGAGTAAACACCGGCTTGAACACTAGTAGGCATGCGTTTGTGTTGCAAGATAAAGCGCTTAGAGAATGCGCGTGTCTTGTCATCTTTATCCCAGTAGAAACCTTCGGTTAAATACATACCTTGTGCAGCATTTAAACCCAAAGAGTGGACATCAGAGATAAACATAAGCAAAGGAACAACGGTTTGCTTTTTATTGATGCCAAACTCTGAGGCCTGCTTAACAGAGTTAATGGTGTCTTGACCTGCATTTGCCAGAGCTACAACATCAGCACCACTAGCTTGGGCCTTGAGGAGGTAGGACGAAAAATCGCTATTTGGGAATGGGTGCTTACTTGTACCCAAAACTTTACCGCCATTAGCAGTAACAACGTTAGTAGCATCTTTTTCTAGGGCTGCACCGAACGCATAGTCGGCGGTAATGAAGTACCAGTTCTTTTTACCCTGCTTGACCACTGCCTTACCTGTGCCGTTTGAAAGGGCATAAGTGTCGTAGGTCCAATGAACGTTGTTGGCAGTACATTTCTCGTTGGTAATTGGCAAAGAGGCCGCACCAGAAACTAAAGTAATTTTATTTTTTTGTTCTGCAACTTCCATAACAGCCAAAGCAACGTTGGTTGATACCAACTCAACAATCACATCTACACCATCTTTGTCGTACCATTCGCGAGCCTTGTTTGCAGCGATATCAGCTTTGTTTTGATGGTCAGCGCTAAGCAACTCAATTTTTTTACCAAGAACTGTGCCGTCCTTAGAAAAGTCAGCGATTGCCATTTTGGCTGCAATAACAGCACCAGGGCCAGCCAAGTCTGAGTAAGTTGAAGATAGGTCGGTTAAGACGCCAATCTTAATAACATCGCCACTAGTTTTTGATGCTTGCGCAAACGCTGGATTAGAACCAAATATGGTTGCCGCCACCAGACATGCGGTAATTTGCTTTAACTTCATTTTTGTCTCCTATAAATAACCACTAAACACCAAGATACTCGTTTAATAAGCTCGCTTTTTCGGTAAGCTCGTTTTGATTTACAACCTCAACCACGTTGCCGTGTTCAACCACATAATGCCTATCCGCCAAAGGTGCAGCAAAACGGAAGTTTTGCTCCACCAACACAATGGTGAACCCTTTATTGCGCAAACTTGTAACCACCTCACCCAACTTTTGAACAATAACCGGCGCCAAACCTTCGGTAATCTCATCTAGCAATAGAAGTTTTGCACCTGTTCTGAGAATGCGCGCCATTGCCAGCATTTGCTGCTCACCGCCAGATAATCGTGTACCCGGGCTGTTGCGCCTCTCATAGAGATTAGGGAACATTTCATAAATCTCATCTAAACCCATGCCGCCAGGGGCAATCTCTGGCAATAGCATCAAATTCTCTTCGGTACTTAAGCTTGCAAAAATGCCCCGCTCTTCTGGGCAAAAACCAACACCCAGGCGAGCAATTTGGTAAGTTGGCATAGTGATGGTTTGTGCGCCGTACACCTCTACCGAACCAGTTCTTTTGCTGGTTAAACCTAAAATAGTCTTTAGGATGGTGCTACGGCCGGCACCATTGCGGCCCAGTAAGGTAACAACCTCGCCGTCACGAACAGCAAAGTTCACACCATGAAGGATATGGGACTCCCCATACCAAGACTCTAGGTTTTTAACCTCCAATGCCATGGTGCTCATATGGTGTCAGCCCCCTGACTTCCCATATAAGCCTCAATTACCAAGGGGTTGTTTGAAACTTCTTGGTAAGAGCCCTCAGCCAAGACGGAGCCGCGCTGTAGAACGGTAATCCGGTCGGCGATGGAAGAAACTACCTTCATATTGTGCTCCACCATTAAAACGGTTCGGCCTTTAGCAACTCGATCAATTAACTCTGTAACACGCTCCACATCCTCATGCCCCATTCCTTGCGTCGGCTCATCTAATAGCATCAATTCGGGCTCCATAGCCATGGTGGTGGCTATTTCAAGGGCTCTTTTACGGCCATAGGCTAGATTTAATGTGTCTTCATGAGCAAAGTCGGCCAAGCCAACCTCACACAAAAGTTCTTCGGCGCGCTCATTAAGCACGTTGAGTGAGTCCCCAGATTTCCAAAAATGAAACTCTGTACCTAAGCCTCGTTGCAGTGCAACACGAACATTTTCCAAAACACTTAAGTGTGGAAAAACAGCAGATATTTGAAATGAGCGAACAACCCCGCGCCGAGCAATCTGAGCCGGCCTCTCTTTGGTGATATCAAACCCATTAAACAAAATCTGACCACTGGTGGGTTCTAAAAATTTTGTAAGGAGATTAAAGCAGGTTGTTTTGCCAGCCCCATTGGGCCCAATCAATGCATGAATGCTTCCCCGAGCGACATCTAAATTGACGTCACTCACCGCAGAAAAACCTTTAAACGTTTTTCCAAGACCAATTGTTTTTAATATTGTTTCTTGCAATCTCAAGTCCCCAAACCCATAGATGGGTAAGTGTTTGAGAATACCCTAAGAAAATCTCTAGCAATATAGCGATAACCCTAAAAGAAGGGGTTATCTATTAATTTGTCTTGGTATCTTTTAAGAAAGTTTGGATGGCAGATTTAGCGGTTTCATCTAAGACATCCATGGGAACTCTCTGCGAACCCTGAACGATCATCAATGCATAAGGCTTCGCAAGGGCTGATGCCTCTATACATAAATGTAACTCCTCGCCTGATGCAGGCGACTGGCTACGCCAATAATTAATAGCAGCCTCTAAATCCTGAATGGTAATAAACAACATAGTCAAAAAAGTTTATTTCTTATCGAGAGACAACATCGTGCCCCGACATTTTTTGGCGCCGCAGCGGCATTCATAGTCTTTTTTCATTTGTTTGGTGATGCGCCCCTCAACCCCAAGAGAGTAGTCATAAAAAAGCTCCTCATCTGCCTTGAGATCGCGCTTCGCGTAAACAAAAACACGCGCATCGCCATTAAAGCTGTCCTCGCGGGTTTCACAACTAGGTTTACAGGAGTGGTTAATCCAGCGCGCAGCATTGCCACCATACTTCGCATCAATACACCGGCCATCCTCTAATGAAAAATAGAAGGTGTGATTGGGGTCTTTTGGATCGTGGGGGTGGCGCTTCTCAGCCAACTTCCAGCTGATACGCTCGCCCTTGTACTCAATAATTGCATCACCCTTTTTAATTGGTTTCGCAGCAAAGACACCTCTCCCATGGATGGGTGAAGATTTCACGACAATACGAGATCGATCAATTTTTGGTGGTGATAATTTTTTTTTGCTCATCTAGAATCACACATCAAGGTTTCGGGCAATTAAGGCGTTCTTCTCAATAAAGGCGCGGCGCGGCTCAACCTCATCACCCATAAGAGTAGTAAAGACCTGGTCTGCAGTAATGGCATCTTCAATTTTTACTTGAAGCAGGGTGCGCGATGCAGTGTCCATGGTTGTTTCCCACAACTGTAAAGGGTTCATCTCACCAAGGCCCTTATATCGTTGACGGCTAAGAACGCGCTCAGCTTCGGAAAGCAACCAAGCAAAGGCAGCCCTGAAGTCTTGAATGGACTGTTCTTTTTGATTTTTATCCGGATCACCGCGACGAACTTTTGATCCCGGCAATACTTTTCCAGATAAAACGGCAGCAGCATTCGATAAGCTTTGGTAGTCATCACCATGAACAAAGTCTGAGTTAATTGCAGACAACTTTAAGTTGCCATGAATACGGCGAGACAATAAAAGTTTATAACGGTCTGTGCGCTCCTCTTTTTGCACAATAATTTCTGGTGGTAGTGCTAGCGGGTTTAAGGCGCTATTAAGTGCAGCTCGCAAACGTTCTGCGGATTCTTGTGCTGAATTTTCAGTATCTAAGTTCAATTGCGTACCAGAGGCAATAGCGCGCAGAGCATCTTCGTCAATATTGCGCGACAGGCGATCAACAATTGATTGGATTACTTGGTAGTGTTTAGCAAGCTCACCTAGTGCGGCACCCTCAATAATCTCTCCTATAGGGGTTTGAAGTGATGCGGACTCTAAGGCAATTTTTAATAGAAGTTGATTAAGTTCAACATCATCTTTAATGTATTGCTCGTTCTTGCCAAACTTCACTTTATACAAAGGTGGTTGAGCAATGTAGATGTGGCCACGCTCAATTAACTCCGGCATCTGCCTGTAGAAAAAAGTAAGTAATAGTGTGCGGATGTGGCTACCGTCAACGTCCGCATCGGTCATGATGATGATGCGGTGGTAGCGTAGTTTGTCAGCTTTGTATTCTTCTGCACCAATACCTGTACCAAGAACGGTAATTAAAGTAACCACCTCTTGGCTCGCCAACATTTTATCGAAGCGCGCTTTCTCGACGTTTAAGATTTTTCCTTTAAGGGGAAGAATTGCTTGGAAGCGTCGATCACGCCCCTGCTTCGCAGAGCCTCCCGCGGAGTCTCCCTCGACAATAAATAATTCAGATTTGGTGGGGTCCTTTTCTTGGCAGTCTGCTAATTTTCCAGGGAGCCCTAATCCATCTAGCACGCCTTTTCGGCGCGTCATATCCCGAGCTTTGCGTGCTGCTTCGCGAGCACGCGCAGCATCTACAATTTTTCCACATAAGATTTTTGCATCAATTGGGCGCTCTTGAAGATATGCGCTCAAAGCTTCTGCAACAATCTCCTCTACTGGTCCACGAACCTCACTGGACACCAACTTGTCTTTTGTTTGGCTTGAGAATTTAGGCTCTGGAACTTTGACAGATAAAACACAGGCAAGTCCTTCGCGCATGTCTTCACCAGAAATTTCTACTTTTGCCTTTTTAGCTACCTCATGCTCATCAATATATTTATTGATAACGCGAGTCATGGCTGCACGTAGGCCAGTTAAGTGGGTGCCACCATCACGTTGAGGAATGTTATTGGTGAAACAGAGAACCTGCTCACTAAAACTATCATTCCATTGCATTGATATTTCAGCGGTAATATTGCCGCCCAAGTCTGAAGGACGAAGACCTTCTGCATAAAAAATGTTAGGGTGTAAAACATTTTTGGTTTGATTAATGTACTCAACAAAGCCCTTAACACCACCCGAGAATGCAAAATCTTCTTCTTGACCAGAGCGCTGATCAATTAATTTAATGTGCACACCATTATTTAAAAATGAGAGTTCGCGAATGCGCTTTACTAAAATCTCATAATGAAAATCCACATTTCCAAAAATAGTCTCATCTGCTAGAAAGTGAACCTCAGTACCAGATAGTGCTGTATCACCAGTAATGGTGATGGGAGAAACAGCAACACCATCTTCTTCTTCAATATTGCGGTTTTGAATAACACCATGTGCAAACTCCATGTAATGCGCTTTACCATCTCGACGAATGGTAAGTTTTAACCATTTAGAAAGTGCGTTTACGCAACTAACGCCAACTCCATGTAAGCCGCCAGAAACTTTATAACTATTTTGATCGAACTTACCACCCGCATGTAACTCGGTCATCACAATCTCAGCGGCACTTCTTTTTGGCTTATGTTTGTCGTCGTATTTAATGCCTGTTGGTACACCACGCCCGTTATCAACAATAGAAATAGAGTTATCTGTTTGGATGACTACAGTAATCTCAGAACAATACCCCGCGAGCGCCTCATCAATAGCGTTATCTAAAACCTCAAAAACTAGATGATGTAGGCCAGTTCCATCGGAGGTGTCCCCGATATACATTCCTGGGCGCTTACGAACAGCTTCAAGACCTTCTAAGATTTGGATCGATGACGCACCATACTGCTCTACTACTTTTTTTTTCTTCAGTCATTTTTTTCTAAATTAAATACGCATTGGCATCACAACATACTTGAAGTCTTCAGAGTTGGGTAAGGTAACTACCGCACTACTATTGGCATCACCCAAGCTAATTTGAATTTTTTCGTTTTTCAAGTTTGATAAGACATCTAGTAGATAACTGACGTTAAAACCAATTTCAACGTCATCACCACTGTATTCAGTTTCAATTTCTTCTTGAGCCTCTTCTTGCTCAGCATTGGTTGATTGAACAGTAATTCGGTTCGGTGATAAAGAAAAGCGCACACCCTTAAATTTATCCGTGGTTAAGATTGCCGCACGCTGTAAGGCCGATTGCAAAACATCACGGCCAACAACTAAGGAATTTTTGTGGCCCTTAGGTATAACTCTTTGGAAGTCAGGGAATTTGCCTTCAACCAATTTTGAGATCAACTCAATATCACCAAAAGTAAACTTCACCTGATTTGAAGTAAGACTCATCTCCAACATCTCATCAGAGTCTTCGAGTAAGTGTTGGCACTCAAGAATAGTTTTACGTGGGATGATAATTTCTTGTCTCTGTCCTGAGCCCATTGGAGCCTCTGCTAACTCCACTTGAGAGTAGGCTAAGCGGTGACCATCTGTAGCTACGGCAATTACTTGTTTACCCTCTACAACCAATAACATGCCATTGAGGTAATACCGAATATCTTGTTGAGCCATCGCAAAATGAACTTGACCAACTAATTGACGAAAACTCTTTTGCGTCATTTTCCAACTAGCGGTCACTTCACCAACACTTTGCATTACCGGGAACTCTGTTGCTGATAGGGTTTGTAAGGAAAAGCGGCTTTTGCCACTTTGAATAACCATCTTGTTGTCTTTAAGATTAAGTGCCACCGGGCCCTCTGGCAAAGCACGCAATATATCAAGCAACTTTCTTGCTGCCACTGTCGTGGTGACGTCTTCCACCCCAACTCCAAAATTGGCGTTAGTTGTGATTTGAATTTCAATATCAGTGGAGATGAATGACACTTTGTCACCCTGCTTCTTGAACAACAAGTTTGCCAAGATTGGCAATGTATGTCGACGCTCAACAATGCCACTGACAACCTGAAGGGGCTTTAACAAACTATCACGCGAAGTGTTTACGAGTTGCATTGCTTTTAAATCCTTGTATATATCTTATTAGTAATAGTAATAAGGCTCGTTATTTTGGTGGATAAGTCAAAAACTCCAATTAAAACAAACTGTTATAACCAAAAAACCCTGTGGAGAACTTTTGTATAAACACTGCATAAATATTGGATAACTCTTTATCAACACCCTATTTTTGCATGAACAGCAAGCTTTCCACAATTTATCCACACACTATCCCCAAAGTTATCTATTGAGCTATCCACAACCTTATCCACAGGCAAAAAAATCTAAGATTTTAGGGTTTGCTCAATAACATGGATTTCATGATTCAATTGGCCATCGTGTGAGCGCTCTTCCCCAATCTTCCGCACCGCATGTAAAACAGTGGTGTGGTCGCGACCACCAAACAACTCACCGATTTCAGGCAAACTCTTTTGGGTCAACTCCTTAGCCATAAACATAGCAATTTGACGTGGTCTAGCAATGTTTGCTGGGCGCCTTTTGGAGTACATATCAGCAACCTTAATACTGTAAAAATCTGCCACAGCCTTCTGAATATTCTCGACAGAAATTTGACGGTTTTGTATAGAGAGTAGGTCTTTAAGGGCTATGCGGGCCACATCAATCGTGACCTCTTTGCCGTGAAAGCGCACAAAAGCCAAAATTTTTCTTAACGCACCCTCCAACTCCCTTACATTAGATCGGAGGTGTTTAGCAACAAAGAAGGCCACATCCTCACTCATAGGGATGCCCTCAATTAAAGCTTTTTTCATCAAAATAGCGACTCGCATCTCAAGCTCTGGCGGCTCGATAGCAACCGTTAAGCCAGAGTCAAACCGCGAAATAAGTCGATCATCAATACCAGCCATCTCTTTAGGGTAAGTGTCGCTCGTAATAATGACCTGAGCCTTATTACTTAAGAGGGCCTCGAAGGCGTAAAAAAACTCTTCCTGAGTTCTTGATTTGCCGCTAAAAAATTGAATATCATCAATTAATAAAAGGTCTAAGGAGTGGTAATAGCGTTTGAAACGATCAAACGCCTTTTGTTGATAAGCTCGAACCACGTCCGAAACATATTGCTCAGCGTGGATATAACGTATCCGAGCGTTGGGCTTTTCTTTTAAAAGGTGATTACCGATTGCATGGATCAGATGGGTTTTACCTAAGCCTACCCCACCGTACAAAAACATGGGGTTATATGAGGTGCCTGGGTTGTGGGCAACCTGGATAGATGCAGCCCTAGCCAACTGGTTGGCCTTACCGGTTACAAAGGTTTCAAAAGTAAGGTTTGGGTTAAGTTTGGAGTGGTCTTCAATTTCAAATGCCTGCTCCTCTGTTGACGTGCTGTCTGGGCTAATAAGCGCCTCTTGAGGCTCAATCCGCTCTTGAGGGGCCCTCACCTCTACAGTTTGGGTGGCTACACCATCAACATTAAGTACAAAACCTAGGGTAACTGAGTGACCAAAATACTGGTCTGCTATCTCCTGGAAGCGGTCGGAAAAAGTTTTCTTAATCCAATCAAGCTTGAATCTATTTGGTGCTCCTACAATGAGTGATTGCTCACTTTCATCATAGGAAACCAAACTTAATGGTTGTATCCAGGTTTTAAATTGTTGGGGGGAGAGCTCGCGAGCCAGCATACCAAGGGCATCATCCCAAAACCCAAGTGGGTTAGGTGAATTCAATGTGGGGGGATTCTGTAAGTTACTCATATTTTTAGAGGATCCATTGTAGCGATCCCATAAAGTTATCCACAAGCTAGAAAATCGTGGAAAACCTGTGGATAACTTGTGCACAAAACAAAAAAATCCATTTAAATTAACGACTTACTAAAAACTCACGCATAAAATAGAGAAAAATACCTATATATTCCTTCATAGCGGTTGACCTTTTGCCGTCCAACAAGGAAAATACTGGGTTTTGCAGGATGAATCATGAAAAGAACGTACCAACCCTCAGTAACACGTCGTAAACGCACTCACGGATTTCGTATTCGTATGAAAACTAAGAGTGGACGCGCAGTATTAAACGCACGTCGTGCTAAAGGCCGTAAACGTCTGGCTGTTTAATTTAGCAGTTGAATAGCGCCAGGATTTCTGAGTTACTAAAAACACGTCCCAAGACAAGCTTGTACTGGGGTCTGTATTTGGCATCTTCGGATCAAGGCGCGAAACCAGATTTAGGCATTGCAGTAGCTAAAAAATTAGCTAAACGTGCGGTTGATCGCAACCAATTAAAGCGCATGATCCGTGAAATGGTCAGGGGCGCCCAAGCCACAAACCTCAACAGTGATGTTGTAGTTAAGCTAAAAAAACCAATTGGTCGCGAAACCCGCGGAAGACTTAGAAGAAAAGAAAAAGAAGTTCTGCGAACTCAGATTGCAGGGCTAATTTAACGTGCATCTTTTAAATAAAATAGCCATAAAAGTTGTGAGGCTCTATCAAATAGCGCTTAGCCCTTTTGTCGGCATGCACTGTAAGTTTGAGCCCTCCTGCTCTCAATATGCCTGCGACTGTTTTGCAAGCTATGGATTTTTTAAAAGCTTTGGGCTGATGGTGTGGCGCATTCTTCGCTGCAACCCATGGTCACAAGGTGGTCACGACCCCGCTGTAAAACCAAGATCTCATCATTATTAAGTGAACGCAAATGGACTTTAAAAAAACAATTCTTTGGGCAGTCTTCTCCATGTCAGGCTTAATGTTGTACAACAGCTGGCAAATCCATGAAGGCAGGCCATCGATGTTTGGTGGAAGCCCTGTCAGCAATCTTGTAGCAGCCGATAAGGCGCCAACAGGTAAAGCGGACATTCCGGCGCCCATCCAAGCCCCAGGGATTCCAGCGCCCATCCAAACCCCAGGGATTCCAGCGCCCCAACAAGCACCCATAGCAATCCCGAGTGCAATAGAGACATCAGAAAAATTTGTTTTAAAGAATGATGTATTGGTTTTAGAAATTAGCGCCAACGGTGCCAATGTAATTGATGCGAAGTTGCTTAAAGAGCTCACCGCAGAAAAAAAACCAGTTGAACTTTTCCAGTACACACCTAATCACAAATACTTTGCACGCTCCGGCTTGATCGCGCTGGGAAATGCGGATCTACCAAATCACACAAGCAACTTTAAATTGGTTCAGTCTGGCAAAGATGCGTCCGGCAAACCATTCCTTATTTTGGCGAGCGAGCGCAACGGCGTAAAGCTGGAAAAGACATTCATCTTGAATCCAGGTAGTTATGTTGTAGATGTTGGCCACCGTGTTACACAGAGCAGCGCCAATGCAACACCATTGGTTTTGTATACAGAGATTGTTCGCGATGCATCCCAAGAGAAAAAAATTGGACCCTTTGACGGCGCATTCTCTGCAAGTACTTTTACCGGGCCTGCGGTCTATACAGAAAAAGAAAAATTCAACAAGCTTGAGTTCACCGCAATTGATAAAAACAAAATAACCATTCCTACGCAGGTAGCCGCCGGTGATCCTGCATGGATTGCAATGGTGCAGCATTACTTTGCAAGCGCCTGGATTCCTGGCGATAAAGCTACGCGCGACATCTATGCGGGAAGAATTGACAACAACTTGTATCGCATTGGTATACAAACACCCTTGGGTGTAGTTGCTCCAGGCACTACTGTTGTTGAAAAAGCAAAACTATTTGTTGGTCCACAAGAAGAAAGTGTTTTAGAGACTATTGCCCCAGGATTTGCTTTATTGAAAGACTATGGCTACCTCACCATTTTGGCTAAACCCATTTTTTGGTTCCTAGAAAATATTCATGTCTACGTGGGCAACTGGGGCTGGTCAATCATCCTCCTAACCATTTTGATTAAGCTGGTGTTTTTCCCCCTCTCGGCTGCAAGCTACAAATCTATGGCGCGCATGAAAGAGGTGCAGCCGCGACTGCTTGCAATGAAAGAGCAATATAAGGGTGAGCCACAAAAGCTAAATCAAGCAATGATGGAGATGTATCGCAAGGAAAAAATTAATCCTTTGGGTGGATGTTTGCCTGTTGTGATTCAGATCCCTGTGTTTATTTCTTTGTATTGGGTGTTGCTGTCATCGGTTGAACTTCGTGGCGCGCCATGGATTTTGTGGGTACATGACTTATCTTTACCCGACACCTCAATTAGCGACTTATTGGGCTTTACACAATTCTTCCCCGTTGGAATTTTGCCAATCGTTATGGCCATCTCCATGTTTGTACAAACCAAACTAAACCCAACGCCGCCAGATCCGATTCAAGCTAAGGTGATGATGTACATGCCGCTCGTGTTCTCCATCATGTTCTTCTTTTTCCCTGCTGGCTTGGTTTTGTATTGGGTTGTGAATAACTTGTTATCCATTGCTCAACAGTGGCAAATCAATCAAATGTTTGGAAAAAAACCAGCTAAATAAAATTTTAGCTGGTTAGAGACGAATAGGGAGTGCCCGCAATGATGACTAGAAAGCTACCCATCATTGCGGTTGCCACTGCACCTGGTAGAGCTGGTATTGGGGTAATTCGCATTAGCGGCCCCAATCTTTTGCAGATTGCCAAAGCCCTATTTCAGAGGGCATTAGAGCCTCGACAAGCTAACCTATTAACTTTGCGCGATGGCGCCGGCGCAGTAATTGACCAAGTTATTGCGATTTACTTTTCTACCCCAGCCTCTTTTACTGGTGAAGATGTATTGGAATTGCAATGCCATGGCGGACCACAACTCCTTGAATTGGTAATGAAGCGATGCTTGGAGTTGGGTAAAGACCAAGGCTTAGTCATTGCCGAGCCAGGCGAATTTTCTTTGCGCGCCTATCTCAATAACAAAATTGATCTAGCTCAAGCAGAGGCAATCGCAGATCTAATAGATGCTCAAAGCGAAGCCGCAGTACGCGGGGCGGCACGCTCACTGCAGGGGGCCTTCTCAAACGACATCAATAGCTTGATTGAGGAAATTACACAGCTTCGAATTTTGGTGGAGTCCACTTTGGATTTTCCCGAGGAGGAGATTGAGTTTCTGGAGAATGCCCAAGCTCGTGAGCGCCTAGCAACAGTCATGAGTAAGCTGCATGCACTAAGGGAGGGCGCAAAACAGGGAAAGATTTTGCGAGATGGTATTCAATTGGTTTTGGCAGGCGCCCCCAACGTCGGTAAAAGTTCCTTGCTAAATCGCCTTGCTGGGGAAGATGTGGCAATTGTGACCCCGATCGCTGGGACTACACGAGACCGAGTTAAGGAGAGCATCACCATCAACGGTGTTCCCATGCACATCATCGATACTGCTGGATTGCGTGACACTAGCGATCTGGTCGAGGCAAAGGGTATTGAAAGATCCTGGGAAGCGATTCGCACGGCAGACCTAGTGGTGTTTCTTCAAGACCCCAGGTCTCCAGATGAGGCTGAAATTGCCAGCACGCTGGAGCTTAAGGCTCAAATACTAAAAGCGCTACCGCCAAAATGCCCTGTTTTAGAGGTTAGCAATAAATCCGACCTATTGGGCGGCTCAAAGACCAATCACAGCAATAATCAGGCTTTGCTCATTTCAGCCAAAACAGGTGATGGGATTGATGCGCTAAAGCTAAAAATCCTGGAGTTGGTTGGTTGGGGAGGCTCTCAAGAGGGGGCCATTGTGGCACGTCGACGACATTTAGACTGCCTGGATAGAGCTGCAACCCATTTGGAGAAATCCCAGATTTTCGCTGCAGATGGCAACATATCCCTAGAGTTATTTGCAGAAGAGCTACGTTTAGCGCAAGATCAGTTAGGGCAAATTACTGGAAAGTTACTTCCTGATGACCTTTTGGGTAAGATATTTAGCCAGTTTTGTATCGGCAAATAGAGGGTTTGCTCTTGGTTGGGCAACACCAAGAATTATGTCAAAAATGTTAAAATCGTGCGATCAAAATTATTACTTTCCACGGGAATCTCATGACCACAACAGCAAATGCGCCTGATTATGTAAAAAATCAGAAGTTAATTCAGTGGGTTGCAGAAGTAGCGGCCTTAACCAAGCCAGACAAGATCCACTGGTGCGATGGTTCCCAGTCTGAATATGACCAATTTTGCGAGCTCTTAGTTAGCGCAGGAGTATTTAAGCGACTCAACCCGGCTAAGCGCCAAAACGCTTTCTTGGCGCTGTCTGACCCAGATGATGTAGCACGTGTTGAAGACCGTACCTTTATTTGTTCTGCAAAAAAAGAAGATGCGGGCCCAACCAATAATTGGGTAGAACCAAATGAAATGCGCGCTACGCTCAAACCATTGTTTGATGGTTGTATGCAAGGCAGAACAATGTATGTTGTGCCGTTCTCCATGGGTCCGATTGGATCCCCAATTGCCCACATTGGCGTTGAGCTATCTGACAGTCCTTACGTAGCTATCAATATGCGCCTTATGACCCGCATGGGCAAAGCAGTGATTGATCAGCTAGGTGCTGCTGGCGAATTCGTGCCCTGTATTCACACTGTTGGTAAGCCACTTGCGGCTGGCGAAAATGATGTTGCTTGGCCAAATAATAAAAACAAATATATTGTTCATTATCCAGAGACGCGCGAGATTTGGTCTTTCGGCTCCGGTTATGGCGGCAACGCCTTGTTGGGCAAAAAATGCTTTGCTTTGCGCATTGCATCGAATATGGGTCGTGACCAGGGTTGGTTGGCTGAGCACATGTTGATCCTGGGTGTGACTTCACCTGAGGGCAAGAAATACCATATTGCTGCTGCATTCCCATCTGCATGCGGAAAAACCAACTTCTCCATGATGATTCCTCCAAAGGGATTTGAGGGTTGGAAAGTAACGACAGTTGGCGATGACATTGCATGGATCAAGCCTCGCAAAGACGCCGTTACTGGCAAAACCCGCTTATTTGCGATTAACCCTGAGTCAGGCTACTTCGGCGTTGCACCAGGTACAAACCGTCAAACCAACCCGAACTGCCTCGACTCATTAAACCAAGACGTGATTTTTACTAACGTTGGTTTAACGGATGATGGCGATGTTTGGTGGGAAGGTTTGACTGATACGCCTCCAGCACACTTAATTGATTGGCAAGGCAAGGATTGGACTCCTGCTGATGGCGCCGCTGGTCGTAACGCCGCACATGCAAATTCACGCTTCACTGTGGCCGCTACAAACAACCCTGCTGTTGATCCTAATTGGGATGATCCAGAAGGCGTGGCAATTGATGCGTTCTTGTTCGGCGGTCGTCGCTCAAATACTGTGCCTTTGGTAAGTGAGGCACGCGATTGGGTAGAGGGCGTTTATATGGCTGCCACGATGGGCTCCGAAACTACCGCTGCGATTACTGGTCAGGTTGGCGTTGTTCGTCGCGATCCATTTGCGATGATTGCATTTGCTGGCTACAACATGAGCGATTACTTTCAACACTGGCTCAACATCGGCAGCAAGCTTGCCGATGAAGGTGCAGTATTACCAAAAATCTATTGCGTGAACTGGTTCCGCAAAGATGAAAACGGCAAGTTTGTATGGCCTGGTTTTGGTGAAAATATGCGTGTTTTGTCTTGGATTTTAGGTCGTGCCGAAGGCAAGGCTAAGGGCATAGAAACGGTGTTTGGTATTTGTCCAGAGCATGCTGATATGCATTGGGATGGCCTTGACTACTCTGTAGAAAAATTCGAGAAAGCCATTACCGTTGCTGTTGACGACTGGAAGAATGAGCTCAAACTGCACTCCGAACTATTTGAACATTTGGGTGAGCGTTTGCCTAAAGAGCTGATCGAAGCCCGCAGCAAAATTGAGAAGCGCTTAAACGCCTAGGTATTCCCTAGAAACTTAAGAGGCCTTTTCAAAACAATCTTTATTTAATGACCGCACCCCAACACCATGACATCGTGGTGATTGGGGCAGGCATTGCAGGTGCAACCATTGCGAATGAGTTGCTAGAGCGCGGTCAAACCGTTTGTGTTGTTGACTCTGCATCCCTCCCTGCCTCTGCATGCTCTAGTCATGCATACGCTATTGCTCACCCACATGTTGGCCGTGGCGCGCCTCGCTTATTGCGATTAACTCGCATTGCTTTTCTGATGGCCGAAGCGCGCTGGGGTAAAACCTGGAACCAGCATGGCATCTTTCAGCCGACAAAAAAAGATAAAGTTTTTAAGCTTGTAGAAGTAGTCGATTATTTACAAAGTTTGGAGCTTGGCGAGGATATAGCGCAAGCACTTGATGCCAATCAAGCAAGCCAAGTTTGCGGTATTGACCAAAGTGGTATTTGGCTTTCGCGTGGCGCATCACTGGACTTATCGTTAGCAACAAGCGAGGCCCTGAAACCACGCCCGCAACTGACTTGTTGCTGGAATACTCCTGTGTGTCGATTAGAAAAATTAGGCGCGGGCTGGCAATTATTTAATCATCAAGATGAGCCCATCATGACTGCTAGCAAAGTCATCATTACAGCAGCATTGGAGACTAAAAATTTAGTGGCAAGCATGGGTGTTCGTCTGCCACTAAGGCCGGTGCGCGGGCAGCTGAGCATTTTTTCTATATATGAGCACGATGCTTGGGCTGGAAAATTACCAAAGACTGCAATATCGTGCGATGGCTATTGCTTACCTGCCGAGCAATTGTCAGACGGTAGTTATCGCTGGATAGTCGGCTCGAGTTTTGATGAGGGCGAATCCGATCTTGAAGACTGGGCTTCAAGCGATGACTTTAATCGTGAACAAGCAAGGGGTTTGTTGAATTATCCGGAAGGCGATACAAGCCACCTTCAAAAGGCGGGAAGTTTTGTGGGCATACGTTGCGTGGCGGGTGATCGCCTTCCGATCATCGGCGCACTGACTCAACGCCCAGGAATTTTCCTGGCTACAGCCCTGGGGTCGAGAGGCGTTCTTTGGTCGGCCTTAGCAGCCAAACTCATCACCGCTCAAGTGCTAGAGGACGACTTCGCTTTGCTGGCACGCTTGGGCTTTGCGGCAGACTTAGTCGCTGCGCTTGCCCCCGCACGTTTCTTTGCTGGAGCTTTAGCTGCAGCTCCCGCCTTTGGCACTTTAGCTTCAAATTCAAACCCAATCTTACCGTCAGCGCCCAGAGCTAAGTAAGCTTTAAATCCTCTACCAGTTCGGTTAGATTTGAAATTGGTTAACAAATCTGTTTTGCCTTCCGTGAGCAGTTTTTGTATTTGCTCTGTAGAAATTTCTTGCTGCAAAACAACCTTACCGGTTTTGAAGTCACAGGTCTTTTCAGGACCAGTATTTTTTTTGCACAAGTAGCGCATGCCATCTTCATATACAGCACCAGAGCACTTAGGGCAGGCGCCTAAAGCCTGGCGACCTGTAAAGTCGATTGCCTCTGACTCGTCTTCTTGAGAGTTACCAAAATCAAACTCCAATTTGAAGCCTGCATTCGGATAATCGGCATCATCTTCGGGAATTTCACTGAGTTTGATAATTGCTGCAAACGGTCTTCCGATTTTGCTGCGGAACCCCTGTAGAGGTCCGATGGTTTTTTCACTAAGTAGCTCTTCTACTTCTGGATATTCAAAGGCGCGTCCACCCGGAGTTTTGCTAATCGTAAAGCCGCACTTCTCACAAGCAAATCGACGGTAGTTCTCTTTAACCGCACCTTTGCAGTGTGGACACGGCGTGGACATGGTTGCGTAGTCACCTGGAATGGTATCGCTGTCATATTCTTTTGCGCGTTTCACGATGCGTTGCGTCATCTGTGCAATTTCTTGCATGAAGGTGTCGCGGTTCATTTCACCGCGCTCAATTAGTGAGAGCTTGTTTTCCCAATTACCTGTGAGATCTGGTCTGGTGAGCTCTTCAACATCTAGTCCGCGCAAGAGTGTCATTAGCTGAAATGCTTTAGCTGTTGGAATGAGTTCACGCGCTTCGCGAACCATATACCTTTCTGCTAGCAGGCCTTCAATAATGGCTGCACGAGTTGCAGGTGTTCCCAGGCCTTTTTCAGCCATAGCTTCTCGCATGTCATCGTCATCAACCCTTTTGCCAGCACTCTCCATGGCGGATAACAATGTTGCTTCGGTATAGCGAGCGGGCGGCTTGGTCTTTAGTGGAACAGCGTCAATGGATTCAGTTTGTACGGTTTCACCTTCTTGTACCGCCACTAATTCATCGTCCGCTTGATTGGATCGGCCGTATACCGTTAACCAACCCGGAGTGACCAATACTCGACCTTCAGTTTTAAAGTGATGCCCTGATGCTTCGGTAATACGAGTGGTGACGCGGAACTCGGCCGCAGGATAAAACACGGCCAAGAAGCGGCGCACAACCAAGTCATACAATTTTTGCTCTGGCTCACTGAGAGTTTTAGGAGACTCTAAGGTGGGGATAATCGCAAAGTGGTCAGATATTTTTGAGTTATCAAAAATACGTTTGTTTGGTTTGACCCAGCCATAACCTTCTTTGGCTTTTGGATCTTTGGGGTCGCCTTGCAAAATTTGTTTGGCGAACTGTCGATATTCTTGCGAATTCTCAGCCAGATTTTCCATGGTCTGCTTAACAGTATCCAAATAATCTTCGGGCAAAGCTTTGGCATCAGTACGTGGATAAGTAAGCACTTTGTGACGCTCATACAGCGCCTGTGCCAACCCCAAAGTATTTTTAGCGGAGAAGCCAAAGCGTGCGTTTGCCTCGCGTTGCAAGCTGGTTAAATCAAACAACTGAGGGGCTAGTTGAGTGGCCGGCTTTGCCTCTTCTTTCACGCTCGCTTTTTTATCGCGACAGGCAGCAACAATGCTTTGCGCAGCAGCTTCGCTCCAAAGGCGATTCTCGCGAGCATCTGGTGCTACGACATCCTTCTTAAACTTGGGGTCAAACCAGCGACCCTCATAAACACCAGCCGCAGCAATAAACTCAGCCTTTACTTCCCAATAGTCTTTAGAAATAAATTTACGGATCAGCTCTTCACGCTCAACCACAATCGAGAGGGTTGGAGTTTGCACTCGACCTACAGTCGTCAGAAAGAATCCGCCGCTTTTGCTATTGAAGGCTGTCATGGCACGGGTGCCATTGATGCCTACTAGCCAGTCTGCCTCGGATCGGCAGCGTGCAGCATCAGCCAATGGCTGCATATCTTTATCACTGCGTAGAGAAGCAAAGCCATCACGAATGGCTGCGGGCGTCATTGATTGCAGCCACAGTCGCTTGATGGCCTGTGGCGCTTTTGCATGCTGCGCAATCAGGCGGAAGATTAGCTCACCTTCGCGACCCGCATCGCATGCGTTAATGAGCTCATGAATATCTTTACGCTTAATGAGTTTTTGCAATACCTTCAGCCGCGATTCAGTTTTGGCGATGGGGCGCAAATCAAAATAAGGTGGCACAACCGGGAGGTTGGCAAAGGACCATTTACCGCGTTTGACCTCAAACTCTTCAGGGGCGGCTATTTCTAATAGATGGCCAACCGCAGAAGAGATAACAAAGTCATCGCTTTCGAAATAGTCTTCATATTTAGTAAAGCCACCTAAAGCCTTAGCAATGTCATTCGCAACGGAAGGTTTCTCCGCAATGATCAGTGCTTTGGGGTGATCCCCAGCTGTAGTCTTTGGACTGCTTTTTTTGGTAGATGCTTTAGTTGCCACGCGTTTTGCCTAAATTTGAGCTTGAAATGATGTTTTAACAGGGAAAACAGAGGGTCAATTTAAACCTAATCCCAGCCTGACGCTCCCTACATCCCTTTTTTATTATTAACCGATAAATTGTCAAAAGTCCAAAAACCCCTTTTTTTCGGTTTATTTGAAGTCTATTCAGCAACTCCTTCGTATCAAAACCAGGGTTTAATGGTATTTAAAAGGTGTTTTTGGCTATTTTGGCGGCCTCTCAAGAATATCTCGGGGAGATTGAATCAGTTCGAGGTCTTGTTGAAGTGGTTGGTGACAGCCCCTAGAGAGGGGGAGATGTATCGGGCCAAGCCAGAAATCACTAAATATCCCGCCTCAGACAAGGCTCGCGAAAAGCAGTGGGTATTTTTGATCCCCTTTGGGCTGGCAGCGCGCGAGCCAACGATGGCGAGCATAGATAAACTTAATGGCTGAATATCGCCATATATATAGAGTGAATTGGGTGGGTCGTACAAATCCAGTGGGCGGGCTGGGTAGCAAGGATCATTTCGCTGTATTAGGGCGATGTTTGAGATTTTTGGAGAGGACATAAAGCAATTTTCAGCATGGGGCCAGTCAGAACTATCGGGACAGCCTGATTGCGTTGTTGGATAATTCCTTTATGGCTTTATTAACCGTCCTTTGTTATCCAGATCCACGCCTACACAAGGTTGCCAAACCTGTTGCGCAGGTGGATGCGCGCATCAAAAAAATTGTGGCCGATATGGCCGACACGATGTACGAAGCCCCTGGGGTTGGCTTGGCTGCAACCCAGGTAGATATTCATGAGCGGATTGTGGTGATTGACGTATCAGAAAACCAGAATGGGTTGATGGTGTTTATCAATCCAGAGCTGGTGTGGGCAAGCGCAGAAAAAAAATCATGGCGCGAGGGTTGTCTCTCTGTGCCGGAGTATTACGACGAGGTGGATCGTCCTGCTGTTGTTCGAGTGAGGGCGCTCGATATTAATGGTAAAGAATTTGAGGTGGAGGCGGATGGCTTGTTAGCAGTCTGCTTGCAACATGAGATGGATCATTTGCAAGGCAAAGTATTTGTTGAATATCTCTCCATGTTGAAGCGCAATCGCATCTCTCTCAGGATGAAGAAGCGCACTAAAGAATTAGTTGGCGAGCGCTAAGCGCCCAATGAAAATTGTTTTTGCAGGCACCCCGGATTTCGCCGCACAAGCAATGCGCGCAATAGATCAGGCCGGCCATGAAATTGTCTTGGCGCTAACGCAACCAGATCGTCGTGCGGGCCGCGGGATGCATCTGCATGCAAGTCCTGTAAAAGTATTTGCACAAGAGCACAACATTCCCGTGTTGCAACCAGCAACCTTAAAGCAAGACCATGCAGATTTACAAAAAAGAACTGTAGCCCAAGAGGCTTATCAATATTTATCCAGTATTGAATTTGATGCAATGGTGGTGGTTGCCTACGGATTAATTCTTCCTCAAGACATCTTAGGCCTAGCCTCTAAAAATGGGCGACATGGCTGTTTTAATATTCACGCCTCTTTGCTGCCGAGGTGGCGAGGTGCCGCACCGATTCAGCGCGCCATCGAAAGCGGTGACGCCAGCACTGGCATTAGCATCATGCAGATGGATGCCGGTCTAGATACTGGTGATACCGTCTTAGTTGGAGACCTGAAAATTGCTCCACAAGAAACAAGCGCATCCCTACATGACCGTCTAGCAGCGTTAGGCGCTGAGTTAATGGTGAAGACCCTCAATGCCTTGGAGCGGGGCGCGGTGATTACCAGAACTCCACAGTCTAGTGACGGCATCACTTATGCAGAAAAAATTCTAAAAAATGAAGCGGAGATTGATTGGCAGTTAAGTGCTGTTGAAATCGATCGACGCATTCGTGCTTTTAATCCGTTCCCTGGGGCCACTAGCAGCCTTAATGGTGATTTACTGAAGTTTTGGGATTCTTGTTTACCTAACAAGGGGCAGACAGAGCAATCTCTAAACCCTGGACAAGTTTTGGGGTTTAGCGAAGATGGTGTGTATGTTCAGTGTGGAGTGGGTGTAATTGAAATCTTAGAGATGCAAAAGCCCGGCGGAAAAAAGACTGGTGCAAGTGCTTGCCTGCAGACTTATCGCACGCAAGAAAAAATAATGCAGTTCAAGAAAGATTAATTTGACCGATCAAAAAACACCGCACAGCCTTCCTCTATCTGAGGCTATTACGATTTCTGCGCAAGCAATTGGCGAGGTGATGGCCGGCAGATCGCTCACGGAGGTGCTAGACCAGCTGGATGCGCATGAGCGCCCCATTGTTCAAAGTCTAACTTTTGATGCATTGCGTAAGTGGGTAAGGTCTCACGAATTCATTCAGCAATTTATTCCGAAGACGCCGCCACTAGAGGTGGAGTATTTACTAAGCGTTGCGATTGCCTTGTTTTTACAAAATGGGGCAGAGGGCAAAGGCTATGCGGCACATACGATTGTTGATCAGGCTGTAAAGGCCTGTAGCGAATATGAGCCAACGATGTATGCCAAGGGCTTGGTGAATGCCGTCTTACGCAAGGTAAGTCTGGCGGTCCAGGCTGAGAATGAAAAGCCTTATCCACCAGACCCCATCCCGATGTTTTTCCCGCCCTGGTGGCGAGCTAGTCTCAAGCGTAACTATTCGAAGGTTTGGCAGGCAATGCTGATTCAGCAGGCGCAACGTGCACCCCTGATTTTGCGAGTGAATGCCAAGCAGCATACGCGTGAGGAATATCAAGATTTGCTACAACAGGCTGGTATTGCGTCAGAGCCTATTGGCGAGATTGCCGGCATTGCCCTAAATTCAGCCTTACTTTTACGTGAGCCAGTACCAGTTTCGGATTTGCCTGGTTTTTATAGCGGTGCAGTCTCTGTTCAAGATGCTGGTGCACAGATTGCTGCGGTATTGCTTGATCCACAGCCGGGAGAGCGGATATTAGATTCCTGTGCCGCACCCGGAGGGAAGACCGCCCACATATTAGAGCTTGCCGAATGTGAAATGATTGCCCTGGAGCTAGATGGCGAGCGGCTTGGAAAAATTGGTGGCAACCTCGATCGCCTGCGTCTGCAGTCGGATTCTGTACAGGTAGTCCGTGGGGATGCCTCGAAGGCTGCTTGGTGGGACGGCAAACCATTTGACAAAATCTTGTTGGATGCGCCTTGCTCAGCTTCAGGCATTGTTGCAAGGCATCCTGATATTCCATTTCTACGTCGCGAGGCGGATATTAAGGCCTTGCAGCTAAGACAGCGCGCAATAGTGGAGCAGTCCTGGAAGATGTTAAAGCCCGGAGGAACGCTTTTATACGTGACTTGTTCCGTGTTTCCTGAAGAGGGTGAAGAGCAGGCAATTTGGTTTGCTGCAGAGCATGCCGATGCATTACGATTAAGCGCTCCTGGGCAAATTTTGCCTGCTGAGCTTAATGACGGTTTTTACTATGCTTTGTTTAAGAAAAATGGGCCATGAGCCAAGGCATTAAACAATTCATTCTCTGTGGTTTGTTAGCGCTGAGTCTATTTTCAGTAGCTGCTGGCGCAGAGGGAATTAAGATTAAATCTGCCGAATTGGAGCGGGTAGATGGTGACTGGCTATTAAATGCCACATTTAAGATTGAGTTAACTCCAGGCTTAGAAGATGCAGTCCAAAAAGGTGTGGTCTTATATTTTCAGACTGAGTTTGACTTGACTCGTTCGCGTTGGTATTGGTTTGACGAAAAGCCTGCGCTTGCACAACGACAAACGCGCTTATCCTATCAACCGCTGACTCAGCAATATCGAATCGCCTCCGAGGGCCTTACTTTTTCTGCCAAAACTATTTCTGAGGCCCTGCAGGTGGTTGGCAGTATTGGTGGCTGGCTAGTCATTGATAACAACCAAATTGATCCCAGCAAGGCTTACACCGCAGCATTACGAATGACTCTAGATTTGAGCAAGTTGCCCAAACCGTTTCAAGTCAATGCCTTAAATAATCGTGACTGGAATGTCAGTAGTGATTGGTTGCGGTTTCCTTTTTCACCAAATGGGCCCAATCAGATTAAGCGATGAAGATATCTTTCGACTTCATTGGGTCAAATGCGTTTGAAAAAAACGCTTGGAAGAGACGTGCGCTTCCTATAGCAATGGCGGTGATTGGCGCTTTTGCACTACTACTGCTGGCGTTACTATCGATTGCCTCTTCCAATACTGAGTTTTTCGAAAACTATTTTATTTGGCTCTACGCGGCGAACGTGGCGATTGGAGTTTGCTTGCTCTTAGTCATTTTGACCTTGGTGATTGTGATTGCAATTCGCTGGCATAAGGGACATTTTGGTACTCGCCTGATTGCAAAGTTGGCTATGATTTTTGCTTTAGTGGGCGTGGTGCCGGGATTAATTTTGTACGGTGTATCTCTACAATTCGTCTCTCGTAGTATTGAAACTTGGTTTGACGTGCAGGTTGAGTCCGCGCTGAACTCGGGCTTAGAGTTGGGGCGCGTTACCTTGCAGGTTGCTCAAGAAGAAATTTTGGCTGAGGGTAAGTTCATTGCGGAACAGGTGACTCAGGTTCCCTCTGGAACCAATTCTGATCAGGTCGGAGCCCTGGTAATGAAGATTCGCAATCAATTTGGCATTCAAGAGGTGAGCCTCTTCACTATGCAGCGCACTTTGATTTTATCGAGCGAGCTCCAGTCTAAAAAATATCTACCGGCCCCCAGTGCCGATGTAATTTCAGAGGCATTTAAAAAGAAGGGCCTTACCTCTTTAGAGCAAATTGAAATGGAGGATGGGCAGCGCGGCTATCGAGTGAGAGCGATCGTGCCGATTGTGCGAAAAAAACCGATTCAAAGCAAATTAGATGCCGGCAAAGAGACTGAAGACAGATATTTTTTGCAGTTGGTGCGTTATATTCCGAGCCCATTGGCTAAGAATATTTTTGCAGTTGAATCTGCTTATAGCGACTATCAAGAGAAGTCATTGGGGCGTACTGGTTTGCGCAAGATGTTTGTGGGCACGCTCACATTAACGCTGTTCTTCGCATTATTTGTTGCGGTTACCCTGGCCTTAATACTTGGGCGACAACTGGCTAGACCTTTGCTAATGCTATTAAAGGGCACGCAGGCCGTCGCGCAAGGGGATTTGTCTCCCAAGCCTGAGCTAGATACTGGCGATGAGCTCGGCATGTTGACTCGTCAATTTAATGTGATGACACGTCAGCTTGCCGACACAAGAACCTCTCTACAAGAATCCAAATCATTTTTAGAGACTGTTTTAGGTAACTTAACTGCGGGCGTTTGTATCTTTGATAAAAGCTTTAATGTGGTCTCTAGCAATGCTGGGGCGGACCGAATCTTTGGGCAAGACTTAACTCAGATGGATGGGCGCCCTTTAAGCGATAGCCCAGCCCTAGTTGAGTTTGAGCAAGCCATTAAAGAAGGCTTTGCAACCATGAAGCTGACGGTTGGGGTTGATGGTGGTCACCCGAGCGCGGAAGTCGGCAAATCTGCGCCAGTGTGGCAAAAGCAGGTTCAGCTTCACAGTACAAATGAGTTCGAGAATGAGTCTGGCGTCACTTTATTTGTGCGTGGAACGGAGCTGACCTCAGATTTGCGTATGGTGGTGTTTGATGACATTACTGATGTGGTGAGTGCGCAGCGCTCCATTGCTTGGAGCGAAGTAGCTAGACGCTTGGCGCATGAGATTAAGAACCCACTCACCCCGATACAACTCTCCGCTGAGCGCTTGCAGCATAAGCTGGCTGGTAAATTGAGTCCTGAGCAGGAAGAGATGATGAATCGCAGTACGAAAACTATTATTGGGCAAGTTCAAGCCATGAAAGAGATGGTCAATGATTTCAGGGATTTTGCTAAAACTCCCAGTCCGCAATTGAAATCTATTTCTATTAATACTTTGACGCAAGAGATCCTGGGTTTATATGAGGGTAGCCCCTTAAAAACCCAGCTAGATCCGCAGTGCCCAAATATTATGGGCGACTCAACTCAACTAAGACAGATTATTCATAATCTTTTGCAGAATGCCCAGGATGCTACTCTTGAGGGACGGCATCAAGCCGAGCCGGTTGAGGTAAAAACAGAATTGGTGCCTTATGGTGAATTGAACGGCATCGTACAAAATGCGGTGCGTTTAACAATAAGTGATAGTGGTTCAGGGTTTCCAGCTAAGATATTGGCAAGAGCATTTGAGCCGTATGTAACAACGAAGAGTAAAGGTACTGGATTAGGTTTGGCGGTTGTAAAGAAAATCGTAGATGATCACGGCGCCAAAATTGAAGTCCGGAATCGTATGCGGGGTGATGAGGTGGTCGGTGCGAAAGTATCTATTTTGTTTATGAATTTGGCAAAAGAGGCAGCATAAGAATGGCAAGTATCTTAGTAGTCGACGATGAGATGGGAATTCGTGAGCTTCTTAACGAGATTCTAACGGATGAGGGCCATACTGTTTATGCGGCCGAGAGCGCTATGCAAGCGCGTACTATTCGCGAACAAATGCGTCCAGATCTTGTTCTGCTCGACATTTGGATGCCCGATGTTGATGGCATTACCTTGCTAAAAGAGTGGTCTAAGACCGGCCAACTTACCATGCCTGTTGTCATGATGTCGGGGCATGCCACGATTGATACAGCAGTTGAAGCTACTCGTATTGGTGCGCTCAACTTTTTAGAAAAACCAATTGCACTTCAGAAGCTACTCAAGACTGTCACTAAAGCCCTAGAGAGTTCGCCGAAGTATGTTGAGCCTGCTGAAGAAAAAGCGTCTCTAGCGTCCTCATCCAGCCTAAGCCCTAAAGTAGCAGTTAGCGATCAAGCTTCACAAGCTCAAGATGGTGAATACATCAGCGGTATTGCAAAGACGTATTTTGATTTGCCACTCCGAGAGGCCAGGGACTTGTTTGAGAAGGCATACTTTGAGCATCAAATGATCATCATGGGCGGTAGTATGACCAAGATTTCTGAGTACACCGGCTTAGAGCGCACACATCTTTATCGCAAGCTAAAAGCCCTGGGAATTGATACTTCGCGTAATAAGACTGAGCAATAAGACCTTTAGCAAATAATTTGCCATAAGTAACCGGCAATTGATTATTTGCGTGAGCGTTTGTTGAAGGCGTTGATGCAGAACACAGCATCGGCGTTGCGACGGATAATAGCGGCCACATCATTTCGGAATTATTCCCATGGAAATTAAGGTTAACTTTCTCGATAAGCTGCGTCTTGAGGCCAAGTTCGATGACTTCACGGTGATTGCTGACCAACCTATTCGATATAAGGGCGATGGCTCGGCTCCAGGCCCATTCGATTACTTTCTGGCTTCATCAGCCTTGTGTGCGGCTTATTTTGTGAAGCTGTACTGCGACACACGCAATATTTCTACTGAAAATATTCGCCTCTCACAGAATAATATTGTGGATCCAGAAAATCGTTATCAGCAGATTTTCAAGATTCAAGTTGAGTTGCCTGAAGAAATCTCTGCCAGTGATCGCCAAGGGATTTTGCGCTCCATAGAGCGTTGTACGGTTAAAAAAGTGGTGCAAGCTGGACCAGAGTTTGTCATTGAAGAAGTAAAGAACCTAGATGCAGATGCGCAGACTTTGTTGACCTTGAAGCTAGCATCTGATGCCACTACTTATATTGCGGGCAAAGATCTCCCGCTGGAGCAAACCATTGCCAATATGTCTGGTGTATTGGCGAACCTGGGAATTAAGATTGAAATCGCTTCGTGGCGCAACATCATTCCTAACGTGTGGTCCTTACACATCCGCGATGCGCACTCGCCGATGTGTTTTACCAATGGGAAGGGATCGACCAAGGAAAGTGCATTGGCATCGGCCTTGGGCGAGTACATTGAGCGACTGAGTAACAACCATTTTTATGCCGGCGTGTTCTGGGGTGAGGACATCGCCAATGAGGCATTTGTACATTACCCGAATGAACGCTGGTTCAAGCCGGGCAGTAAAGATGCGCTCCCCACAGAAATTCTGGATGAGTACTGCCTTAATATTTTTAATCCCGATGGCGAATTGCGTGGCTCACATTTGATTGATACCAATTCCGGTAATGCGCAGCGTGGCATTTGTTCATTGCCGTATGTGCGTCAGTCGGATGGCGAACCTGTTTATTTTCCGTCCAACCTCATCGAAAACCTTTACGTCAGCAATGGCATGAGCGCTGGCAATACCTTGGCCGAAGCGCAGGTGCAATGCCTGTCGGAGATTTTTGAGCGAGCAGTCAAGCGTGAAATTCTAGAAGGTGAAATTGCTTTGCCCGATGTACCGCAGGCAGTGCTTGCGAAATACCCTGGCATTGTGGAGGGTATTCGAGGGCTAGAAGAGCAGGGTTTTCCGGTATTGGTAAAGGATGCTTCGCTGGGCGGCACTTATCCCGTAATGTGCGTTACCTTGATGAATCCACGAACAGGCGGTGTTTTTGCTTCCTTTGGTGCACACCCCAACCTAGAGGTAGCGCTGGAGCGGAGTTTGACAGAGCTACTACAGGGACGTAGCTTAGAGGGTCTGAATGATTTGCCGCCGCCCACTTTCGCAAGTGAAGCGGTGACTGAGCCCAATAACTTTGTTGAACACTTCATTGATTCCAGTGGCATTGTCTCGTGGCGCTTTTTTAGCGAAAAAGCAGATTACGATTTTGTTGAGTGGGATTTCTCCGGCAAGGGAGAAAACTCCAATGCGGAAGAGGCGGCAACTTTATTCGGGATTCTGGAGTCTATGGGCAAAGAATCTTATGTGGCGGTGTATGACCAGCTAGGTGCAACTGCATGCCGAATCTTGGTGCCTGGCTATTCTGAGGTTTATCCGATAGAAGATCTGATTTGGGATAACACCAATAAGGCTTTGTTGTTCCGCGCGGATATTTTGAATCTATCCGCACTAGATAATGCAAGCCTAGGTGCGTTGCTTGAGCGCCTAGAAAACAACGAGTTAGATGAATATGGCGACATCGCTACATTGATCGGCATCGAGTTTGATGAGAATACGCCTTGGGGTCAGTTAACCGTTCTTGAATTGAAGCTACTGATTCAGCTTGCCTTAAAGAAATTGGATGAGACCAATGAGCTAGTGGGCGCCTTCCTTCAATATAACGACAACACAGTCGAGCGTAGATTGTTTTATCAGGCCTTAAGTGCGGTGTTGGAGATTGAGCTGGATGACGATTTAGAGCTCCACGACTACATAGTTAATTTGCGCCGGATGTTTGGCGATGAGCGGATGGATGCCGTAATAGGATCAGTGGATGGTAGCGTACGATTCTACGGATTAACTCCAACTAGCGTAAAACTGGAGGGGCTTGATAGGCACCACCGCTTAATCGACAGCTATAGAAAATTGCATGCGGCTCGGGCTAAAGCGATGGCGACCAATAACTAGATCGTCAGCAAGGAGTCAATATGCGTTTGATGCAATTCACCCCTCTAATGTTGGAGATACTATCCACATTTACTGGATCTGCGCTTGGCGCCCTGATTAAATCTGAATAAGGGTAAGCCCAGTTACCCGGTTTTAGAGGGCTTACTTACAGTTTCATTTATAATTACCAATCTTGGCCTGGTAGCTCAGTCGGTAGAGCAGAGGATTGAAAATCCTTGTGTCGGTGGTTCGATTCCGCCCCGGGCCACCAAGAAACACCAAAACCACCTTCGGGTGGTTTTTTCATTTGTCTTGATCGCGTAACCGGAGTAAGCTTTAATTGGCAATATTGCTGATTCCATAATCATTTTATGGGCTACAACAAGTGGAGAAGTTATATGACAAGTATTCGCAAGTTTCTTTCCTTTCTAATTTTAGGATTAGCAATTTTTAGTTTTGGCGCTAGTGCGGCAGATGCCCCTAAAAAGCCATCTGGTACAGTAAGTATTAATGAAACCCAGTTTGCTTTAATTATTGGCGGCAGCACTGGTGGCGGTGTACTGACCTATCAAGGGAAAAAGTATCCATTCAAGATTAGTGGAATGAGTCTTGGCGCCAATGTGGGCGTGTCTAAATTGGCCGCAAGTGGTGAGGTGTACGACTTAACTAATATATCTAAGTTTCCTGGCACCTTTACCAAATTAGAGAGCAGCATCACATTGGGCGGTGGCGTTGGTGGAACCGTTCTTAAAAATGAAAATGGTGTCATCATGCGCCTAACCAGCACTTCTGAAGGCCTTCAGCTTAACCTCAGCGCTAGTGGAGTTACTGTAAAGCTTGATAAGTAATTAAGTTAAATATCTTGAGCTCTGGTCGATTCCGCCCCGGGCCACCAAGGAACAATAAAACTACCTTCGGGTAGTTTTATTGTCTGTGCAGTTTAGTTGGGCATGGTACCGTGGGCTATCCCATTGATGAGAGCTCAAAATGCTGAGTCAAAAAATTAAGATTTTTCTAACGCCATTTTGCGAAGCAACCCCTGCCTGCCTATTAGTTATGGTGCAGGGCAATATTTGGTTGGCAACCATTAGCCACTTTCAAAAGGCACTAGAGACAGGGTTTATCACCGGCGCTGGCGTTCTTATTCTTTCGCTGCTAACTCATCGCTGGCTTGGCAATAAATATGTAGTCGCAGGCATTACCGGTGGAATGTGCTTTGTTGCAGATTTATTGGCGCACCCAACTCATTTTGGTAGCTTTACAACGGAAGCAATTGTGACGGGCGCAATCACAACTATTATTTCTTTGGCGATGAACTTTGTTGGCAGGAAATTTTTTATGCACGGAAGAGCCAAGTTAACTAAAGGCTAATAAAGTGTTGGATGGCATCAAACGTCATAGTTTCGTGCTCTAATGCCACTCAATATGATTACTGTCGTTATTGCCTCCTATAAGTATGGACACCTTGCCGCACATTGCATCGAGTCATTACTCTCCCAAACAACTCCACCCGCAAGGATTTTATTTGTTGATGATGGTGCGTTCGACTGCAATCATTTGCCAAGCCTATATCCCGATATTGAATATATATTGAGGCAGGAAAACTTGGGAGTTGTAGACAACTTTCAAGACATACTATCTCGGATCAATACGGAGTATGTTCTATTCATAGGCGCTGATAATTGGTTGCGTTCAGATGCAATTGAGTTGTTATCAAATGCCAGCACCGATGTTGTTACTTATGACATTGTTGTTACGGGTGAATTAAAAGAAGAAATCTTGGTTCGGGTACCTGGTGAGACCATTCCTTATCAGGGCGACTTGTATTGGAATCGCCAAGAACAGCATCACGGATCTATGATGTATCGTACGGCTTTTGGACAAAGAATTGGCTACAAGAAGAGGTATGAGGATGGTATTCACCCTCAAGAAGACTGGAACCTTTGGGACAAGATGCTCGAACAAGGCGCCACAGTTACCAGCATAAAGGAGGGTCTTTTATTCTACAGAAGGCATCGAGAAAATTTTTTGAAATATTCTCATGTAACTTTACGACCACAGAAATTGGACATAAGTTACGCTCTTGAAGAGTGAGTGGTAAATAGAATGTAGTGTGCGCCCGATCATCAATTGCCCTTAAAAGTACGCATCAAGCGCATATCCTGGCATCGTTTGGTGTTGTGTAAAGCGGCGGATATAAATTAGGGTTAAAGTATTAAATCAACCAACAAAGGGGGGAAACATGAATCGAATTAAAAGTTTATTAATGGCCTTAGTGGCTACAGCTACTTTAGTCGCTTGTGCTTCAATGACCGGAGTAGCATTAGCGCCATTTACCAAGGCTAATGATGGTGTTTTAGCGGGTAATAATGGTATGACCTTATACACCTATGGCAAGGATGTCGTTGGCTCAGGTAAGTCAGTTTGCAATGGTATGTGTGCTGCCAATTGGCCGCCCCTTTTAGTGGAAGGTAGCCCTGCTGTATCTGGCGATTATTCAGTTATTGCCCGCGATGACGGCAAAAAGCAGTTGGCGTTTAATGGCATGCCTTTGTATTTCTATGTCAAAGACATCAAACCAGGCGATAAGATTGGAGATGGTCGATCAGAGGGTGCGTGGCGCATTATCAAGATGTAAAAATAGTGATTTAGGATTAATCATCCTGGGCCCTGTTGGATTTCGCTCTGGGCCATAAAGAAGCACCTAAACCACCTTCGGGTGGTTTTTATCTTGGCGTCCTCAAGATGCCATGGGAAAATGGGTCTAAATAAGCCAATTGGAGGTCCAGTGCAATGAAAAAACTATTTAGTGCGGCAGCTATGTTTATATTTTTTTTGATCTTAACTGGCTGCGCATCCAGTTCAACCTCGTCAGTTGGAGTGAATTGTGACTACAGTCAAGGTAAGCCCTTGTGGGATTTGCCTCTTGTTTGTCAAGGCCGATAAACCTTATATTGTTGGTTCGATTCTGCTCGGAACATCAAAAATCCGAATAGCCTAGCTGTTGGGCCATTTGCTTTTTTCCAGACAATGGTGCGCCGTAAGTCTCAGAATTACTTAATAAGACACATTGCGGAAATACTTACTCTGGTGATTTTCCTTGCAATAGTCGCGATAGGCTTTCAATTGAGCGCACTAAAAGGGCATATCAAGTCGATATTTCTGTTTTAGTAGATGCTGTTTTAAGCGATAAATTTTGATTAATAAAAAAGAGGTAGCAACTGCTACCTCTTATAAGTAATTTCTGATTTATTTAAATGAACATGTCGGCGTTCATGACTTTAGTCCATGCCGCAACAAAATCCCCCACAAACTTTTCTTTGTTATCGTCTTGAGCGTAAACCTCCGCATAAGAACGAAGCACTGAGTTAGAGCCAAATACTAAATCAACTCTACTTGCTGTCCATTTAGTTTTGCCCGTATTTCGATGGACAATATCGTAGCTATTGCGACCAGTTGGTTTCCATATGTAATTCATGTCAGTCAGATTAACAAAAAAGTCATTACTCAGAACTCCCACTTTGGTTGTAAGCACCCCATGTTTAGTGCCGCCATGATTTGTTCCTAGCACTCTCATTCCACCAATTAAGACGGTCATCTCTTGGGCTGATAGCCCCATCAGCTGAGATCTATCTAATAACAATTCTTCAGGTGTGACCACATAGTTTTCTTTTAACCAATTGCGATACCCATCTGCTACCGGTTCAAGTGCTTCAAAAGACTCAATATCAGTCATCATTTGCGTAGCATCGCCGCGCCCTGGAGTAAATGGCACTTTGACATTAAAGCCGCCATCTTTGGCCGCTTGTTCAATGCCGATATTGCCAGCTAGAACAATGATGTCGGCAATACTCACGCCTGTTTTTTTGGCAATCGCATCGTAAATTCCTAGAGCTTTAGATAAACGCTTTGGCTCATTACCAATCCAATCTCTTTGTGGGGCTAAGCGGATACGAGCCCCATTCGCGCCGCCTCGCTTATCTGATTCGCGGTAAGTGCGGGCACTATCCCAGGCGGTATTAATCATCTCGCTGTTAGATAAGCCGCTGGCTTTAATTTTGGACTTTACTGCTTTTAGGTCATATTTTTTAGAGCCTTTTGGAACTGGGTCTTGCCAGATCAAATTTTCCTTAGGTACATCTGGACCAAAGTATCTTGCTTTAGGGCCCATGTCACGGTGAGTGAGTTTGAACCAAGCACGAGCAAAGGTATCGGAGAAATAAGCCTGATCTTTATGAAATTTTTCTGAAATTTTTCGATACTCTGGATCCATTTTCATGGCTATGTCAGCATCAGTCATCATTGGCATGCAACGAATTGAGGCATCTTCTACATCAACGGGCTTGTCTTTTTCTTTGATGTTAATGGGCTGATATTGCCATGCGCCAGCCGGGCTTTTGGTTAACTCCCAGTCGTAATTAAGTAATAAGTTGAAATAGCCGTTATCCCATTGAGTTGGGTTCGTTGTCCAAGCGCCTTCAATGCCGCTGGTAACCGTATCGCGACCAATGCCCCTAGTCTTGTGGTTCATCCAGCCAAGCCCTTGTTCTTCAATCGGTGCGGCCTCGGGCACTGGTCCCAAGTTTGCCGCATTGCCATTGCCATGGGCTTTACCTACCGTATGTCCACCAGCAGTCAGCGCAACGGTTTCTTCATCGTTCATGGCCATGCGAGCAAATGTCACGCGAATGTCATGGGCAGTTTTTAATGGATCAGGCTTGCCGTCTACGCCTTCTGGGTTGACATAAATTAAGCCCATCATTACTGCGGCTAATGGGTTGGCTAAATCACGCTTACCTGAATAGCGACTACCTTCGCCACCGCTTTTTTGGAGCCACTCTTTTTCTGAGCCCCAATAGATATCTTTTTCGGGATGCCAAATATCTTCGCGACCAAAAGAGAAGCCAAAGGTTTTGAGGCCCATGGACTCATAGGCAATTGTGCCCGCCAGAATCATGAGATCCGCCCAACTAATCTTGTTGCCATATTTCTTTTTGATTGGCCATAGAAGCCTGCGTGCTTTATCTAGGTTGGCGTTGTCTGGCCAAGAATTGAGTGGCGCAAAGCGTTGATTACCTGTGCCAGCTCCACCTCTACCATCGGCAATGCGATAAGAGCCAGCGGAGTGCCAAGCCATACGGATCATGAGACCGCCATAGTGACCCCAATCAGCTGGCCACCAATCCTGACTGGTAGTCAGTAATTTTTTGACATCTTTTTTGAGTGCATTGACATCAAGTTTTTTTAATTCTTTTCGATAGCTAAAGGATGGTCCCAGTGGATTTGTCTTTGTATCGTGCTGGTGAAGAATATCTAGATTAAGTGACTTGGGCCACCAGGCCATTGGGCTATTGCCAGATTCAGTATTGGCTCCGTGAGCGACAGGGCATGTGCCTTTTGATGTCATATTGATCTCCTTTGAAGTAAATCATTTTGGACGACTATTTCAGCTTAGCTGATTTAGTTCGATTTGCTTAATTTTGATGCTACTCCCTTTTTGTGACGGCCATCTACCCGCCATGAAGTGGATGAGAATGTTCATGATTGAGTCTCCTTAATGGCCCCTGGAGCCAGATTTAAAATAGTTTTCAAATCCATCTCGTATCTATGGTTAATAAAGTACAGGCCTTCAGCTATTCTCGCTAATCTATTTTGAATTTTCATTTTTAACTTCATCTATTGTTGGTTGCGATGAACTTATCTTGCTCCTTCTGTCGATATCAGGCCAATGAATTTAAATGAACTCAATAATCGAAATTATCGATAATAAGATCGGGCATCCTCGGCCCTAGTTGATTACGTCCCGAGTCACCAAGAAGTGCCAAAACTACTCTGGGTCTTTTTTCATTTGCGGGGCTCGATAAGGGGGCATCAAGCCCGTGGCCGTAGAATGAAGCCTCAATGCCAATTAAGTTCATTCAACTTTTAACGAGTACGCAACGGTCATATAAGACCAATGTTCAGTTGGGTGCCTACATGGCATTTGTAGCCGGCGCGGTAAATGCTGGCGGATTTTTGGCCATTGCCCGCTATACCTCCCATATGAGTGGAATTATTTCGGCAATTGGCGATGACCTAGCTCTTAATGACTTTATTTCTGTTTTGGGCGGCATTTCACTTTTGCTTTCGTTTCTATCTGGCGCCGCAACCACTGCCATCATTGTTAATTGGGGGCGTAGAAGAAAAATCCATAGTGAGTTTGCTTTGCCTTTATTGGTTGAGGCGGTTTTGTTATTGGTATTTGGTTTAGTGGGCGCCAACCTAAATATGTATTTGCCTTTAACGGTTCCGGCGATTGCCCTACTCTTATGTTTTGTCATGGGCTTGCAGAACGCCATAGTTACTAAAGCCTCTAGAGCGGAAATTAGGACCACTCATATGACAGGCGTAATTACGGATATAGGTATTGAATTGGGAAAATTGATTTATTGGAATAAGTCACAAGAGGCTAATGAGGGTGCTTATGTGAGGGCCAATAGAGAAAAGTTAAAAACCCATTTATTTATTTTTGGAATGTTTCTGATTGGCGGGATTATTGGAGCGCTTAGCTTTAATAAGGTTGGCTATATATCAGTGATCCCCTTATCCCTCTTGCTTGTCTTGATTGCTGGTTTTCAGATATATCGGGATATTAGCGCGAAGATGAAGGATTGGGCATCCTAGGCCCCAGTTGACCAACTGCCGCGCAACCATCAAGCGCCAAAATCACCTTCAGGCGACTTTTCTTTAATAGAGTCTAGAATGGCCAATGTTGTATTTCATATTGAGGCTCTTTAGCTCACTTCCGTTGGCAGCCCTTCAGATTTCTGGGGCAGGTGTAGGGCTAATGATTTACTTGTGCTCCCATCGGTATCGGGCGCGCTTAAATAAAAATCATCACAGCGCCGCAGATTACTCTGGATTTAAATTAACTCCATGGAGGGTGGCGGCAGAATCTGGAATGATGTTTGCAGATACTCTGTGGATTTGGGGACATCCAAAATCTTCCATTAATAAAGCAACCATAGAAAACTTAGATCAAATTATTGAGTTATCCAAAAATGGAAATGGATTAATTGTTCTTGCATCACATTTGGGCGGGTTTGAAATAGTGCCTCGTATTTTTGCCGAGCATATGAGGGCAACGGTAATGTATAGACCAGCCCGAAAAAGGTGGGTGAATGAGCTAATGCTTAAATCTCGGAAACATTCCCGGATGGAGTTTGTTGAGGCGAATATTGGCGGCGTTCGTCAGATTAAGCGAGCCTTAGCAAGGGGCGAGGTGGTTGGTATATTGGCTGACCAAGTCCCCAGTGTCGGCGATGGAGTTTGGGCAAAATTTTTTAATCAGTACGCTTATACAACTTCATTCCCAGTCAAACTAGCTCGTCAAGCTAATGTGGCAACCATTTTTGTTGGTGCAGAAAGGTTGGGGCTTGGCAAGGGCTGGATGATTAAGAGTCGACTAATGCCGCAGGCATTCCCAGAATGCTTGGTTGAGGCCTGTACAGAAATGAATGAATATTTTGAGGACATGATCGTTTCCAGGCCGCACCAATATTTGTGGTCTTATAACCGCTACAAACATCCAGCCGGAGCCGAGAGGGCTCCTTTAGGGTAAGCTTACTCGCGTCTCTGGCAACCAAGAAACAACACAACCACCTTCGGGTGGTTTTTATATGTGGGAATGGATAATTGAGGCGATCAATTTAAGGTGATTTATAAGCCCCAAATTGCTGGGAGGCATGTGAGCTCTTTCCGCAAGGATGAGGGCTCGTATGCCCTTGGTCAAGTCCGCATCGAGCCATCAAGAAATGTCGTTTTAAACGACAATAGAAATTCATACATAAGAATGGGGGATAACATGTATAAGCTCATAGCCTTTGATGCCTACGGAACATTATTTGACGTGTATTCCATGGGGCGGTTAGCAGAAGAATTATTTCCGGGGCATGGTCAGGCCCTTGCTTTGATGTGGCGTGATCGCCAAATCGAATATACCCGCTTAGTGACAATGAGCGATCCCAACCCAAATGGAAGTAAGTATTGCCTTCCCTTTTGGGAGTTAACAATTCGCTCCTTGCGTTATGTTTGTAAGCGGATGGACTTACATCTTACCCCTGACTACGAGAAGCAATTGATGGATCAGTATGCCAAGCTCACTAGTTTTGACGATAGCCTAAATGTACTTAAGACAATCAAAGAAAAAGGAATTTCTACTGCCATTTTGTCAAATGGAAGCAAGGAGATGTTAGCCACCGTGGTCGAGAGTAATGGCTTGAAGCCTTACCTAGATAAAGTGGTCACTATCGAGGATGTGCGCTTATTTAAAACTGCCCCACAAGCCTATGAATTGCTATTAACAGCATTCTCCGTCAAGAAAGAAGAAATTTTGTTTGTATCTAGCAACGCTTGGGATGCTCTGGCGGCTAAGTGGTACGGCTTTGATGTGTTTTGGGTCAATCGATTCGGCCACCCTTTTGAAGAGATTGGTGAAAAACCAAACTTTGAAGGTAGTGCATTAAGCAAAGTGTTGGACTCGATTAAAACTAAGGCCACCCTAAGCATGATTTGAGGAATGGGTATATAAATGACGGATCATTAATCAGAGTCCCTTATATGAGAAAAATAGCCACAACATTTTTATTACTTCTCTCTATGCTTGAGCCATCTCGAGCTGCAGACATTTCTCCGACCAAACAAGATCCGACTTGGCTAACAGAATCAAGGGCAAGTATTAAGTCTGAAAAATACGATCAGGCCATTAAGCAATTGCAGGGTGCTAATGACACAAGTTCAGCTGATTGGAATAATTTGATGGGCTATAGCCTGCGTAAAAAGCAGCCGCCCGACTTAGTTGGGGCTGAAAAATATTATCAAGCCGCGTTGAAATTAAATCCAGAGCATCGCGGGGCTCTCGAGTATTACGGAAAGCTCAAGTTGATTAATAATGACTTGCCTGGTGCAGAGGCTCTATTGGCAAGGCTTGATAAGGCGTGTACTTTTGGGTGCGAAGAATATACCGACCTCAAAGAGGCAATACAAAAATATAAGTCTAAAAAGTAGATCTAATATCAATAAGACTACTCGCTATGGGGTCTTTGCTTTGGTTCGATATTATTTATGTGAGAATTAATTGTGAGATATTTTCTATTAATATGAATAAGGAGTAGCGGCAATGATTAAACGTATTTCTCTGGTAATCGGCGCTTTGGCCACTGTATCGTTGGTTGCGTGTCAGTCTATCGAGCATGGCAATGGACAAAAAGCATCGGCCAGCCTAGATTCGCGCTCAGGATCAAATGCTAAGGGTACGGTGAATTTTGTATGGCAAGGGCATGATGTTTTGGTAAGCGGAAACTTTTCTGGCTTGAAACCGAATGCTGAGCAAGGTTTCCATGTTCACGAAAAAGGGGATTGCACTGCTCCTGATGCCACTAGTGCGGGCGGGCACTTTAACCCAGATACAAAATCACACGGGATGCCAGGTAGCGGGTCAAATCATGCTGGAGATATGCCCAATATTAAGTCGGATGCCAATGGTAATGCTAGTTATTCAGCCAAGCTAAGTGGTTTTGCGGTTAATAATGGCCCGAATGGAATCTTGGGAAGATCTGTTGTTGTTCATCGCGATCCCGATGATTACAAATCACAGCCAGCAGGTAATTCTGGCCCTAGAATTGCTTGCGGACTAATTAAATAAGAGCCGCACCTTGGCTCTAACTATTTTTATCTTGGGTCATCAAGGAATACCAAAACCACCTTCGGGTGGTTTTTCGTTTGCGGAATGCCGCCTGCTAGAACATGAAGATGAACCATTGGGGCTGCTACGTTCGGCTACTGATTGAGCTGCACTCCCATAAAATAGGCATATAGAGCTTAAATAAGGAAGAGGGGCTATGACTGCAATAACACCCACCACTGAAGAGTTGCAAGTGCTAGAGGCCTTAAGAGCCCACAGAAGAAGGCACCGCCAAGGACTTCCCAGCAGGATCTCGGGCCACATGCATGATTTGGCACCCGAACTAACAGCGGGCCAGCATATTTCTGATGTTGTTGCTAAAACAGTGGGCTCCTGGAAGTTCATCATCATTCAGAGTGTCTGTATCTTTGCTTGGATTAGCTACAACTCAATTAATGGCTCAAATGCATGGGATCCCTACCCATTTATTCTGCTAAATCTAATGTTGTCTTTTCAGGCGGCATACACGGCCCCAGCAATTATGATGAGCCAAAACCGACTGTCAGAAATTGATCGTCAACAGGCTAGCAATGACTTTGAGGTGAATATAAAGGCGGAGCTAGAGATAGAGTTGCTCCATCAAAAAATTGATTTGATGAAAGAGAAAGAGCTACGCGCATTAACAAAAGCGGTGGAGGCCTTAAGTGAAAAGCTGGAAAACATCCGAAAATAGGGTGTCATAAAAATCCCCTAAACTACTGTCATGAAGCGGATCCTCGGCATTTTCCTTTTTGTAGCTGCTGCTATTGCCCTTGCGCAAGATGCATCTAATCCTTATGACTTGAAGCTGGCGATTGCCAGAACTGGCGATCGTTTTCAGGTGAGTGCGAGCTATGAAGTGCCCATTACGGTATGCGAAGCTTTTGCATTTATTACTGACTATGAGGGCGCTAAGAGTTTTCCAGGGGTAGTAGATTCGAAGGTGCTTTCAAGATTGGGCAATAAGGTGAGGGTGGCCCGTTTGCTCGAAGAACGAATACTGTTTATGCCGATTGAGATGCGCTCCGAGCTTGAGTACGTTGAAGTTCCTAACAAAGTGCTGCTTTTTGAGCAGTTGAGTGGGGATACAAAATATTACAAAGGAAGTTGGCGGCTATCGCCTGACAAGGGTTTCACTACATTTAAGTACGACGCACAAGTTGAACCAAACTCTTTGCTGCCGTCAGCAGTGATTGAGTTTTTTATCAAAAACATTGTGCGCCGACAGTTTGAGGCAATGGCTGAGCTAGCATCCTTAAAGGGGTCATCTTCGCCAAGGGCATGCAAGTAAATTGGGTGAAATTAAGATAAAGTAAAAGATATGACGAATCTCAATCAGCTTCCCACCGACCTGCCCATCCCTCAAGATGATGGAGCTGCTAATCACTTAGTGGGCATGCGCATACCCACTCTTTTGTTGAGCGCAAGCACGGGCAAGGAACTCAACTTGGGTGACATCAAGGGCCATTTGGTTATTTACTGTTACCCCATGACAGGCCAGCCCAATGTTGCGTTGCCAGACGGATGGGACCAGATACCAGGGGCAAGAGGTTGTACGCCGCAAAGCTGCTCGTTCAGAGATCACTACCAAGAGCTTCAATCTCTTGGTGCACAGGTGGTGGGGCTGAGCGTTCAATCAACTGCATACCAGCGAGAGATGGCGGATCGTTTGCATTTACCATTTCCGATAGTCAGCGATGTGGATTATCAATTTCAGCGGGCGCTGCAATTACCCACGTTTGTTGCAGCTGGAATGACTTTATTAAAGCGCATCACCTTAATTGCCAATGAGGGCGTGATTGAGGCTGTTCATTACCCCATATTTCCAAGTGATAGGGATCCGGCGTGGGTGATCAACTATTTAAAAAACAAACCCGCCTAATCTTTTGGTGGGCGGCAAAATAAGCTCTAAGCGGTCCTCAACCCTGTTTTTGTGATAAATCATCAGGTCTGACGAGGGCATATGTTGCTTTGCAGCAATATTTGCTTGCTAAGCCCCAAATAAACTATTAATATGGTGCAGTGCAACAAATAAACCCCTTAAAGGAAATATCATGTTCAAAAATCAATTTGCAGAAAACCAAGCTAAATCCGTTGAAAGCGCACGCGCTTTAGGACAAACCGCTCTTGAGAATGCTCAAGAATTGAGTGAAATTAATTACCAGGCAGCGCAACAAGCTGTAGCCAATGCACAAGCAAAGGCTGCTGAATTGTTAAAAGGTAAAGATGCCAAGGCAGCGTTAGAACTACTACAGAGCCCAGAAGTACAAGAGGCAGTTGCTGAAGTTGCTGCGTATCAGAAAAAAGTTGCCGCAGTATTGCGTCGCGGAAACCAGGAATTGGTTGAGGCAGTAGAAGCAGCTATTGACCAATCTCAGGATGACTTGAAGAGTTTTGTAGCTGCAGCTACTTCAAAAGCACCCGCTGGTACAGAGGCATATGTAAGCGCTTTTACTTCAGCATTTAATACTACAATGCAAAACTTTGATCAAGTTCGCTCAAGCACTCAAGATGCATTTGCAAACTTTGAGAAAAGTGTTGAAACAGCAATGAAGGCTTCACAAGGTCAATTTGGCCAAGCGCCTAAAGCAGCAAAAAGTCGCGCTAAGTAATTAGTAGATAATAGCCATTCAGAAAGCCCCGTATATGCGGGGTTTTTTTGATGGTGTCGCCTCAAAAAAATTTGAGAAAATAGTAAGGCAGTCATTCATAAATGCTGAAAGAGGCACGTTTTTAATTCCTGGGGAAATACTATGAATCGCATTATGTTGTTGGGAAAAATTCACAGAGCAGCCGTCACTGAGGCGGACTTGCACTACGAAGGATCATGCGGAATCGATGAGGATTTACTTGATGCTGCTGATATGCGTGAATTTGAAAAGATCGAACTCTACAACATCAATAATGGCGAGCGTTTTTCAACCTACATTATTAAAGCAAAACGTGGCTCTGGGATCATCTCCCTCAATGGCGCTGCTGCACGCAAGGCACATGTTGGCGATCATTTAATTATTTGTACTTACGGCCAAGTCGGCAACGATGAAATTGCGCAGCATATCCCCAAGATTGTTTTGTTGGGCGAAGGCAACACCATTAAAGAAATTAAGAAAGTAAATTAATTTCCTGCTGAGTAGTGAGGCTAGGTATAAGCCCGTAGTTGAAAGATAATTTAACAAGATATACTGGCGTCAAGCAGGAGAGCGAGGTCTAGGCCTCCACCGAAGGCGCAAACTCCCATGAACGCTCAGGTACCCAACAGGAAGGTACTGCTTATCCTAAATAGCCGTCTGGAGAGTCATCATTTTATGGTGCACCGAAGGAGCAAGCACTAAGCTGGGTCTTGGTGTGAATCTCTCAGGTAACAAGGACAGGGGGAGCGGCAGGCAAGTGATGCATTGGTTTGCACGCGCGCAAATGTTAGGAGTCCCGCATGAATACCACCTCCAATTAATTCAGCAAGAAGTCATTATTAGCTTCCCCAGCAGGGATCTATCAAACACTTACTGAATAAGGCATAGGCCATGAACAAGCAATACACAGAAGAAGCCCCGTACCATCCAGGATATGAGGATGCGTCATTTAAGAGTGAAGTTTCAAAAACCATTTCAGAGTTAAGTGAACTCAGGCGAGTGAATGCACGCTATCTCAAGTTTTCAGATGCCATTGTGGAGTTTTGTAAGGCAAGCCATAGTCTAGATAAAAAGTGACAGCTAGATAAAGCGGTATTGCACTATTGGCAGAAAATGTTAAAAACCACCTTCGGGTGGTTTTTAACTATTTAATTATTGTTAAGATTACTCATCTAAATTAACTTCAAATACATCATGAGACTGGCCCGTCTAATTCCTGCATTACTAGTGATCCTGTTGATTCTTGGCGCCTGCTCCAAAGAGGAGCAATCCAATGTAATTAAGGTGGCGATATCTCCTACTATTCCCCCAATGCTATTTGAGAAAGATGGCAAATACACGGGGATGGATTTGGAGATATTTGAGGGCTACTGTAAGTCGCGGGCTTGCACATTCAAAATGACTGCTTACGATTGGCTAGGCATGTTGGGCGCAGTTAGCAGTGGGCAGGCAGATGTCGCATTTTCCGGAATATCCATTACCGATAAACGTAAAGAAGTAATGGATTTTTCAAACCCCTATTTCACTAGCACTTGGCAATTGATTGGATTAAAAAATCGCAACATCAAAATAACGGATTTATCGCAGCTAAAGAAATACACCATTGCCTATCCAACAGGCAGCGTATTTGATGATTATGTAAAAACCGTATTGCAGCCTAAAGGCTATTACTCGGTAGAACAAGTGAAGCTATATCCATCTCCAGCTGAGGCGCTGATTGCATTGCAAAATGGTAATGTGGATTTGGTATTCGTGGATAGCGTTATGCTGGTCAATTATCAAAAATCCTTAAATCTACCGGTTAGCAGTAGTTACCAAGTGGTAGGGTTTGATAACCTAGGATTTGCCTTTAAGAAGGGTTCAAAGTTACGCGACGACTTTAATCTTTATCTTGCAGAACTTGGGCCAGAAAAGCTCAAGGAAATTAAGGGCCAGTGGGCGCAATAAATGTAGTTGACGACTTGGTAATGAGTTAAAGTGCACTTTTAGCCGATTATTTCAATAATTCATAAGGAAAAAATATGTCCCATCATGACAAGTTAGTTGCCGCTTTCGAGACTTACCAATCAGAGAATGAAAAGTTTCAGGGCAAAGGAATCAAGGCATCTGCAGCTAGAGCTCGCAAGGCTTTGCAAGAGATTGCCGGCTCTTGCAAAGAGCGCCGTAAAGAAATTACTGCTGAAAAAGAAACGCTCGAAGGCAAGCCAAAAGGCGAAGGCATGTCACAGGATGCTGCACGTCACGCACACATCAGAAAGTAAGTCTTTTCTGAAAAGTTAAAAGCCACCTTCGGGTGGCTTATTTCTTAGAGGTCAACGTTATCTAGGGCGGGGCCTTCGAGATGGCGAGTGTCAGCCCATTGGTCGACTACCCAGCCGGCACCCTGATGATGGGCAATCCAATTTAGCGAGGCATTTGGAACAGAAGCTATTCTTTCGGCACTTAAGGCTTGATTGCTGGCAATGCGGTACATCATATCGAGCGTGCCGCCATGACTAACAATCAAAATTGTTTTACCAGCATGCTGTTCCTGAATCTGATCTAAGGCTTTTTGGACTCGTAATGCGAATTGCTGAATGCTTTCACCACCCTCGAGCTCATGATCTAAGTCGCGAGCAATATGAGCCTGCCAAATATCAGGCTTTAGAAAGGGCGCGTCACTAATTGATAATCCCTGGAGCACTCCAAAATGACGCTCTCGCAAAGCGCTCTCAACTCGGGCCTTCACTCCAAATAATTGAACGACTGCTTTAGCAGTATCTGCTGCCCTTTTGAGGTCGCTCGTGTACAGCACATCGAAGGTGAGTTTTGTATCTTTAAGTGCTTGCGCCATTTGAAGTGCCTGTATTTCACCCTTCGCATTAAGCGGAATATCAGTGTGTCCTTGAAGGCGCCTTTCAGCATTCCAGGCAGTTTCCCCATGACGGATAAGGCAAAGTTTTGTTGTGGTCATCTTCTAATATTCAATTGGTGGGTGAGTAAGTCCTCGTTAGTAAGAATTCCGGACTCCAACGCTTCCACTCTGATTCCACCCCGACCCTCAAAGGCTTTAATGAAATCGGGCCTTGCCAGCAATTTTGCTGGCCTCTGACAGGGTACGCAGAGCTCAGTTCCTTTGAATGCGAGACCGCCTAAATAGAAAGTCTTGCCTACTAGCTTGTTGAGCTCATCTGCAGAAAGATGCTTGATCACAATATTTCTGCGGGTATCGCCTTCGTTAAAGGGGATATGTTGATTGGCCAGTAATTCGCGGTTAGCATCTGCTATGCCAGAAAGGGCAATGAGAGATATATGACGTATTTTTGGCTGTTTGACAGAGAACGCTCCAAGGCCTGCTGCATAACGGTCACCAACAATGCCTTCTCCCGAAACAATGTTAGCTTGCCCAATCTGGATCATGGGTTCGCCTGCTAGATTAGCGATGTACAGCGAGTGGATCTGTGGAGATGCCGTCATGATGAGAGCATATTACATAAGAAAAAGCCCCGGTAATTTCGGGGCTTAGTATTTACGCTGCTGCAGTTGCTGGTTCCGCTATTACTGCTGCTGGAGGGCGCTTGTTAAGAGCTCTCTGAATCTTTGCCTTCTCTTTGGGCTTGGTGCTTGAGTCAAGTAATTTGGTCAATTGAGTGACGTTGAGCGGGCCCAATTTAGCTTTGCCAGTTTTGCTAACCATGGGGTCATTTTTTCTGTTTCTTTGATTTTGGCCAACAGCCATATATTTTCCTGGGGTCTTTAAATGATGAACCTCTGAGCTTGCTCAGCAGACTCCCCTAGATAGGGCGCGGGATAGTGATCACACGAGTCAGAATAACAGTTAAGCGATCCAGGCGCTATGATTATGCATGCCCAACAGCTCTATTGGCTTGCCGATGCGCTCCAAGGCCTATATGACACTTACTTTATGCTTGAATCATGACTAATATTCCCAACCTCATCTTTGCCGTCATCATGGGTGGACTCATGTCTTTGAGTATTACCTTGGCCACGACCTTGATGAGAGTGGGGCTGGTACAGCATTTCCTTTGGGCATGGTTTGAGGTTTGGTCTGTAGCCTACCCCGTTGCGATTATTTGCATTCTCATCTATCGGCCTTTTGCGAGTAATCTCACTATAACTTTGGTCAATAAACTCAGGCAATAAGCACGATCAACCTATTTAGCGGATAAGAGGAATTGTATGGAGTATCTCAAATATATTCTGTTGTTAAGCATTCTCAGTTTGAGTGGTTGTGCTGCGGTTTACACCGATGCTTCGGATGCGAATCACGTTACTTTTCTCAACAGTGATGGCGAATCCATTGCATCGCTGATGCAAAAAGCAAATTCTTATTGTGCGCAATATGGCAAGACTGCATCTTTTAGGAAGAGTGATACTCAGCTAGTTGCAGTGTTTGACTGCAATTGGCCGCAAGCAAGTCCGCGCTAGAGTTAGCCAGCTAGGTCTGATTGGTAGATCAGGCCGGCATGCTCTCTTAAGGCATGGAATTGAATGGACTCCCAACGTTGTTGAGCGACATCTAATTCGGATTTATGGCTGGCTAAAAATACAGAAGCACCTACAACGTCTTCAGCCATGCGGTGAATATTTTCTTGAATGAATTTCTTCAGCGCCACAGGATCATCTGAGCTTACCCAGCGCGCCAGGTTGTAGCGCGCAGGAAGCAGGCGAACTTCGGCACCATACTCAGTTTGCAAGCGATGGCTAACCACTTCAAACTGCAGCTGTCCAAATGCACCGAGCAACATAGTGCCGCCTATCATGGGGCGAAACACTTGAATCGCGCCCTCTTCGCCTAGCTGCATCAAGCCAGTGCGTAATTGTTTGGAACGCAATGGGTCAGCCGACTCCACCATGCGGAAAATCTCTGGTGCAAAAAATGGCAGGCCGGTAAATTGCAATTGCTCACCTTCAGTGAGTGTGTCACCTAGCCTCAGCAGCCCATGGTTTGGCAGGCCAATGATGTCGCCAGGGTAAGCTTCATCCAAAATATCGCGCCGTTGTGACAGGAAAGATAGGGCATTATTGGTGCGCACTTCTTTACCATTACGACAAATCTTGAGTTTCATACCACGCTGAAAATGTCCTGAGCAAATGCGCAAGAAGGCAACTCGATCTCGATGAGCTGGATCCATATTTGCCTGAATCTTAAAGACAACTGCAGTAAATTTATTTTCAGCAGGACTCACCTCACGCTGTAAAGCCTTGCGTGAGCCAGGTGATGGCGCAAGTTCTACTAAGGTGTTGAGGATTTCTCGCACGCCAAAGTTATTGATGGCTGAGCCAAAGAACACCGGTGACTGACGCCCCGCTAAAAATGCTTCACGATCGAATGCGGGCATAGCATTTTTAATTAAATCTACTTCAGCAAGCGCATTTTCAAGATCGGTTCCAAGACGCTCCTTCAGTGCAGGGTCATTGATATCAACTATTGCATGAGAGTCTTCCGTCACGCGATCTTCGCCTGCCTTGAACATGCGCATTTGGGAGTTGGCGATATCGATTACACCGGCAAATGATTTGCCCATGCCCACTGGCCACGTAAAAGGAACTACTTCAATGCCAAGTGCAGTTTCAATCTCATCCATTAATTCCATGGGAGGCTTTACTTCGCGATCCATTTTGTTAATGAAGGTGACGATTGGCGTATTGCGTGCACGACAGACTTCAAGCAAGCGCAGGGTTTGTGACTCCACACCATTGGCCGCATCAATCACCATGAGCGCAGAATCTACTGCGGTGAGTACGCGATAAGTGTCTTCCGAGAAGTCTTGGTGCCCTGGAGTATCTAAGAGGTTAATAACGCAATCGCGATATTCCATCTGCATTACAGAGCTTGCAACCGAAATACCGCGTTGTTTCTCAATCTCCATCCAGTCCGAGGTGGCGTGCCGACTGGCCTTGCGAGCCTTCACGCTACCCGCAATTTGAATGGCGCCCGCGTATAACAAGAGTTTCTCTGTGAGCGTGGTTTTACCCGCATCTGGGTGAGAGATGATGGCAAAGCTGCGACGTCTTAAAACTTCTGCGCCGGGAGTGCTGGAGGTGATGGTATCGATGGTAATTCTGTGCCTAATCTAGTTGACAGAATTATAAGCGGGCACAGCCCCTTAGAATTGCTCTTCAGGCCTTACAAAGCGCCATTTACCGGGGGGTAGGGCGCCAAGAGAAATTTTGCCCATGCGTACCCGCTTTAATCCTAGAACTTTAAGACCAACCATCTCGCACATACGACGAATCTGACGCTTACGCCCCTCACGCAAAACAAAGCGGAGCTGATCTTCATTCTGCCAGCTCACTTGGGCTGGTTTTAAAACTACTCCATCCAATTCCAGGCCATGTTTTAAGCGGTCTAGATCTTCAAAAGAGAGAGCGCCTTCTACGCGGACTAAATATTCTTTCTCAATAGGACTATTTTCACCAATGAGGAGTTTTGCAATGCGACCATCTTGAGTCAAGACCAGCATGCCGGTGGAGTCAATATCAAGACGCCCAGCTGGTGCCAGGCCGCGGGTATTAAAGCGTGGATTGCGACCCTTATCTAGCGGGCTAGCAAAGTAATTGTCTGGGGTAATCAGTGAGGCGGCAGGTTGATACTCTTGCTCGTCATCAAAATGAGAAATAAAGCCTACGGGCTTATTGAGGATGACGGTAATCCGGGAGGCTTGTTGTGCTTTAGCGCCTGACTGTAATTCAATCTTCTGATGACGAAAGGCGCGGGAGCCTAGCTCATTGACTACCTCACCATCTACGGTGACCAGGCCCTGTTCAATATAAGAGTCTGCTTCACGACGGGAACATAGGCCTAGCTCAGAAAGTAGCTTGGATACACGAATTTTTTCTTCCATGACTGCATTATCGGGCAATTGCCCTGCTAAAGACTAGGTTCTGACGATATGCACGCTACAAGGGGCCTCTTCAACGATCTTCGTCATTGAGGTTCGCCAAGGCGTTACTTTGTTTGGCAGTTTGTGAGAGGCGCCAATCAAGATCAGCGAAGCATCATTGTCTTTGGCGAATTCTACGATTCGACTGGCTGGATCAAGCGCTTCTAGTACGTGATACGAAATGCGCTCCGGCGGCAATTTCAAGGGCTTTGCCCATTCCATTAGCTGAACGAGGTGGCCACGGACGATGCCACTAGCAGTTTCACTTTCTTGGTTGCCTTCAAAAGTAGGTGTGCCTGCAATGGTGCTAATACACACTAGGCGACTTTCAGGATATGCGTATAGTAAATTTTTAGCAGTTGTTTGCATGCGCTCGCGCAAATCTGCATCTGATTGCCGCGTATCGATTGCCGCAACCATTAATGGGGCATCGTAATTTCCCATACTGGGGCGCGGGCTGGGTGAGGGCTCGTAACCCGCAGCGCGCAACATGCGCTTCAGGTTATCCCAAAAGCTCAGTGGATCAACCCGATCCGCACGCTCGGTAAGAGTGACGCTCTCATGATTCAGCAAGACTTGACGTAAGCGGGTGGCGCTTTGATAGCGGTCTGCTGCACGGGGCTCTAGACAGCGCAAAACAATCTCTTGTAGCCAACGAGGAATTTCTTTGCGGATTGCACGTGGGGGGAACGCTTGTGCCCACATCCTTTTGCGCAAGCCGCTCATTGTCTGTGGATTGCCGAAAGGAAGCTCTCCTGTCAGAAGCTCGTACATGATGACGCCGATAGAGAAAATATCACTACGGTAGTCTGAGCGAATACCGATGACTTGCTCTGGTGAGATATAGGGCGCGGAACCAATACCTTTGCGCATTTCTTCTGCGAGTAAGTCGGGGAAGCGCGCATGATGCGACAGACCAAAATCAATTAAAGTGAGTTTGCCTTGATCGTCAATCAGAATATTTTCTGGCTTGATATCTAAATGAATTGCATCCTGAGAATGTAGCGATTGCACCGCTTGCGCTAGGTCAGAACCAATCTGCACCACCTCATCGATTGTAAAAACTTTACCTTCTTTTATGGAGTCCTCAAGGGGTCGCCCCGCAACTCGTTCCATTGCAATGTAGGGGCGCGTGGCCATATTGCCAGAGCCGAGATATTTTGGAACATAGGGGCTCTTAAGTGAGCGCAGAATGGTGAGTTCGGTTTCAAAACCAATCAGACTTTCAACAGGTTGATCGCGACCGACCCTTGGAATCTTTAGAAGAATGGGTACATCAATCCCCTCTTTGGTTGCGGAGTACAGGCTGGCCATGCCACCACGATGAACCTCCGTTCCCAAAATAAATCCATCTACAACTTTGCCATCTTGAAAAATCTCATCAACTGCTTCGATATCAGTGTTAATTGGCATGGGGAAATTATTTGCCTGTGATGAGGCGATTGGCAAGATCTTCCGGCAATCCAGCACGGCGGACTTTATCCGCTGCGGTGAATTGATCGTAGGCGGTGCGGTGAAAGGTCAAGACTTCTAATTCTGGCTCAAATACTGCGAAGCAGGCTTCAGGATTTCCGTCTCGCGGCTGACCAAGGGATCCCACTACTCCAACCCATTGGCGATGATGCATTACCGGCACTTCATCACCAGGATGCGGAGCAAAACGAATCAGCTTGCCGACAGCGCTTTGATAAAAGAGCGCTTGTTCATGAGCATGACCAACAAAAGTGTATGTCTTGCCTGAGCTTTGTACGCAACGCCAAGCACTCATGCTGTCGGTAATGTAATTCCAGTCGGCAGGATTATGAGCTGACGCATGAACAAAGCATATGTTCTCTTCTTGAATCATTAACGGTAAATCTTTTAGAAACTGTACTTGGGTGGCGTTCAGCTGACTTTTGGTCCACTCGATTGCTGCGTTTGCGCTCGCATTCATTTGTTTGCTGTGGTCTTCAAATACAGCTTGATCATGATTGCCTAGAACTGCAATCGCCTTCTTGTTGGCAACCATTTCGCCGATGCGATCAATCACGGCGCCAGGATCGGCGTTATAGCCAACAAGGTCTCCCAAAAAAACCATACGGGTGACGCCAAGCTCTTTAGCCTGCTCCATGCAGGCATCAAAAGCTTCTAAATTGCTATGTAGATCGGCAAATAGCCCAATACGTTCGGTCATTCTTTAATGATAGGACAAAAGCGCCTCTAGCAGAAGGGCTAATAAGGGCTTACTTCGTTAAAAGGTCTATTTTTAAAGCGCTTATGTACCCAATAATATTCGGCGGGCCTGAGGCGAATTTCCTGTTCAAAAATCTGATTTAGCCGTGCAGTATCTGCCTCAGGATTGTCGGTCGGGAAATTCTCCAGGGGCTTGCTAATGGAGCAGATATAGCCCGCTTCATTTTTTTTGAGGGTTGTGATCATCATGCAGACTTGCGCGCCCGTTATTTTGGCAAGGCGCGATACGGCCGTGATCGTATTGGTTGGAATATTGAAGAAGGGCACGAAGGCGGAGTCCTTAAGACCCAAATCAATATCGGGCGCAATGATGATAAAGCTACCCTTGTGGATTTCTCGAATGAGCGCAATCGAGTTTCCTTGTCGATCAATAGAGTTTCCACCAAAGCGATTGCGCCACTCAACAATCTTTTGATTGAAGAAAGGGCTTTTCATTCTTTGAAAAAAACCAGAGGTGCGGGGCCAACCTTTATCTTTTGCGAGTGCGCTCAAAATAATGCTGCCTTCAATGCCGACGAAGTGCATGTTTACTAAGATTCGAGGTTTTCTATCGGCGAGGTCTACCTCAGATTGAACTTCGATCATGTTACTGAGCTGTTTTGTGCTGCCCAGCCAAATAATGCTTTTCTCTACCAGGCTGCGGCCTAGTAGCCGCCAATGTTGTTTTCTGAGTTGATCAATCTCATGTGCGCTGAGCTCCGGGAAGCAGAGCTCTAGATTTTTCTGAACAACGCGATTGCGATCATTGGGGATGTGTGATGCCAAGTAACCTAAGCCATAACCGAGTGAAACTAAAGTCTTATATGGAAGGGATGCCAGAAATCTGAGGAGAGCAACTCCGGTGTAGTTCGAAAAGTTTTTAAACAAAGCTGAATTTATTCGACGTCGTAGCGAGATAAGGATTTGGCGTAACGTAGATTCATTTCTTCGGTAGAGCTAATGGACATGCCTAAATCATTTACCAAGCCAGTTTCAAGGCGATAGGCCCAACCATGAACAGTTAGATCCTGACCCCGCGACCAAGCATCTTGCACGATAGTGGTCTCGCAAACGTTGACAACTTGTTCGATGACGTTAAGCTCGCATAAGCGATCTTGGCGTTTTGGAGTTGGAATACTGTCCCCAAGATAGCGCCCATGCTTTTGATGGACGTCCTTAACGTGGCGCAGCCAATTATCAGCAAGACCTATGCGTTTGTCTGCGAGAGCGGCATGCACACCAGAACAGCCATAGTGGCCAACCACCAAAATATGCTTTACCTTCAATAGGTCAATCGCAAATTGAATTACCGATAAACAATTCAAGTCAGTATGAACAACCACGTTGGCAACGTTACGGTGGACAAAGAGTTCACCTGGAAGCAGGTTCACAATTTCGTTTGCAGGCACGCGACTATCTGAGCAGCCAATCCAAAGATATTCTGGTGCTTGCTGAGAAACCAGGCGCTTGAAAAAATCGGCGTCCTTGGCGATCTTGGCTTCAGCCCATTCGCGATTATTGGCAAATAACTGGTCTAAGGCGCTAGAGTTCTTCATAATCATGATTTGAGTTTAAAGTACTTTGATGATGCCCCTTTGGTTAAAACAAACCCCCACCGGCATTACCCTGAATTTACATTGCCAGCCGGGCGCAAAGCTGACCAAGGTGGTCGGACTGCATGATGGTTGCCTTAAGATATCTCTTCAGGCTCCTGCCCTGGAAAATAAGGCGAATGAGATGCTGTTGTCTTGGCTTTCCAAGCAGTTAAGGGTGCCACAAAAACAAATTCAGCTGCTATCTGGGCAAAATAGCCGTATCAAGCGGGTGGAAATCTGGGGTTCAATCACCCCAGAGCAAATTATTGAAGTACTCAGCCCCTAGGGCTTACCAAAAGATTGCCCACAAGATTCCTAGAATCAAAACCCACTTGCCGATGTAGTAAACGCTACGATGTTTTGCTTTAAGTTTTTTCGCTTGTGCCCTTAAGTGATAAAAATACTTAAAGAGAATGTTTACAAATCCTACCTTCTCTCCCTCGACGTTTTGAGAAGAGGCGGCGCTCATGACATAGCGCCCAAACAAGCGATTTAATAATTGCACCAATTTAGTGTGAACTGGGCGCTCCACATCGCAAAATAAGACGATACGCTGTTGATCTGTTTCATTGGCGGCATAGTGAATGTAGGTTTCATCAAACATCACAGCTTCGCCATCCTTCCAGTAATAACGCTCGCCATCCACATCAATGAAGCATTTGGGATCATTTGGGGTAACTAGGCCAATGTGATAGCGCAACGAGCCTGCATAAGGGTCGCGGTGGCGCACTAGCGTTGCTCCTGGCGGCAAGGAGGCAAACATTGCCGCCTTAATTGAGGGTATAGATTTGAGAAGTGCCACAGTTTTAGGGCAATTTAGTTGTGCCGAAGGCATTTCTTTGCCATACCAGTAGAGGTGAAAGCGTTTCCAGCCCGTACGAAAAAAGGAGTTAAACCCAATATCGTTGTATCCCGTAGCGGCTGCTATGGCACCATCTGCATTTAGTGCGAGCGCTTCATCTCTGATGGTCTGCCAATGATCTTGAAGGGGCTTCATTTCAGGGAAGTCCGCAACCGGAATAAATGCCCCAGCCTTGGTTTTGGAAAATAAATAGAGCAGGCAATTGATGGGTGCCAAAAGAACTTGATAGTCCGTCAGTGAGCGCACTATGCCAAATCGAACCTTGCCTCTAAAGTAGACATAAATAGCCGAGACAACAAAGATAATAAAGATGACGTGACGTAGTTCCATGGGATTTACCAATTAGCGTTAATACCAGTATTTTAATTTGGATAGAGGGTGATTTCATCCCTATTTCTGTAATGATTATGCTCAAATATGAATTGGGGTCAAAACAGGCTACAGGGATTGCACCTAATGAGGGCTGCAAGGATGATTTATTAAGGAAAATCACATGAATGGATTTGTAAAATGGCTCGTAAGCCTTGTTTTGATTGGCTTGGCTGGCTTGGCGGTGTACACCTGGATTATGTTCAATTGGAGCTACGGTAGTGGCGAGCGAGCTGGTTACGTCCAGAAGTTTTCTAATCGTGGATACATTTGCAAAACCTGGGAGGGGGAGTTGGCAATGGTTTCCATGCCGGGAACCATGTCTGAAAAGTTCCTTTTTACGGTGCGTGAAGATGCTGTGGCGCAAAAAATCAATGCCAATTTAGGTAAAAAGGTTGCCCTTAAGTATGACCAGCATATTGGATTGCCTACAAGCTGTTTTGGCGATACCGAGTATTTTGTGTCGGGTGTCACAGTGATAGAAGAGTAAAAAAATAGGCAATTAATAAAATTGCTGTAACGCAGCTTTATTTTTATAATTTTTTGTGGTTAAAATAATGGGCGGATTCAACTACGAAGTGCAACTTTGATAAACGCCTAGTGGCTAAGGATGTTTTAGTATCCAAAGCTTCTAGACCTGCAAGTCAAAGTAGCCATGACCTATCAACACCTTAGCCAAACTGAACGATATCAGATTTATATCCTCATGAAAGACGGAAAAACCCAAACCCAGATTGCAAAGCTGATGGATAGACATAAGTCGACCATTAGCCGTGAGCTTGCTCGCAATACGGGAGGTAAGGGTTATCGACCTAGGCAAGCCTGTCTCTTGACGCAAGAACGATCCTTAGGCTCTCGCAACGCTACCCAGATTGCTGCTACCGACTGGAGCAAGGCAGTTGATTGCCTCTTAGACAAGTGGAGCCCAGTCCAAATTGCCAATCAAGTAGGCATTAGCCATGAGACGATTTACCGCCATGTCTATGCGGATAAAGCGGCTGGCGGTAGCCTATATCAACAGCTGCGCTGCCAAAAGAAGCGTAAAAAGCGCTATGCCAGCGGTCGGGAACGCAGAGGTCAGATCATCGGCAGAAGGCCCATTAGCGAGCGCCCGGTCCATATTGAGACTCGAGCCCAAGTGGGTCATTGGGAAGGCGATACCATCATTGGAGCCCATCACAAGCAAGCCGTAGTGACCTTAGTAGAACGTAAGAGTGGTTATGCCCTCATCGCCAAAGTCATCAATAAAACTGCTGATTCAGTAGGTAGCGCCATCATTAACAAACTGAGTCCCTTAGCCCCACTGGTCAAAACTATTACTTTTGACAACGGGAAGGAATTTGCAGGACACAGCAAAATTGATGCTGCATTAAATAGCACCACATACTTTGCCGATCCTTTTGCTAGCTGGCAAAGGGGATCGAATGAAAACTTCAATGGACTGCTAAGGCAATACATCCCCAAGAAAAGACAGTTATCAACCGTAACGGATGAGGAGCTTAGAATGATCCAAGATCAATTAAACAACCGACCCAGAAAGCGCTTGGGATTTAAAACACCAAGTGAAGTCTTTATGCAATCTTTAAACCGTGTTGCACTTCGTGTTTGAATCCGCCATGTAAGCGCAACGTGCGCCGACATCAATATTTATAAGGAGCTTCACTTGAACAAAGCAGAACTAATCGCAGCTATTGCTGGCGATGCTGAGATCTCAAAAGCCAAAGCTGAATTTGCATTGAATTCTGCTATTGAGCAAATCATTAAAGCTGTTACTAAAGGCGACTCAGTACAACTGATCGGTTTTGGTACTTTTGCATCTGGTAAGCGCGCTGCGCGTATGGGTCGTAACCCAAAAACTGGCGAGCCACTCAAAATTGCTGCTGCTAAAACTGTTAAGTTTTCTGCTGGTAAAGCATTTAAAGATTCAGTTAACAAGCGTAAGAAGTAATTCTTGCTTTGTCGATGAAAAAGCCCGGCATGCCGGGCTTTTTTGTTTCTAGAAATAGCGCAATAATCTTGCGCATATATTTTGGCCCTATTTTCTAGCTTTGCACCAGCCGTCGATGGCGGTGAATACTCATCAAAATTCCAGCCCCAAACCCCAGCGTCACTAGAGCAGTGCCCCCATAACTAATGAAGGGTAGGGGAACACCTACCACCGGTAGTAGTCCGCTTACCATCCCAATATTGACAAAGGCGTAGGTAAAGAAAATCAGCGTCACTGATGCCCCGAGCAGGCGAGTAAACAAATTGGGCGCGCTTGCGGAAATAGCTAGACCTCTTTTAACAAGTGCAAAGAAAAGTGCTAGCAACACCAAATTACCTAATAGTCCAAACTCTTCAGAGAAAACAGCAAAGACAAAGTCAGTGTGTTTTTCTGGAATAAATTCCAGATGTGCTTGAGTGCCTTGAAACCAACCCTTACCAAAAAAACCACCGGAGCCGATGGCAATCATGGATTGAATCGTATGAAAACCTTTTCCAAGGGGGTCGCTACTCGGATCGAGCAAAGTACATACTCGATGCTTCTGGTAGTTGTGAACGAATGGCCATACAACATCATTGGCGCAAATAGTGTCTCCAAAAATAATGACGAGAATAATTCCAAATACGCCAACACCTATAAATGGCAAAATCCATTTCCAAGGTAAACCAGCCAGAATGATCACGTACATACCCGCAGCAAATACTAAGAGCGCAGTACCCAAGTCAGGTTGACGCGCAATCAGCAATACTGGAATACCGAGAATGATGGCGGCCACTCCATAGTCCCAAGATTTTTGTATGCCCTCACGTTTTTGAAAGTACCAAGCCAGCATGAGTGGCATGGCAATCTTCATTAATTCCGAAGGCTGAATGACGAATCCAATATTGAGCCACCGCCTCGCACCTTTTTTAATCAGGCCAAATACAGCTACCGCAACGAGTAGTGCGATGCCCACTCCATAAATCCAAACTGCAGCCGTCTCTAACCATTTCGGTGGAACCCGAGAGACCAGCCACATCACAACAAAAGAGAGTGCTAGGTTGCGTAGTTCATCTTCAAAGCGAACGGGTGTATTTTGGCTGGCCGATAAAAAGGTAATAAACCCTACAGCCGCCAAGCCAATCAGAATAAGACTTAGCTGGCGATCAAGCCCACTGAAAATACTGAAAAATATTTTCTTTGCTTTGCTTATGGCGCTCTTTTCCATTCAGGAACCTCCTTTGGCCATTTACCCTCAAGATAAAAATCGAGCGCCTTACGCGCAATGGGTGCAGCATGCTGCGCTCCAAATCCAGCATTCTCAACTACCATCGCAATCACAATGGTCGGTTTTTCTGCAGGAGCAAAAGCAATGTATAAAGCATGGTCACGCAAAAACTCTGCAGTAGATCCATGTTTATATTCTTTTGAATTCAAACTAAATACTTGGGCCGTTCCTGTTTTACCGCCGACTTGATATCCGGTGCCTTTAAAAACAGAAGCAGAGGTACCTGAATTATTTACTTCGACCATTGCCTTCTTAATTACCTCAATGTTCTCGGGAACAAGATCAATGCGATAACTTTCTTTGGGCGTGGTTAGAGTGCGATGTCTAGTAAAGGGATCTTCAATCGCCTTTACTAAGTGCGGCTTCATCACAATGCCGTTGTTCGCCATATTGGCCATGGCATGCGCCAACTGCAAAATAGTAAATGCGTTGTAGCCCTGACCAATGCCTAGGGAGATCGTTTCACCCTCGTACCATTTTTGCTGCTCTGGTTTCTTAAAGGTATTTTTTTTCCACTCGGTTGACGGTAGGATGCCTTTTGATTCGCCTTGCAAGTCAATCCCTGTGATTTGTCCAAAGCCAAATGGCTTCATGAAGTCATGCATCATATTCACGCCCATGTCACGTGCCAACGTGTAATAGTAGGTATCGCAGGATTCAACGATAGACTTTTGCATATCGACAATGCCATGCCCACCTTTTTTATCATCGCGAAATGTGTGATTGCCGAAATTAAAATAACCTGGGTCAGAAATCGTTTGTGATGGCGTGCGCTTTTTGGTTTCTAAAGCAGCAAGCGCCATGAACGGTTTATAAGTTGATCCAGGCGGATAGATGCCTTTGAGGGGACGGTTGTAGAGTGGCTTTTGGGGCGAGTCATTCAACTCTTTCCAGGTCACTGAATCAATGCCTTCAACAAAGTCATTGGGATTGAAGTTTGGCTTTGAGACAAAAGCCAGGATGTCACCAGTCTCTGGCTCGATCGCAACAAATGCCCCGCGGAAGTTTCCGTAGAGTTGCTCGACTAAATATTGCAGTTTGATATCTACGGAGAGCACGACATTTTTTCCAGGCACAGACGGCGAGCTAGAAAGTGTACGCACGGGTTTGCCGCCCGCAGTGATTTCTACCTGGTCATAGCCTGGTACGCCGCGGAGAACAGTTTCATAGCTTTGTTCTAAACCAATCTTTCCAACGTATTGAATCCCCGGCAAAAAAGAGGTCTGCAATGCATCGGGATCATCTACTCTGGAGCTCTCAATTTCTGACTGCATACGTTCTTTATCGCGCTGGGAAACTCGCCCGATGTAGCCGATTAAATGGGAGGCTAACTCATTGTAGGGATACTCTCGAAAGCTCCGGGCGCGGATCTCTACCCCAGGGAATCGATAGCGATTAGCCATAAAACGGGCTGTTTCTGCCTCAGTGAGCATCGATCTAAGGGGAAAGATGCCCATTTTTCGAGAATCTTCGAGGGAGCGCTTGAAATTCCGACGATCTCTAGGTGAAATCAGTACGATTTTGGAGAGTTCATCAATCAGCTCATCCACATTGCCTTTGACCTCTTCAGCATTCACATCCAAAGTCAGGGCAGAATAGTTTCTACCAATCACAATGCCGTTACGGTCTATCAGGAGGCCTCGGTTCGCTGGCGCGGGCACCAAGGCTATGCGATTATTTTCAGCGAGGAGTGCATATTTACCGTGACTCACTAGCTGTAGCCACACTAAGCGTGTAATCAATAATAAGAAGCAAAAGGTAACAAACAAAGTCGCAATATAAATGCGCTCTTGAAATGAGTCGAGATCTGGTTTTTTAAATGAAACCATACCGCTCTTTAAATGGGACGGTTGTGATCAACGTCAATTGGGCGACGTTGGGGCGACAGCAAGATGCGCGTTGCCAGGGGCCACAATAATGCTTCGATCAGTGCTTGAATCGCGCCAGTCAATGCCCACCAATAAATTTCCCCACTCAACAACCAATGTGCCAGTACGGGGAATAGTGAAACCAATAAGAAGATTGGTAAAAGGTGGAGTGCTTGCGTCATGACAGATAAAGCAATAATTCGCCGATGCCAAGAGATTGCAAGAAAGGCAACCAATGAGTAGCTAAAGGCATGAAGACCCAATAGGTCAGAGTTGTGAACATCCATCAACAGGCCAAGAGTAAATGCAATGATCACGCCCACATAGCGATGCTGGTGGATATTCCAAAATACAATACAAATAATCAACCAGTCTGGCACCCAGCCGTAATTGCCAATTGGCAAGAGATTCAACAGCAGCGCACAAAACAAGCTGAAATAAATAAATACCGGATTGACCGGGCGCAGAATATAGCCGCTTTGAAAATCAATCATTGCATGCCTCGCGCACGAGTTTGGCGACGACCAGGCGTGTTTGTCAGGGGTGCGCCGGGTTTGCTAGTTGCAGTGGATGCTTTGGCATCCCACTGCGGATCGTAAAGTAGGGCTAAGGCCTGGCGATAGCGATTGACTGGCGCAACCGGTACGCAAAATACATTCGAAGAGTTTTTATCGGCATTGCGTTCAATGCGGCTAATTACTGCAACGGCAAAGCCTGGAGGATAAACTCCGTCAATGCCAGAGGTAATAAGCACATCGCCTACTTCTAGGTCACTAGCTACTGGAAGATAGCGAAGCTCGAGGGGATTGCCGCGCCCCACACCAAAAACCGCTGCCCTCAAGCCGTTGCGGGCTACTTGTACGGGAACTGCGAAATCACGATCCTCTAATAAAGAGACTTCCGCGGAGTGATCGTAAATACGCACCACTTGCCCCAAGATGCCGGAGTCATTGGCGATGGGGTTGCCGAGCTTGAGACCATCACTGCTTCCACGGTTCACCACAATGCGTTGTGAAATCGGGTTGGGTGGATTAAATAAAATTTCAACCGGCAGGGTTTTAAATGAAGTTTGTTTTTGCAAATCCATTAACTGGCGCAAATTTTGATTTTCGACGAGAAGAAACTCAGATTGATTGGCAAGCAAAGAGAGCTCCGCTTGTCGCACTTTCATTTCTTGATTTTCTTTATCGAGTGTTCCGCGTGTTGTGAAATATTCTGATGTAGCTTCATACGCATTACGCGGCATCATCATTGCATACTCAAGTGGACGCAACAACCAGTTGACGTTGTTGCGAATGGGGTCGAGCGCTTTAAAGCGGAAATCGATCAACATCAATGCGACGCTGATCGATAGACAGACAATCAGTTTGACTAAAGCCGGAACGCCTTGTCTGAAAAGAGGAGGAGCGCTATGTTGCAATTCCCTAATCAATACTTAAGTCAATTACTCTTGTGAGAACACGCCACCCAGCTTGTCCATGCGCTCTAAAGCAATACCGCAACCACGAGCGACGCAAGTGAGGGGATCTTCTGCAACATGAATTGGGAGGCCAGTTTCTTCGAGCAGCAAGCGATCGAGGTCACGCAACAATGCGCCACCACCAGTCAGCATCATGCCGCGCTCAGCGATATCGGACGCGAGCTCAGGAGGAATTTGCTCCAGCGCTGCTTTTACTGCGGTCACGATTTGATTCAACGGGTCTGTCAAGGCTTCCAGCACTTCATTGCTTGTCACAGTGAAGCTACGTGGGATACCTTCGGAAAGATTGCGACCCTTTACTTCCATCTCGCGTACTTCTTGACCAGGAAATGCGGAGCCAATAGTCTTCTTGATTAACTCAGCAGTTTGTTCGCCGATCAACATGCCGTAGTTACGACGGATGTAATTTGTGATCGCCTCATCAAACTTATCGCCACCAACACGAACAGAGCCTTTGTACACCATGCCACCCAATGACATCACACCAACTTCGGTTGTACCACCACCGATGTCAACCACCATCGAGCCGGCTGCTTCTGATACTGGCAGACCAGCACCGATCGCTGCGGCCATTGGCTCTTCAATTAAAAATACCTGAGATGCGCCTGCACCTAATGCAGATTCGCGAATCGCACGACGCTCAACTTGGGTGGAGCCACAAGGAACGCAAATGATAATTCGTGGGCTTGGCTTTAACAGCTTGCTCTCGTGAACTAATTTGATGAATTGCTTGAGCATTTGCTCTGTAATCGTGAAATCGGCAATAACACCGTCTTTCATGGGGCGAATCGCCTCAATATTTCCAGGAACACGACCCAACATCGCTTTTGCTTCTTTTCCAACGGCCAAAATGGTTTTTTTGCCATTTGGGCCGCCTTCGGTGCGAATTGCCACAACCGATGGTTCATCAAGCACAATACCTCGTTCACGCATGTAAATTAAGGTGTTAGCGGTACCTAGGTCGATGGCCAGGTCATTAGAAAAGTAGCTGCGGAAAAAACCAAACATGATGTAGTGGGAAAATAAGTAAGTGTTAAAAAATATATATAGGAATGATACTCTAGCGCCCCATGAAACTTAATGATGTCCAGCGCATTGCGCACCTTTCCAGTCTTGAGTTAAGTCAGGCAGAAGCCGAGGCAGTTTTACCCCAATTACAGGCTGTTTTTGCCTTGGTTGAGGAGATGCAGGCTGTCGACACAAGTGGTCTTGCTCCCTTGGCTCACCCCATTCTCTTTTTGCGTGACTTGGCGCAACCTTTGCGCCCAGATGCCGTCACAGAGTCTGACGAGCGCGCCCAGAATATGCAATCTGCCCCTGCTGAGCAGGATGGTTATTTCTTAGTTCCCAGGGTGATTGAATGAGCTGGCACCAAACTCCTATCGCCTTAATGGCTAAAGCATTGGCTGCAAAAGAGGTCTCTAGTACCGAGCTGACCCAATACTTTTTAGATCGTATCGAGGCAGGAAAGCGCTGGAATGCATACCTTGATGTAAGCGCTCACTTAAGCTTAGAGCAATCTTCTAAAGCGGATGCCATATTAGCAGCTGGTCAAGGCGGAAAATTGACAGGCATTCCAGTTGCCCATAAAGACGTCTTTGTGACGCGCGGCTGGAAGTCGACTGCAGCCTCCAAAATGCTCGAGGGTTACCTCAGCCCGTTTGACGCTACCGTGGTGGCCAACCTAGGAATTCCTAGCGAAGAAAATCCAAATGGCGCTGGAATGGTTTGTCTGGGCAAGACCAATATGGACGAGTTCGCCATGGGTTCCTCGAATGAGAATTCAGCCTATGGCCCCGTACTCAATCCTTGGAATTCTGAATATGTAGCCGGCGGTTCCTCAGGCGGTTCAGCAGCTGCCGTAGCAGCGGGATTGGCCCCAATTGCAACTGGTACCGATACCGGGGGCTCAATACGTCAGCCGGCGGCTTTTTGTGGCTTAACTGGCATTAAGCCAAGTTATGGGCGCGTATCCCGTTACGGGATGATTGCCTATGCCTCTTCTTTGGATCAGGCTGGCCCAATAGGTAAAACTGCAGAAGATTGCGCTTTGTTGCTCACAGCCATGTCTTCCCACGATCCTCGTGATTCGACTTCTTTGGCTGATTCAGGGGAAGACTATGGTCGTTACCTCACGCAAGCTTGGAAAGAAGGCAATACCAATGCAGTAAAGCCCCTAGAAGGATTGCGCATTGGGCTGCCAACGGAATTTTTTGCAGAAGGCCTCGCGCAAGAAGTGGCTAATGCTGTCAATACTGCAGCAAAAGCACTGCAAGATTTAGGTGCAGAGCTAGTTGAAGTGAGTCTGCCCAAAACAAAACTGTCTATACCGGTGTATTACGTCTTGGCGCCCGCCGAAGCCTCTAGCAATTTGAGTCGCTTTGATGGTGTGCGCTACGGACATCGCGCCAATGAATATCGCGATTTGTCGGACATGTATAAGAAGTCGCGCACCGAAGGTTTTGGTGCCGAAGTAAAGCGCCGTATTTTGATTGGCACATATGTACTGTGCCATGGTTATTACGATGCCTATTATCTGCAAGCGCAAAAAATTCGTCGCATCATTGCAGCTGACTTTCAGGCTGCATTTGCAAAATGCGATGTGATCTTAGGTCCCGTTGCCCCTGATGTCGCATGGCGACTAGGCGAAAAATCGAAAGATCCTGTGCAGATGTATTTAGAAGATATCTATACGCTCTCTACAAACTTAGCGGGGCTGCCAGCAATGAGCGTTCCCTGTGGTTTTAATACAAGCAATTTGCCGATTGGCATGCAGTTGATTGGTAATTATTTTTCTGAAGCGCGCTTATTGCAAGTGGCACATCAGTATCAGCAAAATAGTGACTGGCATTTGCGTCAAGCAAGCGAGGTGGCATGATGCAATGGGAAGTCGTTATTGGTCTAGAGACCCACGCACAATTACAAACGCAATCAAAAATTTTTAGCGGTGCCAGTACGCGCTTTGGAGCAGGCCCGAATACCCAAGCTTGTGCGGTCGACTTAGCTTTGCCTGGTGTATTGCCTGTGCTCAATCGCCAAGCGGTTGAGCATGCCATCCGTTTTGGATTGGCTGTGGGCGCAAAAATTTCTCCAGCGAGTATTTTTGCTCGAAAGAATTATTTCTATCCTGATTTGCCGAAGGGATATCAGATTAGTCAGATGGAGCTCCCCCTAGTCGTAGGCGGCCATTTAGAAATCTTGGTCGGCGATCAAGTGAAGGTGGTTGAGCTCACACGCGCGCACATGGAAGAGGATGCTGGTAAGTCCGTTCATGAGGAAGGTTTCTTGGGCCCGCATGGTGAAGCATCTAGTGGCATCGATTTAAATCGTGCTGGCACACCATTATTAGAAATTGTGACCGAGCCAGTGATGCGCAGCGCCGCTGAAGCAGTAGCTTATGCAAAAGCATTGCATACCCTTGTAGTCTGGCTTGGAGTGTGTGACGGCAATATGCAAGAGGGTTCTTTCCGTTGCGATGCCAACGTTTCTGTGCGTCCCATGGGGCAAGTGGAATTTGGCACTCGTTGCGAAATCAAGAATTTGAACTCCTTCCGTTTTTTGGAGGAGGCCATTCAATATGAAGTGCGTCGACAAATTGAATTAATTGAAGATGGCGGCACGGTTGTTCAGGAAACCCGTTTGTATGATCCTGATCGTCAGGAAACCCGCAGCATGCGGAGTAAAGAAGATGCAAACGACTACCGCTACTTCCCTGATCCGGATCTGTTACCAGTCGTGATTGACGATGCCTGGATTGCCGCAGTACGCAGTAAAATGCCAGTACTTCCAGCGCAACTTCGTAAACAGTGGCAAAGTGAATTTGGATTAAGTGCTTACGATGCACAATTGCTGACGCAAGATCGAGATACGGCAAAAGTCTTTGAAGCGTTATTGGCTATTGTTGGTAAGTCCTTGGCAAAAGCAGCGGCCAACCTGATTGCGGGAGAGCTTGCATCATCGCTTAATCGTGCGGGCATCGCTACTGCCAACGCCCCTTTAAAAGCGGAACATTTGGCGCCACTACTCACTCGTGTAGCTGACGGCACTATTTCTAACAAGATTGCTAAAGATATCTTTGCAATTTTGTGGGAAGAGGCTGTGGCTGGTAAAACTATCAGCACAGTTGATCAGGTGATTGATGCCAAAGGCTTAAAACAGATTAGCGATAGCGGTGAGCTAGAGACCATGATTGACAAGGTCTTGGCCGCTAACGAGAAGTCTGTTGCAGAGTTCCGCTCTGGCAAAGAAAAAGCGTTTAATGCTTTGGTGGGCCAGATCATGAAGGCGTCGCAAGGTAAGGCCAATCCAGGCCAAGTCAATGAGTTGCTCCATAAAAAGCTGAGTTAATCAAATTTAAACAAGAAAGAAATAGATGAGCGCAATTGATCCCAAGCAAGCCGAACAAGAAGAGTTGGTTGCGGAGTGGTTACGTGTGACCCCAGGTTTCTTTGAGCGTTACGCCAATCTCTTGAATGAAATTCGTTTAAAGCATCCACATGAAGACCGGGCAATCTCATTGCAAGAGCGTCAGATGACTTTATTGCGCACTCAGAATCAGGAGCTCAATCGCCGCTTGAGTGAGATGCTGCACTTTGGTAGCCGCAATGATAAAACTCAGCAAAGCCTAGTGTCCTGGTTATTGCGCTTGATGGGGGCCAATAGCAAGGCGGATGTGGAGTCTGCGGTGACTGCAGGTTTGGCCGAAGTATTTGAGGTTGAGTCAGCACAACTCCTGTCGCCAAACGCTGCGTTTGGTCCATGGATCGACACACCCCTGTGTGGATCGGCTAAAGAGCTGGCCTCTGCCAGTGTGGATTTATTGGCCACCCAAGTCACCATTGATTCTGAATGGCAAAGCATGGTGGCGATTGGTTTGCCATTAGGTAAAAGTATCGGAACCGTTCAGTCACCAGCCGTGCTGCTGCTGGCAAGCAAAGATGAGACCCGTTTTACGGCTGACATGGGCGCCTTTTACTTGCGTCAGATTGCCGAGCTAACCGCTGCAGCTTTGGACCGCATCCAGGCTTATGAGCCAAGCCCTAACTGACCTTCACCCCCTCGTACAGGAATATTTGCATGAGTTGCATGTATTAAGGCAACTCTCACCCCATACGCTCAAAGCGTATCGAATGGATTTGAGTGAGCTCCAAGCTTTTGCATCTGAAGATTCTGTAGAACTCTTGAGGGTAACAAATGCCCATGTGCGTCGCTGGGCGGGACGCCTGCACTCGAAAGGAAAGTCATCTCGCACCATTGCTAGAGCCCTTTCTGCGTGGCGGGGTTGGTATGACTGGTTGACCGAAAAAGATGCGCGTCGTGATGCGCAAGCAGGACGCGCAACGGCAAACCTAGTTGCCAATCCAGTAGATGATGTAAAGGCCCCCAAGCGTTTGAAGTCTTTGCCTAAAGCACTCTCGGTTGAGCAAGCCCTATCTTTAGTAAACCAAGCGGTCAAAGAAGCAGAAGCGAAGCCAGATTTAGAAACGGTGCGTGACGCCGCGATCATCGATTTGCTATATTCCTCCGGCCTGCGCTTATCGGAGCTTCTGGGTATTGATGTGATGCAGAGCAAGGATCGTCAGCACGAATCTGCTGGATGGTTAGATTGGGATGCTGCGGAAGTTACTGTTTTGGGTAAGGGCGGGAAACGTCGCTCCGTACCTGTTGGGGCCCCCGCCATGCAATCCTTGAGAGTCTGGCGCGATGTTCGTGAGGAGGCGACGCTGTCGGGGCAATCTCAGCTTTCAGCCGCCTTATTTATATCGGCCACAGGCGCGCGCTTATCTCCCCGCACCGTTCAGGCGCGCTTACGCACCCTAGCTATGCGGGCGGGACTGCCTACCCATGTTCATCCGCATATGATGCGTCATAGCTTCGCTAGCCATGTTTTGCAGTCTTCTCAGGATCTTCGCGCCGTGCAGGAGATGCTGGGACATGCCAGTATTGCCAGCACCCAGATTTATACCTCCTTAGACTTTCAGCACTTAGCACAGGCATATGACAAAGCGCATCCGAGAGCAAAGGCTGTCAAAGGCTGAGGAACTCGGTAAGATGTCATGTTTCCCATTTGGGGAATGTATTTATAGATTTTGATAGGATCAATGATGGCGTTAATTCCGGTAACAATTCTCACAGGCTTTTTGGGCAGTGGCAAAACGACTTTGCTCAAGCACATCCTGACCGAACAGCACGGCAAAAAAATTGCCGTGATTGAGAACGAGTTCGGCGAAGAGAATATCGATAACGACATCTTGGTTCAAGATAATCAAGAAAACATTGTGCAAATGAGTAATGGTTGTATCTGCTGCACGATTCGCGGTGACTTAGTCGAAGCGCTAAATACGCTTTGGGAGCAACGCAAAGATAAAAAAATCAGCTTTGAACGTGTGGTGATTGAGACAACCGGCGTAGCCAATCCTGGCCCGGTGGCTCAAACCTTCTTTATGGATGATGATGTTGCTGACCATTATGTTTTGGATGCAGTGATCACCTTAGTGGATGCGAAGCATGGCCCGCAACAGCTCAATGAGCATGAAGAGGCGCAGCGTCAGGTGGGTTTTGCTGACCAAATCTTTATTACCAAGACAGATTTAGTAACACCCGCTGAAGTAGATGCCTTGCGGAATCGCTTAATGCACATGAACCCCCGCGCACCGATTCAGGGGATTTCTAAAGGAGTGGTGCCTTTAGATGCAGTTTTAGATCTCAAAGGCTTCAATTTGAACGCCAAGCTCGATATCGACCCTCACTTTTTAGGGCAAGATGATCATGACCACGCCACTTGCGGACATGATCATGGGCATGACGATCATGATCATAGTACCTGTGGCCACGACCACAGTCACGATCACCATGGCCATGCAGGCCATACCGATCGCATCCAATCCTTTGTTTTTCGTAGTGATAAACCCTTTGACCATAAAAAATTAGAGGACTTCTTAGGCGGTATTTTGGAGGTCTTTGGAGAGAAGATGTTGCGTTACAAGGGCGTTCTCTATGTGAAGGGTAGCAACCGAAAAGTCGTGTTCCAGGGCGTCCATCAGATGATGGGCAGTGATTTAGCTGGTTTATGGGGTGCAGAGCCGAAGCAAACCCGCATGGTGTTTATAGGCATCGATTTGCCTAAGGATACCCTGCTGGCTGGGCTTGATGGCTGCTTGGCCTAGGAAATTTAAAGTACAATCCGCCGCCACAGTCAATATTGATAAATATTGGCAAAGGGTAGCAAAACTTTGGCAGAATGAAGCAATAATGGTTCAACCCATGGAAAGAATGAAATGACGGTAAAAACACCAACGAAATCTACGGCTACGGCAAAAACAAGTAGCAAGGCTGTAAAGGGTGAGCCTTTAACAGAAGCTGAATTGCTCAAGATGTCTGAAAAGGACTATATGAGTGCGGCTCAGTTAGATTTTTTCCGTCAGAAGCTCTTGACCCTAAAGAATGACATTTTGAAGAATGCTTCGCAGACGACAGAGCATCTTCGCGAAAATATTTTAGTTCCCGATCCGGCTGACCGCGCAACCATTGAAGAGGAGCACGCTCTTGAGTTACGCACCCGTGATCGCGAGCGCAAGTTGTTGAAAAAAGTAGAGCAGGCCTTAGCCCGCACTGAGTCTGGCGATTATGGCTGGTGTGAAGAAACTGGTGAGCCGATTGGTCTAAATCGTTTAATTGCCCGCCCAACAGCCAATTTATCTCTTGAGGCTCAAGAGCGTCGTGAACTTCGTCAAAAGTTGTTTGGCGATTAATTGACTAGACCGAATATAAAAGCAGCAATGACTAAGCAATCACCATCTATTAGCGAAATCCCTCCTTTATTAAAGGCGGAGATTTTGGCTGAGGCTTTGCCTTACATCCGCGCGTATCACGGTAAAACTATTGTGATTAAGTACGGCGGAAACGCCATGGTGGAAGAGCGCTTGAAGGAAAGTTTTGCACGCGACGTTATCTTGCTGAAGCTCGTCGGCATGAACCCTGTAGTAGTACACGGTGGTGGCCCACAAATTGATGAAGCTTTAAAGAAGATTGGCAAAGCCGGCACCTTTATTCAGGGCATGCGAGTGACCGACGAAGAAACCATGGAAGTAGTTGAGTGGGTTCTAGGTGGCGAAGTGCAACAAGACATCGTGATGTTAATCAACCACTTTGGCGGTCAGGCAGTTGGCTTAACTGGTAAAGATGGTGGCTTGATTCGCGCGAAGAAGATGTTGGTTCCAGATCAACAGCATGCTGGGGCCATGATAGATCTAGGCTTTGTTGGCGAGATTGAGGCCATTAATCCTGCGGTCGTAAAAGCATTGCAGGATGACGCGTTTATTCCCGTGATCTCTCCAATTGGCTTTAGCGAAGAAGGTCAGGCTTACAACATCAATGCCGATTTAGTGGCCGGTAAGATGGCAGAAATCTTGCATGCAGAGAAATTGGTCATGATGACGAATATCCCTGGTGTGATGGATAAAAACGGCACACTGTTAACTGACCTTACGGCTCGTGAGATTGATGGTTTGTTTGCTGATGGCACGATTTCTGGCGGCATGCTGCCGAAGATTTCTTCCGCATTAGATGCAGCAAAGAGTGGCGTGAATTCAGTTCATATTATTGATGGAAGAATTGAGCACTCCTTACTGTTGGAGATTTTGACCGAGCAGGCATTTGGAACGATGATTCGCTCGCGTTAAGGGACTAAATAAGAGATATAACCATGCGCGATTCTTTAGACCCCACTGCATCAGACATCGAAGCTTCAATTGCTGATGAGGGTAAAACGCGTAAACGCCCTCGCCCTGGAGAGCGTCGCCTTCAGATTCTGCAGGTGTTGGCAGAGATGCTACAAAATCCGAAGGCCGAGCGCGTAACCACTGCAGCCTTGGCGGCAAAAATTCAAGTTTCAGAAGCGGCGCTCTATCGACACTTCGCCAGTAAGGCGCAGATGTTTGAAGGTTTAATCTCTTTTATTGAGCAAACTGTTTTTGGTCTAATTAATCAAATTAATCAAAAAGAAGAGTCTGGGCTTGCACAAGCGCGCGGTATTTTGCAGATGCTCTTGTTCTTCGCTGAAAAGAATCCGGGTATGACCCGCGTACTCTTGGGTGATGCTTTGTTGCAAGAGGATGACCGTCTGCAAGAGCGTATTACCCAAGTGCTTGATCGTGTGGAGGCATCACTGAAACAAGCCTTACGCATTGCTCAAACGCAAGGTGGCTCTTGGGCAAGTGTAGGTCAAGATGAGGTCAGTATTCGCGCGGCAATGTTGATGAGCTACGTATTAGGCCGCTGGCATCGTTTTGCTCGTAGCGGCTTTAAGAAGCTTCCAACTGAGGCGTCTGATATTAGTCTTCGCATTCTTCTATCCGAATGAGCGAGCTACACCTCTCTAGAAACACTATCCACTTTGCCGAGCCCTTGCCTTTGCAAAGTGGCGCCATCTTATCTGGCTACGATCTAGTTATTGAAACTTACGGCAAACTGAATGCTGACAAAAGTAACGCTGTATTGGTCTGCCATGCATTAAATGCATCGCACCATGTTGCCGGTCCTAACCCCGATGATGCAAGCGATATTGGTTGGTGGGACAACATGATTGGGCCGGGTAAGCCAGTAGATACGGATCACTTTTTTGTCGTCGGCGTAAACAACTTAGGCTCTTGTTTTGGATCCACAGGGCCCATGAGTATTAATCCCGCCAGTGGCAAGCCTTACGGTGCAGATTTTCCAGTCATTACAGTGGAAGATTGGGTGAACACTCAGGCGCGCTTAGCGGACAAGTTAGGCATTCGTCGTTTTGCTGCGGTAATGGGCGGAAGCTTGGGTGGTATGCAAGCCTTGGCTTGGGCAATCCAGTTCCCAAAGCGCTTAGCGCATTGCTTAGTCATTGCATCCACACCAAAACTCAGTGCACAGAACATTGCTTTTAATGAAGTGGCGCGCAACGCTATTTTGTCTGACCCGGATTTTCATGGTGGCAACTACTATGAACATGGTGTAGTGCCGAAGCGAGGCCTCAGGTTGGCGCGTATGGTGGGGCATATTACCTACCTGTCAGATGACGATATGGCTGAAAAATTTGGGCGCGAGCTACAAAGACCGAATGGCGAATCTAATGATTACCGCTTCAGCTTTGATGTGGAGTTTGAGGTCGAAAGTTATTTGCGTCATCAAGGAGATAAATTCTCCACTTACTTTGATGCCAATACCTACTTGCTCATTACGAGAGCGCTAGATTATTTTGATCCTTCACGTCGTTATGAAGGCAGTCTGAATCGCGCCCTTGCTGAGGTACAAGCCAAGTTCTTGGTCGTGAGCTTCTCTACCGATTGGCGCTTCCCGCCAAACCGCAGTCGCGAGATTGTGGCCTCTTTGCTCAGCAATAAGAGTGAAGTCAGTTATGCGGAAATAGATGCGCCTCATGGACATGATGCTTTCTTGTTGGATGATCCTCGTTATCACAACCTGATCCATGCTTACTTTGAACAAATGCTAGAGGTCAAATCATGAAGCGCGCAGATTTTGCTGCGATAGCCAATTGGATCGCCCCCAATAGCGAGGTGCTTGATCTCGGTTGTGGTGATGGCAGTTTCTTGGAGTATTTGCAAAAACAGAAACCAGTACATGCATATGGTGTTGAGATTGATGATGCTCGCGTGCTCTCTTGCGTCCAAAAAGGTTTGAATGTCATTCAGCAAAACTTGGAGGGTGGCTTAGCATTGTTTGAGAACAATAGCTTTGACACCGTGGTGCTCTCACAAACTTTGCAAACTATTCATGAAACTGAAAAGATCTTGCGTGAAGTGGTGCGCGTCGGAAAAGAGTCTATTGTCTCTTTCCCTAACTTTGGCCATTGGTCACATCGCTTGGCGGTTGGCTTTGGTCGTATGCCTGTTTCTAAGAGCTTGCCATATCAGTGGTACAACACGCCCAATGTCCGCGTACTCACCGTAGCCGATTTTGAGAAGCTGGCTTCAAGCCTAGGATTAAAAGTTTTAGATCAATGCATCTTGCATGAAGGGCGGCAGGTTACTTTGATGCCCAATCTTTTTGGAAGTCTAGCGCTGTTCCGCGTTCGACGTGCTTAGTACCGCTCAGTCCTGGCTGAAAGATTTTCGGGTTTATCTCGAATGGCCTTGCCTTCGAATGCTCTTCCTGGGCTTCTCTGCGGGCCTACCTCTGCTACTGATTTTAGGAACACTTAGCTTTTGGCTGAGAGAGGCGGGCATTGATCGTAGTACCATTGGTTATCTCACTTGGGTTGGCTTGATCTATGCCTTTAAATGGATGTGGGCCCCTTTGGTTGATCGACTTTCTATTCCCGTATTGTCAAAATTTTTCGGTAGAAGGCGCAGCTGGCTAATCTTTGCTCAGATGCTGATCATTCTTGGTCTAGTGGGCATGGCTAGTATTGATCCCAAAGTTCAGCTCACGCCGATTGTGTGGTGCGCACTTCTCGTCGCGTTTGGTTCTGCAACCCAAGATATCGCTTTAGACGCTTTTCGTATTGAGTCGGCAGATAGTGATCATCAAGCGGCTTTGGCAGCCACTTATCAAACTGGTTATCGACTGGCTTTAATTTGGTCGGGAGCCGGCGTTCTTTGGTTGGCGGCCCGCGCTGAGGCTGGTAATACTGGTTATGACGCAAGCGCCTGGCAATTTGCTTATCTCTGTATGGCGCTTTCGATTAGTGTCGGCGTGATCACTACTTTATTTAGCAAAGAGCCAGTGCGTATTGAGTTGGAAAAAGCGCGCAATGCTAAAGCTTGGTTGCATCAAACCTTGATTGAACCATTTGCGGATTTTATTAAGCGCTATGGCTGGCATGCCGCTCTGATTTTGTCTCTGATTGCAATTTACCGAATTAGTGATGTGGTGATGGGCATTATGGCCAATCCTTTTTATGTAGATATGGGCTATACCAAGGATGAGGTGGCCGCTGTCAGCAAAGTATTTGGTGTAGTCATGACTTTAGTGGGAGCCTTTTTGGGCGGGGTGCTGACTTTGCGCTTTGGAGTCATGCGGATCTTATTCTTGGGTGCAATCTTGTCTGCCGTGAGTAATTTGTTATTTGCTTGGCTAGCTACCCAGGGCCATGATTTGCATGGATTGGTGTGGGTCATCTCCGCTGACAATCTGAGTTCCGGAATTGCAACAGCGGCTTTTATTGCATTCTTATCAGCCTTGACTAATATCCAGTATTCCGCGACGCAGTACGCATTATTTAGTTCGATGATGCTCTTGTTGCCAAAGTGGTTGGCTGGCTTCTCGGGAGTCTTTGTTGATTCTTTCGGATACCAAAACTTCTTCATCATCACTGCTGTTATTGGCGCACCAGTGTTAATTCTGATTTGGCTGGCCATTCACTTTAAGGTAGTTGAATTCAAAAAGCACGACTCACAAGTTTCTAAATAGCCCAGTTGTAATCCACTGTGAGTGGCGCATGATCTGAGAAGCGCTCGTCTTTGTAGACCGCAGTATTTTTGGCGCTAGCAGCAATCCCCGGTGTGGTGATGTGATAGTCGATGCGCCAACCCACATTCTTTGCATAAGCCTGGCCACGATTGCTCCACCAGGTATAACAATCGTCAGTGGCTTCTGGCTCTAATGCTCGATAGACATCTACATAGCCTACTCGCTCAAATAGATTGCTTAGCCACGCACGCTCTTCTGGTAAAAATCCTGAATTCTTAAGATTGCCTTTCCAGTTCTTGAGGTCGATTTCATTATGGGCAATATTGATGTCGCCACACAGCACAATTTCGCGCCCCGACTTTTTCAGCTCCACCAGGTGCGGCAAGAAAGAATCCAAATAGCGATATTTGGCCTCTTGCCTTTCAGGCGAGCTTGAGCCTGAGGGCATATATACCGAGATTACTGACAGCTTTTTAAACCGAGCCTCTACATAGCGTCCCTCAGCATCAAATTCTGGATTACCGTAGCCGTAGAGCACTACATCGGGCTTGTGGGGGGTATAGATTCCACAACCGCTATAGCCTTTTTTCTCGGCATGATGAAAAAAGCCGTGCAAGCCATCGGGATTGAGGATGGCGTCTTCGAGATCATCTTGTTGGGCTTTGAGCTCTTGCATACAAACAAAGTCGGCTTTTTGTTTGGTCACCCATGGTAAAAAGCCTTTTTTGACCGCAGAGCGGATACCGTTGAGGTTGGCAGAAATGATGCGTAACATATAGGCCTATGAGCTCAAAAAATTCTAATCAAGATAACTTTATTCAATTTGCCTTGGAGGCAAATGTTTTGTCGTTTGGGGAGTTTAAAACCAAAGCGGGGCGTCTTTCTCCTTATTTCTTTAATGCGGGTGGATTTAATGACGGCGCCCGTTTAAGTGCCTTGGGCCGTTATTACGCCAAAGCTTTGCAGGAATCTGGCATTGAGTACGACATGCTCTATGGGCCAGCATATAAGGGCATTACCTTGGCCGCCGCTACGGCGATCGCTTTGGCAGATGCCGGACGTAATGTGCCTTATGCCTACAACCGCAAAGAAGCCAAAGACCACGGCGAGGGCGGCTCTTTGGTTGGCGCCCCAGTCAAAGGAAAAGTAGTCATCATTGATGATGTGATTTCTGCTGGAACTTCAGTCAGAGAGTCTGTTGAATTAATTCGCGCTGCCGGCGCTGAACCCGCCGCCGTATTAATTGCCTTAGATCGCATGGAGAGGTCGGGTACCGCAATAGATATTGGTGAGAAGTCAGCGGTACAAGCGGTTGAACAGGAATTTGGGCTTCCAGTAGTGGCGATTGCGAACTTAGCTGATGTAATGGCTTTCTTAAAGGCATCGAGCAATACCGAGCTCACGGATTATTTGCCTGCTGTGAAAGCTTACCGCGAGAAGTACGGAATTTAATCTTAAGAGTGAAACTGCTGTAACTGCCCTTTAGATGCTTGCTTCACCTTCAAACACAGTAACGGCTGGGCCAGTCATGATGACTGGTTGAGCGACTTCATTAATTATTCCGCCCCAGGCAATTTGCAAATCACCACCTCGGGTATGTACCTTGACGGGTGAGTCAAGCAAGCCACGACGAATGCCAGACACCACTGCAGCACATGCGCCAGTGCCGCAAGCCAAGGTCTCACCAGCGCCACGCTCAAATACGCGTAGCTTAATTTGATTGCGATTTAAAACTTGCATGTAGCCCGCGTTGACCTTTTTAGGAAACGCGGCATGCTTCTCGATTGACGGACCCTCTTCTAATACGGGCGCACTATCCACATCCCCAACTACTTGGACGGCGTGCGGATTACCCATGGAGACCACGCCAATCCAACTGTCGTGAGTTGCTGGAGTATTAAGCGGAAGTGCATAAAGCATTTCATGAAACTCTTGTTTGTTCGGGAGGTCTTTTGCATTAAAAGGAATTTGGCTGTGCTCAAAAATAGGTGCGCCCATATCTACTTCTACTTGCCCATCTTCATGAGATTTGAGGGTAAGAACGGTATGCGCCACTTCAACACGCAAAGGATTTTTGGCGGATAAACCTTGGTCGAGCACAAAGCGCACAAAGCAACGTGAACCATTGCCGCATTGCTCCACTTCACCACCGTCAGCATTGAAAATTCGGTAACGAAAATCGGCGTCAGGATGCGTTGCTTTTTCGACCAACAAGATTTGATCGGCACCAATACCAAGCTGACGATGAGCTAGTTTTTGCCATTGCTCTCGAGTCATGTCGCTGAGATCTTGATCAATACCATTGAGCACAATGAAATCATTGCCAGCACCATGCATTTTGGTGAAGCGCAGTTTGCGTGTGGGTTTGCTTAAATTCGTGCTCAAAAGAATTCCAATTAGTTGTATAGGCTGGGCTCGCTAGACGGCAGATGTTTAAAGCGTTTATGTACCCAATAGTACCCTGCCGGCTTTTCTCGGACAAGCTCTTCGATGTATTTATTCATGCGCACTAATAATGCAAATATAGCCTTTGTGTTCAAGACTTAGAGCGGTGGTAACTCTGCTCCGCTTGGATGTTTATAGCGGTTGTACGCCCAGATGAATTGGTTAGGCGCAACTAAGATCGCATCTTCAATGGCGATATTGAGTTCAGTTGCTGCGATGGTGGAATCCTCAGAAAGCGATCCCAATCTCTTGGCCTGCATGAGCCAGCCTTTGCCAAGCCCTTTGCGTTTAGCGGTAAACATCACAACTGGCGTGTTGTTCCGGTTCGCTAGCCGTGCGGGTAGTGGCGTTGTATAAGCCGGGCGTCCGAAAAACGGCACCCATACGCCTTCACCGCCGCTAGGCACCTGATCGGGAAGAATGCCAATGGCCTCTCCGCGCGTCAGGGCGCGTGTCATTTGGCGAACGCCATTGAGGTTCGTTGGTACGAAATGCATATTGGGATAGGCGCGACCAGTTTCAACTACTTCATTGAGCCATTCTTGCCGTGAGGGGCGATAGAGGATAGTTGCTGGAAAGTGCTGCGCTAATACGCGGGGAATAATTTCAAAGCCGCCCAAATGTGGGGTGAGCATTACGAGTCCATGGCCTTCGTTAATCGCTGACTCCACCAAGTCCCAGTCTTGAACTTCAACTAGCTCTAAAGCTTTTTGAGGGTTACGCCAGATCCAGAGGCTGTCAGATAAGAGTTGGCCTGAGGCTGCTGTCGCACGCCAAATTTGCCGGGGTAAATGATGGCTGCTCACTACCGCCTCATATTGAGGGCGAAAAAGTGATCGATATTGCTTGGAGCCTACATAAGCCAAGACCCCTAAAGCCGCCCCAATGACTTGAGCCAGGAATAGGGGTAATACAGCAATTACATTGAGGGTTAGCTTGAGTAGTAGTTTGCGCACCCCCTCATGATATTCAATGCGGGCGGTAGGGCCAAATTTCTCATAAGGCTTGATGGATAAGGCATTTTTCGGATAGAATTACCCTATCGCTGAGTTAAGGCAACTTGCAGGGCGATTCATAAATTCTGCTAAAGCGTCGCCGTTGTAGTTCCTGGCACGTCGAGTTGTCCCATAGATCGTGTTAATTTTTAAAGGAATATGCAATGGCAAATGATTACTTCTTTACCTCAGAATCCGTTTCTGAAGGTCACCCCGATAAAGTAGCAGACCAAATTTCTGATGCCATCTTGGATGCCATCTTGGCCCAAGATCCAACAGCACGAGTTGCTGCAGAAACCTTGTGTAACACTGGTTTAGTTGTACTGGCCGGTGAAATCACTACCAATGCAAACGTGGATTACATCCAAGTGGCCCGCAACACTTTGCGTGAAATTGGTTACGACAATACTGACTACGGTATTGATTACAAGGGCTGTGCGGTATTAGTGGCTTACGACAAGCAGAGTCCAGACATTGCTCAGGGCGTAGATAAGGCACATGACGATGGCCTAGATCAAGGCGCCGGCGACCAAGGCTTGATGTTTGGTTACGCCTGTGACGAAACTACAGAGCTCATGCCTTTGCCGATTCATTTGTCGCACCGTTTAGTGGAGCGTCAATCCCAACTGCGCCGCGATGGCCGTTTGAATTGGTTGCGCCCAGATGCCAAGTCACAAGTGACTTTGCGTTATGTCGATGGCAAGCCGGACTCTATTGATACTGTTGTGCTTTCTACTCAACATGATGAAGAAATCTCTCTCGAGAAATTGCGTGAAGCTGTTATCGAAGAAATCATCAAACCAGTATTGCCAAAGCATCTGATTAAAGGTGCGATTAACTTCTTGGTAAACCCAACAGGTCGATTTGTGATCGGCGGCCCACAAGGCGATTGCGGCTTGACTGGTCGTAAGATCATTGTGGATACCTATGGTGGTGCAGCCCCGCATGGTGGTGGCGCCTTCTCCGGCAAAGATCCTTCTAAAGTGGACCGTTCTGCTGCCTATGCCGGTCGTTACGTTGCGAAAAACGTGGTTGCTGCTGGTTTGGCAAGCAAGTGCTTGATTCAGATCTCTTACGCTATTGGCGTTGCTAAACCAACTTCAGTCATGGTGAGCACGTTTGGTACCGGCAAGATCTCTGATGAAAAGATTGCGCAATTGGTATCCGAGCACTTTGACTTGCGTCCAAAGGGCATCGTCAAGATGTTGAACCTCTTGCGTCCGATTTATCGCAAGACCGCTGCTTATGGTCACTTTGGTCGTGAAGAGCCAGAATTTACTTGGGAACAGTGCGATAAGGCGCCCGTATTACGTGCAGCAGCTGGCCTGTAATCTGCTTTCTAAGTAGTAAATTTGCAGTATGTAGTTGTATTGAGGCGAAATATGGCGAAATTGATTACAATTTCGCCATACCTTCAAGGAGCGTTGCAAGGAATGCTGAGAACCAGCGTTTCCCCAGGCTTGAAGGGAGTGGACTCCTAGGTAACCCCAGAGTTTGCTAATTGCAACTGCGCTCGCTAACCCATGATTCAATGGCTAGCGAGTTTCTACTCCAGCATTGGATCGTATTTAGCTGGAGCATTCATGAGTACCGTTTCCGATTTAAACAACTTTGTAGCAACCCGTTGCGCTATTGCTGATATTTCTTTGGCTGACTTTGGCCGTAAAGAAATCGCTATTGCCGAAACTGAAATGCCAGGACTCATCGCGATTCGCGACGAATTCGCAGCCCAACAGCCACTACGTGGTGCACGCATCACTGGTTCATTGCACATGACCATTCAGACTGCAGTACTGATTGAGACGCTTGAGGCTCTAGGTGCTGAAGTGCAGTGGGCATCTTGCAATATTTTCTCTACACAAGATCACGCTGCTGCTGCGATTGCTGCTAATGGCACACCTGTGTTTGCGATTAAAGGCGAAACCCTTGAGCAATACTGGGATTACACCCACCGTATTTTTGAGTGGGCTGATGGTGGCTTCACTAATATGATTTTGGATGACGGCGGCGATGCTACTTTGTTATTGCACCTTGGTGCTCGTGCTGAAAAAGATCAAGCTTGCTTGAATCACCCAACCAGCGAAGAAGAAACTATTTTGTTTGCTGCGATCAAAAACAAATTAGCTCAAGATTCAACTTGGTACTCCACACGCTTAGAGAAAGTTAAGGGCGTTACTGAAGAAACCACCACTGGTGTGCATCGCTTGTATCAGATGTTCGCCAAGGGCGACTTGAAGTTCCCGGCTATTAACGTCAACGACTCTGTTACTAAGAGCAAGTTCGACAACCTCTACGGTTGCCGCGAGTCTTTGGTGGATGCAATTAAGCGCGCAACCGATGTGATGGTTGCTGGTAAGGTTGCTGTTGTTTGTGGTTACGGCGATGTGGGTAAGGGCTCTGCACAAGCACTGCGAGCTTTGTCTGCTCAAGTTTGGGTTACTGAAGTAGATCCAATCTGCGCACTGCAAGCGGCAATGGAAGGCTACCGCGTCGTAACGATGGACTACGCTGCTGATAAAGCGGACATCTTTGTTTCTGCAACAGGTAACTACCATGTGATCACGCATGACCACATGATCAAGATGAAGAATCAAGCCATCGTTTGTAACATTGGCCACTTCGATAACGAGATTGATGTTGCTGGTATTGAGAAGTACAAGTGGGAAGAGATCAAGCCACAAGTAGATCATGTGATTTTCCCAGCAGCCAATGGCAAGCCTGAGAAGCGCATCATCATCTTGGCTAAAGGTCGCTTAGTTAACCTAGGTTGCGGTACAGGACATCCTTCCTATGTAATGAGCTCTTCATTTGCAAACCAAGTAATTGCGCAGATCGAATTGTGGAATGCAGTTGGTACAGATAAATATCCAATCGGTGTTTTCACTTTGCCTAAGCATTTGGATGAGAAGGTTGCTCGTTTACAGCTCAAGACATTGAATGCACAGTTAACTGTATTGTCAGATCAGCAAGCTTCGTACATTGGCGTAACAAAAGAAGGCCCGTATAAGGCTGACCACTACCGTTATTAATCTGCACCATTGTTAGATATTGTTCAATAGAGACACAGGCCCAAGATCATGGAATTAAGCGTTGAATTCTTCCCTCCAAAAACACCTGAAGGTGAGGCTAAGCTACATCTTGTGCGCGAGCGTTTTAGTGAAACACTCAAGCCCGCTTTTTATTCTGTGACTTTTGGTGCCGGCGGCTCTACACAATCTGGCACATTAAAAGTAGTGAGCGATATTCATGCTGCAGGTGCAGCGGTTGCTCCGCACTTATCTTGTGTTGGTAGTTCACGTGAGAGCGTGCGCGAAATGTTGAAACAATATCAAGCTTTGGGCGTTAAACGGATTGTGGCTTTACGTGGCGACTTGCCATCTGGCATGGGCCAGTATGGTGAGTTCCACCACGCTAATGAATTGGTGGAGTTTATCCGTGCAGAAACCGGCGAGTGGTTTCATATTGATGTGGCAGCTTACCCAGAATGCCATCCTCAGGCTAAGTCGCCGGCAACGGATGTCGATTTCTTTGTGCAGAAGATGAAGGCCGGAGCCAATTCAGCAGTGACTCAGTATTTCTACAACAGCGATGCTTATTTCCGTTTTGTAGATGAAGCGTATGACCTGGGGGTGACTCAGCCAGTCATCGCTGGAATCATGCCGATTACCAATAGTACCCAGCTACTCCGCTTCTCAGATGCTTGTGGCGCAGAGATTCCGCGTTGGATCCGCTTGCGCTTGCAGTCTTATGGCGATGACACCGCCTCAATTCGGGCTTTTGGTGAAGAGGTGGTTACCGACCTTTGTGATCAGCTATTAACGGCTGGCGCACCTGGACTCCATTTCTACTCACTCAATCAGGCAGATGCTGTTTTAGCGATTGCGGATAATTTGAGTCTGAATAGGTAAATAGGTAAGCACTCAATCAGCCTCAACGGGGGGTTAGCGCAGTAACCCTGACTCCGTTAGGAGTAGATCCAGGGGCTCATCATGCGTTTGAGCTTGCCACTGCGCATCATCTAGTTTTTGCCAATCAAATCCAATCCCTACGCAAAGTAGACTTGGATTGCTAGCGCGTAATTGCGTTAAGGTACGGTCGAAATAGCCACCACCATACCCAAGGCGCCAATAGTGATTGCGATCTCCTGACGGGGATTTTGACCAGCCTACACAGGGGATCAAAATACAGTCTGGAGTGGCTTGAGGTCTGCGTGGATTATTGGGGTCGGGTTCTAGTACTCCGTGGCGACTTGGAATGAGAAGATCGCCCTCTTGCCACGCGTAAAAATCTAAATGTTTATCGGGGCGCGCAAAAGGGAGGCTAAGTGTTTTGCCTGCTTTGTTGGCAGCCCATGCTAATAGAGCGGGTCGCAGATCAAGCTCATCTTGAATGGGGCAATACAAGGCAATAGTTTGAATCTGTGCATCGTAATCTGCAAGAAATCGACTAAAGCTAGTCAAAATAGCTTCTTGTGCAGCTGGATAGCTTGCGCTGGCCGCAAACTGTTTCCTTTGGGCTAGTAAGTCCTGCCGTAGCGATTTTGGAGAATTGCCGTGCATATCGACCATTATCAGGCGAAAATTAAGAGATATAGTAAATCGATAGGGTTAAACGGTGAAAAAGAGGTTTGATGTTTTTGGTGGCTGGGAAAAAACGCTAGGCGGGATTGTATTTTTTGCCTTGCTAGCTAATGCCCCTAGTATTTCAGCAGAGAAATCTAAAAAAACTGTCCCTGCTAAAGAAAGCAGGATCTCCGCTTTTGAGGTTACTGAGGGCGATCGCACCTTTATTGAACTACGTGAAGCTGCTAAAAGAAATGATGTTGCACGTTCACAGACCTTAGCGGCGAGCCTCTCCAATTACCCCTACGATGACTATGTAGCCTATTTCCGCATTAAGCCCCAGCTATTTGATAGCGCAGGCGGTGCTCGCGCAGATAGCAATGCAGACTCTCAGGTTATGGCTTTTCTGAATCAATATCAAGGAACCGCCTTGGCAGATCGGATGCGCAATGATTGGCTCTTGGTATTGGGTAAGCGCAAAGATTGGACGCGATTTGATATTGAGTATCCCAAGTTTGTTTTGGATGACGATACCCCGGTGAAGTGTTATTCACTGCAATCTAAGTTGGCTCAAGGCGAGAATCCAGCCAAGGTAGGAATTGATGCGCGCGCAATATTGCTAGACCCACGCTATTTTGGACAGGCTTGCCAAGAGTTGGTTCCCGCTTTAGTCAGTGCTGGGGGCATAACTCCTAGCGAAGCCAAGGCTATAGGCCGGGCCGCTAGTGAAATGGGTTTTGACACCATGTCACGCCGCTTGGGTGGTGAGGACCCTATTGCCGATGTCGTAAAGGCTGCTAAAGCGGATCCTGCAAAAGCCTATAAAGATTTTTTACAAAATGCATCGCGCTACAGCAAAGAGAATCAAGCGGTAGCTTGGGGTGTGATTGGCCAATTCTTGGCCAAGAAATTAGATCCCAACGCAGATGATGCATATCGCTTGCAACAAGAGTTGGGCTACAACGAGCTTCTCTCCACTGAGGGACAAGAGTGGAAGGTGCGCGCAGGTTTGCGTGCGAAAGATTGGACTTTGGTCAAGAACGCCATTGAGGGCATGAACCCGGCAGTGCGCAGCAAGGATCCTGCCTGGACTTATTGGTATGCACGTGCACTGAAGGTGGACGGCCAAAATGAGAAGGCACGTGAGAGCCTTGAGCTGGTTGCCGATCAATACAACTTTTATGGACAGTTAGCCCGCGAAGACTTGGGTAAATCTAATCATGCACCTGCACGCACTAAAGTCAGCGATGCAGAAATCGAGGTGATGGCGAGTCGTAAAGGATTTATTCGAGGCGAGCGTTTGTATGCCATGAATTTACGCTTCGAAGGCAACCGTGAGTGGAACTGGGAATTACGCAATATGAGCGATAAACAGCTACTGGCCTCTGCTGAATACGCTAAGCGCATCGGCCTGTATGACCGCGTTGTCAATACTGCAGATCGCACCAAGCAAGAGCATGACTTTAGCTTGCGCTATCCAACACCGTATCGCGATGAACTTTCGCCCATTGCAAAACAAATTGATTTGAACTTGGCATGGGCTTATGGGCTCATTCGTCAAGAGTCCCGCTTCATCATGAATGCCTCCTCTTCGGTGGGCGCCTCTGGCTTGATGCAGGTGATGCCTAATACTGCAAAGTACGTGGCCAAGAAAATTGGCATGACCACTTACACCAATGACAAATTGAGCGACACCAATACCAATCTGACATTGGGAAGCAATTATTTGAATATGGTCTTGGTAGACTTGGATGGCTCCTGGGTTCTAGCTTCGGCGGCCTACAATGCTGGGCCTTCGCGCTCGAAGTCTTGGCGTGAAAAACTCACGAGCCCAACAGAAGGCGCGATCTTTGCAGAAACTATTCCGTTTAATGAGACGCGAACCTATGTAAAAAATGTCTTGGCTAATGCGACGTATTATTCATCAGTGATGCATGGTCAATCGCAGTCTTTAAAACAGCGTTTAGGCGTGATTACTCCTAAAGCGGCAATCGCATCTGAGCTACCCTAGTACTTCAACCACACTGGAGTTTTATGAAATATGACATTCTGCTAATCGGTGGTAACGGTTTTGTAGGTAGAGTTTTAGCCGCTCAATTGCAGGCAGAGGGGTATTCTGTTTTGTTGCCTACTCGTCACTTAGCGGCCGCCCGTGAATTGCGCATGTTGCCTAAGATCCATTTAGAAGATGCTGATGTACATGAATTTGATTCTCTGCAAGCGCTTTGCTCGCGAATTAATCCTAATGGCGCCGTGATCAATTTAGTGGGCGTATTGCATGACAAGCCCGCACAGCCTTATGGAAAAGTATTTCAAGCAGCGCATGTTGATCTCCCAAAAAATATCATGACGGCTATGCAGATGAATGGCCTCAAGCGCTATTTGCATATGAGTGCCTTAGGTGCTGACTCAAAAGGCCCTTCCATGTATCAGCGCAGTAAAGGTGACGGCGAATCTGCGGTTAAATCCAGTAATTTAGATTGGACCATCTTTAGGCCCTCAGTCATTTTTGGTGCGCAAGATCAATTCATTAACTTGTTTGCCAAGCTGACCAAACTATTTCCGGCTATGCCTTTAGCAAATTCGGAAGCGCAGTTTCAGCCGGTAAGCGTAGATGATGTGGCCACAGCTTTTACAAAGTCTTTAAAAATGCCATCAACCATCCATCAATCTTATGATTTGGTAGGCCCCACTGTTTACACCATGAAAGAGATTGTAGAGTTTGCGGCGCGCAAAGCGCATACCCGTTGCGCCATTATTCCTGTACCTGCATTTATAGGATATTTGCAAGCTCTGGCATTTGAGTTTTTGCCAGTCCCAACTTTGATGTCGCGAGACAATATTGCGTCTATGAAGGCTCCTAATATCTTGCCACTCAATGGGCTGGATGCATTGACTAAAGTGTTTGGTATTAGCCGCCGCACATTAGAAGGCATGAAGTAAATAAATGAAGATCTACGCAGTTGGTGGCGCTATTCGGGACACCCTCATGGGTTTACCGGTGCACGACATAGATTATGTGGTGGTTGGCTCTAGCGTAGAAGGGATGATTGCCCTAGGCTACCGCCCTGTTGGCAAGGATTTCCCCGTCTTCCTGCATCCAGAGACTCAAGCTGAATATGCTCTAGCCCGTACCGAGCGTAAGACGGGGAAGGGCTATAAGGGCTTTATGTTCTATGCCGACCCCACCGTAACCTTGGAGCAAGATTTAGAGCGTCGCGATCTGACGATTAATGCGATGGCGCAAGAGGTTGGCGAAGATGGTCAATGGATAGGCCCCATTCTGGATCCTTATAACGGCCAGGAAGATTTGGCAGCCAAAATATTCCGCCATGTATCAGATGCATTTGCAGAAGATCCATTGCGCCTATTGCGTATCGCAAGATTTGCGGCTCGCTTCCCTGAATTTACGGTAGCACCAGAAACTATGGATGCCCTAAAGGCCATTGTGCAGTCAAATGAGTTGTCGGCATTATCTGCTGAACGGATCTGGCAAGAATTGGCGAGGGGCTTTACTGCTATTAAGCCAATGCGCATGTTGCAAGTATTGCTGGACACGGGTGCAGCCAAAACGTTGCTGCCATCAGCATTTACGGTTAATTTGGCCAAAGGGGAATATCGCGAGGACTTGATCGCCCATTTCCACGCAGTAGATAGTGGCTTGGAAGATCGCTGCGCAGTAGTGTTGATGCATTTACCTGCCAATGAAATTCGCTCATGGGCAGAGTGCGTAAAAATGCCAAATGATGTACGTGATTTCAGTGAAATATTTAGTGAACTCAATTTACTGATCGAAAAGACGGTGCACACCACAGGTGGTGCATACCAAGCTGTTGATGTATTGGCCTGGCTTAACCGAGCTGATGTTTGGCGCAAGCCTGAGCGTGGACATGCCTTGCTTAAACTCGCTCAGCAGATTGGTTTACCAGTGACTGTCTTGATCGATGCAGTGCAGAAAGCTCAGTCACTCAACACAGCAGAAATTATTGCGGGTGTTCCTGCTGAAGATCGCGCCAATGGTGAAAGCATTCGAAGCGCTGTAGATGTTGCAAGGCTATCGGCTATTTCGGCCGCACTCAAACACTAAAGACTTAGAGTCGGTTCCTGCCACGCAATCCCGGCAGGTCTTCCAGGGAATAGCCCGGTAATATGGTATTCAAATTCTTTGTAAATGCAAAGACCTTAAACAACTCCCCCATCTCCGCTTCAGACAATAACTTTTGCAATGCATTAGAAATCGGTAAGAAGGTTTCTGGATTGCCTGGGTCGCCAATTTCTAGAGCGATATCGCCAATACCGGCATCAAGCAGGTAACTCGCTTGATTGCTGAGATAGACATCATCTGCTTGTTCTTCTAAAGCGCTGCGAGCAATCTGAGACCATTCCACGTGAGTCGTTACATCACACAGACCCGGAAGATGAAAGGGATCTTGAATGGCATGATGGCGATGATGCGCCATCAGCGTGCCTTCCAGTCTTTGAGCATGGTAGTACTCATTCTCAGGGAAGCCGTAATCAAAAGTGAGGAAGAGACCAGTATCAAGATGTTTGGCTACTTGGCGCATCCAGGCATTTGCTGGCGCGTGTAATTCAGTGACATAGTCTTCTGAAAATTTACCCGTCAGCAAAACTTCGGGAAGCAAAGATTGCTCTACTGGTGTTCCTATTGACCAAGCAAGCTTGCCATCAATTACGGTAACCCCTTGCCAATACCAAAAGCCATTTCGATAGATGATGGCATCGCAAGGAATGGCATCAATCACTTCATTAGCCAGAATGATCCCTTTGAAGTTGCTGGGTAAAGAGCTTGGCCAGGCGCATTGAGTGGATATGCTGAGCTTTTCCGGGAGAGCCTTGAGGCGAGCCTCTTGTCTTTGGGCCAGATCTGGCGAGATCTCAATGATGTCGTAACTATCCAAGGGGAGGCCCAGATCATTCAGGCGGGTCAGAATGGATTCTGCCAATTTGCCTGAACCAGCACCAAACTCTAAAATCTGTGTAGGCAAGCCTTGCGCTCTAAGTCCTTCAAGAATCGGTAAAAGGCTTGAAACAATCGCTGCGCCAAATAAGGGAGAGAGTTCTGGGGCGGTCGTGAAATCCCCGCCAGCACCCAATTTATGGGCCCCAGCGCTGTAATAACCCATTCCTGGCTCGTATAAAGCCATTTCCATATACCTTGAAAAGGCCATCCAGCCGCCTTGGGAGGCAATTTCTGCCATTATTTTTTGGCTGAGAAGCTCGGTATGAGACGTTTCAAGGCTGGTCAAGGTAATATCCATAGCTCGCTAGTCTAAGAGAATTTAAGTGAACTTGAGTTCAAACTCACAACCTCGGCAAAATAAAGCAGTTTTAGTGACCGGCGCTGCCAAGCGTCTTGGTCGAGAGATTGCTTTGGAGTTTGCTCGCCAAGGCTGGGATGTGGCGGTTCATTATGGGCAGTCTGAATTAGATGCCCAAGCTACCGTGGCAGAAATCCAAAGGCTCGGAAGCAATGCTATGGCATTTAAAGCTGATCTCGCGAACGAAGCACAAATCAATAACTTATTTGAGTCTGTCATCAGTGGGTTTGCTGAGTTAGATTGCCTAGTCAATAGCGCTTCAATCTTTGAATATGATCGCGCTAATTCTGATACCCCATTGAATGGTAAAAGCTTGCAAGATCATATGCAGGTCAATTTAGCTGCGCCAATTTTGCTATCTCAGTTGATGTTTGAATATCAAAAGAGCAGGGCGAGAAAAATAGCTGATACCGATTTTTCTATCCCCTCGGTGATTCAATTACTCGATCAAAAGTTGATTAATCTCAATCCAGATTACTTGTCGTACACCTTATCTAAAGCAGCCCTTCTCACTTCGGTGGAATTGTTGGCAGTGGATTTTGCCCCTCACTTAAGAGTGATTGGATTGGCGCCCGGCATTACGCTGACTTCAGGCGATCAAACTGATGAGGGATTTTCTAAAGCCCATCAAATGACGCCTCTAGGGAAATCATCCACACCGAGTGATATTGCTAAAGCTGCAGTATTTTTGGCAAGCTCTAATGCTATTACTGGTAGCACTTTATATGTAGATGGTGGACAACACTTACTGCCATCTTCACGCGATGTAATGTTTAAAACAAACTAAGTGTTCCAATAAAAAACAAAAAAGTTAAAAAGAAAGAGTTAATACACAATTTATGCACGCTATTCTTTCTCATCCAGCATTAGCTGATTGCCGTCGTTTATTTTTACGCGACTATGAAATCTATATCAATATTGGTGTGCATGATTTTGAGAAGAAGGCTGAGCAGCGCGTCATCCTGAATGTAGATTTGTATATTCCCCTGAATATGAATACCCCTTCCAAAGACTTGCTAGAAGAGGTGGTGGATTATGACTTTATGCGTGAAACTATTAAGGCGCGGTCCTCCCAGGGCCATATTCACTTGCAAGAGACCTTCTGTGATGACATCATAACTGCGATGTTGCTGCATCCCAAAGTGATTGCTGCTCGTGTCAGCACGGCTAAGCCAGACGTGTACCCAGACTGCCACTCAGTAGGCGTTGAGGTATTTCGGATGAAGCAGGCGTAAAAGTTGTCAGAAAAGAATTGAATAGCTATGAGCGATATTCGTAAAGTCGTCTTCGAAGAAAACAAGCTTGAGAAAAAGCTATGCCGTTTAGTTGGTCAAGCGATTGGCGACTTTGGCATGATCGAAGATGGCGACAAAGTGATGGTATGTTTGTCAGGCGGTAAAGATAGTTATGCCATGCTCGACATACTTTTAAAGTTGCGTGAACGCGCTCCAATTGATTTCGAGATTGTTGCTGTAAACCTTGATCAGAAGCAGCCAGGATTCCCAGAAGATATTTTGCCGAACTATTTAAAGGCTTTGGGTGTTCAGTACCATATTGAGAATCAAGATACCTACAGTATCGTGAAGCGCGTTATTCCAGAAGGCAAAACCACTTGCGGACTATGCTCTCGATTGCGTCGTGGCATCTTGTATCGTGTAGCCGATGAACTGGGTGCCACCAAGATTGCTTTGGGACATCATCGCGATGACATCTTAGAAACCTTGTTGCTAAATATGTTCTTTGCAGGCAAGCTCAAAGGAATGCCACCAAAGCTACGTTCAGATGACGGCAAGCATATTGTGATTCGTCCTTTGGCTTATGTTCCAGAAAAGTTGCTGGAACGTTATGCGGTGGATATGCACTTCCCAATTATTCCGTGCAATCTTTGTGGCAGTCAGCCAAATTTGCAGCGCGGTGCTATGAAAGACATGTTGCGCGAATGGGAGAAGAAGCATCCTGGCCGCGTAGAGAATATATTCCGATCAATGCACCATATCGTCCCCTCTCATTTAATGGATGGGGAGGCATTTGATTTCAAGAATCTAGAGATTTCTACAGAACTGTCGGGTATTGCTGCCAGGTCAACTGGCGATAAGGCAATTGATGAGACAGAAATCGATGAATTAGCCTGCGGCACACTCATTCAGGGGTCTTATAATCCCTCTTTATGAACATCGTTATTTTGGCTGCTGGGCAGGGAAAGCGGATGAAATCCGCATTACCCAAGGTTCTTCAAACCTTGGCCGGGAAACCGCTTCTCCAGCATGTGCTCAATACAGCTCTGGACCTACAGGGCAAAAGCGCTAAAACTGGTCCAATCGTCGTGGTTGGTCATGGTGCTGCCGATGTAAAACAATTCCTTCAGATCGCCAGCGAGCAAGATCCTAGCTTTAGCAAGGTGAGCACCGTACTACAGGCCGAGCAAAAGGGAACGGGCCATGCTTTATTGCAAGCCTTGCCTAAATTGGATGTGAATGAGCCTACTTTGGTTCTTTATGGCGATGTCCCCCTCACGAGCAAAAAGACACTTTCTAAATTAGCCAAATTGGCTGACGGTGTACGTGGTCAAGATTCTGCTCTAGCGCTTTTGACTCAACATCTGAGCGATCCAACGGGCTATGGCCGCATCGTGCGTGATATTGATGGATCAGTCAAAGCAATTGTTGAAGAAAAAGATGCGACGCCTGCGCAAAAGCGCATTCAAGAAATTAATACCGGAATCATGGTTCTACCAACTAACTCGCTTAAGAAGTGGTTAAAGGGTCTGCGTGCCAGCAATGCTCAAGGCGAATACTATTTGACTGATGTGATTGCGATGGCGGTTAAAGACGGTGTGCCGATTCGGACAACACAAGCTGATGCTGAATACGAGACTGTTGGCGTCAATAGTCGTGATCAGTTGGCAGCGCTCGAGCGAGTTCATCAACTCAATCAAGCAAATATATTGATGGATGCAGGCGTTTCCTTGGCCGATCCAGCGCGGATAGATATTCGTGGAAGCTTAGAGTGCGGTACTGATGTGTTTATTGATGTGGGTTGCGTTTTTCAAGGGCGTGTCACTTTGGCCTCAGGTACAAAAGTGGGCCCTTACTGCATTATTCGTAATAGCGTAATTGGCAAGGGTGTCACGATTCATCCATATAGCCATATTGATGGCGCAAAGGTTGGCCCAAGTTCTTTAATTGGTCCGTATGCGCGTTTGCGCCCAGGTGCAGACTTAGCTAACGATGTGCATATTGGCAACTTTGTAGAAGTGAAGAACAGTAAGATTGCTGCCAATAGCAAAGCTAATCATTTGGCTTATGTGGGTGATTCGATTGTTGGCTCCAGAGTTAATATTGGTGCGGGCACGATTACTTGTAACTACGATGGTGTGAATAAACACCAAACCATTATTGAGGATGATGTCTTCATTGGCTCCGATACTCAGTTGGTTGCTCCGGTGCGCGTAGGGCGCGGGGCTACATTGGGTGCGGGTACAACCTTAACAAAGGATGCGCCACCGAATCAATTAACAGTCTCACGCGCCAAGCAAATTTCTTTGCAGTGGCAACGACCAGTGAAGAAGGTTGCCCCAAAGCCAGCAGCGAAAAAAATAGACAAAAAAGTAAGTGCCAAAAAATCCGTTAAGGCTAAAAAATAATGTGCGGAATTGTTGGCGCAGCATCGCGCGAGAATATTGTTGATGTGTTGATTGAAGGCCTGCGCCGTCTTGAGTACCGCGGCTATGATTCTTGTGGTTTTGCAGTAATTAATGGCAATGATGAGCAGCATCCGATTGAACGCGCCCGCACTACTGCCCGTGTTTCCGAGTTGGCGGAGCAGGGCAAAGATTTTCATGGCACCTTAGGTATCGCGCATACTCGCTGGGCAACACACGGCAAGCCAGACACACAAAATGCACATCCCCATATTTCTGGTGGATTGATCGCTGTTGTTCACAACGGCATTATTGAAAACTATGAATCCCTGCGTACTGAATTAAAGGCTGCGGGGTATATCTTTACTTCAGAAACAGATACCGAAGTCATTGCGCATTTAATTCATCAAGCTTATGTATCCAGCAAACAAATGGATCTAGTTGCTTCAGTTAGATCAGTATTGCCAAGGCTGCATGGCGCTTATGCGATTGGTGTCATTGCACAAGATCGTCCAGATGTTTTGGTGGGTGCACGCGTTGGGTCCCCATTGGTGGTGGCACTTGGTGAGAATGAAAATTTCCTTGCCTCTGATGCTTTGGCTTTAGCTGGACGCGCCCATTCGATGATGTACCTTGAAGAGGGTGATATTGCTATTCTGAAGGCTGATAGTGTTGAGATCATTGATCAATCTGGCAAAGCGGCACAAAGAGAGCATAAGGCTATGCCCGCTCAAGCTGACTCTGTAGATCTTGGGCCTTATCAGCATTACATGCAAAAAGAGATCTTTGAGCAACCAAGAGCAATTGGTGACACGCTTGCCAATATTGCTAGCTTTGGCCCAGAGTTATTTAATGCAGATCCTGAGCAGTGGAAAAAGTTCGATCAAATTTTGATCTTGGCGTGCGGCACAAGTTATTACTCTGCATGTGTTGCCAAATATTGGTTAGAAGATCTTGCTGGTATTCCGACGCAGGTAGAAATTGCTAGTGAGTATCGTTATCGCACAACCGTACCTAATCCAACTACGCTCATTGTTGTTGTGTCCCAATCTGGTGAAACTGCTGATACCTTGGCTGCTTTGCGTCACGCACAGGCACTGGGTCATCAATACACCTTAGCTATTTGTAACGTTGCCAGTAGCGCCATGGTTCGCGAAACCCATTGGAATTTCTTAACTAAGGCCGGTACTGAGATTGGTGTGGCATCTACGAAAGCCTTTACGACTCAGCTAGTCGCACTCTACTTACTGACCGTCTCATTGGCTAAACGTGCGGGCAAAGTGAGCCCCGAGCGAGAAAAAGAGCTTTTACGTGACCTACGCCATTTGCCAAAAGCTTTGCATGCGGTCTTAGCACTTGAGCCACAGATCATAGCGTGGAGTACTGCATTTGCTAAATGTGAGAATGCTTTGTTCTTGGGTCGTGGTATGCATTACCCGATTGCCCTTGAAGGCGCGCTCAAACTCAAAGAGATTTCTTATATTCATGCTGAAGCCTATCCCGCTGGTGAGTTAAAGCATGGACCGCTTGCGCTCGTTACTGAGAAGATGCCAGTAGTCACAGTGGCACCAAAAGATGACTTGTTGGAGAAGCTTAAATCCAATATGCAGGAAGTCAAAGCACGTGGTGGCAAGTTGTATGTGTTTGCTGACCAAGATACGGATATTACAAGCAGCGAAGGTATCAACGTGATTCGCCTGCCTGAGCACTATGGCAACCTCTCCCCAATCTTGCATGTAGTTCCATTGCAGCTTTTGGCGTATCACACGGCTTGTGCCCTGGGTACTGATGTCGACAAACCCCGTAACTTGGCAAAGTCGGTTACCGTAGAGTAATCCCTGTTTTACCTCCTAGGTTTTGCTGCTTCACCCCACTGGGAATATTTTCCCATTTTCCTTTCTATATCTTCCGGGGCAAAGAAGAGTCCGCAAACCTTTCTTAGGCTGCCTATATCAATGCTTGGCCGCTAAAAATGGTGAGTGTTTTTTTGGGCCCTTGCATTTAGTACAAACTAGTACTAAACTAGTACGTATACAAACTAAATAAGGTATCAAGATGAATCACCTATTGCTGGTCAAGGGACTGGTTCAGGCTTATCAGGCATTTGAGGCGCACTCTGGAGCGCATATTAAGAAGATGGGCTTAACGACCACTCAGTTCGACATTGTTGCGACCTTAGGGAACCAGCCACCAATGACTTGTAAGGAGCTGGGTGAAAAGACACTTGTTTCTAAAGGCACCATGACTGGGGTTCTAGAGCGCTTAGAGGCTAAAGGTCTCATAGAAAAATTGATGAATGTTGAAGATGGCCGTAGTTACAAGATCAGTTTATCTAAGGGTGGCGACAAGCTGTTCAGAAAAGTATTTCCGGAGCATGTCGAGTATCTGGGTAAAGCTTTCGGAAAACTTAGTAAAAAAGAATTAGAGCAGGCAGTGATAGCTCTCCAAAGTATTAAATCAATATTTAATTAATCAACAGATAAAGAAGTCTTAAAAAAGAATAGCAAATGAAAACATATCAAAACGCATTAAATCTTATCGGTCGAATCTTAATTGTGGCCTTGTTTTTACCAGCGGGACTGTCAAAGCTGGCTGGCTTTGAGGGAACCTTAGCTTATTTCGCATCATTAGGTATTCCAGCACCAGTGTTTTCTTTGGTAGCAACAATTGTGATTGAGGTTGTAGGTAGTATTGCTTTGCTCGTGGGCTTCCACACAAGAGTGGTTGCTTTGATCATGGCGCTCTTTACTTTAATCGCAGCAGTTACTGGCCATGCATTCTGGGCCGCTCCCGCTGACGCGGTATTCATTGCACAATTATTATTCTTTAAGAATATTGCCGTCATGGGCGGTCTTTTAATTCTCGCTTCTGCTGGTGCTGGTGGTTTCAGTATTGACGGTCGCAAGGTAGCGAAGTAATTTTATTCATCTAAGGAAAAAATCATGACTAAAGTAGCCGTTATATTTCATAGTGGTTATGGCCACACCGTTAAACAGGCTGAAGCAGTTGCAAAAGGCGCTAATGGCACTCTGGTAGCGATTGATGCTGAAGGCAATATTACTGATGCGCAGTGGGAGGCTTTAAATGTAGCCGATGCCATTGTATTTGGCTCTCCAACCTATATGGGTACAGTCAGCTGGCAGTTTAAGAAGTTTGCTGATGCCAGCTCTAAGCCATGGTTTACACAACAGTGGAAAGATAAGGTATTCGGTGGCTTCACGAACTCTGCCACGATGAATGGGGATAAGCATTCCACATTGCATTATTTCTTTACCTTGGCGATGCAGCACTCAGGAATTTGGGTGGGTACTGGTTTAATGCCTTCCAACACCAAAGCAGCTAGGCGTGATGATGTGAACTATGTCGGCTCATCTGCTGGCGCCATGATGCAGACGCCTTCAGATGCCAGTGCGGATGAAGTGAATATAGGTGATTTAGAGACTGCCCGTCTTTATGGTGAGCGTATTGCTAAGATTGCCAGCGAATTTAAAAGCAAGTAATTGGCTTGGAAGTATTGGCTGTAAATATATTGGGGAAACTATGAAACAAGTAATCGGCATACAAGGAAATGATCAGGGCCACTGGGTTGGCGACGGCTTCCCAGTGCGCACATTGTTTTTCTATCAAGATTTAGGAAAACAAATGAGCCCGTTCTTGATGCTTGATTACGCAGGTCCGGCAGAGTTTCTTCCAACGACTGAGCGCAAGGGTGTGGGCTCACACCCCCATCGTGGTTTTGAAACAGTCACGATTGTTTACGAGGGTGAAGTGGCCCACAAGGATTCAACTGGTCAGGGCGGTGTCATTGGCCCTGGTGATGTGCAATGGATGACTGCTGGCTCTGGCATCTTGCATGAAGAGTTTCATTCGGAAGGTTTTGCCAAAAATGGTGGCACATTAGATATGGTGCAACTGTGGGTGAATTTACCAACTAAACTCAAAATGACTCAGCCGGGCTAGCAGGCTATTCTGAATAAGCAGATTCCGGTGGTCAATTTGAAGAATGGCGCAGGACAAGCACGCATCATTGCAGGGGAGTTCAATAGCCATAAAGGACCTGCCAATACTTTTACTCCGCTAAATGTCATTGATTTGAAATTAAAGAAGGGCTCATCTACTATTCCTGTGCCTGAAGGGTGGAATACCTCCCTCGTTGTTCTGAAGGGCGCTATTGAGGCTGGTGAGGGCATAGTAGCAAAAGATGCTCAGATGTTGATGTTTAGCAAGCAGGGCGAAGATATCCAAGTTAATGTCTTGGAGGACTCTGTTGCCTTATTGCTTAGTGGAGAACCGATTGACGAGCCGATTGTTGGATATGGCCCCTTTGTTATGAATACCAAAGAAGAGATCGCTCAGGCGATGCAGGATTTCAATAGCGGTAGTTTTGGAAAAATTGCCCACTAACAATAGGGTTGGAGTATAAAAAATCCGTTTGACTTCTACACTCAGCTGTGTACAAAATTCATTATTCAAATCAAGGTGTTACACAGACTGAATTAGAAAAGTGTGTTTAAATATCTCGTGAAGAAAAAGATATTTGTACCACCTCATGTTTGATTCAAAAGATTTCTCTATTGTGCGTTTGCTTTCGCTACTTTCCGCGGGACTTCTCTCTGCATGTGCGGTGGGCCCAGACTTTAAGCAACCAGATGCGCCCAATACTTCTACCTATACCGAGACCACTCTTTCTAAGAAATTAACTACTGCACCTGGGGTACCTGGTGGTACGAATCAAGAGTTTATCGAGGGCGCGGATATTGAGGCTCAGTGGTGGGAATTATTTAAGTCTCCCGAGTTAGATGTCCTCATCAAAAAAGCCCTGCAGCAAAATCCAAATTTAGGTGCTGCTGATGCTGCGCTACGCGCCAGCCAAGAAAATGTCAGCGCACAAATTGGTGGGCAATACTTCCCAGCCATTGGTTTAAATGGGGGCGCTACACGACAGCTGCAGCCTTCCGCGATCTATGGTCTACCTTATGGTTCTGATACTTACAACCTATATAACGCCTCGGTAAATGTTACGTATAAGCTTGATGTTTTCGGTGGTGCGCGTCGTGCCGTTGAGGGCGCAAGAGCACAAGCTGAGATCGCCCAGTTTCAGTTGGAGGGTGCTTACCTTTCTTTAACGGCCAATATTGTGACTGGTGCCGTACGCGAAGCAGCACTACGTGCCCAGATGCAAGCCACTGAAGAAATTCTGAAGGCTCAAACTAATCTAGCTGAAGTAACCGAGAAGCAATTGGTGATCGGCACCGTTTCTAGAGTTGACGTTACCTCACAAAGAACTTTGGTATCTAACTCCCAAGTAGATTTGTTTACGTATGAGCGCAATCTCTCCTTTGCTCGCAATCAACTGGCAGTCTTGGTTGGTGAGTTGCCGAGTAATGCCAACATTACTAAGTTCGATTTACAGTCTTTGCACTTACCTGATAAGTTGCCACTCTCGGTGCCATCAAGCTTAGTGCGTCAACGTCCAGATGTGCGTGCTGCAGAGGCCCAGCTAAAGGCAACCAATGCATTGGTTGGTGTCGCTACTGCAAACTTGTTGCCACAATTTAATATTACGGGTGCCATTGGCTCTGCCGCATTAACGAGTAACGCACTATTTGGACCTAATGCTGCTTTATGGTCGATTGCTGGCGGCATCTTCCAGCCACTCTTTCAGGGTGGCCAGTTGTTGGCACAACGTCGTGGCGCTGTGGCCAACTACGAGCAAGCGGTTTATCAATATCAGGCAACTGTTCTGAAAGCGTTTCAGGAAGTGGCTGATGCATTGCGGGCTTTAGAGACTGGCGCTCAAGCATTGAAGTCAGCATCTGATGCGGAGCGTTACGCTTACGAAACTCTCGATTTAGTTCAGCAGCAATATAAATTAGGTACCGCAAGTTACCTAGCTGTTCTCTACTATCAAAATCAATATCAAATTGCTAAAGTCAAATCCGTTTCTGCGCAAGCAACTCGGTTCTCTGATTCAGCAGCATTATTTGCAGCACTAGGTGGTGGTTGGTGGAATCGTACCGGCCCAGCCTTTCAACCAAAAGCCATAGCGAACAAAGATCAAAATGAAACTTCTGGAAACAATTAAAGCCAAAGTAACTGCAGCTACAGTTGCCTTATGGGCTTGGGCGCATGCTAAAGCAGAAGAGTGGAAGCTTCGCGAGAAGCTCGCTGCTCTTTGGGAAAAGGTAAGGGCGCTCGGGGTTCGTTTGCGCGAACGCTTGTTGCGAACTAAAGCCTATGCCAAGCTGCAGGCTATGACACCATTGCGTCGTCGTATGACCATCATGCTATGCGGTGTATTTTTGTTGCTGGGATTGATCTTTGGTTTTAATCAACTCAAGACTTTCATGATTAAGCATTTCATTGCTGGCATGGGCTTGCCTCCTGCAGCAGTCTCTACATTAGCAGTAACTTTCACAGAATGGCAGCCAAAGCTTTCCAGCGTGGGCAATGTGCGTGCTTACAGGGGCGTCGAGCTGAGTACCGAAATCGGTGGTCTAGTACAAACGGTTCCCATTAAATCAGGCATGGATGTCAAAGAGGGCGAGTTGCTCATTAAGTTGAATGATGCTTCTGATGTTGCTCAATTAAATTCACTAAAAGCATTGGCGGATTTAGCCAAAGTCATTAATGAGCGGGATAGGCAGCAGTTGGCCATTCAGGCGATTAGCAAAAATGTGTTTGATACCAGCAAGGCTGATGCCGCTTCCAAGCAAGCCCAGGTTGAGCAACAAATTGCATTGGTCGCCAAGAAGAATTTGAAGGCACCCTTTAGTGGTCGAGTTGGCATCGTGATGATTAACCCAGGTCAATATGTCAATCCTGGCGATAAATTACTGACCCTGCAGACCTTAGATCCTATCTTTGTCGACTTTAATTTGCCGCAAAGCAATGCGTCACAAATTCAGGTTGGACAAGAGATTGTTGTTACGACGGATGCCTTTAAGGATGTGAGCTTTACTGGCAAAGTGACTGCAGTGAGCCCGAAGGTCGATACCAACACCCGTAATATTCAGATTGAAGCGCAGTTGGCCAATCCAGATAAAAAGATATTGCCGGGCATGTTTGCCAACGTCAATATCAAGCTAGGCGATGAGGTGAAGTTGCTAACTTTGCCGCAGACTGCTGTGACTTATAACCCCTACGGCTCCACAGTATTTATTGCCAAGCCAACTGGCAAGAAAGATAAACAAGGCAACCCTGCGCTTGAAGCACAGCAGGTCTTTGTAACTACGGGCCCTACACGTGGAGACCAGGTGGCAATTTTGAAAGGTGTTGAAGAGGGTGTCATAGTAGTAACTAGTGGTCAGCTGAAGCTGAAGAATGGCACACCATTGATTGTGAATAACAAAGTGCAGCCTTCAAATTCACCAAACCCACAGCCACAGGAATAAGTCCTAGATGAATTGGACTGACATATTTATTCGTAGGCCAGTGCTATCACTGGTGGTGAGTGCGCTTGTCTTAGTGTTTGGCTTGAAGGCAGTTGGATCTTTGCCCGTCAATCAATACCCGCAAACGCAAAATGCGCTCGTCACCATTACGACTGCGTACTACGGCGCTGATCCAGAAACGATTGCTGGATTTATTACTCAGCCGCTAGAGACTGCCATTGCACAGTCCCAGGGCATCGATTACTTATCGTCGATGAGTGTGAGTGGTCTGTCTACTATTACAGCCACCTTGAAGCTCAACTATGACTCCAATGCGGCGTTGACACAGATTCAGACGCAGATTAGCTCAGTGAAGAATCAGCTGCCGCCACAAGCCCAGCAACCCGTATTGACGGTGCAAATTGGTCAGTCGACTGCGGCGATGTACATGGGCTTTTATAGTGATGACATCCCCAACAATGCGATTACGGATTACTTGTTACGCGTAGTCAAGCCAAAGCTAGACTCAGTAGATGGTGTGCAGAATGCTGAAATTACTGGGGGTAGAAAATTTGCACTGCGTGCCTGGTTAGACCGAGAGAAGATGGCTGGTCTTGGAGTGGGCGCTGATGACGTTTATAGCGCGATGGCTGCCAATAACTACCTATCAGCAGTGGGGAGCACCAAGGGCGACATGGTTGCGGTTGACTTGGTAGCCGGTACTGACTTACATACGCTCGATGAGTTCCGCAAATTAGTCATCAAAAAAGATGGCATCAATATTGTCTATTTGGACCAGGTAGCCACCGTGAGCATGGGCTCTGAGGATTACAACACCAATGTAGCGTTCAGCGGCAAGAAGTCCGTATTTATTGCAATTAAGGTAGCGCCACAAGCTAACTTATTGGATGTTGCTGCGCGGGTGCGTGCTGCGGTGCCCGATATTCAGCAGCAGTTGCCGACCGGCATGTCTGGAAAGATTGTTTATGACTCCACCAAGTTCATTACGACCTCGATTGATGAGGTTGTTGCAACACTGCTAGAGGCATTGTTGATTGTGACAGTCGTGATCTATCTATTTTTAGGAAGCGCTCGAGCGGTTGCTGTACCGGTGATTGCGATGCCACTCTCTTTAATCGGCACCTTTTTCTTGATGCAGGTATTGGGCTACTCCATCAATTTACTAACCCTGCTCGCTCTTGTCCTTGCGATTGGTCTGGTGGTGGATGACGCCATTATTGTGGTGGAGAACGTTGACCGTCACATGAAAGAAGGAAAGTCTCCCTTAGAGGCTTCCTTGATAGCTGCTCGCGAATTGGGCGGGCCTATCTTGGCAATGACGATTGTGTTGATTGCTGTATATATTCCGATTGGTTTTCAGGGCGGCTTAACGGGCGCACTCTTTACCGAGTTTGCATTTACTTTGGCAAGTGCGGTGGCAGTATCAGGATTGATTGCGTTGACGCTTTCTCCCATGATGTGTTCACGGATCTTTACGGAAGAGCAAGAGGCATCTCCTTTTGTACAGAAGATCGACCGTATTTTTGAAAAGGTTCACCATAGCTATCAAACGACTTTGCGTGAACTCTTAAGCACTTGGCAAGTCATCATTGTGATGGGTGTGATTTTGTTAGGCGCTGTCGCATACCTTTATGCCACTGCTCGTGCTGAATTAGCGCCAACGGAAGACCAAGGCATTGTCTTGATGCAGGCTTCAGGACCACCCAATAGCACTGTAAATCAGATGCAGACCTATGCTGATCAGATTTACCAAATATCTGCTGCAGAGCCTGAGTACGAGCAGATGTTCCAAATTACTAGTCCTACCAGTAGTTTTGGCGGTGTACTGCTGAAAGATTGGGATCAGCGCAGCCGTAATGCCACCAAGTTCCAAGAGGATATGCAGAGCAAGTGGAATACGATTGCTGGTGCTCGTGTAGCAGCCTTCCAGTTTCCGGCTTTACCGGGAGCGCAAGGCCTTCCTGTTCAGGTGGTGATCAATACTACCGAGTCTTATGAGCAGCTCAATGAGGTTTCTCAGGCGGTGCTTGATAAGGCTCGTCGCAGCGGAAACTTCTTTTTCGTCGACTCCGATTTGAAAATTGATAAGCCGCAAGATGTTTTGGTGATTGATCGTGAAAAAGTTGCTGCGCTGGGAATGACGCAACAACAGGTGGGTAGCGCCTTATCGGCAGCTTTGGGTGGTGGCTACGTGAATTACTTCTCTGTAGCTGGCCGCTCCTATCGTGTCATTCCACAAGTAAAGCAAGTGGACCGTCTTAATCCAGATCAGATTTTGGATTACTACATTCGCACTCCAAGTGGGCAGATGATTCAGGCGCGAACGATTGCAACTATTAAGCAAAAAGTGGTTCCGCAATCGATTAACCATTTTCAGCAGCTGAACTCAGCAACGATCTCTGGTGTGAGTACGCCATTTATTTCTCAAGCGGATTTATTGGAGTTCATGCGTCAGACTTTGAAAGAGGTTGCACCGAGCGGCTATACGATGGATTACGCCGGTCCTTCACGCCAGTTTATGGCGGAATCTGGCGGCTTCCTGGTCACCATGTTCTTTGCGATCTTGATCGTGTTCTTGGTACTAGCTGCGCAGTTCGAAAGTTTCCGTGATCCAATCGTGATTTTGGTCTCAGTGCCGCTTGCACTATTTGGGGCGCTCATCTTCATTAACCTCGGCTTTACTACTCTCAACGTATACACCCAAGTTGGACTCGTGACGCTGATGGGTCTAATTAGTAAGCACGGCATTTTGATTGTGGAATTTGCCAATGAACTTCAAGAGGCTGGTCGAAGTAAGTTGGATGCCATCGTTGAGGCGAGTAGCGTACGGTTACGTCCGATCTTGATGACGACCGCTGCAATGGTGCTGGGTGTGGTGCCACTGGTGATTGCTTCTGGTGCTGGTGCCGCAGGCCGTCAGTCTATGGGTATTGTGATTTTTACTGGCCTATCGATCGGTACGCTATTCACCCTCTTTGTTGTGCCGGCGATGTATTTATTTATCGGCGCCGATCACCATCAGAAGAAATTTAAGCAACAGTAAGTACTTGTAAGCTTCTCAAGAAAAAGGGTGAATCTAATTCACCCTTTTTGTATTTCAGAACTGCTTGAGATGCATGCTAATAACTACTTCACAATATTGAGTTCTTTTTCAGCCACCAGGCTGTACTGAGTGCCTTCTTCTATTCGCTTCATCCATGCATCAAGGTTGTGCAATGTTAAGCGTGGCCCAGTTTGATCTGGAAACGTTTGGTGCAATAAATTCCAGCGGCTGACGCAGAGTGCGAGCGGGATGTCACCAATGTTAAAAGTATTTCCTGAGCAGTATGGTTGATTTGCTAATTGTTGATCCAGTAGGCCAAGTAATGCGTTGGTATCTTGATAGGCCTTTCGAATAGCCCCGTAGTTTCTTTCGCTCTCGGGGGTGCGAGTGAGGCCTAAAAAAGTAACTCGTAAAGTGGGCCACATGGTCCCTAGCTGCCAATCCATCCACTTCTCAGATGAATATTGGCCTGCAATGTCGGTGGGGAAGCGCTTTGATAGATCGTGCTGGTGAGCAAGATAGCGCAGGATGGTATTAGATTCCCAAAGCGCGAGATCGCCGTCTTCGAGGGTAGGCACTAAGCCATTCGGATTAAGCGCTAGAAATTCGGGTGTGCGGTTCTTGCCAAAATCTAGACCCGCATCAATGCGCTCAAAATCTTCACCCTCTTTTAATCCGAGTTCTGCAAGGCACCATAAAACCTTCTGCACATTGATAGAACTTTTTCTCCCCCATAAGCGCATCATGAGAACTCCTATTTTTTGGTATTGTTAAAGCGACAAATCTAAGCCAAGAAATTTGCTGTGAGCAAAGATGAGTGGCTGACTATCTGGACTATGTTTCAGATTGAGAACTTTGGCAACGATGATGTTGTGGTCACCGCCGGTATGTACAGAAACAGTTTCACACTCGAAGTAAGCGCAGCATCCATCAATTTGGGTAAGGCCACTGGCTGCAATTTCATGTGGAATGGCGATGAACTGATTTTCTTTCACAGTAGCGAAATGCATCGCCATTGCTTCTTGTGAGCGCTCCAGCACATGAACGAGTTGCTTGTGACCAACTTCAAAGTGAGGCATTAAGCGGGAGTGCTTCTTCAGGCTCCACAGAATCAGTGGTGGTTCCAAAGAAACAGTGTTGAAGGAGCTGATCGTGATGCCATGAGCATTTTGATCAGAATCTAAGCAAGTGATTACAGTGACCCCGGTTGCGAAAGAAGAAAATCCTTTGCGTAGCTCTTGAGAGGTAAAGGGGGTCATCTTGGCTTACTTCGCTGCGGCTGGCGCAGATACTTCAGCAGGAATGCTTGTCCCAGGAATCGGGGTCAGGATTTCATTTTCTTCAGCTTTAACGCATTTAAAGCGATATTCCTTGCCAGCTTTAGACAGAAAGCTAGCGCCTTGGTAGAAATCATTTTTACAGGCGGTATTGGCAAAATCCATTACATCTTGCGGCGCAGCGCTAGAAGTGATTAAGCGCATATTACCCATAGACATATTTATTTGGCTTGATGAGCATCCAAGCAGCGCTAAGCTAGAAATCGTAGTTAATAGTAGAATTTTTTTCATGGAAGCCTCCATAATCAGCAATGCTCGTTAGGATAAACCTATTACGAATTTGCGGTGGAGAATGCGGCGCTTTTAAAAGGAAGAGACATGTTTAAAGCAATTTTGGTAAATAAAGATGATCAAGGCTATCGGGCCGAGCTTTCTCAGGTCAATGATGCTAGCCTGCCCGAGGGTGATGTTAAGGTTAAGGTGCTCTATTCAACACTGAACTACAAAGATGGTTTGGCAATTACTGGCAAAGGTCCAGTAGTGCGCAGCTTCCCAATGGTTCCTGGAATTGATTTTGCAGGAGAGGTTTTAGAGAGTGCCAGCCCAGACTTCAAAGTGGGTGATATGGTGCTTCTCAATGGTTGGGGTGTTGGCGAAGGTCATTGGGGCGGCCTAGCTCAACAAGCACGTGTGAAATCTGAGTGGCTGATTCCATTGCCGAAAGGGTTTACTGCTAAACAAGCACTAGCCATCGGTACTGCAGGTTATACGGCGATGTTGTGTGTCATGGCATTGCAAAAGCATGGTCTTAAGCCAAGTGATGGTGAGGTATTGGTCACTGGCGCAGCTGGCGGTGTTGGAAGTTTTGCGATTACCCTGCTAAGCAAACTAGGCTTTACCGTTGTAGCAAGTACTGGCCGCATGACTGAGGCTGATTATCTGAAGAAGTTGGGTGCCACTGAAATAATTGATCGCGCTGTTTTATCAGCACCCGGGAAGCCTTTAGCCAAAGAGCGTTGGGCTGCGGTAGTCGATAGCGTAGGTAGTCATACCTTGGCCAATGCGTGTGCACAAACCAAGAGTGATGGCGCAGTTGCTGCTTGTGGACTAGCCCAAGGAATGGATTTTCCATCGAGCGTAGCACCATTTATTTTGCGCGGCGTCACTCTCTATGGCATTAATAGTGTGACTGTGCCGAAAGCAAAGCGCATTGCCGCCTATGAACAACTCAGTAAGTTAGTCGACCTAAAAACATTAGAAGAGATCTCTCACGAGATTAGCCTGGAAGATTCTTTGAAGTATGCCGCTGAACTCATGGCGGGAAATGTTCGTGGGCGCTTAATTGTGGACGTGAATAAATAACAAATTAAAAGTATTTACTCCGAAGTTGGAGGTTTGCGCATTTTGAGATTGGCCCAAACCGCAAGCTTCTCGGGATTAGATAATTTAGACCAGTCCGCAATCTCAGTCAGAGTGCGATAACAACCACGACAAAAGCCATTTTCTGGATTAATGTCGCACCAATTGATGCAAGGCGATGGAACTGTTGCCAAAGTAAACCTAGGTAGAAATAAATGAAGACCAAAAACCAATCCAGCGATCTTAGTTCAATTCATTATCCTTTGGTGGATGCTTTGCCGGAAGCGGGCAGTTCGGTGGAGGTTGCGCCTGGTGTGCGCTGGCTTCGCATGCGCCTTCCTTTTGCTTTGGATCACATCAATCTATGGCTTTTGCGCGACGAGTTTGAGGGGGTCCAGGGCTGGACAATTGTCGATTGCGGCATTGCTAATGATGAGACGAAGGTTGCGTGGGAGCAAATCTTTGCCACGCAGTTAGGGGGCCTGCCTGTATTGAGGGTCATCGTTACCCACATGCATCCGGACCATGTAGGTCTCTCCCAGTGGCTATGTGAAAAATGGAATGTGTCACTGTGGATTTCCATGACGGACTATTTAACGGCTCAGTGGCTCAGCCATAAAGAGGGCGGTGCCGCGATAGGCGCTCGTGCGGGCAGCGGCGGTTCTGCTGATCACTTTCAAAAACATGGACTCAGTGCGCCAGAAGATTTAGAAAAAATTCGGGCGCGTTCTAATTACTATAGCAATATGGTTCCTGGTGTGCCGCGCCAATATCGTCGGATCATCGATGGTGAAATGATTCTGATTGGTGGGCACGAATGGCAGGTCATCATGGGATTTGGACATGCGCCTGAGCATGCTTCACTATTTTGCAAAAATTTGGGCGTGTTGATTTCGGGCGATATGTTGTTGCCGCGTATCTCTACCAATGTCAGCGTCTACGATGCCGATCCGGATGCCGATCCTTTAGGTTTGTATCTCAGCTCTTTAGATCGATACTTGCCCTTACCTGACGGCACTCTCGTATTGCCATCTCACGGTAAGCCATTTACTGGTATGAAGCCACGGATTGATCAACTTAAAGCCCATCATGATGAGCGCTTAGCTGAAACGCTTGGGGCATGTAAAAAACCGGCAACTGCTCGTGAGATAGTGCCGGTTTTGTTTAAACGTGAGTTAGATACTCATCAAATGACATTTGCCATGGGTGAGGCTATTGCTCATCTGAATTACCTACTTCGTCGAGGTAAGTTGAGTCGCCAGCTTTGCGATGACGGCGTGTTGCGGTTTTGCGTGGTTTAGCAGCTTTTGTTCCGGATTCTTCAGACGATCCGGTGGCAGCAGCAGCGGTTGCTGAAACCGCGTCACCAAAGGATTTGAGTGCCATCATGGTGGCATGTTGCACTTCTAAGCCCTGAATGGTGGACTTTAAGATATTGAGATTGAGGTTGAGCCAGTTTTCAACGCTTTTAAGGTCCTTAATGCGCTTCTCCAGCTCATCTGTATCGAGGCCTGGAAATGCTGATCCAAACCCTCCTGCCGCCTTAGAGGCATCTGTAGTGAAGGGAAATTGGCCAGGCATCTGCCCAGTCGCGCCTTGACCCCACATGGTTTTCATCATTTCAAGGCTTTGATTGAATTCTGGGATAGTTCCAAACATAGGGGGCTCCGGGTCAGATAAAAGTGGCGTAATGCCAATACAATAAGAGATTCTAGAGATTAATCCCGGTTAAGCAATGCAATCTAATGGTTTATCCCAGCCTTACACCCGTGGTCAGGCCCTTCCTGAGCTCCTAAAGCAACGCATTCTGATTTTGGATGGCGCTATGGGCACCATGATTCAGCAATACAAGTTGAATGAGGCCGATTACCGTGGCATGCCCACCAATACGCGTTTTGTAGATCATCCGGGCGATATTAAGGGCAATAACGAGCTGCTGGTGCTCACTCAACCCCAAATTATTAGCAAAATTCATGAGCAGTACCTTGATGCTGGCGCAGACATTATTGAGACCAATACCTTTGGCGCCACCTCGGTAGCTCAAGAGGATTACAAGATGGCCGGCTTGGCATATGAGATGAATGAAATCTCTGCCAAACTCGCTCGTGCTGCTTGTGAAAAATACAGTACACCAGATAAACCCCGTTTTGCTGCGGGCGCGATTGGGCCAACGCCCAAGACGGCAAGCATCTCTCCAGACGTCAATGATCCTGGCGCACGCAATGTAACTTTTGAGGTTTTGCGCGCTTCGTATCGTGAGCAAATTGAAGGACTCTTTGCTGGTGGCGTTGATTTATTTTTAGTAGAAACTATTTTTGATACGCTCAATGCCAAAGCTGCATTATTCGCGTTAGATGAATTCTTTGAAGAAACGGGCGAGCGTTTGCCCGTCATGATTTCAGGAACGGTAACCGATGCTTCTGGCCGCATTTTATCTGGTCAAACAGTTGAAGCCTTTTGGAATAGCTTGCGTCACATTAAACCTTTAACCTTTGGCCTGAACTGCGCTTTAGGTGCAGCATTGATGCGCCCCTATATTGCAGAGCTTGCTCGCATCTGTGATGCGGCAGTGTCTTGCTATCCGAATGCTGGCTTACCTAACCCGATGAGTGATACCGGTTTCGATGAGACTCCAGAAATTACCTCTAGCTTGGTTGATGGTTTTGCAAAAGATGGCTTGGTCAATCTGGTGGGTGGTTGCTGTGGAACTACGCCAGATCATATTCGCGCAATTGCCAATGCGGTAGCAAAGCGTAAGCCACGTGCCTTTTATCGAGAGAGCGCGGAGGCATCATCATGAGCGCCAAAGAAAATAAACCAGTAAATAAATCTGCTATGCCAGCGATGAAGCTATCTGGCCTAGAGCCCTTTAATGTCACGGCCGATGTCGGCTTTGTGAACATTGGTGAGCGTACGAACGTTACGGGCTCCAAAGCATTCTCACGCATGATTCTAAATAATCAGTTTGATGAAGCATTGGTAGTAGCGAGACAGCAAGTGGAGAACGGTGCCCAAGTCATCGATATCAATATGGATGAGGCGATGCTAGATTCTGAGGCGGCGATGACGCGCTTCTTAAATCTGATTGCTTCTGAACCCGATATCGCGCGCGTACCCATCATGGTGGACTCCTCTAAGTGGAGCGTGATCGAGGCCGGTCTGAAATGTATTCAAGGTAAGCCGATTGTCAATTCGATTTCCCTGAAAGAAGGTGAAGAGCCTTTCAGAAAGCAAGCTCGTTTACTTCGTCGTTACGGTGCTGCTACTGTGGTGATGGCGTTTGATGAGGCGGGCCAAGCCGATACCTTTAAGCGCAAGACAGAAATCTGTCAACGTTGCTATGAGATTTTGGTTAATGAGGTTGGCTTCCCCGCTGAAGATATTATTTTTGACCCCAATATCTTTGCAATCGCTACGGGGATTGAAGAGCACGACAACTATGCGGTTGATTTCATTAATGCCACTCGCTGGATTAAAGAAAATCTACCGGGCGCAAAAGTTAGCGGTGGAGTATCGAACGTTAGCTTCTCATTCCGTGGCAATGATCGCGTGCGTGAAGCTATTCATACGGTGTTCTTGTATCACGCTATTCAGGCGGGCATGGACATGGGTATCGTCAATGCAGGACAGCTTGGCGTCTACGCAGACTTAGATGCTGAGTTGCGTGAGCGCGTTGAAGATGTTGTTCTCAACCGCTTTAAAGAAAAAGAAGGTAAGACTCCAACCGAGCGTTTACTCGATATTGCCGACCAATTTAAAGGTGGTGGCGCAAAGCAGGTTGAGAACTTGGCTTGGCGTGAATCGCCAGTGCGTGCTCGTTTAACGCATGCACTCGTGCATGGTATTACTATTTTCATTGAAGAAGATACGGAAGAGTTGCGTGCGCAAATTATGGGCGCAGGCGGCAGGCCGATTGAAGTTATTGAAGGTCCGCTCATGGACGGCATGAATGTCGTTGGCGACTTGTTTGGCGAGGGTAAGATGTTCTTGCCGCAAGTAGTGAAGAGCGCGCGCGTGATGAAACAAGCTGTTGCCATTTTGATTCCCTACATTGAAGAAGAGAAGCGCCTCCACATTGCTTCTGGTGGTGAAGCGAAAGCCAAGGGCAAAATTGTCATGGCTACCGTGAAGGGCGATGTTCACGATATTGGTAAAAATATTGTGACTGTAGTGTTGCAATGTAATAACTTCGAAGTTGCCAATATGGGTGTGATGGTGCCTTGCGCAGAAATTCTCAAGCGCGCTAAAGAAGAAAAGGCGGACATCGTTGGCTTATCTGGTTTGATCACACCTTCACTTGAAGAGATGACTTATGTTGCGCAAGAAATGCAGCGTGATGATTACTTCCGTGAGCGTCAAATTCCGCTGATGATTGGTGGCGCAACAACTTCCCGTGTGCATACTGCCGTGAAGATCGCACCACACTACGATGGTCCGGTGGTTTATGTTCCAGATGCGTCTCGCTCTGTATCGGTAGCATCTAGCTTGTTGTCTGATGAGAATTCTAAGAAATTTATTCAAGATTTGCGCGATGACTATGTCCGCATTCGTGAACAGCATGCGAATAAAAAGGTAGCTCCAACGATTTCATTGGAGGCTGCACGTAAGAATCGTGAGTTGATTGATTGGGCCAACTATGTGCCTGAGAAACCCAAATTTATTGGGCGTCGTATTTTCAAGAACTTCGCTTTAAGTGATATCGCCAAATACATTGACTGGACACCATTTTTCCAGACTTGGGATTTGGCTGGCAAGTTCCCGCAAATCCTTGATGATGAAGTGGTGGGCATAGAGGCTCGCAACGTCTTTGAAGATGCTCAGGTGTTGCTAGATAAGCTCATCAAAGGCCAATGGCTGCAAGCTGATGCAGTGGTAGCCTTCTATCCCGCTAATGCGGTTGGCGACGACATCGTCTTATATAGCGATGAGTCTCGCGAGCACCCACTATTTGTTTGGCATAACTTGCGCCAACAAGCTGAGCGTCCGGTAGTCGATGGCGTACGTCGCCCTAATCGTTGTTTGGCAGATTATGTTGCGCCAAAAGATTTGGGTGTTGCAGATTATTTAGGCTGCTTTGCAGTCACTACAGGCCACGGCGTTGAGAAGAAGGTTGCTGAGTTTCATGCGAAGCATGACGACTACAGTGCAATCATGCTGCAATCTTTGGCCGATCGTTTGGCGGAAGCATTTGCAGAGCTCATGCACCACCGCGTCCGTACTGACCTTTGGGGATATGCGACAGACGAGTTCTTGACGAGTGATCAAATGATTAACGAGGAATATCGCGGTATTCGTCCGGCTCCTGGTTACCCAGCCTGTCCAGTCCATGAAGTGAAGAGGGATTTACTGCGCGTCATTGGTTCGGAGGATATTGGCATGACTCTGACCGAGTCAATGGCTATGAATCCAGCCTCTAGCGTCAGTGGCTTTTACCTAGCCCATCCGGATGCACGCTACTTTAACGTGGGTAAAGTTTCTGCTGATCAGGTTGAGGATCTAGCTAAACGCCGTGATGAGTCTATTGAGGATGTGCGTCGCCAGCTGGCTAGCTCAATCGATTAAATACAGTTACTTTGTTTGGATTATGTGGAGCGGGGTGGCTTCGTTTAAACGCCCCACATTACCGGCTCATCTTTGGCCTTAGCCTGTTTCATAAGCTCTAGGAAGGGGTAGGCGCGCTGCCCGAGTCTGTCTGCTAACTTCGGTTTTTCCGTATTTTCTTGTTCGGCGGTATTGCTTTTGGAGCGCTCCTCAAGGTCTTTCAGGATAGCGGTTTCTAGGGCGGTGATGAGGGGTGGCAATTGCTCAACCGTCAAAATTCCTCTGTGTTCTAAGGAGCGACCCAAGATATCAAATATCCGTTGAGTCAGATCAGCCAACATAATGACGTCTGGGCCCGCTTTGGAGCGAAATTGATAGATCATTTCAATAGCTTACCACCTGATAAACTCACTTATCTATGTTGTTAACTAATAAAAATCGTTTAATTGAAATGCTCGGCGTTGCACTGCAAGGTTTGGCTCAGGAGCGTGGTTTAGGCGAGGCTCCCCAGCCCCGTTTGGAGCGCCCTAAGGCGGTCGATCATGGGGATGTCGCATGTAATATCGCTCTCCAGCTCTCCAAGGCCTGGAAACTTAATCCTCGAGAATTGGCGCAAGCCTTGGTTGAGCGCCTAGAGCAGCAACCCGGTTATAGCGATCTGATTGCTTCTTGCGAAATCGCAGGCCCCGGATTTATTAACTTTCGCCTCAGCAATTCCGCTAAAACCGCTGTGGTTCAAGAGGTGCTGACAGCGGGATCTCAATTTGGCCAATTAGCCCCAGAGAATGCTCTGGTACCCAGCGCCATGATTGAGTTTGTCTCAGCCAATCCCACTGGCCCTTTGCATGTGGGTCATGGCCGCCAAGCTGCTTTGGGTGATGCGCTAGCAAACCTCTTGGCAACTCAAGGCATTAAAGTGCATCGCGAGTTTTATTACAACGATGCTGGCGTACAGATTGCCAATTTGGCGCTTTCCGTTCAGGCGCGCTTAAATGGCTTGAAGCCAGGCGATGCTGCTTGGCCAGAGAATGCCTATAACGGCGAGTACATTGCTGAGATTGCAAGCGCTTATAAAGTGGCTCCTGGATATCGAGATGATTTATCAGATGCAGAAAGAATGGAGGCGATCCGTCTATTTGCGGTCGCTTACTTGCGTAACGAACAAGATATTGATTTAAAAATCTTTGGCGTGAAGTTCGATTGCTATTACTTAGAGTCTTCTTTGTATATTGATGGCAGTGTTGCAAAAATTGTTGAGGAGTTGCAGAGCATTGGCAAGACCTATGAATCTGAGGGTGCGCTTTGGCTTAAGACCACTGATGATGGCGATGATAAAGATCGCGTCATGCGTAAGTCTGATGGCAGCTTTACTTATTTTGTGCCCGATGTCGCGTATCACACCAGCAAGTGGAATCGTGGCTTTGCAAAGGTGATTAACGTTCAAGGCAGTGATCACCACGGTACGATTGCCCGTGTGCGCTCTGGATTGCAGGGCGTAGCGCAGAAGCGTGGCTGGGATATTCCTAAAACCTACCCTGATTATGTGTTGCACAAGATGGTCACAGTGATGCGCCATGGTGAAGAAGTTAAAATTTCTAAGCGTGCAGGATCTTATGTGACTGTGCGTGATTTAGTGGAGTGGTCTGGCGGCGTTACGCCAGAGATGACTGCCGATGAACGTGAGTTCGCATTACAGCGTGGGCGAGATGCCGTACGCTTTTTCTTAATCTCACGTAAGGCCGATACTGAGTTTGTCTTTGATATTGATTTAGCGCTGCAACAAAACGATGAGAACCCCGTGTTCTACGTGCAGTATGCTCATGCGCGTATTTGCTCTATCTTGACTCAATGGGGCGGTCAGGTGTCTGACCTCAAGGCAGCAGATCTTTCTTTGCTGCAAAGTAAGGCTTCCGACCATCTATTGCGTCGCTTAGCTGAGTACCCAGAAATGCTTACTGATGCAGCTGCGGATTTAGCGCCCCATGCCTTAGCTTTTTATTTGCGTGATTTGGCAGGAGATTTCCACACCTTCTATAGCGCGGACCGTGTCTTGGTGGATGATGCCGCCTTGAAGTTGGCTCGATTAGCCCTGCTTTCGGCGACTCGCCAAGTGCTTGAAAATGGTTTAAAACTATTGGGAGTTTCAGCACCAGCTAAGATGTAAGCTGTGAGTGTTTGGTGGTGCTAAAGAAGTAAAAAAGAAGGTTGGAGACGCGATGAAAAAAACGAATCAACAGGCTGGCTATATTCCAAAAGTGGATACTTCAAACTCGGAGTACGGTGGTACCATCCTAGGCTTTATTTTGGGCTTAGGAGTTGGCTTGGGTGTGGCATTTGTGATTGCGTTTTACCTTTCAAAGAACACCCCACAGGAGAGGCCAGGAGTAAGGGCCCCTAATCTTCCGCTAACGATTAAATCTGCTCCTGCACCCGCAGAGGGTGGGGTGGCAAATCCGGCAGAGCCTCTAGATTTGAATAAACCCTTACAAGGTAAATCTTCTGCACCCGCTGCCAATACATCGGATCCGATTGGTGACGTAGCTGCTGGTAAGAAACCAGCAGAAGTGGCCCCAGCTGCTGTAGCCAAATCCGATGCAATCTATTTCTTACAAGTAGGCGCTTTTAATAAGCGCGCTGATGCTGATGCACAAAAGGCGAGTTTGGCCATTCAAGGTATTCAGTCGCAATTGAGTGAGATCAGTAGCGAGGGCAATACACTTTGGCGCGTTCGTGTTGGTCCATATAACAGTGTTGAAGAAAGCAATCCCGTGCGAGATAGGCTTAATAGCATGGGCATTAAACCTAGCGTTATTAAATCTAGCAAATCATGATTACATTATCTAAGTCGAAGCGAACCCTTCTATCTGTTGCCGCCCTAAGTCTGGCAATTTCTTTTTCTGGCCTTTCAAATGCGCAAAGTCCTAAGATCGAGGAAGGATTTGATTACCGTATTCTGCCAGTTGCTCAGCCAGTGGAATCTAAAGGCAAGGTTGAGGTTATCGAATTCTTTTGGTACGGTTGCCCACATTGCTATGACTTTGAGCCAGAGTTAAGTGCATGGATAAAACGCCAGCCTAAGGATGTGACATTCCGTAGAGTGCCTGTTGCGTTCCGCGATGACTTTATGCCACATAGCCAGTTGTTCTATGCCCTAGAGGCGATGGGTAAAGGCGAGGCAATGAATGAAAAAGTGATGTACGCCATGCACAAAGAGAATAAGCGCCTCATGACCGAGAATGAGATTGCTGACTGGGTTGCATCACAAGGCATTGATCGCAATACTTTCTTGGCGACTTATCGTTCGTTTGCGGTGGTAGCTAAGGCGCGTGCAGCAAGACAAATGGCTGACGCGTACCGCATTGATGGAGTGCCAACCATTGTGATGCAGGGCCGTTATGTAACTTCACCATCGATTGCTGGCACTAAAGCGAAAGCGATCTCCGTGATGGATTACTTAGAGCAAAAAATCCGTAAGGATAAATTCAAATAATTTTTTAGAGTTGAACGAAGCGACGTACGATCCAAAAGTAAAGTGGGTAGGGCAGGATTCTGAGGAACTTTAAGAATCCTGAAAACCGCTTAGGGAAGTGAATGTCAAATTTCCCAGCCTGAATGCCTTTTAAAATTTCCTGTGCAGCTTCATCTGCAGTGATGAGTGCCGGCATCTCAAAATCATTTTTTGCAGTAGCTTCAGTGGCCACAAAGCCTGGGGAGATCATGTGTACGCTGATGCCTTGTGGTAGTAAGTCGTAATAAAGGGTTTCGCAGAAATTAATAATCCCCGCTTTGCTAGGCCCATACGCCAAGGCTTTTGGGAGTCCGCTATAGCCCGCCACACTACCCACAATGGCAATATGACCAGCGTGATTCTTGAGCATTTCAGGCAAGACGGCTGCAACTGCGCGCATGGGGCCAAGTAAATTAGCATCAATTGTTTTTTGCGCAATATCGAAATCAAAGTTGTCAGCGCGTAAGGGGACATACATCCCCGAAACAAACAGTAACAAATCTAATCCACCCCAGCTATCAAGAATGGATTGATAGGCAGATTCCAGATCCCCTTGGCGGGTAACGTCTAGAGGAAGAACCAAAGTTTGTTCTTTGCCTCCAAGTTGTGCGAGGGTATTTAGACGCTCGGCACGACGACTAGAGAGAGCTACTTTTCCACCCAGCTTTAATAAAGCGGTAGCACAAGCTTCGCCGATCCCGCTAGAGGCGCCAATGACCCAGATGCGCTTATTTAGAAAATTCTCGAGCCCTTGTTGTTTCATGGTGTCAGTGCGTCGCCAGAAAGGTGATTAGATTGGTGTTTTAAGGTGTATTGCACGACATCAATATTCTTTTCAGAAAAGCCAGCCGCGCAATACATCAGGTAGAAATTCCAGAGACGTATAAAAGCTTCATCAAATCCTAATCGATAGATTTCGTCAATCTTCTGATTAAAACTATCACGCCAGAGACATAAGGTTTTTGCATAGTCGGCACCAAAGGCAAACTCTGACTCCACCACTAGGCCTGCACTAGCTGCAGCAGCCTTAAATTTAGAGGGTGATGGCAACATGCCTCCTGGAAAAACATATTGCTGAATAAAGTCGGTGCTATGGCGATAGCGCTCAAACAGATCCTCTGCAATGACGATCGTTTGAATGCAAGCCCTACCACCTGCTTTGAGGCGTTTAGCAATGGTTTGGAAGTATTCACCCCAGTGGTTTTCACCTACTGCTTCAAACATTTCAATGGAGGCAATGCCATCAAACTGCTCTGTACAGTCGCGGTAGTCTTGAAGGCGAACCTCAAATTTTTTCAAGCCACCTACTTCTACAGAGACCTGTTGAAGTCGAGACTCCGCAAAAGCTTTTTGCTCTGTAGATAAAGTGAGGCCGGTAATTTGATTGTTATTTCGCAGCGCTTCCTCCATGAAGCCACCCCAGCCACAACCTATCTCTAAAAGTTGATCACCAGCTTTAGCGCGGATAGACTTCAAAATGCGCTTGATCTTGTCGCGCTGGGCATCCATCAATGATTGTTGGTCGCCCTCAGAGAACCAGGCACTGGAATAGCTCATGGTGGGATCAAGCCAGAGCGTATAGAAAGCATTGCCCAAATCATAGTGCGCATGAATATTTTTGCGGCTACCCGCTTTTGAGTTATCTCTAAACCAATGCCTGAGGCGATAAGCTAAAGAGCCGAGCCAGCTGCCATAAATTGCTTTTTCTAGGATGGTGCGATTTCGAATGGCAAGTTCCAGAACAGCCTTGAGATCAGGGGTATTCCATTGCCCGCGAATATAGCTTTCAGCGAAGCCAATATCACCATGGGATAGCGCCTGCTTAAAGACGGACCAGTCTAAGATCTGGATTTCTGCATGGAGCAGATCGGTGCGATTGCCAAACTCCCTTACCCCTTTGTTAGGCAGGGTAAGTACAAGATGTCCGCTACGCAATCGAGCCAGCAAGCCCAGAAAGGCGTCTGTGCTCGCGCGGTGTTGCTGCTGCTTAGACTCTCGCTTCTCTGACCGAGAAAATATCAGGCGCGACAACAATGATTGACCGGGGCGATTCATCGAGTGATTTCAATTTCAGGAGGTTTTGGTTTTGAATAAAAAGGTACACCTTTTAGCCATAATTTCAATGCTTGCCAATGAATTCTACCAATGACTCCCAGACTCATCAGGGGGTAACGCAGAAACGCGAGGTAGAGGGCGCTCTTGTCCAAAGGTTCAGCTAAGCCACTAATGCTGGTATTGATCAGTGGGGCGCCATCCTCATGGAGTTCAATGCGACAGACAATATTTCTTTTGGACTTGCTATCTTGGGGAAACAAAAAGCGGAAGTGATAGTCCCCTCGCACATCACAGAAAGGCGATACATGAAATACTTTCTTACTAACGAGGGTCTCCCCAGATTTGAGTACTTCACCAGAATCATGATGGAGAAGGTAGCAGTGCCGCTCACCAAAGGTGTTATTGACTTCGGCGAGTACAGCTTGTACTTGCCCATCGGCTCTAGCGCAGATCCAAAAGCTCACTGGATTAAAGACATAGCCCAAGACCCGCGGGAAGGTTTGTAGCCAAATCTCACCATCGACAGAGTGAATGTGGTTTTCTTGAAGCACTTGCTCAATCCAGGCAAGACTATCTCTATTACCTACCCCATGATCTTGATCGAAGAATGCAAAAAGTCCGAAGTGATTGTCCCGTAACCCATGTTTGCTTAGCAATGTGTTGTCTGCTTTGCGCGCACGCATTGGAATGGATAAGGTAAATACACCATAACCAAATGTATTTTGGGCGGGGCGAAAACGCCGATGTTTTACCGCCCCAAAATTAATCGTTGGCAAATTCATTTATTGAATATTTTGGGGGGAGTTTGATTGGATGCGATAGGAGATACTTTCTATCAGATCCTTCGCCACCAGCTCACCTGAGCGTAGGCCATCTTCATGGAAGCCAAAACCTGTCCATGCACCACAATACCAAATAGAGGAGTTGCCCTGAATCAGAGGCAGCTTTTTTTGCGCCTGTACAGCACGCATATCAAATACGGGGTGTGAGTAATGAATTTCTTCATGCACTAACTTTGGATTGGGGTCTGTGAGCGGATTTAAGCTCACAATAATTTGCGTGTTTTGAAGTGCTTTAGGCAAGGGCTGTAAGCGGTTGATTAAATAATTCACGCTCACATGCTGTTGTGCAGTTGGGGTTGCGCCAGATTTTGCCGTGTAGTTCCAAGCCGCCCAGCAGCGCTCGTTAGTAGGCAAGAAATCGGTATCTGTATGCAAAATTGCACGGTTCTTTTGATAGGGAATCGATGCCAGAATATTCCTAGCATCTTGCTTAATGCCGTGCACTAAATCTAAAGTTTGGTCGCTATGGCAAGCCATCACTACTTCGTCAAACCAATGTGAGCCAGAGGCTGTGATGACTTCAACTGGACCTTTTTCTGCTTGGCTCGCATTGACGCGGCTAACAGACTCACGTAAAACCCTGACTTGATGTTTCTCTAGGGCTTTTACTAGAAGCTTCACATACTCTCGTGACCCACCCTGAACGGTAAGCCACTGAGGGCGATTCTGAATTTGCAAAAGGCCATGGTTGTGGCAGAAGCGCACCATAGTCTGAATGGGGAACTCCAGCATCTGCTCAACCGAGCATGACCAGATTGCACCAATCATCGGCAAGAAATAATTTTCTCTAAAGCTGGTGCTAAAGCGATTGCGATCCAGAAAGTCTTTGATGCACTCATCTGGCTCAGAATATTCGAGCTTCGCAGTAATTTGCTCCTCGGCTAGTTGGGTGGCAAGACGATTAAAGCGCAAGATGTCATAGGCCATTCTCCAAAAAGAGGGTGAAATCAAGTTTGATCTTTGACCAAAAAAAGAATTGAGATCGTTACCAGCCCATTCAATTTTTTTTGAGCGCCCCGTTTTTTCACTAGCATCAATCGATACCGAAAACGACATTTCTGATGGCGCAATCGGAACTTGGATCTCCTCAAATAGACGTACTAAGCGAGGGTAGGTCTTGCGATTGAATACTAGAAACCCAGTATCCACCCCATGAGTAAGGGTACCTTGAGGTGTATTCAATGAGATGTCCACGGTATTGCTGTGACCACCGATATGATTGCCACCTTCGAATATCGTGATGTCTAAATCGGGGCGCTGTCTTAATGCATAGGCGCATCCCAGTCCAGATATCCCAGCGCCAATAATGGCAACTTTTTTCTTACTCACTAATTTTTTTCTCCAAGAAGTTTTTCTATCTCGCTCGTAAGGCTGCTGCTAGTGGGTTTAGTCATGCTGCCAAATGCATCGATTACATTACCGTTACGATCAATCAGATATTTATAGAAATTCCATTTAGGCGTCGTGCCAGTTTTGGCAATGAGCATCTTAAATAAGGGGTTTGGATTGCTTCCGCTGACTGAGCTCTTGGCGAACATGGGAAACTTCACGTCATAGGTATTTTTGCAGAATTCAGCAATTTCTTTATTGCTACCGGGCTCTTGCTGACCAAAATCATTGGATGGAAATCCCAGTACAACCAAGCCGCGATCTTTATATTTGGCATATAACTTCTCTAGGCTCTCATATTGGCTAGTAAATCCACAAAAACTCGCAGTATTCACGACCAAGATCACCTTACCCTGGTATTGGCAGAGATTTTGTGGGGCCTCATCCTGCAGCCTTGGGAAGGTATGGGACAAGAGGGCGCTGCAGTTGGGACTCATGGGAGGAGCTGCCTCTACGAATTGCATTGCTGAAGCTAGTAAAAGAAGTGCCAATAGGTGCCTTGTCATATTGCGGATCATCTAAAGCCTTTTACTTGAGCGGGGATGTCTAAGTCTAAGACATTCTGGCAAATATCGTTGGACCTGTCTCAATGCCATTAATATGACGTTATGACCTCTTTATCTTTACCCTCGTTTGAGTCAAAAGTATGCTATCCAGAAGAGTTGGATGCTCGTATTGCCGCGCTCCCAAGACCGCTTGTATTTACCAATGGCGTCTTCGATATTTTGCATCGCGGGCATGCCAGCTATTTAGCTCAAGCTCGGGAGTTGGGGGCCAGTCTCGTGGTTGGGGTGAACTCCGATGCCTCAGTCAGGATGCTCGGAAAAGGAGATGACCGCCCTATTAATTCAGAGGCAGACCGCCAAGCCTTATTGGCTGCCCTTGCAAGCGTGGATCTGGCAGTGTTGTTTACTGAGCAGACTCCGGTGAATTTGATCGCCAAAATTCGTCCGGATATTTATGTCAAGGGTGGAGATTATGATATCGATACTTTGGAAGAAACGCGTCTGGTGAAGACTTGGGGTGGTAAAGCAATCGCTATCCCATTTTTATATGAGCGCTCTACAACGACTCTTTTGGGCAAGATCCGTACTAGCTAAATAGTCAGTACTTCCAATCAAGGTGGATTTGGGCCTTTAGAGGTTTTGTAGAAGCCAGGCCCAAAGGCCACGCAAGACCAATCCTTCAATAGGCTCAATCGGAAGCGCTGCTAATTCTGGGAATTGTTTGATTTCAGTTGCCAAAATTTTGGCGTTTCCACCATCAAGCCAAATGCGTTCAACGGGATGATGGATTTCCTTTGCTAAGTAAACCGCTCGCAATATTGCTCCCATTTGCGCTGCATCACAACCACCTGTAATCGCTTCATTAGTATTCGTACCAAATTTTGCTTGGGCTGCTAGGGTGCTGGAGCGAATTGCCAATGGAAGTTGAGCGGTATTGCTTTGGAGACTTTCTTGCATCAAGCTAAGTCCTGGCAAGATCCAGCCGCCGTAATGAACGCCATTGCCACCTAGTAAATCAATGGTGGTCGCAGTGCCTGTATTCACCACTAGTGTGTTTGTATTGGATAGTGCTCTTGCTCCAATTAGGGCTGCCCAACGATCTGCACCTAACTTGCCTGGTTCTTCATAGAGTGTGCGGACTCCCTCATAAGGACTGCTGCCGGTGAACTGCTTCCAATCGAGATTCTGCCATTGCGGAAAAAGACTGCGCAGATTGTCAATAGTAGCGCTGGCCGCCACACAGCAAAAGCCGATGGCATCAGGCTTTGGCATGGTTTTAGAAATATAATCCGATAACTCTGCACGAAGTTCGGGAGACTGGAAAGATTGATTGCTAATGGATCCAGAGTAGGCCCACAATTTTTTGTTGCGATCGGCAATGTTTTGCGTGGATTCAACAGCGGCCCATTTGAGACGCGTATTGCCAATATCAAATACTAAATAGAGACTCATGATTGAACTCGTAAAGAAACATCACCCGCATGTATGGCAATAGTTTTGTCATGTTGATTTAGGAGTAGTGCACCAGTGCCATCTACTCCGTCTGCGATGCCGAATACAGATTCTTTGCCGGCACCAGAAATACAAACAGCTTGCCCATCATAGGCATCCCACTGTTTCCAGTGATTTTGAAAGTGGCTAAAGCCATGTTGATTGAATTCAGATAAATACCGTTCAAATGACTCAATTAGTTTTAGCCAAATAAACTCAGTATCGGGAACTGGCGCCTGATGTGGCATCAGTTGATCCAAGGCGGTGGCGCCGAAGGATGAATTAGCTTCTAAATTTTGTTGAATAGCATCTGCATTACGTAAGTTCAGGCCAAGGCCAATCACCATCCAGGTAGGTGAGCTTAAATTGGTTTGCCCGCCTTCAATAAGAATGCCGCCAAGCTTGGCATTATTTATTAGCAAATCATTGGGCCACTTCAGTCGCAAACCTTGTTGATGGAGCGCTGCTTCGCTGATGCCTAATGCCGCAGCAATTCCGGCAATGACCGCCAAGCCAATCACTAGGCTGAGGCCACTCAGTTCGTTTGGGCGCTTCTGGAAAGGATAGGCCAGAGAGAAGCACAGGGTATCTTCAGGGTTGGATAGCCAGACTCTCCCAGCCCTGCCTTTGCCGGCAGTCTGCTCATGCGCGATCCGAGCTACGGGGTCAATTAACTCCCCAGCCCGCCAACGGACCAATAAATCGTCATTAGTAGATTTGGTAGTAGCGACGCGTTCTAGGATGCAATTCGGACTCATTTTCCTATTGTAGAAAGATCTGACCTGGCTGACCTAGAATGGGGGAATGCATCACGAAGATCAGCGCCCTCGTAAGTTCGTTTGGCCTCTCCAGGCCATGCCTTTGGCTAGAGCCATTAGCTTAAGTTATGCGCTTTTGATCATCTATGTCAGCCTAAACCCCTTTGATTTCAACTTCCAGAATGGTATTGCTGCTTGGGCATGGTTAGATGCCCCTTTGCCACGCTTTATTACGCTCTTTGATGTCTCGGTGAATATCTTGGCTTATATCCCCTTGGGATTTTTACTGGTCTTTGCCTGCTACCCGCGCTGGCACAATTTTGTTGCCCTGGGCATCGCTTTGGGCTTCAGTGCCATATTGGCTTTCAGCGTGGAATCATTGCAAACGTGGTTACCCACTCGGATACCAAGCCAGATGGATTGGTGGGCAAATGTTCTAGGGGGCTTGTTGGGCGGTTTATTGGCTATTCCTTTGGGCCCACAATGGCTCTCTGGCAGCGCTATTCGACGTCGGTTTGATCAGTGGTTTGGTTTGAATTGGGCTGCCTGCGCCTTATTTCTGCTCTTCCCTTGGGCCCAGATTTACCCTCAAAGCTCTTGGTTGGGGACTGGAGTATGGGGACATGCCATTTTTGCCTCGGTCGACTGGGGGACGATGGTGGTGAACCATGTCGTCCAGGAGTCCATCATTACTGCGATATGTTGGCTTGGCACGGGACTTTTGTTGTCTCTGGGGATGCGAGTTAAAGCGCCTCAGTGGAAAATCTTGAATAGCCTACTTTGCTTTACTGTTTTAGTGAAGATTGCCTTTACGACGCTGCAATTCGGGGCAGAATTTAGTTTGCTCTGGCTTACGGCTGGGGCAATTTGGGGGATGGTATTTGGAATTTTGTTGTTGAGGTGGGCTCTGAAATTTTCTGGAACCACCAAGGCTTGGCTTGCGCTTACTTGTTTGGTCAGCACCACTATTGCGATTAATTTTTTGCCGGACAATCCTTACTTTATTCTCACCTTGCGACATTGGCATCAAGGGCGACTATTACACTTTAACGAATTAATGCAGTGGGTTTCAGTGGTATGGTTGCCATTAGCTTTGTTTTGGGTGATTCGGAATAAGACGACCTTTAATTTAAAACCTTGATTGAGACTGTGTATGAGTTTTAAACACCATGTATTTTTCTGCCTTAACCAGCGCAACAATGGCGAAGACTGTTGTGATCGACACAATGCATTTGCATTATTTGAGTATGCAAAAAATCGTGTGAAAGAGCTGGGTCTGTCTGGCCCAGGAAAGATTCGCGTTAATAAGGCTGGATGCTTGGATCGTTGTGCTGATGGCCCGGTGGCGGTGATTTACCCAGAGGGTGTTTGGTACACCTTTGTTGATGTTGAGGATGTTGAGGAAGTTATTCAATCGCACTTAATACAAGGACGTCCAGTGGAGCGTCTGCAGTTAGCTTAAAAAAGATTTTAGAAAGTTATTTTATGAATAGCCGTACAAAAATAATTCATATTGAGGGTGTCGTAGGTCAGATTGAAATGTCTATCGACCTTCCTGATGAATTAAAAAATAATCCAGACTTCTTAGTAAGAGGTTTGGCTTTGGTGGCACATCCGCATCCTCTGATGGGTGGAACGATGGACAACAAGGTGGCACAAACGATGGCACGTGCCTTTAATCAATTAGGTTACGTTAGCGTGCGCCCGAATTTTCGTGGAGTGGGCGCTACTGCAGGTGTGCATGATGATGGCGTTGGTGAGATGGAGGATTTGCTGCATGTCACTGATTGGATGCGGACCCCATCAAGCTGGAATCAATTCGAGGCAACATCACATCAAGCATGGATTCAGACTGCAAATACCTTGCCTTTGGTAGTTTCTGGGTTTTCATTTGGAAGTTTCGTTGGCAGCCATTTAGTGCAACGGTTGGCGGAATTAGGTCGTCCAGCTGAGAGATTAGTCATGGTCGGTAGCGCAGCAGGCAAGTGGACATTGGCACCCGTGCCTGCAGATACGATTTTGATCCATGGTGAAGTAGATGAAACCATTCCGCTGCTTGATGTGTTGGATTGGGCGCGCCCACAAGAGCTCACGGTGCAAGTAGTGCCAGGAGCTGATCATTTTTTCCATCGGCGCTTACATTGCATTCGGAACATCATCACTGGTGCTTGGTTGGGTATGCCTGATCATCGCAACAATTAAGAGGAAAGAAATCATGACTGAAGAGCAGAAATCCCTGATTGAGTACCCATCTGAGTTTCCGATTAAGGTGATGGGTAAAGCCAATCCAGAATATCTCCCTGCGATTTTGCATATTGCCCGTCAATTCGATCCGACATTTGATGAGAGTAAGGTTGAGCAGCGACCTTCTAAAGATGGCAATTATCTTGGCATTACTTTGCCCATTACGGCAACGAGCCGTGAGCAGTTAGATGAGTTGTATCGAACCTTATCTACGCATCCCTTGGTCAGCGTCGTTCTTTAAGTTGCTTACATGTCCTTTTTAGTAAAGCATCTAGGGATTGCTGATTACGATTTGACCTATCAAGCGATGCGAGATTTCACGCAACAGCGGGATAGTAGTACCTCGGATGAAATTTGGATCCTAGAGCATCCTCCAGTGTTTACTTTGGGTCTTGCGGGAGATGCAAGCAACTTACATTCCCCTAGCAGTCAAATTCCATTGGTGCAGGTGGATCGTGGGGGTGAGATCACTTATCATGGCCCCGGACAAATTGTGGTTTATCTTTTATTAGATCTCAGGCGTTTGGGGATTTTTGTAAAAGAGCTGGTTTCTCGAATTGAGCAGGCCTTGATTGACACCCTGGCAGATTTTGGTATTCAAGCAGAAAGACATCCTGGTGCGCCTGGTATTTATGTCGCTCAGGATGGCGGTATTGCTGCGGAGTATCGGGGTGCCAAGATTGCGGCCTTGGGCCTGAAGGTCTCCAAAGGATGCTCTTATCATGGCTTAGCCTTAAATGTGGCAACAGATTTGGAGGCTTTTGCCCGTATCCACCCTTGTGGCTATGAGGGCTTAAAGACAGTCGATATGCAAACTCTGGGGATCAAGGACAATATGGACATTATTAGCCAAACCCTCTTGGAGCATTTGCAAAGGCAACTGATTTCATCATGACCACCAATAAGCTGGATCTCGATTCCACTGCCAATAGTAATAGTCGGCAGGATCTTAACTACGACGCTTCACGCAAGCAGAAGTCGAGCGAGAAGACTGCGCGTATTCCAATCAAGATCGTGCCCTTGGAGCAAGTACTCAAGAAGCCCGAATGGATTCGGGTTCGAGCTGCATCTGGCAACTCCCGTTTTTCTGAGATCAAAAAGATTCTCCGAGAAAACGAACTGGTGACTGTGTGTGAAGAAGCGAGTTGCCCCAACATTGGTGAATGTTTTGGCAAAGGTACGGCCACCTTCATGATCATGGGTGATAAATGTACGCGTCGTTGCCCATTTTGTGACGTTGGGCATGGTAGACCAGACCCATTGGATGCAAAAGAGCCCGGCAATTTAGCGCGTACGATCGCTGCTCTGAAATTAAATTATGTAGTGATTACCAGCGTAGATCGTGATGATTTACGTGATGGTGGCGCCATGCATTTTGTGGATTGTATTTCTCAATCGAGAGGCCAATCTCCTAATACGCGTATTGAAGTATTAGTTCCTGATTTTCGGGGTCGCTTAGATAAAGCTTTAGATATTTTTTCTGAGCATGCACCACAAGGCTTGCCTGATGTCATGAATCACAACTTAGAAACCGTGCCGCGTTTGTATAAACAGGCGCGACCTGGTGCGGACTATGCGCATTCCCTCAAGCTTTTAAAGGACTTTAAAGAGCGCTTCCCAAATATTCCAACGAAGAGTGGTTTGATGGTTGGCTTGGGTGAAACTGATGAAGAGATTTTGGAGGTCATGCGAGATATGCGAGAGCACAATATCGATATGCTCACCATTGGCCAGTATTTGGCACCGTCAGGCCACCACCTGCCAGTGCAGCGCTATGTACATCCGGATGTGTTTAAGCACTTCGAGGAAGAGGCTTATGCCATGGGCTTCTCGCATGCTGCCGTAGGGGCCATGGTGCGCTCTAGCTACCATGCAGATGAACAAGCGCATGGGGCGGGCGTTGTCTAAACAGCCCCTCCACAGGCTTGGGGTATTTTTAGCCTTTGCATTTCTGCTAGCCGCTTGTAGTCCCAAGTTAGATTGGCGCACAGTGCAGTCTTCTCAGGAAGGCTATAGCGCATTATTTCCAGGCAAGCCTGAAAAGATTGAGCGACGCTTGCCATATCAAAACCAAGAGATACCCCAAACTTTAGAGGCAGTAAAAATAGAGGATGATATTTATTCAGTCAGCACTATTCATCTGAGTAAAGATCAAATCGCGCTCGCGCCAAAATTATTAGAGCAATTACAAAACAATCTGCTGGGTAGAGCGGGCGTTAATACTGAAACTGCTATCAGCGAAAATACCTTTTATCAAACGGCCAATCGTCAGCGCCCGCCTGCTAAGGATTATTTTCTGGAATTTAAATCTACTGGTGCGGTAGAGCAATCAATGCGGGTGCGTTGGATCACAAGAGTCACTCCAAATAATGGCGCATGGATTTATCAGTTATCTGTATTGCATACCGCCCCAGCGCGGGTAGATGCAAGGAAGTTTTTTTCTGAAGAGGCGTACTCAAACTTCTTTGATGAATTTCATCCTGAGTAATTTTGAGTTAATAAACTCAAAGCCTAAAAATCTCTGATTAAGATTTTTCTAGGGCTGCCACTTTAGCTTCTAGGGCCTCTAGTTTTTCTCTGGTCTTGGATAGCACTTTTGATTGCAATTCAAACTCTTCACGAGTTACCAAATCCATCTTCTGAAAACCTTGATTCATCATAGCCCGCACATTCTTCTCAATTTCTTGTGCCGGTGAATTGCGAATAGCATCGCCAACTTTGCTTTGCATGTCGCTAGCAATGCGCTGAATTTGTTCTAGGATTTCGCCTGGTTTTTGCATGATGCTGCCCGCCATTCTGTAAGGAGTTGCATAAAAGACATAGTAGCTATTTTAAGTTGTAGTGCCAAAAACAGGCAAAAAAGGCCTTAAAACCGGAAAGTGCACCAAAATGTACAAAAAAGGTGCATAGATGTGCACCAATAATGGGAATTCGCCTTATTTAGGGGAATTGTGACAAAAACGTGAACGCCCCGAGATTCATGATGACTCCATGCAATAAAGCATTTACCCCTTTTTTCATGACTACTAAGGAGTTTCATATGAAAACGATTCAAAAGACAGCCATCGCTCTTGCGGCTTCTGGCTTATTCGCAACAGCGGCATTTGCGCAAACAGCTCCAGCTGCACCAGAGGCTCCAGAGGCGAGCCCAGTTACAGCTAACGTTTCATTGGTGTCTGATTATCGTTACCGCGGTATTTCTCAGTCAAACCTGAGGCCAGCAATTCAAGGTGGGTTTGATTATGCTCACGAAAGCGGCTTCTACATTGGCAACTGGAATAGCTCTATTACATGGGTTAATAACTTAAATCCAAATGTCTCTTCAGGCGTTGAGATGGATTTCTATGCCGGTGTGAAGAAGGAGTTGATTGGAGAAGGTTTTGCTTCTGATCTAGGTGTTTTGCAGTACTACTACCCAACCAGTGGAAACTTCACTAGCCCTTCTGTGAATCCAAATACAACAGAGATTTACGCTGCACAGAACTACACATTTGGTCCCGTAACTGGCTTCTTGAAATTCTCTTATGCAGTAACAAATACTTTCGGAAACCAAAATAGCTCAGGTTCTTACTACCCTGATTTGACTGCTAACTACGATACTGGTATCTGGGGGCTTGCATTGAATGCACACGTTGGTTACCAATATATTGCTGGAACTCCAGCTGGTACAAGCACTTCTAATTCCAGCCTCTACAGCTACACCGATTGGAAATTAGGCGTAACTAAAGACTTTGGAGGTGGCTTATCCCTGGCTGCTGCTTACATCGGAACTGATGCAAAGAAAGTTGGTAGTACTTATGCATACGTTAGCCCATCAGGCAAAAACTTAGGCGGTTCAACAGGCGTAGTTACACTCACAAAAACTTTCTAATTCTTTCCTCTGAACGGAGAAACGTATGAAATTAATTACTGCAATCATCAAGCCCTTCAAGCTTGACGAGGTGCGCGAAGCTCTCTCTGAGGTGGGAGTTTCGGGCATCACCGTCACTGAAGTTAAAGGCTTTGGCCGTCAAAAAGGTCACACCGAGTTATATCGTGGTGCTGAGTATGTAGTCGACTTTTTGCCTAAGGTAAAAATTGAAGCTGCTGTTGAAGATGGCATTTTGGAGCGAGCGCTTGAAGCAATTGAAAAATCAGCTCGTACTGGCAAGATTGGTGATGGCAAGATTTTTGTCTCTTCAGTTGAACACGTCATTCGCATTCGTACCGGTGAAACCGGCGCGTCAGCACTTTAAAGAGAGGTTCAAAATGTTAACTTGGATGAAACGACTCCTAGCTGGAAGCGCAATGGCCTTGGCCATTGGTGCAACCAGTGTCATGGTGGCTTCGCCGGCTTTTGCTGATGAAGCTAAGCCAGTTGCCGCTGCTGCCGCAGCCGCGGTTGCTGCTGCGCCTGCATTAGTACCTAACAAAGGTGATACAGCCTGGGTTCTGGTGTGTACTGCATTAGTAATCTTGATGACGTTGCCAGGCTTGGCTTTGTTCTACGGCGGTTTGACACGTAGCAAAAACATTCTTTCTGTACTTGTACAGTGTATGTTTGTTTTCGCACTCATCACAGTGTTGTGGTCTCTCTATGGGTATAGCTTTGCATTTACTGAAGGCGGCGCATTCATTGGTGGACTCGATCGTCTGTTCTTGCAAGGCATTACTCCAGACTCAGTTGCTGCTACATTTAGTAAAGGCATTGTGATTCCTGAGTATGTATTTATGGCCTTCCAAGCTGCGTTCGCAACCATTACTTGCTGCTTGATCATTGGTTCATTTGCTGAGCGTGCTAAGTTTTCTGCAATCATTTTATTTGTGATCTTGTGGTTCACTTTCAGCTACTTGCCAATCGCTCACATGGTTTGGTTCTGGCCTGGTCCTGACGATATTAAAGATGCTGCATCACTTGAAGCAATCACAGCTCGTGCTGGTTGGTTGTGGCAGAAGGGTGTTCTCGATTTTGCTGGCGGTACCGTTGTTCATATCAATGCTGCGATTGCAGGCTTGGTAGGTTCATTCGTGATCGGCAAACGTTTGGGTTACGGTAAAGAAGCAATGAAGCCACACAACTTAGTGTTCGTCATGATTGGTGCTTCACTCTTGTGGTTCGGTTGGTTTGGTTTCAATGCTGGTTCTGCTCTCGAAGCAAACGGTAGTGCAGCCTTGGCATTCGTAAACACATTGTTGGCAACCGCTGCTGCAGTATTAAGCTGGTCAGTTGCCGAGTGGGTTCTCAAAGGTAAGCCTTCCATGTTGGGTGGCGCATCTGGTTGCGTAGCTGGTTTGGTTGCGATCACTCCTGCAGCTGGTTTCGTAGGCCCAATGGGTGCTCTCGTGATCGGTACTGCTGCTGGTGTAGTTTGCTTATGGGGTGTTACTGGTCTCAAGAAGATTTTGGGTTCAGACGACAGCTTGGACGTATTCGGTGTGCATGGCGTTGGCGGTATCTTGGGCGCTTTGTTAACTGGCGTATTCGCAGACCCAGCTTTAGGCGGAACAGGTATTTGGGATTATGTGGCTAATGCTGCAGCTCCTGATTACTCAATCGCTAGCCAATTGTGGATTCAGAGCCAAGGTGTCATCGTGACCTTGATTTGGTCCGGCGTTGTCTCATATATAGCCTTTAAATTGGTAGATATGGTGATTGGTCTCCGCGTCAAAGAAGATGAAGAGCGCGAAGGCTTGGATATCAGCTCACACGGTGAGTCTGCATACGAGTCTTAATCAGTAGATTTAACCCCTATCGGGCGACTTTTGTTGGTTGCCCGGTTTTTAAGCGCGGGATCCTCGGATTCCGCGTCTTTCTTTTAAAAATCTTACAATGGTGATATGGTCCCACATCTCATCACTGCCCTTAGCGGCCCCCTCCTCGATCTCGAGTCGAAGGTATTAGAAGCAACTCCCACGATTGAGCGCTGGTTTAGGCTTGAATGGCAGGAGCACACTCCGCCGTTCTACTGTTCGGTGGATTTACGTAATGCAGGCTTTAAGCTGGCACCGGTTGATACCAATCTCTTTCCGGGTGGTTTTAATAATCTCTCACCCCAAATGTTGCCTTTGGCGGTTCAGGCTGCAATGGCCGCGATTGAGAAGATTTGCCCAGAAGCAAAAAATTTACTGTTGATACCAGAGCGGCACACTCGCAATACGTTTTATTTACAGAACATTGCACGTTTGTCCTCAATCTTGCGTCAAGCGGGACTTAATGTGCGCTTAGGCACTTTGTCTGATGAAATTAAAAAGCCGACCTGGATTGATTTGCCGGATGGTAATCGTCTATTGATGGAGCCTTTATCGCGCCTTGGCTTGAAGAAGCAGCGATTGGGGTTGAAAGATTTTGATCCCTGCTCGATCTTGTTGAACAATGATTTATCGGCAGGTATTCCGCCGATCTTGGAAAACTTGCATGAGCAATACCTTTTGCCAGGCCTGCATGCTGGCTGGCATGTCCGTCGTAAATCGAATCACTTTGCTGCTTACGATGAAGTGGCTAAGAAATTTGCCAAGGTAGTTGATATTGATCCTTGGATGATCAATCCATATTTCACTAGTTGCTCTAATGTGAATTTCCATGAGCGCAAAGGTGAAGAAGAGTTACAAGCTGCTGTCGAAAAAGTGCTGAAGAAGACCGCCAAGAAATACCGTGAGTACGGTATTAAAGAAAAGCCGTATGTCGTTGTGAAAGCAGATGCAGGTACTTATGGCATGGGTGTGATGGTGGTGAATGACCCAGCTCAGCTCAAAGGTTTAAATCGTAAAGACCGCAATAAGATGAGTGTCGTGAAAGAGGGCCTTGAGGTGAGTGATGTATTGATCCAAGAGGGTGTATATACCTTTGAGAAGGTCAATGAGGCGGTTGCTGAGCCGGTGGTATACATGATTGATCGTTATGTCATTGGTGGCTTCTATCGCGTGCATACTGACCGCGGCCCCGATGAGAATCTCAATGCGCCAGGCATGCATTTTGTACCTCTAGCATTTGAGCAAAACTCTATGCCAGACATGGCCGCTAAGCCCGGTAGTGCGCCACCGAATCGCTTCTATCTTTATGGTGTTGTGGCACGCTTGGCCTTGCTTGCGGCCTCTCTAGAGTTAGAGCGTTCTGACCCTAATGCTGAAGCGGCTTAATTTAATTTCTTATATTTGGGCATAAAGATGGACCTCCTTTTTATTGCCGATCCCCTGGAATCTTTCAAGATTAGTAAAGATTCCACTTTGGCAATGATGCGTGTTGCGCAAGCGGCCGGTCATCAACTCTGGTGTTGCCAAAGCCGTAATGTGCTCTGGAGAGACGACTTTGTGGTGGCTGACTGTCAAGCCCTGCTTATTAAGCCAAGCAGCACAACTTGGTTTGAGTTGGGTGCCATAGAGAGTCGCCCATTAAATACATTTAACGCAGTCCTGATGCGCACTGACCCACCGTTTGATATTGAATATCTCAATACCACTTGGTTGTTATCTGCTGCGACTCGTCAAGGTGCAAAAGTACTTAATAATCCGACCGCTATTCGGGACCACTCTGAGAAGATCTCGATCACGGAATTTCCTGAGCTGATTCCACCAACCTTGGTTACTCGCGAACTGAGTGCGATTGAAGTATTTCATCAAGAGCATCAGGACATTGTGATCAAGCCTTTGGATGGCATGGGCGGCATGGGTGTATTTCGCGTGGGACCAGATGGTTTGAATCTGGCCAGCATCGTTGAAACCTTAGGAGAAAACGGTGCCCGTACCTTGATGGTGCAACGCTTCTTGCCAGAGATTGCGCAGGGAGATAAACGCGTTCTGCTCATCGGCGGTGAGGTGGTGCCGTTTGCGTTAGCCCGCATTCCACAAGGTAGTGAAATCCGAGGAAACTTAGCTGCTGGTGGGAAGGGCGTTGCGATGCCCTTAACGGATGCCGAAAAGAATGTTGCGGAGCGACTTGCCCCTATTTTGAATGCGCGTGGTTTGTTCTTGGTAGGATTAGACTTAATTGGGGCTTATGTCACAGAAATTAATGTGACTAGCCCAACATGTTTTGTAGAGATTACTGAGCAGAGTGGATTTGATGTCCCACAATTTTGGTTAACAGCGCTCGAAAAGGCATTGGTATAAAGATGGTAGGAATCGTAATTGTTGCCCACACTCCAGTGGCAAGCGCGATGCTCGGTTTTGCGGAGCATGCTTTTGGAGTATTGCCTGAGGGAGTTAGGGCGGTCGACATTCCACCTTATGAAGATACTAAGGCCAGCTTTGATCGCGTGGTTAGGGCGGCATACGGCGTGAACACTGGCAGTGGTTTGTTAATTCTGACGGATGTGATGGGCGCGACCCCGGCCAATGTGGCCTCCAAGCTCGAAGCACTCGGACCTTTATCGGGGTTGAATACGCCAGTGATTGTTTTGGCGGGATTAAATTTACCCATGTTGATGCGTTGCATCTCCCATCGTGGCGAGGGCTTGGAAGAGTTGGCTCAAAAAGCGCTTCAAGGTGGCCAAAATGGAATTTTGCGTTTGGGGTCTAAAACTCCGCAAGAATAGACTGAGAAATAAGGTGAGCTATGCCGGTTGCTGAAATAGAAATTATTAATAAGTTGGGTTTGCATGCGCGCGCCTCTGCAAAGCTATCGCAACTTGCCGCTGAATTCCCTTGTGAAATATTGTTGTCACGCAATGGCCGTCAAATCAATGCCAAGAGCATTATGGGTGTGATGATGTTGGCTGCTGGAATTGGTAGTACGGTGACATTGGAGACGGTGGGCGAAAAAGCTGATGATGCAATGATCGCCTTAACGGAGCTGATTAATAATCGATTTGGTGAGGGTGAATAGTAATGACTTTTGCTTTGCACGGAATTGCAGTATCAAAAGGCATTGCTATTGGCAGGGCCGTACTGATTTCGCGTGCAGCATTAGAGGTTAGTCATTACTTAGTTGAGGCTGGGAAAGAAGAGGCGGAAGCCAAAAAATTATTAGATGCTTTTGAGCAGGTTCGCCTTGAGTTAGCGCAGCTACGTCAGGGCTTACCTAAAGATGCGCCGCAGGAAATGGCTGCATTCTTAGATGTGCATGGCATGATTCTGGCTGACCCCGCTTTGGCCGAGAAGCCCATTAAATTGATTCGCACTCAAAGATTAAATGCAGCTTGGGCCTTAACAACTGAGCTTAATGATCTTTTAGAGCAATTTGCGGATATTGAGGATGTCTATTTAAAAGAGCGCGCCAACGATATCCGGCAGGTGGCTGAGCGAGTGATTAAAGCTTTAAATGCTCAGAAAAAAGATCCCTTAAATGATGTCGATTCCTTGACTGCTAGCGATATCGGCGTTGAATCCATCATTGTTGCTCATGATATTGCTCCTCATGACATGTTGCGTTTCAAAGAGCATGCTTTTACAGGGTTTGTTACGGATCTTGGAGGGAAGACCTCTCATACCGCTATCGTTGCGCGCAGCATGGAGATTCCTGCGGTAGTGGGTGTGCGACATGCCAGCGAAATGATTCGTCATGGGGATTGGCTGGTATTGGATGGTGAGCACGGGGTTGTGGTGGTTGCTCCCGATGAGCACCTTCTTGCTGAATATCGAAAACTACAAACCCAAGCCATAAAAGAGGCTCGCAAGCTAAAGCAGTTAAAGCATGCAAAGACTGAAACACTAGACCGAGTTGAGATTGAGTTATTTGCCAATATTGAGCTCCCAGAGGATGCCATTCAGGCGGTGAAGTTGGGCGCTGTGGGTGTTGGTTTATTCCGCTCTGAATTTTTATTTATGGATCGCAAGTTGGCCTTACCTGATGAAGAGCAACAGTATCAAGAATATCGGCGTGTAGTCGATTTAATGCATGGCCTACCTATTAATATTAGAACTATTGACGTTGGTGCCGACAAAGCATTGGGCGGCGGCGGCGATGTTTCTCAAACTGGTACATCACCACTTGGATTGCGTGCGATTCGCTGGTCTTTGACTGAGCCAGAAATCTTTTTAACCCAACTTAGAGCAATCTTGCGCGCATCGGCGCATGGTCAAGCGCGGATCATGATTCCAATGTTGGCGCACGCCAAAGAAATTGATGAAACATTTAGATTGATTGAAAAGGCAAAGCAACAACTGCATCAGCGCGGCAATGCGTTTAATCCTGATATTCAAGTGGGTGCAATGATTGAAATTCCGGCAGCTGCTTTGATACTACCGTTATTTATTAATCGATTCGATTTTCTTTCTATTGGCACTAACGACTTAATCCAGTACACCTTGGCGATTGATCGCGCAGATCACTCGGTGGCGCATTTATACGACCCCTTGCATCCAGCCATATTGAATTTATTGTCAAGTATTATTGATCAAGCTAAGCGCGCAGATGTGCCTATTGCTGTTTGCGGTGAGATGGCTGGCGATCCCGCATTAACAAAGCTATTACTTGCACTGGGACTGACAGATTTCTCGATGCACTTCAGTCAATTATTATTGGTTAAGCGTGAGATCTTAAAGGCAAATGTGGGTTTATTAAAAGCACGCGCGCCTAGAGTCCTTCGTGCATATGAGCCCGAAGAGCAGGCTAAAGCTTTGGAGCGATTACTTTCTTAATTTCCTAATATTGAGAGCCACATACTAGGCACTCAGTATTGCGGCTAATTCGGATCTCATCAATCTGAGTATTAAGCGCATTCCATAGCAACATTCTCCCCACTAAGGGCTGTCCAAATCCAATCAATACTTGCAAGGCTTGTGCTGCTTGCATGGCGCCAATGATTCCCACTAAAGGAGAGAAGATGCCCATGCTGGCGCAACTAACTTCCTCAAGTTGCTCTTCTGGTGAGAAGAGGCAGGCATAACAGGGGGATGTTGTATTGCGAAAATCAAAGACACTGAGTTGACCATCAAACTTGAGCGCTGATCCTGAGACTAGTGGCACTTGATGTTTGAAACAAGCAGCATTAATTAGATGGCGAGTAGCAAAGTTATCCGTGCAATCCAAAACAATATCAACTTCTGGTAGCAAGCTATCTAGTAGAGTTCCTGATACCTTCTCTTCAAGTGTATCGATGATGAGGTTTTGATTGATATCTTGCAGAAACTCTTTGCCTGATGCCACCTTGCTCTTACCAATTGAATGCTCGCTATGCATAATTTGTCGCTGCAGATTAGTGAGCTCAACTTTGTCATGATCGACTAGAGTTATTTTTCCCACGCCGGCTGCAGCTAAGTATGGTGCAGCAGCGCTACCTAAGCCACCAGCACCAATGATGAGTATGTGTGAGCCAAGCAGTTTTTCTTGGCCAGCAACATCAATTTCCTCTAGCAGTAAATGCCGCGAGTAGCGTAGTAGCTGCTCATCATTCATATGTATGCCCCAATTGCTAGAATTTACTCTAGCTTAGAGGCTGAGCGTTTTACAGGCTCACCATTGATAAACGCTACTGCCTGAGTCAGCATAAAGTCATCCGCACCACCAAGCTCGACTGGCTTTTTGGTTTTATCTTTTTCTTTCTCTTCAGGAGTCTTCTTGGCATTTTTTTCTTCAATGCGCTGAAGCTCTTCAAGACGACGCTTCTCACGATCGGCAATCAATTTTTCTTCTGAGGATTGCTTATTGCGTAAATGCTTTTCGCTATCAATCTCACGCGTAATTAATACATCATCAGGATCGCCATCTTTGTTTTGATCAACCGCGATATCTGGTTTGATGCCATAAGCCTGAATGGATTTCCCGGTTGGTGTGTAGTAGTAGGCCGTGGTGATTTTGAGTGCTGAATCATTACTTAATGGGCGAACCGTCTGTACTGAGCCCTTGCCAAAAGTAGTCTTACCAATAATCGTTGCGCGTTTGTAATCCTGCAGTGCGCCAGCAACAATCTCAGAGGCAGATGCGGAATACGCATTTACTAAAACTACCATCGGTAGCTTCTTATATATCGCAGGTACGCTTGCTAAAGGATCTCCGGGTTCACTCAGGCGATACATCGCTGGCGTAGCATTGAATACCTGTTTTGCATCAGGCGTTTGACCTTTAGTCGAAACGATCACAGCATCCGCAGGCAAGAAAGCAGCAGCAACACCTACCGCGCCTTGCAGCAATCCACCGCCATTATTTCTCAGATCAAGAATGATGCCCTTCATTTTTGGGTCTTGATTGGCGAGTTCTGCTAATTTTTTTGCAAGGTCGGGAACGGTGCGCTCTTGGAAGCTGGTCACTCTGACCCAGGCAATATTGTTATCTAAAATTTTGGCTTTGACAGATTGCACCTTGATCTCAGCGCGAGTGATTGTGACTGGAAAGCTACGCTCTTCACTTTTGCGAAAGACTGTCAAAGTGATTTTTGTGCCCGGTGTACCGCGCATGGTTCGTACTGCTTTATCAAGAGACATGCCGCGAACTGGCTTGTCATCTAGGCGGGTAATGAGGTCGCCAGCTTGCAAGCCAGCGCGTGCTGCAGGACTATCTTCGATTGGATTCAGTACTTTGACAACACCATCTTCGGATGTGATTTCAATTCCAAGACCAGCAAACTTACCGCTGGTTTGCTCCTGCATCTCTGAAAAATCTTTTTTATCAAGATAGGTGGAGTGAGGATCAAGGCTGCTCACCATGCCTTTCACGGCATCGGTTAGCAACTGCTTATCTTCAATTGGTTCAACGTACTCACGTTTAATTTGAGCAAAGACATTAGATAGCGTGCGCAGCTCATCCAACGGCAGTGTTGCACCTTGTTGGGCAGTAGCTGACAGTTGGATGGTGGCTGCGACCCCGGCTATGAGACCAACAGAGACTAGGGCAAAGTTCTTAAAAAATACGCGCATGCTTCTGTTTTACCTTAATCCAAATAAAAATGCTGAATCGGTTTGAGATTGTCATCAAGCTCGTAAACGAGTGGGATGCCATTAGGAACATTGATTTCCATAATATCCTCGTCAGAAACCTGATCGAGATACTTAATTAATGAGCGAATGCTATTGCCGTGCGCCACTAGCAATACCCGCTTACCCGCTTTGAGGGCCGGGGCAATGGATTCATTCCAGAGGGGCAAGACACGTTCGACGTTGTCTTTTAAGCACTCGCCCAGAGGGATGTCGGCGGCGCTAAGTTTTTCATAGCGACGATCATTTTGTGGGTTGCGCTCATCACCCGCCTCTAAGAGTGGTGGCCGCACATCGTAAGAGCGGCGCCAAATATGGACTTGCGCATCTCCGTACTGAGCAGCAGTTTCTGCCTTATTGAGGCCGGTAAGGGCGCCATAGTGACGCTCATTCAATCTCCAGCTATGAACCACAGGTAACCACATGAGATCCATGGTGTCTTGAACATGCCAAAGGGTTCGGATGGCTCTTCGCAAGACTGACGTGTAGGCCACATCAAATTCATAGCCTGCTTTACGGAGGTTTTCACCTGCAGCAAGGGCCTGTTCAGTGCCTTTTGGGGTCAAGTCAACGTCCGCCCAGCCAGTAAAGCGGTTTTCAAGGTTCCAGGCGGATTCGCCATGACGAATAAGGACAAGTTGTTTCATAGAGCCATTCTATAATCCGGTGATGAACTTTCTCACTCAAATTGATAATTTAGCGCTTATCGCCCTCCTGCTCGTTTCGGGCGCAGCGCTCTTCCTTCCTACATTATCTACGCTAATTAGCGGAAAAGGCTTATCCCCTACTGAGGCGACTATTTGGATGAATCGTCGTAAAGCGGCGGTTTTAGACCTCCGCCCAGAAGACGCATTTAAAGCTGGTCATTTGCCAGGTGCAAAACATGTCCCATCTAATGCGATTGCCGCTAGGATTGAAAAGCTTAAGCTAGACCCCAAGAACCCACTAATTTTGGTTTGTGAAACTGGTGTGAGCTCCCGTAAGGCGATTGCTGAAGTGCAAAAGCTAGGTTTTGCTGAAGTGGGCACCCTAGATGGCGGTGTTCAGGCTTGGCAGGCTGCAGCGCTGCCGTTAGTCAAATAATTCAGCGAGCCTGAGATATGCCACCAGTCACGATGTATAGCACCCAAGTCTGCCCTTACTGCGTTATGGCAGAGAAGCTTTTACAGAAGAAGGGTGTTGCCAATTTAGAGAAGATTTTGATTGATCGGGATCCTGTGCAGCGCGAGATCATGATGACGCGTACGGGTCGCCGCACTGTGCCTCAAATTTATATTGGTGAGACCCATGTTGGTGGTTACGACGATTTAGTTGCCCTAGATCGTGCTGGCCAATTGGATCCACTATTAGCTTAAATATTTACTCAGAAAGTTTCTTATGACTGAACAAACTACTTCCGCTCCAGGCGGAGCCGATACCTCAAAAGAACCGGGTTTCCGTATTCAGCGGATCTATCTCAAGGACTTGTCTTTAGAGCAACCGAATGCCCCGCAAATTTTGCTAGTCGCCGCTGAGCCACAAGTAGAGGTTGAGGTGGATATTGCGGTCACTCGCTTAAGTGATGAGATTTTTGAAGTTGCCTTAATTGCGACCGTCACTGCCAAAGTTGAGAGCAAAGTGCTCTTTTTGGTTGAGGCAAAGCAAGCGGGTATTTTTGAATTTAGCAATATTCCTGCAGAGCAAATTGATCCAATGTTAGGCATTGCCTGCCCAACCATTTTGTATCCTTACCTGCGCTCGAACATTGCCGATGTCATTAGTCGTGCCGGCTTCCAGCCAATTCATCTGAATGAAATAAATTTCCACGGGATGTATGAGCATCGCATCATGCAGGCCGCGCAAGGAGTTGCAACGGAGAGCAGCTCTGCCGATGAAAGCAAAATCATTCTTCCTCACTAAGCCTAGTTAGCTAAAGCCCACAGATCATGAAAGTGACGCTGCTTGGAGCTGGTGCTTGGGGTACTGCTATGGCCGCACAAGCTGCGCGCCATCTTCAGTCGGGTGATGTTTGTCTGTGGTCACGAAGTGCTGAGCAGTTAGAAGGCATTCAAAGGGCGGGTCAAAACACAGCATATTTGCCTGGCGTCACCTTGCCCACAAGCCTGCAATTTGAGAGTAGTTTTGAGCGCGCCATTGAACGTCTTTCTGAAAACGATCTCTTGGTGATTGCCACCCCGATGTCGGGATTATCAGAAACCGCAACACAGGTATTGCATCTTGCAAAACACCCACTCAATATCGTTTGGTTATGTAAGGGTTTAGAGCCCAGCACTACCTTATTGCCACATCAAGTGGTGGATCGTGAAGACAAGCTTCATAGTCATGGCCTCCACCATTCCTATGGTGCATTATCTGGCCCTAGTTTTGCGCAAGAAGTTGGCAATGGTATGCCTTGCGCATTAACGATTGCTAGTAAATCAAATACTTTGTGCGACATCGTTCAAGGTGCATTTCATCACGGGAATATGCGTATCTATGCCAGCGATGATTTGGTTGGCGTTGAATTAGGTGGTGCTGTTAAAAACGTCTTAGCCATTGCTGCTGGTATTGGTGATGGTTTAGATCTTGGTTTAAATGCGCGAGCTGCGGTATTAACCCGCGGTCTTGCGGAGATGATGCGCTTAGTAAAGGCTGCTGGTGGTAGGCCTGAGACCTGCATGGGATTGACTGGCGTAGGTGATTTAATTTTGACTGCCACGGGCGATCTCTCTCGCAATCGCCGGGTTGGATTAGCACTGGCAGCAGGAAAATCCTTGCCTGAAATCTTGGGTAACTTAGGACACGTTGCAGAAGGTGTCTTGTGCGCTTCGGCAGTAGGTAATCTCGCTACGCGTTTGGGTGTCGAGATGCCAATTACCGCCATGATGGGTGAAGTTTTATCTGGAACACTATCGCCACAGGACGCCGTTAAAAAACTGATGGGGCGCGACCCCAAGGTTGAACTTTAAGTTTCGACTAGTTCCCCCCAAGCAGTCCGTTTTGGCGCCAAGCTTCATACACCACAATCGCTACCGTATTTGAGAGATTCAAACTGCGACTGCTATCTTGCATTGCTAAGCGCATTTGATTGGGTGTTGGAATAGCATTTCTGACCTCTTCCGAGATCCCTTTGGTCTCTGAGCCAAAAACAAAGTAATCACCGGGCAAATATTGACCATCATGAAACTTTCCAGACCCTTTAGTAGTTAAGGCAAAAATACGTTCAGGCTTGGGTTGTTCGTTTCCAAGAAATTGTGCCCAGTTTTTATGTACCTTCACTTTGGCGAACTCGTGATAGTCGAGACCCGCTCTACGAAGTTTGGCATCCTCCATCGGAAAACCCATTGGCTCGATTAAATGCAAGTTCGCACCCGTGTTCGCGCACAGGCGAATGATGTTGCCCGTGTTTGGTGGAATTTCTGGTTCGAATAAAACAATATTAAACATGCTCTGCTCTTTGTACCGTTCTTTGTTGTGTTGGGCGAGGTGTTCTCAATAGAGCCCAATTAATCACAAGAGATGCACCATTGTCCTTCAGAATGCGTGCGATTTCATTTAAGGTTGCTCCGCTAGTCATGACATCGTCAAACACAATAACAGTTGTGGACTCTAGGCGCCCTCTGTGTTTGGGGTTGACGTAGAACATGTCCCGAATGGCTTTATAACGATTCACTCAGTTTTCATGGTCCTGATGTTGTGTGAGGTGGTGGCGTAGCAAGATATGAGGATGTTTCTTTATTTGGTTTGTGCAGCGAATGCATCTAGCCAATTCCCAGCTTTGATTAAATCCTCGAGTGCAGAGAATGTGCTGTTGAAATGCTGCACAAACAATGCATGCGCTAGGTAATATTTGAGCATAAATTGCTTGGAAAATATTCTCTATTGGGCGCATGGGCTGCTGAGTATACTGAGCCAATGACCCAATCAATTAGATGGCTTCAGGACGAAATTGCAGACCGGATGTTGCAAAAATTAGATATCGTCAAGCTGGAAGTAAGGGATGTGCTCGTCATTCCAGATTTCCCTGGGTCGTATGCACGTTTCCTGACAAAACGTTTTCAAGGAATTTGTTTTCATAGTGCGCCAGAAGCCGAGTTATCCGGCTTTGATTTATTGAAGTTCAGGATGACCCGTTTTTGGAATTCAAGTTTGAAATCTACACCCCTGGTTTCTTTGGATGACTATAAGAAAACGGGCCGAATTAATCTTCCTGATAATTCGGTTGATTTGGTCTTCAGTATTTTGTTCATCCAGGATTTGGCTGACCCAAAGCATTTTTTGCAGGAGTGTTGGCGAGTGCTTAAAGAGGGGGGCTTACTCACATTGAGCTATCTGGGCCCCGATACCGCCAAAGAGCTCCGCTCTGAAGATCTGGCTCAACAATTTCCCCTGAAGAAGCTGGCCAGCCCTTGGGATATGCATGACATGGGGGATGCCCTTCTAGGCGAGCGTTTTTCTGACCCAGTAATGGATATGGAGTTCCTCAATTTGGATTATGAGTCTGACGCAGTGCTGTGGGCAGATGTTATTGCCTTAAATTTGCTGGCTGCCGAAGGTCGAAATAGCACTCCATCTGCTCAATTACCTAAAAAACTCACTTTAGAGGTCGTTTATGGCCACGCTTGGGCTTTGGGTAAGCACCTAGCTAAAGCACAGGATCATGTCGCCTATATTGATCCAAATCAAATCGGGCGCAAGACTAGGAGTGATTCTGCTTAAGTGTAAGTGCTTACTATCTTTTAAACCTTTATCAAGATTGAGGCAAGCTAGGTTCACCTGGTTTGTTGTTGAACTTAAATAACCCTATAATCAGCGCTAGATGTATTGGCTTGATACCGCTTTTTTGGACTATCTGGGGCTGTATTGCCACAGAAGTTCATGACAATAAACTGAGAATAAGATGAATTTATTTGGAAAAGTCATTAGGGCTTCGCTCTATTTAGTAGCAGCCTTCGGCACTGCATTTGCATATGCAGTTGAAGATATGCAAGGCGGCCCTGCTGTCATGCAGTTGAATTTCACAGCTCCAGCAACCAAAATCATGCAAGAAATCCATTGGTTGCATTGGATGATGTTGATCATTTGTGCCGTGATTTTTGTGGGTGTTTTTGGGGTGATGTTCTATTCCATGCTCAAGCACCGTAAGTCATTAGGTGCTAAATCTGCCTCATTTCATGAGAGCACCACTGTAGAGATCATTTGGACAGTCATTCCACTCCTGATCGTCATTGGTATGGCCTTGCCAGCAACAAAAACTGTTGTGGCTATGAAAGACACCACTAACTCCGATATCACTATTAAGACCACTGGTTACCAGTGGAAATGGGGTTACGATTACATCAAAGGTGAGGGCGAAGGCATTAGTTTCTTGTCTACCCTATCTACTTCACGTGAAGCCATCAATAACTTAGCCCCTAAATCAAATACGTATTTGATGGAAGTGGATAACGAGATGGTTGTGCCTGTTGGTAAAAAGATTCGTATTATTACCACTGCGAATGACGTGATCCATTCATGGACTATTCCAGCGTTCGGCGTCAAGCAGGATGCGATTCCTGGTTTCGTACGTGACACTTGGTTCCGTGCTGACGCTATCGGTAAATTCCGCGGCCAATGTTCTGAGTTGTGCGGTGCTGAACATGCCTTTATGCCTATTGTGGTCAATGTCGTTTCACAAGATGACTACACCAAGTGGGTAGAGCAGAAGAAAAAAGAAATGGGTGCTGCCTCAGATGATCCATCCAAGGTTTACACATTGGATGAGCAAAAAGAGCGCGGCGCAAAAGTATATGCAGCTAACTGCGCAGCTTGCCACCAGCCTAACGGCAAGGGTGCGGGCACATTCCCGGCATTGGACGGCAGCAAAGTAGTGCTGGGTCCTAAGGATGCGCAATACAACATTCTCTTGAATGGTAAGGGTGCAATGCCTAAGTGGGCAGGCGTAATTTCTGATGGCGATATTGCTGCAGTGATTACCTACACTCGCAATGCTTGGGGTAATAAAACGGGTGATGTGATTCAGACCCAAGACATTATTACTACTCGCGCTGGCAAGTAATTCATTCATTAATACAGATCAAACTAAACCGGAGTAATCCATGAGCACAGTCTCTACCACCCACGATCACGCACACGACCATGCGCATGATGATCACACGCCACATGGCTGGCGTCGTTGGTTGTTCGCAACCAACCATAAAGATATTGGCACTATGTACCTGATCTTCTCCTTCATCAGTCTGATGGCTGGTGGTGTCATGGCTCTGGGTATTCGTTTGGAATTATTTCAACCAGGCTTGCAGTTCTTGCGTCCGGAGTTTTTTAATCAATTGACGACCATGCACGGCTTGGTGATGGTGTTTGGCGCGATCATGCCGGCATTCGTTGGATTTGCAAACTGGATGGTTCCATTGCAGATTGGCGCATCTGACATGGCCTTTGCCCGTATGAATAACTTTAGTTTCTGGATTCTTCCAGTAGCGGCTTGTTTATTATTTGGTTCTTTCTTGGCTCCTGGCGGCGCACCTGCTGGTGGTTGGACTTTGTACGCACCACTCACTTCACAGATGGGCCCAGGTTTAGACATGGGTATTTTTGCACTCCACTTATTGGGTGCTTCTTCCATCATGGGCTCGATTAACATCATCGTGACCATCTTGAATATGCGCGCCCCTGGTTTGACATTGATGAAAATGCCAATGTTCTGCTGGACTTGGTTGATCACTGCTTATTTGCTGATCGCTGTAATGCCTGTGTTGGCTGGCGCCATCACCATGGTTCTCACAGACCGCCATTTTGGTACTTCTTTCTTCTCCGCAGTTGGTGGTGGCGATCCAATCATGTTCCAGCATATTTTCTGGTTCTTTGGTCACCCAGAGGTTTACATCATGATTCTTCCAGCGTTTGGAATCGTGAGTGAAATTATTCCTGCGTTCTCTAGAAAAACATTGTTTGGCTACAGCTCTATGGTTTATGCAACCGCATCTATTGCGATCTTGTCATTCATCGTTTGGGCTCACCACATGTTTGCAACTGGTATGCCTGTAACAGGCCAACTATTCTTCATGTACGCAACGATGTTGATTGCTGTTCCTACTGGTGTAAAGATTTTTAACTGGGTAGCCACTATGTGGAAAGGTTCAATGACCTTTGAAACTCCGATGTTGTGGGCAGTTGGCTTTATTTTTGTATTCACCATGGGTGGTTTCACAGGTTTGATCCTGGCGATGGCCCCAATTGATATTGGTGTGCAAGACACATATTACGTTGTTGCTCACTTCCATTACGTATTGGTGGCTGGCTCATTGTTTGCCATGTTTGCTGGTTTCTATTACTGGTGTCCAAAGTGGACTGGCTTCATGGCCAATGAAACTCGCGGCAAGATCCATTTCTGGACTTCCATGATTTTCTTCAACGTCACTTTCTTCCCAATGCACTTCTTGGGCTTAGCAGGTATGCCACGTCGCTATGCCGACTACCCTACTCAGTTTGCTGACTTCAATATGGTTGCCTCTATTGGTGCCCTTGGATTTGGCCTATCTCAGGTATATTTCTTGGTATTCGTTGTGTTGCCGGCATACAGTGGCAAAGGCGAAAAAGCGCCAATGAAGCCATGGGATGGCGCCAAAGGTTTGGAGTGGACTGTGCCTTCACCAGCGCCACACCATACCTTTGAAACTCCTCCTAGTGCTGAAGAGTTAAATGCTGCAGGAATCTAAAGTAGCCCTACAAAAATCCCAATCTGCCAGTAATCGCAGATTGGGTTTTATCCTTTTGAGCGTTGCCATTGTGTTTTTTATTGGCATTGTGATTAAGCGGAGCGTATTGAGCTAACGCTCAATCACTATTCATGTCTGCTATTGCCTCCATTAACCGCCAAATCTTATTGAAGCTACTGATTGCCTCAGTAATGATGTTTGGTTTTGGTTATGCGCTGGTGCCAATGTACAAAGCGCTATGTGAGGTTACTGGTATTAATGTAGTGACCAACAAGAATGATTACGGTATTCGGGCGTATAGCCCTAACAAAGTGGGCAACACTCAAGTGGACTACTCACGAGTGGTAACGATTGAGTTTGATTCTAATAGCCGTGGCCCATTTACGTTCCGTCCAGTGAAGAATTACTTGGAAGTGCATCCGGGCGAGATGACTGAAATTGTGTATGAAGTCACCAATAATATGAATCGCCCTGTAGAAGCTCAGGCGATTCCTAGTTATGCCCCAAAAAGCGCAATGGAGTTTTTTACGAAATTGGAATGTTTCTGTTTTCAGCAGCAAACTCTGGCAGCTCATGAGGTTAAAAAAATGCCGGTAGTGTTTGTGATTGATGCAGGTTTACCCTCTGATGTAAAAACTATTACTTTGTCGTATACCTTCTTTGAATTAGGCGTCGGTCAGCAGCCGGCGGGATCAACAACCCCTAAGTCGAAATCGGCATCATGAGCAAGAAAAGTACTTTTATGCAATCCATGATCGCAGTGTTATGGGCTTTTTTGGGTGTGCGTAAAAAATCAGGATTGCAGGAAGATGTAGCTTCATTAAGTTTTGTCCATATTATTATTGCGGGAGTACTTGGCGCCTTAATTTTCATGGGCATCCTCCTCTTGATAGTTAAAGCAGTTGTGTCCCATTGATTATTTTTTGATTGAATAGAGAGAATAAGATGTCATCCAATTCAACCCCTTACTATTATGTTCCCGGACTATCTAGTCATCCAGCCGCGGCAGCTCTAGGCTTGCTTGCCTTTGGTGCCGGTATGTCTGGTTGGGTAAACCACGCAGCCTGGGGAGGCCCTGTTACTGCAGTTGGCGTCCTTTGGATTTTATTTGTTCTCTATAACTGGTTTGGGGACACAATCGCCGAATCTAATGCTGGTAAGAACGGTGTGAACGTTGATATTTCTTATCGCTGGTCGATGGCCTGGTTCATCTTCTCAGAGATTATGTTCTTCGGTGCATTCTTTGCTGCTTTGTTCTATGCGCGCAATATTGCAATGCCTTGGATGGGCGATGTGGAGAGCAAATTGCTTTGGCCTAACTTCACCGCTGTTTGGCCTAATGATGGCCCTGCAGGACTGGTTGAGAAATTTACCACGATGGGTCCATGGCCAATTCCTACGATTAATACCTTGCTGCTCTTGAGCTCAGGTGTAACCGTGACTTACGCTCACCATGCACTTCGTGAGAATCACATGAAGCAGGCAATCAGAGGCTTAGCTGCTACTGTTGGTCTGGGCTTTATATTCTTGTGTTTCCAGGGTTACGAGTACTACCATGCTTATCATGAGCTCAACCTGAAGTTAACTTCAGGCGTTTATGGCTCAACTTTCTTTATGTTGACTGGTTTTCATGGCTTCCACGTATTTCTAGGTGGCTTGATGTTGGCGATTGTCTTACGTCGTATGATTCGTGGCGACTTTACTGCTGATAATCATTTCGCGTTTGAGGGCGCTGCTTGGTACTGGCACTTCGTTGACGTTGTCTGGCTAGGCCTCTATATTGCCGTTTATTGGATGTAAGGAAATAAAAATCGGGGCGCTAAGCCCCGATTTGTTTTGGCTGGTTTTTTCGTGGCGCTTAGTTTGTTCCAACCCGAACACCAGTAGCCTCAATAAAGCCAAAATAGTGGGCAATCAGAATGCCAAGAAATAGAATTATTGAAAGCCCAATACGGAGCATGAGGGACTGAACCATTCTTGAGCTGCCGCCCTTATCCTTCATCATGTAGTAGAGTGCTGAGCCTAAGCTTCCCACAATCATTAGCAGTGCAATTGGAATAATCCATTTCATCTCAAAGTACTCCTGTGAACATGTTTTCTAGCTTAATTACTAGTCGTATAGTCGCTACTTTATCAGCCCTAGTGGTGATTTTAGTTGGCTGCAGTGCTGGTATTTGGCAGCTCAATCGGGCAGATCAGAAGATTCGCTTGGGTGAGTCCCTAGCTGCCAAACTGCAAATGCCCATTCTGAATGCGAATGCCGACAGTTTGACTTTAGAGCAGGCTGCAGAGCGGCGGATTATTGCTCGTGGCCGCTTTGTTCAAGATGAGGCAATCTGGCTGGATAACCGGCCTCGCCCTATTCCTGATGGTGGCGCTGGTAGTGTGGGGCAATCTGGTTTTTATTTGATGATGCCTTTGAGACTAGATGGGAAAGAATCGGTTTTGTGGGTAAACCGCGGTTGGGCTCCCCGCAATAATGACAATCGTATTGAGTTGCCGCCTGTAAAGACTGCTGATGAGGTAGTCACGATTGAAGGCATTGGCTTTCCTCATCCTGGAAAAGTGTATGAGTTGGGTGAAAAGGGTGGCACAGTAATGAAGCCCCGGATTGAGCAAAACTTTGATTTAGCGCTTGAGGCTCAAAGCCACAGTTGGGCACAGTTACCGTTCATCGTACGAGAGTCCCAATCAAGCAAAAATGATGGTTTGATCAGGAATTGGCCCTCGCCAACAAATGGAGTCGATCGCCATTATGCTTATGCCTTTCAGTGGTTTGCATTGGCCTTATCAGGATTTTTGTTTTGGCTCATCAATGGGCTCATGAAATATCGGCGAGAGCTTGTTGTCAACGGAGATAGAGTGTGAGTGATAAAGAGTTATTGATCCCAGCTTCGCAAACAGACGCATCAGCGATTAATGCCCAGACCCGTCGTGGGCGCCTGCAAATGCTTTTTTTATTGCTGGCTTGTGCTGCACCCGTGATCGCCTCTTATTTGGCTTATTACGTATTTAAACCAGAGGGTGGAAAAACCAATTTTGGAACCTTGGTTCAGCCCGCGCAAGAACTGAATCCTGCCTGGTTTGATATGCCATTTAAAGGTAAATGGACTTTGTTGGTAGCGAGACCCGCTAGTGAATGCACTGCAAAAAATGAATCCTGCCTCGAGGCATTATTTTTAATGCGCCAGCTTCGTATTGCCGTAGGTCGAGAGAGTGGTCGCGTGCAGTTGGTGTGGATTAATACTGATGGTAAGTCAGTAGATCCAGAGGTATTGCTAGCCTACGATCAGAAGACGGCAGGCTTTCAGATTCTTACGTTGCCAACAGACCCTAAGTTAAAGGGTGAGTTTGAGGCTTGGCTCAATCGGGATGGCGCAGGCCAGAAGATTCAGTTGATTGATCCTAGCCCAGCTAAGATGATGGTCTTTCCAGTGACTAACTCCCCTAAAGAATTCGGCAGCATTAAAAAAGATCTAGAAAAACTACTGCGTCTCAATCGCAAAGGCGAGAACTTGCAATGAGTAACTTGTTGTTGCTTGCGGAGTTAGCGTTAATCGCCGCTGTCTTTGCTGGCCTACCGCTGCTCTATTTATGGAAAAGGCCGGGCTACAATTTTTTCCAGAAGCTCAATTGGGTATTGGTCTTTATGACCTTTGATCTGATTGTGTTTGGTGCTTTTACTCGCCTAACGGATTCTGGCTTGGGTTGCCCTGATTGGCCGGGATGCTACGGCACTTCAAATCCGTGGCATGCGATTGGTGAGATCACGCTTGCAGAAGCAACGATGCCCACTGGCCCAGTAACTGTAATCAAAGCGTGGATCGAAATGATTCATCGCTATTTAGCAATGACAGTAGGTGCCTTGATTTTGATCCAGGTGGGATTGGCTTGGAGCAAGCTCAAGCACTTGGGTAAGAGCCCTTTGCTGGGCAGTCTTAGTTTGTTGCTCTTGGTCTGTATTCAAGGTGCATTTGGTGCGTGGACTGTCACGCTGAAGTTGCAACCCATCATTGTGAGTATTCATTTAATGTTGGCCTTGGTATTGCTTGCTTGCTTAACTGCCTACGCACAAGAAGAATGGGAAGACCAGCTCTCCTCAGTAAGGCAGCTTCAAGTAAGACCCCTTTCTGCAAAGTTGCTGTTATTGGCTTCAGTCACGTTAGCAATGCAGATATTTTTGGGTGCGTGGGTGAGCACCAATTACGCTGTGTTGGCATGCCCTGATTTTCCAACCTGCATGGGCGCTCTCTGGCCAGAAACTGCTTGGCAAGAGGGTTTTACTTTATGGCGCGCGCTGGGCCTCAATGCCCTGGGCGAATCTATTTCACCTATGGCTCTGCAAACGATCCATTGGGCGCATCGCGTATTTGCGATCTGCGCTCTTGCGGCTCTGGGATTGTTGTCACTGAATGCATTTAGTGTGACGAGTACAGCTTTATCAGGATTAGGGCGTATTGCTAGGCTATTGCTGACCCTGCTGATCCTTCAGGCGCTGACTGGTATTTCTAACGTGGTTTTTCAGTGGCCCTTAGTTGCTGCCTTAATGCACACCGCTGGCTCTGCAGCATTAGTGTTTTGCTTGGTACGCTTAAGCAGCTGGGCATCATGGAGTGCACCCATTCATATTAAGATAGCCAAATAATTATGAGCAGTCCTACACCTTCTTCTCCTGCAGCGATGCCACGTTGGCGCCAGTTCTGGGTATTGACTAAACCTCGCGTCACTCAGCTGGCTGTTTTCTGTGCCGTGATTGGGATGTTCTTGGCAACGCCAGGCATGGTTCCTTACCCCGTACTGATTGGCGGCATCGTGGGTATTTGGCTGCTGGCTGGCGCAGCTTTTGCTATGAACTGCTTAATTGAGCAGGCTGTAGATGCCAAGATGAAGCGTACTGCTTGGAGACCATCGGCAACCGGTGAAGTAACGCCTTTTCACATTACTATTTTTTCTATTGTTCTCGGTAGTTTGGGTGCGGTGATTTTGTGGAACTTCTGTAACCCATTAACGATGTGGCTCACGGTCGCAACCTTTGTTGGTTATGCCGTTATCTATACCTGGCTACTGAAGCCCGCAACCCCCCAGAACATCGTGATTGGCGGGCTCTCTGGCGCAATGCCACCTGCTTTAGGTTGGGCTGCGGTGACCAATGGTTTATCTGCTGAAGCATGGCTCTTAGTGCTCATTATTTTTGTTTGGACCCCGCCACACTTTTGGGCGCTGGCTTTATATCGTCGCGATGATTATGTGCAAAGCGGTTTACCGATGCTGCCGGTGACGCATGGCGAACGCTTCACGCTGCTTAATATTTTGCTGTACACCTTGATTCTGATTGCTGCTACCTTACTCCCTTACATTTACGGTATGAGTGGCATGGTGTATCTCATTTCTGCAATCATTCTGGGCTTCATATTCTTGGCTTATGCAATTGCCTTATTTGTCTCTTATAGTGATGCACTGGCGAAGAAGACTTTCCGATTTTCAATTACCTATTTATCGCTGTTGTTTGCAGCGCTGTTAATAGATCATTACTTCATTTGAGATGAGCATGAATTTATCAAAGCTAAGTTTCCGCGTTGCCCGCATTTTGATGGTGTCACTATTAGGCTTGACTGTACTTGCCTGTAGCCCAAAGGCTAGCTTCAAGAATGTCGACATTACGGGTGGTAAGGCGTTTGGCAATGACTTCAGTTTGCTTGATCCCGATGGCAATGTTAGAACGATGGCTGACTTTAAGGGCAAAGCAGTAGTCATGTTCTTTGGTTACACCCAGTGCCCAGATATTTGCCCGACGACACTCACTGAGATGCAACATGTCATGACTTTACTGGGTCCTCAGGCTGATAAGGTACAAGTTCTATTTGTAACAGTAGATCCAGATCGGGATACTGCGGCAATACTGAAGCAATATGTTCCCGCGTTTGATCCACGTTTCTTGGGCTTGCGTCCAGCGGATGAGGCGGCTTTGGAGAAAGTGACTAAGGACTTTAAGATTTATTACAAGAAGGTGCCTGGCACCAGCCCTAATTCATACACCATGGATCACACAGCAGGAAGCTACGCCTTTGACCCAGAGGGGCATCTGCGTCTTTATATCAAGCATGCGCAAGGTCCGGAAACCTTGGCGCAAGACTTGAAAGAGCTGCTGAAGTAAAAATTACGAAGTAACGGAAGTGTATTTAGGCCGCTTGCGCTTGTAAGAGGCCGCGCATCTTTTTGAGTGCAGAGGTCTCAATCTGACGGATGCGTTCTGCTGAGATACCGTACTCACTCGCGAGATCATGCAATGTTTTTGTCCCTTTACCATCCGCATCCATTGCCAACCAGCGTGATTGCACAATGTTACGGCTGCGCTCATCCAAAGCCATGAGGGCTTGATCAAGTTGGGGACCATGTAATGCATCAGTGGCAGCCGCAGCCATCATCTCAGTAGGCTCTTGGCTGTTGTCGGCCAACCATTGAATCGGCGCATAGGCTGACTCATCATCGCTGTCATCACCCTCTAGGGCAACATCACCGCCAGCAAGGCGCATTTCCATTTCTTTAACGTCAGAACCTTTGACATCAAGGGCCTTGGCTAGTGCCTCCACTTCATTTGGGGTGAGGGCGGCGAGAGTGGGCTTGTTGCTGCGTAAATTAAAGAACAACTTGCGCTGTGCTTTAGTCGTGGCAACTTTAACTAAGCGCCAATTCTTGAGAATGTACTCATGAATCTCTGCCTTAATCCAGTGAATGGCATAAGAGACTAAGCGTGCACCTTGATTGGGGTCGTAACGCTTAACGGCTTTCATGAGGCCGATATTGCCCTCTTGGATCAAGTCAGCATGAGGGATTCCATAGCCTAGATATTGGCGTGCAACAGACACCACCAGACGGAGGTGTGAAAGAACTAAAGTTTTCGCAGCATCCACATTTTCAGTGCGACGAAACTCCTGCGCTAGATGCAGTTCTTCTGCAGCGCTGAGCATGGGTACGCGATTAACGTACGCAATATAAGAGTCGAGCGTTCCAACCCCTAGGGAAGGCAACATCGGAAAGGCAAGCGAAGCCGCAGCAGTCTGCGCGGCCGGCAGTGTCTGCCTTGCTTGCAATTGCGGTTTATATGCTTTCTTTTGAACCATTTTTTTTATGCATTTCAGGTATGAATAAGAATCCATTTTAGCACTCTTGTCAAGAGAGTGCCAAGGGTTTTTTAATTCTATAAGTCTATGATTTAATTGAATAATTCTGACGAATATTGGGCGGCTGTGAAGGGGGCTAAGTCATCAATTCCCTCCCCTTTACCCAAGGCTAAAACTACTGGTTTTGGCCCGTTATTCAAGATATGGGCGAGTGCGCAAATCACTCCCCCTTTGGCGGTGCCGTCTAATTTAGTAACGATTAGAGCGCTAAGCCCTAAAGCTGCGTGAAACGCCTTCACCTGGCTTAAACCGTTTTGACCAGTATTGCCATCAAGAACCAGCAAAGTCTGGTGAGGCGCCCCAGGAAGGGCCTTGCCGATGACTCTTTTTACCTTCTTTAGTTCTTCCATTAAGTGATCTTGGGTGGCAAGTCGGCCAGCAGTATCAATAATCAGAATGTCATTATTGCGTGAAATCGCTGCATGAATGGCATCGTGAGCCACTGCTGCAGCGTCGCCACTCTCTTGCATGATGACGTCTACTTGGTTACGATCACCCCATTCAAGGAGCTGGTTCCGCGCTGCGGCCCTGAAGGTATCGCCCGCTGCCAGCAGAACGGATTTACCTTGTGACTGGAAGAGGCGGCAAAGCTTGCCGATCGTCGTGGTCTTGCCTGCACCATTGACGCCAATCACTAGCCAAACTTCAGGCACCGTCTTTTGTTCATGCACATATAAAGGATTGGGAATCGGCTCTAATGGTTTTAATAGGGTGGCAACTTCTTGAATCAATAACTTTTGAAGATCTTCTGGGCTATTGGCTTTTTCAGATTTAGCGGCCTTACGGAGTTTACTAATCAGTTGCTCAGTCGTAGGTAGGCCCACATCGCTAAGGATGAGAGATTCTTCTAGGGCATCAAACCAGGCTTCATCAGTCTGATTGGATTTAAATAGGGATCCGAGGGTTTTACGTAGGCCGAACATAATCGATACAATTTAATCCTTGCATCTTATCAATTTAATTCTTGGGATAGGTGATCTTACAGATGCGCTCTACTTTACTGCGTTTTTCTTTCTATTTGATGCTCTGTTGCCAGACCGCTTGGGCAGCCTCGGATGCTGGCACACCAAATACCCATGAGTTTCAACTTTCTAATGGACTCAAGCTCATCGTGCGCGAAGATCACCGAGCACCTACCGTTGCACATATGGTTTGGTATCGCGCCGGATCAATGGACGAAGTCAATGGCCGAACTGGTGTAGCTCATGTGCTTGAGCACATGATGTTTAAGGGTACAGACAAAGTAAAGTCAGGCGAATTCTCTCGCATGGTGGCTGCTGTTGGTGGGCGCGAGAATGCATTCACCTCACGTGATTACACAGCCTACTTTCAACAGGTTGAAAAATCCAAATTAGATGAAGTGATGAAGCTTGAGGCTGATCGGATGAGCAATCTCAATTTTGATGATGCCGAGTTCTTAAAAGAGATTCAGGTAGTGATGGAAGAGCGTCGTCTGCGCACCGAAGATAATCCCAGCAGCTTACTCAACGAATCCTTAATGGCCACTGCTTATATGAGCTCCCCCTATCGTCATCCAGTAGTCGGGTGGATGAATGATCTTGAGAATATGAAGGCGGCAGATGCGCGTGACTGGTATCGCAGTTGGTACAAGCCGAATAATGCAACTGTAGTGATTGCTGGTGATGTTGACCCAAAAGTAGTTTTACAAGTTGTAGAAAAATATTACGGGGCTGCTTCTGCAAGAGAGTTGCCGGTACGTAAGCCCCAGGTAGAGCCAACACAAAAAGGCATCAAGAAGGTGCAAGTAAAGGCGCCAGCGGATAGCGCCCAATTGGCTATGGCTTGGAAAGTGCCAAAACTTCAGCCTGGCAAATTGGATGACGATGAACCCTATGCCTTAGAGCTATTGGCAGCTGTACTAGATGGCTATGACAATGCCCGTCTAAATCGCACGCTTGTTAAGCAAGAGCGAGTGGTCAATGATGTAGGTGTTGGCTACGACATGATCTCCAGGGGCCCAGAATTATTTTTAATTAGCACTAGTATGGCCAAGGGCAAAACAGTCGAGCAAGCGGAAAGCAGTATTCGGAAGGCCCTAAAAGAAATTGTGGATCACGGAATCCTGGATTCAGAGTTAAAGCGCATCAAGGTACGCATTCTGTCGGAGCAGATTTATAAGCGCGACTCTATTTTTGGTCAAGCCATGGAAATTGGTAGCACTGAGATGGCGGGCTTCTCTTGGCGAGACATTGATGTGATGTTGGAGAGGATGCAAACCATCACTCCAGCCCAAGTTCAGGCGGTTTCTAAAAAATATTTAGTCGATAAAGGGCTGACCATTGCAGTCTTGGATCCACAGGCGCGCAAGTCTAGTGAGAGCAAGCAAGGAGACAATCGTGCCGTTAAATAAATTGATTAAGCAAGCCTATCTTGTAGCGGTATTGACAGCTGGATTACTCACATCTGCACATGCCATCTTACCCATTGAGAAGTTGGATTCTTATAAGGGTGCACAGGCCTATTTGGTTCAAACTAAAACTTTGCCTATGGTTGATATTGAGATCAGCATTGATGCAGGCGATCGCTATGATCCTGCAGCAAAGAGTGGCTTAGCAACTGTGGCCGGCCAGCTAATGAACTATGGCGCCAAGTCCAATACAGGTTTGCTTACAGAGGCGCAGATTGCCGATGAGATTGCGGACTTGGGTGCAAACCTTGGAGTCTCTGTCGGTGGTGAGCGCGCGACTATGCGCATACGGACCCTGAGCAGAAAAGATCTGCTCGATCGTGCTGTTCAATTAGCCTCAGCCATGTTGAGTGCACCTACTTACGATGCCAAGATCTTAGTGCGTGAGAAGCAAAGAATGACTACTGCTTTACTTGAGTCTGAGACTAAACCGGAGGCAGTACTAGAGCGCCGCTTTAGAAAATCAGTTTACGGAAATTATCCATTGGGTAATTCGCCATCTGTGCAGACTATTGCCAATATCAGTGCAACTGATTTGCAGCAATTCCACAAAGAGTTTTACCGTGGTGACAGAATGATTGTCAGCATTGTTGGCGATGTCAGTAAGGCTGAGGCTGCTGAAATAGTTCAGGGCTTATTGCAAAAAGTGCCTCAATCTGGCTCTCCTATCGCGAAGTTGCCAGAGTTCGAGCGTTCACCAGTAGAGCCCTTGAGTCAACGTGAGATGACTATTCCATTTGATTCTCAGCAAGCGCATATTGCCATGGGAATGACAGCGGTCACGCGCAGTAACCCCGATTACTTCCCCTTACTGGTCGGCAACTACATCCTGGGCGGCGGCGGCTTCGTTTCGAGATTGATGTCAGAAGTTCGTGAGCAGCGTGGACTGGCCTACAGTGTCTTTAGTTACTTTGCCCCTGGTAAGAATGCGGGGATATTTCAGGCTGGATTACAAACCAAGAATGATCAAGCTACCTTGGCGCTAGAAGTAATGAGCTCAACGATCGCACAATTTATTGTTAATGGACCTACACAAATTGAACTGGATGCTGCCAAAGCAAATTTGATGAATGGCTATCCATTAAGAATTGATAACAACCGCAAGTTACTGGATAACGTCTCATCAATTGCTTGGAATAATTTACCGCTCGATACGATGGAGGTGTGGACTAAGCAAGTGGAAGCAGTGAGCTTGGAGCAGGTAAAGGCGGCATTTCAAAAATATTTAGCCATGGATCGGATGAAGATTGTGGTTTTGGGGGCTAAAAATAAATAAGCTAGCCAAATCAGCGCATCTAGGAAAGCCAGGAAAGCGCTCTGATCCCCCCAAGAAAATTCGCATCATTGGGGGAGTTTGGCGTAGCCGCTTATTGAACGTTTTGGATCTGCCAGGTTTGCGTCCGAGCACGGATCGGGTTCGTGAGACATTATTTAATTGGTTGGGGCAGGATCTCACCGACTTGAACTGTTTGGATTTGTTCGCTGGAACGGGCGCTTTAGGTTTTGAGGCTGCTTCGCGACATGCCAATGCGGTGATCTTGTTGGAAAAAGATAAAAAAGCCCATGCAAATCTTCTGACCAATTTTGCCGCACTCCAATCTTCTCCGGCGCCTGGGGTAATTCAAATACTGCACAGAGATAGTTTGGAATTTTTAAAGCAACAGGCTGATCACTCTAGCAATTTGATTTTCATAGACCCACCATTTCAGGAAGAGGGCTTATTAAATCAAGCGCTTGCGGAGGCTGCCCGTGTATGCGATGACAGTGCTGGCGGGGGGATTTATGTAGAGTTTCCTGCAAGTCGCTCTCGTGATCAGATTGAGGCCCTAATGCCTAATTGGCATTGTGGAAAGTACTTAGAGGCTGGTCAGGTAAAAGCTTGTCTATTTCGCTCTAGAAGGGACTAAAATCTTGCCTGTAGCTGATAAAGCCTTAGGAGTGTTATGACTGTTGCTGTATACCCTGGAACATTTGATCCTTTTACTCGTGGTCACGAGGACTTGGTACGCCGTGCCTCTAGCATCTTCGGTGAACTGATTGTTGGTGTTGCTGATAGTCGTAGCAAGCACCCTTTCTTTAACTTGGAAGAGCGCATTGAAATCGCCAAAGAAGTTCTTGGTCATTATTCCAACGTCAAGATTGTTGGCTTCACAGGCCTCTTAAAAGACTTTGCCCGTCAGCATAATGCTCGTGTGATTGTGCGTGGCTTGCGCGCAGTATCGGATTTTGAATACGAGTTTCAGATGGCGGGTATGAACCGCTATTTATTGCCCGATGTAGAAACCTTGTTTTTGACGCCATCCGACCAGTATCAATTTATCTCTGGAACTTTTGTTCGTGAGATCGCTTTAATGGGCGGCGATGTCAGTAAATTTGTTTTCCCATCCGTAGAAAAGTGGCTGGTAAAAAAGATTGCGGCTGCCAATCAAAATAAAGTGTAAGGCTGGCAGACCAATAACATGGCTTTAATGATTACGGATGAATGCATCAACTGTGATGTGTGTGAGCCTGAATGTCCGAACGATGCCATTTATATGGGCCTGGAGATTTATGAGATTGATGCCAATAAGTGCACTGAATGTGTGGGTCACTACGATGCCCCCCAGTGTCAGCAAGTGTGCCCAGTCGACTGTATCCCGTTGAATCCTGCATTTCCAGAAAATCAAACGCAGTTATTGGTGAAGTATCAACTCTTAACTGCCGCCAAAAAAGCGCTAGCTAAATAACTCTTCAGAAATTCAGCGGCAATTAATTTGTTTTGGAATGCAATTCCAGCATCGCTGCTTGAGTATCACCCTTGAGAAACAAAGAAAGAATTTGCAAGCCATTTTCAATACTGGCTTCAATTTGTTTTTGTTCTGCCTGCAAGGGCCGTCTTAATACGTAGTCAGCCACATCCATCGGACGAGCGCCTTCCGCAGTAAGGTCGCGAGGGTGGCCGATGCCTAATCGTAAGCGCCAGTATTCAGGTGTGCTGAGGTGGGCTTGGATGTCTTTTAAGCCATTGTGTCCGCCAGTTCCGCCGCCAAGCTTGATGCGCGCCGTGCCGGGCTTGAGATCCAGCTCATCCTGCACCACCAACACATCTTGGGGTGTAATTTTGTGGAAGCGGCAAAGTGCCCCTACGGCCTGACCACTGAGATTCATATAGGTAGAGGGCTTTAGTAAGAAGAGATCTTCGCCACCCCATTTACCCTTCGCCACTTTTCCATGAAAGCGTTTTTCAGTTTCAAAGCGGGTGTTTAATTGCTTGGCGAGGGCGTCTACAAACCAGAAACCAGCGTTGTGCCGATCTTCTTTATGTTCATCGCCTGGGTTGCCGAGGCCAACAATTAATTTAGTCATATTCAGTGCTTAAGCATAAAAGTATTTCTGCAAAAAAGAAAACCCGCTATTCAGCGGGCCTTCTTTGTCGCAAAGATAAGGCTTAAATAATTAAGATTTATCTTTTGCAGCTTCAGCAGCAGGAGCTCCAGCAGCTGAAGGAGCAGCTTCAGTATCGGCAGATTTCACTGCTGGGATACGTGCGTTAGCTAATACTGGGTTTTCTTGCTCGATATGCAATACCAAGGAAACGCCTTTTGGTAATGTGATGTCTTTAGCATGAATACCATGACCAACTTCAATTTTGCTCAAGTCCACTTCAATGAACTCTGGCAAGTCTGCTGGTAAGCAAGACACTTCCAAATCAGTGGAGATGTGGCTAACTACAGCGCCTTGTAATTTCACTGCAGATGAAGTATCAGCATTGATGAAGTGCAATGGAACGCGCATGTGAACTTTCTCAGTCGCAGAAACGCGCTGGAAGTCGATATGCAGAACCAAAGGCTTAAATGGATGCATCTGGTAATCGCGTAACAACACTTTTTGTGCTTTGCCGCCGATTTCAAGATCAAGAATGGATGAGTGGAATGCTTCCTTACGGAGAGCATGGAATAGTGCGTTGTGATCCAACTCAATTACTGATACGGCGTCTTTACCGCCATAGATGATGCCCGGAGTTTTACCGGAGTTGCGCAGACGGCGGCTCGCACCCGTTCCCTGTACGCTTCTTTCAAAGGCTACTACTTTCATATCGAATTCCTAAAATTAAGGTTAATTTCCGTTCGCGACCAAACAGAAAAGCCTTTGATTATATCGTGGGAATAGCAGTTTTTGGCTAGAAGAGCCTCAAAACTATAAAAAACAGGGTTGTAAACGCTATTTTGGGCTTATTCGGCGAACATCGACATGACTGAATCACCCTTGCTAATGCGGGAAAGGGTCTCAGCTAGGATCGGGGCAACACTCAATTGGCGGATTTTGGCTACTTTCAGAGCTTCTGAAGTCAGTGGAATGGTGTCGGTAACGACTAATTCGTCTAACTCAGAAGCGGCAATACGTGCCACAGCACCACCAGAGAGAACAGCATGGGTGCAGTAGGCAGTAACGCCCTTGGCGCCACGCTCTTTTAGGGCCTCAGCAGCTTTACAGAGAGTGCCACCAGTATCAATGATGTCGTCCATGATCACGCAGTGACGGCCCTCTACTTCGCCAATCAGGTGCATTACTTCTGACACATTTGCTTTTGGGCGACGTTTATCAATAATTGCCAAATCTGTACCCAATTGCTTGGCCATTGCGCGGGCGCGAACAACGCCACCAATATCTGGCGAAACAATAAGGAGATCTTTTTGGGTCTTCTGAGCCTGAAGGTCAGCAAGCAATACTGGGGATGAATAGATGTTGTCTACCGGGATGTCAAAGAAGCCCTGAATTTGGTCAGCATGGAGATCCATGGTTAAAACACGCTCAACGCCGGCAACGGACTGAAGCATGTTTGCCACGATTCTGGCGGAGATCGCAACCCGAGCTGAGCGTGGGCGACGGTCTTGTCTAGCGTAACCGAAGTAAGGGATCACTGCGGTTATTCGGCCCGCAGAAGCTCGTTTGAGAGCATCAATCATGATCATAAGCTCCATCAAACTATCGTTCGTTGGAGCACAAGTAGATTGGATGACTACGACATTTTTACCGCGGACATTTTCTTGAATTTCTACCTGGATTTCACCATCGGAGAAGCGACCTACAAAAGCTTTTCCCATCGGGAGATTGAGCTCTTTGGCTACCGCATGGGCCAAAACCGGATTTGCATTGCCTGTGAAAAGAGTCAGTAAATCTGCGTTCATTGTGGCGGACATAGGGGATTTTGGAATTTTGGTAAGGGTCGAATGGATGTCTTTTGGTCGTATCTACAGTTGTTGGCAGGGGAAGAAGGATTCGAACCTTCGCATGCTGGAATCAAAATCCAGTGCCTTAACCAGCTTGGCGATTCCCCTACAGGTCAATCTGAAGAAATCAAATTGTAAGCGGGATTTTTATTTAGCCCTCGAACAATTCGACCTATCCATCCTTTTGGAAGATTTTGCAGAAGATTTTCCAGATTTGCGGTATCCGTCTTAGGGTCTAAGGCGGCAAATACGCTACTTCCAGAGCCGGACATGCAGGGCGCCGAGTTTGGCACTGCCTTGTAAATCCAATCTAATGCTTGCTTCACTTCAGGACAATTCTGCACCGCTACTGACTGACAATCGTTTGACTGAAATGACTTTGGCGATGCAAGAAAGCCTTCTATTGTAATCGGAGCGTGATCTCGGGTCAATTGAGGGTCTTGAAAAATCTGCGCAGTCGCGATGCCTTGATTTGGGAAGATCACCACAAAGTCTTGGATTTCCAAGGGGATTGCTTGCAATCTCTCCCCAACGCCCTCTACAAAGGCATTTTGACCAAAGATGAAAAATGGCACATCTGCCCCTAGTTTGAGGCCGAGTTGGCTCAAAGTGGGAGTATCGAGATGGAGATTCCAGAGGTAATTAAGCCCAATTAATGTGGAGGCGGCATCAGAAGACCCTCCACCCAGCCCAGCACCCATTGGGATCATTTTCTTTAGGCTAATTTCAATGCCATGATCAAGTTTGCAGAAATCTTTTAATAGTTGCGCTGCACGAACTACTAAATCTTGTTCTGGGGGCACGCCCGGAATGGGGTCGATGCGGCGAATAGTATTTTCTGGGATGCGCTTGAGTGTGAGGACATCGCACCAGTCAATCAGCTGAAAAACGGATTGAAGCAGGTGGTAACCATCTGCACGACGTCCAACAATATGCAAAAAGAGATTCAGCTTTGCTGGACAGCGAAGCTCTAAGGCAGCACTTTCAATCCTAACTTCACTCATTCGGCGTATCGAATACCAAGCGGATATCAATAGACCCGATATTAGAGCTACGAGTCATGGTGAGTTTTTCTAGTTGCTGAGTGTTACCCCAGTTGTAATTAAGGGTCCAGCCATCTTGCGTGATTTTGCTCACTTGCCCGTTTGCATTGCGCTCAATGCTGGCATTGCTGCCAGGACGAGTTTGTCCGCGCAACCAGTCGGATAAGCCACGAGCAGGCAGCGGAAGTCCTAACGCAGTATGAATCAAAGTGTCGGCATCAATCGCTGTAGTTAATTGACCATCTCGCTCCAGAATGGCCTCGCCAGGCTTAATCGTAATTTTGGCAATCGATCCACCAACAGGATTGCGAATTTCCAAAACATCAGTGAGCGCATCTTGGGTCAGGGTAAATCCACCTGAGCCACCCTGATTTCTGCTTTCGGTTAATCCAGTGACCTTTACAGCGAAACGACCATCCCATGAGCCTTTGAGGGCGGTATCCGCTACTGACCAATCTGGTTTCAAACGCTTCAAGGTTTCTTTGAGAGTAGGATTGTTGGCATCTAGTTGTTGCCCTTTACGCCACATATCTTCTGCTTCTATTGGGCGATTCATGACCCACAAGACTTCACCGATATGCGCAGCAATATCTGCCTCAGGCTTGATGTTGAAAGCTTGCTGGAGTTGTTCTAGTGCCAAGGCATTTTTGCCCATGCGAAAATTAACCCAACCAAGACTGTCCAAGATGAAGCCATCTCTAGGCGAGAGTTGATGTGCTTTGCTGATGAGCTTGAATGCCTCTGGCAATTTCTGATTGCGATCCGCTAATGAATAACCCAGTGCATTCAGACTATTCACATCATTCGGATTTTTGCGCAAAATCTCGCGCAAGGTTTTCTCCATGACATCGATGCGCCCTGATTTTTCAGCAGACATGGCGTAGGTGTAGAGAAGGCTAGGATCTTGTGGTTCTGGCTTTAGTGTCGAAACGATTTCGTAGAAAGCCCTTAATGCCTGAGTTTCATCACTTGCCTTGGCCAGTAGCGCCTGAATCTGCACCAAAGTATTTTCACGTTGTGCTGGAGTTTGCTGATTCAAAAGGGCGATGGCTGGTTTGACCGCATCTGACCAGCGCTGATTGAGGATCAGGAGAGTAACTAGGACTTCCTTGGGCTTGATCTGTTTGGGCCCTGCGAGGCCATCCCAGGTTTGGGCAGCTTGTAGCGCTAAATCCGGTGCGCCTGCCGTAATGGCAATCTCCATAGCCCTTTGCGCCAAGCGAGGGTCGTTCAACTGGCGAGCGAGCTCTAAATAGGTGCTGTAGGCAAGACCAGCTTCACCGCGTTGTAAAGCGATTTCAGAAGCTAGAACCTCAAATATGGCTTCACCACTATCTAGGCTACTGGTTTTGGCGATGGCATGATTAGAGAAAAGGCTGATGCCAAGTCCAGTTACGAGCAGTAAGGCCCATAAAGAGGGCTTTAGTGAAAATTTGGTCATAAGCACATTCTAATCTGCGAATCTACAATCCATTCATGCCAGAACTCCCAGAAGTCGAAGTTACCCGATTAGGTATCCAGCCGCACTTAGAAGGCCGGAAGCTGAGTGCGGTCAAGATTATTGACGGCCGCCTGCGTTGGCCAGTACCCAGTAATTTGGGTAAGTTTCTTCCTGGCCAAAAAGTCTTGGGTATAGAACGACGCGGAAAATATTTGTTGATGGAATTAGACGCCGGTTATCTTTTGCTGCATTTGGGTATGACGGGAACATTGCGGGTGCTCCCTAGTAGTGATCCGCTAAAGCCACATGATCGTGTGACATTTGAGTTTGACAAGTTAAGTCTGCGTTTGCATGATCCCCGGAAGTTTGGTGCTGTTTTATGGCACCCAAAATCCACGGGGCCGATTGAAAAAAATGCCCTCCTGCAAAAATTGGGAGTCGAACCTTTCTCACCAGAATTTTCGGGCGAACTTGGTGCGGAAGTGTTGTATCAAAAATCTCGCAACCGTCGTATCGCAGTGAAACAATTTCTTTTGGCAGGGCAAGCGGTAGTTGGTGTTGGCAATATCTATTGCTCCGAAAGCTTATTGGAGGCTGGCATTCATCCAGCAAAAGCTGCTGGAAAGTTAACAAGGCCGCAATGTTCGCGTTTGGCAAGCTCCGTAAGATCAATTTTGACAAAAGCGATTGCCGCTGGTGGTAGTTCTTTAAAAGACTTCGTCAATAGCGAAGGGGATCCCGGGCACTTCATGATGCAAACTAAAGTCTATGACCGTAAGGATCAACCCTGCAAGATTTGTAAAACAGCCATCAAGCAAATAGTGCAAGGTCAGCGCTCCACCTATTTTTGTCCCCAATGTCAGAAGCGCTAATTAAACACTTTGCCAAAAAACTTATTGCTTGGCATGGCGTGGATGGGCGCCAGGGCTTACCTTGGCAGAGTGTTCGCGATCCCTATGCAGTGTGGGTTTCGGAAATTATGTTGCAGCAAACTCAGGTGGCTACCGTCCTAGAGCGTTATCCACGTTTTATGAAACGTTTCCCGACGATAAAAAAGTTAGCTGCCGCTCCATTGGACGATGTCTTGGCTGAATGGGCTGGACTTGGTTATTACACTCGCGCTCGTAATTTGCATGCCTGTGCCAAGCAAGTCGTAGAAGCGTTTGGAGGCAAGTTTCCGAGCGACACTATCTTGCTTGAGCAATTAAAAGGCATTGGTAGGTCAACGGCAGGTGCAATCGCAGCCTTTGCATTTCATGAGCGGGCGCCGATTCTAGATGCTAATGTCAAACGTATTCTGGCGCGTCTGTTTGGCATAGAGGGCACTATTCAGGAAAAAGCAGTAAATGACCAGCTGTGGCTCTTGGCAAAAAAACTGCTTCCCAACAATGCTGCAGATATGCCGGTATACACGCAAGCCTTGATGGACTTTGGGGCCACCTGGTGCACTTCTCGTAAGCCAGTGTGTTTGACTGGAATAAAGCGATGCCCTTTTGCAAAAGATTGCCAGGCCAATTTAAGTGATCAAGTATTGGTATTGCCTCGCAAAGTAATTAAAGCAAAATCTCCTGAATTTGATTGCGACATGTTGTTGTTGCGACACGGCGATACTGTGCTGTTGCAAAAGCGTCCAGAAAAAGCAATTTGGGGTGGACTCTGGTCTTTGCCTGAGTCTGAGTGGAGAGCAAAAGAGAAAAATTTAGCTGGTCATGCGCAGAGAAGTGAGGCTTATTTGACTTCTAAGGACTTATTCAAGTTGGTGTTACCGAATGAAAAGACCTTTACTGCTCTGAAGAGCTGCAAGCCAATTGAACGAGGATTAGAGATTAAGCATATTTTTACTCATCGACGTTTATGGATGCAGATTTGGCATGTCTCTACGAGTGATGCTGTGAAATTGTCCGGTGGAGACTTGCAGTGGGTGTCGCTGCGTCAATTAGGTAAGTACGGTTTACCGCAACCGATTAAATTACTTTTGCAGGCATTGAGTCTAGTTCGCGGTGACGACTTAAGAAGTTGATTTGGAGTGCAGCCAAATCTCTTTTCGCCAAAAAATGCACAATGATTCGGCTAACAAGATAGACCGAGCGATGTTGTCCACCAGTACAACCAATAGCAACGGTGAGATAACTGCGACCATCCGCAATATAGTGGGGTAGCCATTTTTCAACAAACTGAATGATGTCACTTTCCATGCTGACCACCTCAGGAATTTTTTCTAAAAACTCTCTGACCGCTTGATCCTTTCCAGACAGAGGGCTCAAGGCTTTGTCATAGTGAGGATTCGGAAGGCAGCGTACATCAAATACAAGATCAGCTTCACTTGGCAAACCTCTTTTAAATCCAAAAGATTCAAAAATAACGGTGAGACCTTGAGGCTTATCTTTTAGAAGGTCCTGAATCCAGGAGCGCAATGCATGAGCAGGAAGGTTGCTGGTATCAATGCTATGGGCTTGCGTGCGCAAAGGCTCTAGGAGGCTACGTTCTTTATCAATCGCCTCAATGAGGGTGGCAGCTTGCGTCTGTTTGGTCTTGCCTGAGAGTGGGTGACGCCTGCGGGTTTCAGAGAAGCGCTGTATGAGTGTATTGGTATCTGCATTGAGGAAAACAACGCGCACTTGATGATTGCGCCGCAGGTTTTCTAAGATCTTGGGTAGCTCTGCAAGCGCTTGTCCGCGGCGCGCATCAATTGCTACTGCCACACGCTCACTCTTTTCATCTTCTAGTGTGGCGATGAGATTTTCTAGTAGGGTAACTGGGAGATTATCTACACAGTCATAGCCCGCGTCCTCAAAGGACCTCAGTGCAACCGATTTACCTGAGCCCGAGATGCCGGTAATCAGATTGATTTGCATATTAGAGGAGGCGACCCTGGGACTTGGTGGACTCTGCCTCGGCATTCATTTGTAAACGCTGGCGCTCAATAAATTCTTTTAGGGTATCAATGCCGCGCAATTGCAAAATGGTATTACGAACCGCTGCCTCAACTAGAACTGCTAAGTTGCGACCTGCAGCCACTTGAATTTTTACAGTTCTAATCTTGATGCCTAAAACATCAATATGCTGCGCTTCCAAAGGTAAACGCTCGAATTCACCATCATTACGGCGAACTAATTGCACGATTAAACGCAATTTTAATTTACGGCGCACGGCAGTTTCGCCAAAGATGGTGCGAATATCTAACAGACCCAGTCCGCGAACCTCTAGGAGGTTGCGCAAGATCACGGGGCAGCGACCTTCAATGTAATCGGGGCCAAGGCGGGAAAAATCTACCGCATCATCAGCCACTAAGCCGTGACCGCGAGAAATTAGCTCTAAGCCCAATTCGCTTTTGCCTAGCCCAGACTCACCCATGATTAAGACGCCTAAGCCCAGAATATCCATTAAAACGCCATGCATAGTGATCTGAGGGGCGCCAATCTTGGTGAGGTAAGTGCGGAGGTGATCAATAACCTCCGCAGCCAAAATGGCGGTTGTAAATAGGGGTGTTGATGATCTTTGGCAAAAGAGCTGTAGATCAGGGTCAGCCGCTTTACCATCCGCCACAATCACACAAGGCGGCGTCTTTGAAATCAAGCTGGAGATTTGCTCCTGCTTTTGCTTTGGCTCGAGTTGGGCGTGGTAGTCGACCTCTTGCTCACCAAAAATTTGAATCCTGCTTGGATGAATTAGATTTAAGTGGCCAACTAAGTCTGAGCTGGCTGCGGCTGCTTTAACAGCCTCTGGAGGAAAAGTGCGATCCGCACCTTCGAGGCCACCAATCCAAGAGAGCTTTAAGTCAGAGACATTGTCATCAAAGATCTGCTGGGCGGTAACACCTTCCAGGAGTAAGGGCTGGATTGTCAAACGGAGCCCCACGTTTGTAAAAGCTGGCACACCTTCTCTGGGCTATCTTCCGACGCTAGTGACTTACGAGTCTCTTGGTCTGATAAGAGCTGTGCAATTGAGGACAAAATTTCTAGATGTTGTTGGGTGGCTTTTTCAGGAACGAGTAAAAAAATCAGAATAGAGACGGCTTCGCCATCGGGCGCGGCAAATTCAATCGGCTCTTTTAGTTTCAAAAATGCTGCAATAGGGTGCTTAAGTCCTTTTACGCGACCGTGCGGGATAGCAACACCAGCGCCCAGGGCGGTGGAGCCCAGGTCTTCGCGGGCATTTAAGAAGCCAACAATCGCATCAGCCTCAAGGCCTGCTTGCTTGGAAAATAACTCCCCTACGGCCGCAAATGCCTCGGCCCGATTTGCGGCGGGACTATCAAGGGCAATGCGGTCGAGGGTAAAAAGATCAGTCAGGGCATTCATGTCAATTGATTATAGGTGCCCTGACGCCAGGGATTACTCAAAATGCTTGTCGTGGTAATGATCTTGGATCTTTTCTTTGTGTTTCACCACTTGACGCTCAAGTTTATCGACCACCGCATCCATGGCATGGTAGAGATCGGCGTTGTGCGCCTCTGCAAAGAGTTCCTTGCCTTTAAGATGAATAGTGATCTCGGCAGCTTGACGAAGATTTTTTTCTTTAGCGTTATCAACAATCAAAAATGCGGAGGCATCGAGGACGTGATCAAAGTGTTTACGAATTTTGGCTAAGCCAGTTTCGAGGTGAGTACGCATAGCTGGGGTAACTTCGACATGACGACTATTAATTTTTAAATTCATCAGCAGCTCCTATTCATGGCAAAACAAAATGCATGCGCAAATAATTACCCAGGGTGCGCAGCGGGCCCCTGTAAAGTTGTACTTGTTTATATGGAAATGCAATTCATGAGCCTCCAGCGTATCAGCGATTTTGCTGAAAACCAAGGGGGCAGATCACTTTTATTTAATAAATATTCGAAAAACTCTGAATATTTACATGCGGAAGTTTTCACCCAGGTAGACTCTTCTAACGGCATCGTTCTCAATGATTTGATCTGGCTTACCTTCCGCCAGAACGCTACCTTCGCTGATGATGTAGGCATGATCACAAATACCTAAAGTTTCTCGAACATTATGGTCGGTGATCAGGACGCCAATTTGACGGTCTCGTAAGAAGCGCACGATCCGCTGGATTTCTCCGACTGCAATAGGGTCAACACCAGCAAATGGCTCATCTAGCAAAATGAACTTAGGTTGGGATGCTAAGGCTCTAGCAATTTCAACACGTCGACGTTCTCCGCCAGATAAGGATAGGGCTGGGTTATTACGCAGATGACTAATTTGAAGTTCGCCTAAGAGCTCATCTAAGCGGTGTGCAATTTCAGCCTTGCTTAAAGGCTTGCCACCCTGAACTTGAAGCTCGAGTACAGCCTGAATATTTTCCGCTACATTGAGTTTTCTAAAAACGGAAGCTTCTTGTGGGAGGTAGGACAAACCCATACGAGCTCGCTCATGAATGGGGAGGCGGGTGATATCAGTGCCATCCAAAACAATGCTACCGCCGTCCAGTGGAACTAGGCCAACAATCATGTAAAAAGAGGTTGTTTTGCCAGCACCATTTGGCCCTAAGAGCCCAACCACTTCGCCGCACTTTACTTCTACCGAAACATCTCGCACCACCGTGCGGGACCCGTAGCGCTTTTGAAGATGTTGAGCGCTTAAGGTTGCCGGTTTGTGACTACCGCTGGAATCCGTGATCATTTTTCTAGTGTAGCTTTTCTTCTTGGTGAAAGGATGGCTCTAGCCAGCGGTAGGTCATCTGGCTTGGCATCTGTGGGTGGGGAGACCCGATAGTATTGCTTAACATCGTCATACTCAATTTTCCAGCCGCGTAATTGATCTAGCATTTGCATATTATGAAGGCGCTTCAAATTAGCATCCCCAGTCAGGGTCAGGAGCTCAGTCTTTGCGTTGTAAGTCACAGTTTGCCCACGACCCTGCATGAACTCATTAGCTGGCCCCTCGCGTCTTTGTCTAAAGCTGGCGGTAGATTCAGGATTGCCTTGAACATCAACGTATTCATAACCTTCGGGATCAACCTTGATGTTGCCTTTCTCACCAGTAATCAGAATGCTACCTTTGGTTAGGAGCACCTCACCATCAAGTTCATAAATTTGCCGAACATCATTTACTGAGACCTTCTCGGCCTCCAAAATAATCGGTTTATCTTGATCTGCCTTTTCAGCATGAGCCACTGTCATCATGCAAGCAGCTAAGGCCACAGTCGAGATAATGAGTTGACGCAAGAAATTGAAGCGCTCATGAATCATGGTTGCGCTCTCGGTTGTATGCGCTCGATACGACCTCTTACTTGCCCTGATAAAACCATGCTCTGTTCGATGTTATTAAATACGCCACCCTCGGTTGAGTGCATGATAGATATGCCCTGCTCAAGCGTAATGGGTTTATCCGTTTCAATAATGTCATCGTTAATAAGTACCTTGAAATAAGAAGAACGCGCGAGCATGCGCGGTCTTGCAGGCTCAGTCGATGATGCAGCTTGGGGCGGCCTAAAAATTTCTGCGTTATTAATCAAATCCAAAATAGTGAGGTCACCATCTAAATGCCCTATATCTGCTTTGACGGTGACTGGCGCTTTTTCAGGCGGGAACAGGCGCATACGTGGCGTTTCAATATCAATTGAGGCGTCATCATCGTAGTGAGTCACCTTCTTGCCCAATACTCGATATTTAGTATTGCCAAATTCATCTAGGGCGGATAGCGCACCATTCGTAATGGTGTAATCAGGCTCGTGTAAACGCACTCGTTCGATAGCAGATTTTTCCGCCGGCGTATTTTTCTTGACCAACCAAAACGTAACGAGAGTGAGCGTACCCATCAAGATCAAAGGCATGAGGCGCAATAGGACTCGCCATATGCTCAGTTTGATTTTTTTGGGGTTGAGTTGCATTGCTAGAGACCTTAAGCGCGCGCCTGAGCCAGCAATTCCTCATAGCGGTTTTGCGCTTTCAGGATGAGGTCGCAAACTTCGCGCACGGCTCCACTACCACCAGATCTCGTAGTAACAAAGTGAGCAGTTTCCTTGACGGCCTCATGCCCTTGAGCGGGACATACTTTCAGTCCGGCAGACTTCATCATCTGGAAATCAGGCCAGTCATCACCCATAACCGCGCAATCTGTAGACTTCAGCTCCAGGGACTGGAGAATCTTTTCTAAAGCGATGGCTTTGTTATCTACGCCCATGTGCACATGTTTGATGCCTAGCTCTTCGCAGCGTGCTAAAACCATTTCAGAGCTACGTCCTGTAATGATGGCTGTTGGAATACCAATCTTTTCTAATAGCTTTATTCCCAATCCATCCTGAATATCAAATGCTTTTAGCGACTCTTTGCCGTTATCGCCGAACAATACGTGGCCATTCGTGAGTACGCCATCGACATCCAATACCAAGAGTTTTATAGCGCTGGCGCGATCCCAAGCCTGTGGATATTGGCTTAATGGGTTGGTGTTATGAGCATTAAAGGCACTAGGCATAGGTGTAGATCAGTGAAGGTTTGAGTTTACTTAAATGACCTTGGCTGCAAATAAATCATGGAGATTGAGGGCTCCAAGTAATGCGCCTTGAGGGTCGGTCACCACTAGGTGGTTGATTCGATGTTTCTCCATCATTTCAATGGCTTCTTCCGCCAACAGTTCAGGAGGAATAGTGCGAGGAGCTGAAGTAATCGCCTTTTCTAAAGTGAGGCCATCCAGATTGGTGCTCTTTTCAAGCAGACGGCGTAAGTCGCCATCAGTAAAAATACCAGCAACTTTATTTGCGCTGTTTAAGGTCACCACCATACCCATGCGCTTGGCAGTCATCTCTAGTAAAGCCTCTTGGAGTGAGGCGGAGATCGAAATCTTTGGAGTCTCATCTAGGTTGCGCATGACTTCGCTGACATGCATCAACTGTTTGCGGCCCAAGCGCCCACCTGGGTGGGAGCGTTGGAAATCTTCCGCTTGAAAACCGCGAGCATCAAGCAAGGCAACTGCCAGCGCATCGCCCATGGCGAGTGCAGCAGTAGTGCTAGTAGTTGGGGCAAGATTAAGTGGACAAGCTTCTTTTTCAACACTGGTGTCCAAATGGGCATCCGCCAATTTCGCTATAGAGGAGTTTGGCGCGCCAGTGAGCGCGATCAGTTTTGCACCCGTGCGTTTTACGATTGGCACGATGGTGAGGAGCTCATCAGTTTCACCAGAATTGGATAAAGCAACAAAGACGTCGTCACGAGTCACCATACCCAAGTCACCATGGCTGGCTTCTGCGGGATGGACAAAAAAAGCGGGGGAGCCAGTAGAGGCAAATGTAGCGGCAATCTTTCGGGCAATATGCCCAGACTTGCCGATGCCAGAAACCACAATGCGACCTTTACAAGAATGCAAAAGATCAATGGCTAGCACTAGGGCATCTGCATTGGCGCCCTCAAGGCGATCACGCATGGTTTGCAGTGCAGCAGCCTCTATAGTGAGGGTGTCGCGCGCAAGCTTTAGGGTTCGGTCACGAGTCTTAGCTATCATGGGGTGAGTATATGCCGTCAGTCCTTCAGTTAACTCTCATCTTGCTGGCCTCCGGAGTGGCCGGGGTAGTTATTTTCCGCTATTTCGGGCTACCTCCTATTTTGGGCTATTTGGCTATTGGCGTCCTGATCGGGCCTCATGCCCTCGGTTTGGCCAATGATTCAGCTACCGTCAAGTATTTAGCGGAATTTGGCGTAGTTTTCTTGATGTTCTCTATCGGCCTGGAATTTAATCTCCACAAGCTACGGGCTATGCGGTCCATCGTATTTGGGCTGGGCGGCAGTCAGGTCATTTTGACCATGCTCCTAGCGGTTCCAGCCAGCCTGCTAATGAATTGGATTTACCCGATCTCGTGGCAGGCAGCCATTGCTTTGGGGGGTGCACTAGCCATGTCCTCAACCGCCATCGTCACTAAACTCATCTCTGATCGCTCAGAAATTGAAACTGAGCATGGCCGCAACATTATCGGGATCTTGCTATTTCAGGATTTAGCGGTGGTCTTCCTGTTGATTTTGTTGCCTTCCCTTGGTAAAAATCCAGGGGATCTATTTTTAGCCCTAACCGCCGCATCCATCAAGATTTCGGTGGCGCTTGTGCTCATTTTTGTCATTGGGCAAACCTTAATGAGTCGCTGGTTTAGCTTGGTAGCTAAATTGCGTTCCCAAGAGCTTTTCATGCTCAACCTCTTGCTTATTGTGTTGGGTATGGCTGGGCTGACAGAGCATTTTGGCTTGTCCTTGGCGCTTGGCGCCTTCTTGGCTGGTATGTTGATTGCAGAGACGCCCTACCGCCATCAAGTTGAGGAAGACGTTAAGCCTTTTAGAGATGTTTTGCTGGGACTCTTCTTTATTACCGTAGGCATGTTGCTAGATTTTGAGGTCATTCATCAGCAGTGGGTATTGGTCCTACTCTTATTGATTGGCCCACTGATTTTCAAGTTTGGCTTGATTGCCTTGCTATCACGTGCCTTTGGTTCCAGTCCAGGCATCTCTATTCGGACGGGTTTGTGTTTAGCGCAGGCAGGTGAATTCGGCTTTGTGTTGCTCAATCAAATTGATGGTCTTGACTTGATTGATCCTGCCTTAAGTCAGGCGGTCTTAGCAGCGATGCTGCTCTCCATGTTTGGCGCTCCTTTCCTTATTCAATATAGCGATCGTATTGCCATGCGCTTTTCCAGCAATGAGTGGCTCTTGCAGTCATTGGCGCTGACACGTGTTGCAGCAAAAAGCGTGCGTACGGAGAACCATGTGGTGATTTGTGGATTTGGTCGTTCCGGTCAAAGCTTGGCTCGCATGCTTGATCAAGAAAAAATTCCTTACATTGCTTTAGATATGGATCCCGACCGGGTGAAAGAAGCCGCTGGCGCGGGCGACAACGTGGTCTATGGGGATGCAAGCAGAGAAAATTATTTAGTTGCTGCTGGTTTAGCAAGGGCCAAGGCGGTTGTCATTACTTATGCGGATACACCAGCAACATTAAAGGTATTGCATCAGGTCGAGCATTTACGCCCAGGTATGACTACCTTGGTACGTACTAAGGATGATGCAGACTTAGCTAAGCTACAAGCAGCAGGCGCAACCGAGGTTGTACCAGAGTTAATCGAAGGTAGCCTCATGATGGCTTCACATGTGTTGCTCATGATGGGTGTGCCTATGCGGAAAGTAGTGCGGCGTATTACCAGTGCACGCGAGGCGCGCTATAGCTTGTTAAGAGGGTACTTCCGTGGTGCTGCTGATGATGATTTTGGATCGAATGAATCATGGCGTTTGCATTCAGTTACCTTGTTGCCAGAATCGATCAGTATTGGCAAAACACTAGACGAGCTTCATCTTGAAAATGAGGGTGTGAGTGTTCAGGCTGTAAGACGAAAAGTGGGCGGCTCTGACTATGTCAAGTTAGAGCTCACCCCAGAATTACGTTTACAAGCTAACGACATCCTAGTGCTCTCAGGCAATTCAGAAGCGACTGATTTAGCCGAATCTAAATTGCTCTAATTACTTTTTCTTTTTACTGGCGACTGATTTACGAATCAGTAATGGCCCTAAGTAGTGACCGGTAAAGCTGGCCTCATTTTTAGCAACTTCTTCAGGCGTACCAGTAGCAATAATCTGTCCACCACCAGCGCCGCCTTTAGGTCCTAAATCAATAATCCAATCGGCAGTCTTGATCACATCTAAATTATGTTCAATGATGACAATCGTATTACCTTGTTTCTTTAGGGTTTGCAAAACAGTTAGGAGCAACTGAATATCATGGAAATGTAAGCCAGTAGTTGGCTCATCTAGGATATAGAGCGTTCTGCCAGTATCGCGTTTTGAAAGTTCTAGCGAGAGCTTGACGCGTTGCGCTTCACCGCCTGATAGGGTGGTAGCACTTTGACCGAGCTTGACGTAGCCCAAACCCACATCGAGCAAGGTTTTGAGTTTACGTTTGACGATGGGAACGGCTTCAAAGAATTCATGAGCTTGCTCGATCGTCATCGACAGCACTTCATGAATATTCTTGCCTTTGTAGCGGATGTCTAAAGTCTCGCGGTTATAGCGTTTGCCATGACAGACATCGCATGGCACATAGACATCTGGTAAGAAATGCATCTCTACTTTGATAACGCCATCACCTTCGCAGGCGTCGCAACGACCGCCCTTGACATTAAAAGAGAAGCGACCAGCCTCATAGCCGCGCTCACGTGAAGCGGGCACACCACAAAAGAGTTCTCTAATCGGTGTAAATAAGCCGGTATAGGTTGCTGGGTTAGAGCGGGGCGTTCTGCCAATAGGGGATTGGTCTACGCTAATGACCTTGTCAAAGTTCTCCAGGCCCTTAATTGCATCATGCGCTGCAGGCTCTGCATTTGAGCCATAGATATGCTGTGCAACTGCGTGATGCAGTGTGTCATTAATGAGAGTGGATTTACCAGAGCCGGATACGCCAGTGACGCAGGTTAATAAGCCCACTGGTATCTGCGCATGAACGGATTGCAAGTTATTGCCACGGGCCCCAATGATTTCTAAGAACTTGTCATTTACCGGGATACGTTTTTCGGGAACAGCAATCCACTCTCGACCAGACAAATAGGCGCCTGTCAGAGATTTAGGATTGGCTTCTACTTCGGCTGGAGTGCCTTCAGCAACGACTTCACCGCCATGAATGCCAGCGCCTGGACCAATATCGATGACGTAGTCAGAAGCGCGAATCATATCTTCATCGTGCTCAACCACCAATACGCTATTACCTAAATCGCGCAAGTGTTTTAAGGTTCCAATGAGGCGATCGTTATCGCGTTGATGTAAGCCAATTGACGGCTCATCTAATACGTACATTACGCCGGTGAGGCCGGAACCAATTTGAGATGCTAGGCGAATACGTTGGGCTTCACCACCAGAGAGCGTATCTGCGCTGCGCTCCAATGAGAGATAGTCGAGACCTACATCGTTTAAGAAGCGCAGGCGCGAGCCGATCTCCTTAACAATCTTATCGGCGATTTCTCGTTTAGCACCTTTAAGCTCGAGCGCTTCAAAATATTCTTTAGCTTCTTTTAAAGGTAGGGCGCTGATTTCATAAATAGCGCGTGATTGTTTGCCATCGCCTACTTTGACAAATCGTGCCTCTTTGCGCAAACGACTGCCGCTGCATTCTGGACATGTTTGCATATTTTGATAACGCGATAATTCTTCTCGAACTGTCGAAGAGTCAGTCTCGCGATAACGTCTTTCAAAGTTAGCAACAATGCCTTCAAAGGCATGCTCACGAATACTGTTTTTGCCACGCTCATTAATGTATTCAAATGGAATGGTGATATCACCTGAGCCTAACAAAATGAGATCTTGTTGTTTCTTATTGAGAGTCTCAAAAGGTTTCTCAACATCAAAGCCACCATGCTTTGCGAGTGTCTGCAAGAGTTTGAAGTAAAACTGATTACGACGATCCCAGCCTTTGATGGCGCCCGATGCCAGCGACAAGTCGGGATGGGCAACGATACGTTTTGGATCAAAGAAAGACTGATGACCCAGGCCATCGCACGATGGACAGGCTCCCATCGGGTTATTAAACGAGAAAAGACGTGGCTCAAGTTCTTGCAATGAGTAAGAGCAAATTGGGCAGGCAAACTTGCTCGAGAAAATCATCTCTTTGCCGGTATCCATATTGACAATCATCGCTTTGCCGTCAGCGAGGCGCAGTGCAGTCTCAAAAGATTCTGCTACACGTTGCTGAATATCGGGGCGCACTTTAATGCGATCTACTACTACTTCAATAGAATGCTTATCGTTTTTCTTAAGCACTGGTAATTGATCAACTTCGAAGATTTCGGCTTTTGCAGTATTAGTTGTGCCACCACCCGAGCGCACCCGAAAGCGCACAAATCCTTGCGCTTGCAGATCTTGAAATAAGTCCACGAACTCACCTTTGCGCTCACTCACTACGGGAGCAAGAATCATCAGCTTGGTGTCTTCGGGCATTGCCAAAACGGTATCCACCATTTGAGAAACGCTTTGCGCCTCTAATGGCAGATCGTGCTCTGGGCAGTGCGGGGTGCCAGCGCGTGCAAATAACAAACGCAGGTAATCATGAATCTCTGTGACCGTGCCCACCGTAGAGCGGGGATTGTGGCTAGTCGCTTTTTGCTCAATGGAAATCGCGGGAGAGAGGCCTTCAATCGTGTCGACATCTGGCTTTTCCATCAGTTGTAAGAACTGGCGGGCATAGGCCGATAAGGATTCTACGTATCTTCGTTGACCTTCGGCATAAAGGGTATCAAAGGCTAGCGAGCTTTTGCCTGAGCCAGAGAGTCCAGTCAAAACGACCAATTTCTCTCTAGGGATATCTAGATTGATATTTTTGAGGTTGTGCGTGCGCGCACCGCGGATCTTAATTTCGTTATTCATGATTTTTTAGCGTAACTTGTTAATATAGCCCTTTCCCATGAATCCTTCTGAACTTCGCTCCACTCTGGCCTTAGCAGGCATCTTTGGCCTCCGTATGCTGGGCCTATTTCTGCTTTTGCCGGTTTTTAGCATTCATGCGCGGGGCTTGCCTGGCGGCGAACATGCCCTGTGGGTGGGATTGACCCTCGGAATCTTCAATATTGTTCAAGCCTGCTTCTATATCCCTTTGGGGCGCCTATCCGACCGAATTGGTCGAAAACCCGTCGTTTTATGGGGACTCTCCTTATTTGTGGCGGGTGCCTTGATTTGTGCGGCCCAAGATGATCTCCTATGGATTGCCATCGGTCGCGGGGTAATGGGCGCGGGAGCTGTCTCAGCAGCGATTTCTGCCTGGGTCGCTGATTTAACCCGTGAGCAAGTCCGCACCCGTGCAATGGCCTTAGTTGGCGGCAGTATTGCCCTCTCGTTTGCCCTCTCCTTGGTGATCGCTGCCCCAATCTATCGCTTGATCAGCTTAAGCGGCATCTTTGTGGTGTTGGCGGTGCTTGGGGTAGGGGCGATGTTTGTCGCCTACTACGTTCTGCCTAGTACTAAGCCTGAACCCAAGGTGCAGCAAGCGAGTTTGAAGGACGTTTTTCTGCGCCCTGAGTTAATGCGTCTGAATGCTGGTGTATTTGTATTGCACGCCACCCAAGTAGCCATGTTTTTAGTAGTGCCCAGTTTGCTAGTGCAAGCCGGCCTCCCATTAGCCTCCCATTGGCAGGTTTACCTCCCTGTGGTGCTACTCTCCTTTTTCTTGATGGCGCCCATTCTGATTTTTGGTGAAAAGAAGCAGCAATTGCGTACGGTTTTATTGGTGGCCATTGTGCTGCTCTTGATTGCTGAATTCGTGTTTACGAGCGCCCATTCAATTACTGCTATCACCGTCGCCTTGTTGATTTATTTCGTTGGCTTTAACTTGTTGGAAGCATTGCAACCTTCCTTAGTTTCTCGTTTTGCCAAGGAATCTAAGGGTACTGCTCTAGGTGTTTACAACACTACCCAGTCGATTGGCCTCTTTACAGGGGCTGTTATTGGGGGTTGGCTGATGGATAGCCATGGTGATTTATCGGTTTTTATCATGGGCGCATTACTGCTTTTGTGCTGGCTTATAATTGCTTGGTCGATGGGTGCGATGCCAACGAGAGCCACAGAATCAAAGGATGTAGCACCAAAGACAGTGCCGTAGCTTCATTGGTTTAATTAAAGCGGGTAGCTTATTTTTAGTAGTAATAACAGCAGTATTTTTCTTCGGGAGACAACATGGCTTCGGTAAATAAGGTCATCATCGTAGGTAACGTAGGACGCGATCCAGAAACACGTTACATGCCAAGCGGCGACGCTGTAACAAACATTTCAGTAGCGACATCAGATCGTTACAAAGATAAGCAGTCTGGCGAAATGAAAGAAACCACAGAATGGCACCGCGTTGCATTCTTTGGCAAGCTTGCAGAGATTGCTGGTCAATACCTCAAAAAAGGTTCACAGGTTTATGTAGAAGGTCGTTTGCGTACACGTAAATGGACTGATGCTAGCGGCCAAGAAAAATATTCCACTGAGATCGTTGCAGAAACAATGCAAATGCTTGGTGGTAAGCCAGTAGGTGGTAGCGGTGATGGCGGTGGTGAAAGTTATAGTCGCTCAAAGCCGGCTGAGCAATCTGCTCCAGCATCTTCAAATGCAGCATCACTTGGCGCAATGGATGACGATATTCCGTTTTAACCATTTCGTTCATTAGTATTGCCTCATGTAAAAAGCCCTTTTAGAAGGGCTTTTTATTTACCTGCAGATTTTGTTACTGCCTTGCATGGCGCATGTTATCTGGCCAGGGCGCGTTGTGATCGGTGCGGAAGGGGTTGATATCCAACCCACCGCGACGAGTGTAGCGAGCATAGACGGAGAGCTTCTCGGGCTTGCATTGCCGCTTGATGTCACAAAAAATCGTTTCCACACAATGCTCATGAAACTCACCCAATTGCCTAAAGCCAATCAGGTAGCGCAATAAACCTTCTTCAAGTATTGGACGTCCTTGATAACGAATTTGTACGCTTGCCCAATCTGGTTGACCGGTGACTGGGCAATTGGATTTGAGTAAATGAGAGACTAAGCACTGCTCGATGGGCCCAAAAGATTCGTTTACTTCGAGTAGCGCGGGATCTGCCGATAAGCTTGGATCTATCTCGATATCGAGACGATCCATCAGGACGCCGCTCATTTCCTGCATTCCTTTTTTGGCAACTGCTTCAGTTGGATGAATGCGGGTAGAAATTTTGCTGCCAGCCACTGCTGATAAATCCCCAATCAATTTTTCTCGAACTTCAGATTCATCTTCAAAGCGAGCGTTATTCAGACTATTTAGATAGAGCTTGAATGATTTAGATTCAATCATGTTCGGCGAATCTGCTGGCACTTGAAATTCTGCCAAAGCAATCTGGGGCTTTCCTTTTTTATTGAGCCAGCTGAGCTCAAAGGCATTCCAAATATCAACACCGACAAAAGGTAAGGTCTGATTTGGTTTGATGTTTAGCTTGAGGCGATTCTCAGCGCGTGTAATGGGGAATAGCAGGCTTGGATCATATTGATCTGGATATTGCGTTGCTTGGCCAAGGGATAGCTTTGACATACGTTGCGTACTTAGCTTTTAGGTTTATTCGATACGCCAGATACAACGTGACCAGTAGGCGCTACTGATGCAGCGGACTGGCAGTGGCCAGTTTGGTCATCAAAGAAAAAGTCTGGCTCAAACTCGCGGAGAAACTCGCTTTTAGAAAGTCCACCAAGGAACATCGCTTCATCTACATCAATACCCCAAGCCATCAATGTACGAATAGCACGCTCATGTGCAGGGGCCGAACGAGCGGTAACTAAGGCGGTGCGAATACGCATACCCTTCTCACTGGTAGAGCGTTGCAAGCGGTGTAGGGCTTCTAGTAATGGCTTAAATGGGCCTGGCGGCAATGGGATAGCAGCTTTCTTGCTTTCATGATCTACAAACGCTACTAAACCTTCGCTCTGAAATACTTGCTCGGCTTCATCTGAAAAGAGTACTGCGTCTCCGTCAAAGGCGATGCGGATTTCATTGGGATGAGACTCTGCAGTCTTGCTCGATTCTGGATAAACGCGCGCTGCAGGAAAGCCTGCATCAATTGTTGCACGCACATCATCTTCATTTGCTGAGAGAAATAAATTGGCATGTAATGAGCGTAGATAGTGGTATGGCGGGCGTCCTCGCGTGAATACACCCCGCTCCAAATGTAAGCCATGATGCTTGGCAGAGCGGAAGACTCGCAGACCACTGACAGGATCATTGCGTGACAGGATCACCACTTCAACGCGCTGTTCACCTTCTTCATTGAAGGCCAACAACTTTTTTACCAATGGAAAGGCTACTCCCGTCTGAGCGGCTTTAGATAAGCGCTCCAACTGCAACTTCATATAGGCGCTGTCATCAGTAGATTCGAAGATGCGATTCTCTTCCTCGAAGTCAAAAAGTGCGCGCGATGAAATCGCAACGACGAGTTTTCCGGTGAGCGTGAATGACATTTATGAATTACATCTCATTTAAGGAACAGACGATAAGCAGGGTTATCAGTCTCATTCCAATGTGGATAACCGAGTGAAGCTAAGAAGTTTTGGAATTTCTTCTGCTCATTTTTTGGCACCTGCAGGCCAACTAAGATGCGACCATAGTCGGCGCCGTGATTACGGTAATGGAAAAGGCTGATATTCCAATTGGGCGCCATGCTGGTGAGGAACTTCATCAAGGCGCCCGGACGCTCAGGAAACTCAAAGCGATAAAGCAACTCATCTTTTGCAAGTGAGGAGCGACCGCCAACCATATGACGTAAATGGGATTTAGCTAGCTCATCATGGGTTAGATCGATCGTAGCAAATTTTGCCTTTCGGAAATGCTTTTCAATCGCCGCGCTATCCGCTGCTTTTTGTGTGCCAATGCCGACAAAAATATGCGCCTCACTTTGGTCGGCGATGCGATAGTTAAATTCCGTTACATTGCGATTGCCGAGTAATTCACAAAAGCGTTTGAAGGATCCGCGCTCTTCAGGAATGGTGACTGCGAAAACTGCTTCGCGGAACTCACCAACGTCAGCGCGCTCAGCTACAAAGCGTAAGCGGCTGAAGTTCATGTTGGCACCGCAAGCAACAGCCACTAATGTTTTCTTTTTAAGGCGATGTTTTTCTACATACTTCTTCATGCCCGCAATGGCGAGGGCGCCAGCAGGCTCCAGAATGCTACGCGTGTCAGTAAATACATCATTGATTGCTGCGCAGATTTCATCGGTATCTACAGTGATGATGTCATCTACAACGCGTTTGCAAATCCGGAAGGTTTCTTTGCCAACAAGTTTGACTGCGGTGCCATCTGAAAAAAGACCGACATCTTTCATTTCAATACGCTTATTGGCTTCGAGAGATCTTCTCATCGCATCTGAATCTACTGATTGAACACCGATAACTTTGGTCTTAGGGCTGACTGCTTTGACGTACTCACCAATGCCGGCAATTAAGCCACCACCACCAATGGCTACAAAAATGGCATCGATCGGCTCTTGGTGCTGCTGAAAGATTTCTAGGGCAATCGTGCCTTGGCCAGCAATGACATCCGGGTCATCAAAAGGGTGAACGAAGGTTAAGCCCCGTTTTTTCTCTAAAAGTTCGGAGTATTTGAAAGCGTCACTATAGGACTCGCCATGCAAGATCACTTCAACCCACGGGCCGCCACGGGCCTTTACTGCATCGATTTTGACGCTGGGAGTGGTTGTGGGCATGACGATGACTGCTTTGCACTTCATTTTTGCTGCCGCTAGGGCTACGCCTTGGGCATGATTGCCTGCTGAGGCTGCGATAACCCCCCGTTTTAGGGCTTCTGGGGGTAAATGCGCCATTTTGTTATAGGCGCCACGCAGTTTGAAGGAGAAAACCGGCTGGTTATCCTCTCTTTTGAGTAAAACTTGGTTACCTAAGCGCTTGGTGAGTTCGGGGGCTACTTGGAGCTCTGTTTCCCTGGCCACATCGTAGACTCGGGCCGATAAAATTTTCTTTAAATAGTTCGTTGCCATGCGATGAGCGTACCATGAATGGGCTCTAAGCCCTTAGATCTGCAAGGGTTTATCGCCTTGGACCAACATCTTTCTTGGTTTCCTGCCAATATCAAGATCCCTCAATTAAAATGCATATTTATCAAATATGACGCTATGAACGCTCCATTAGCTTTGAACCAGTTGCTAGATGCTGAGGCGGGTTCGCCCCGCCTCCGCGAAATCCCCTATAACTACACCTCTTTTTCCGATCGTGAAATCGTAATTCGCTTACTGGGCGAGGAGTCTTGGCGCGTTCTGAATGATTTGCGTGGGGTTCGTCGCACCGGCCGTTCAGCTCGCATGCTGTTCGAGGTGCTAGGCGATATTTGGGTGGTTCAACGCAACCCCTTCTTGCAAGACGATCTGTTGGATAACGCCAATCGTCGCCAATTATTGATTGATGCACTATGGCATCGCCTTGGCGAAGTGAAGAAAAGATCGAGCGGGGAGTCTGCTGAGCAAGTTCAAGTCCTATTAAAGGCCGCGCATCAGGCTGTCGAAAGTTTCGAGCGGGGCTTTAAAGAGGTTACTGAGATTCGAAAGCGTGCTCGTAAGGAGCTTGGTCGCATTACTGCTTCTGACAACATTTGTTTTGATGGCGTCTCTCGAGCAGCGCATGTGACTGATGCAACTGACTGGCGTGTTGAGTTTCCACTCGTGGTTCTCAAGCCGGATTACGAATCTGAAATCCCGGGTTTAGTGAAGGCCTGTGTTGAATTAGGTTTGACGATTATTCCACGCGGAGGGGGCACTGGTTATACCGGTGGCGCCATTCCGCTGTATGCCATGTCAGCAGTCATTAATACTGAGAAGCTGGAGCAAATTGACGGCGTCAAGGTGAAGCGTTTGCCTGGTGTAGATCATGAAGTTTCGACGATCTTTACGGGTGCTGGTGTTGTTACGCGCAGAGTTTCAGATGCTGCAGAGCGCTCTGGGCTTGTGTTTGCGGTCGACCCTACTTCTGCAGATGCCAGCTGTATTGGTGGCAATATTGCTATGAATGCCGGTGGCAAGAAGGCAGTTCTCTGGGGCACAGCCTTAGACAACTTGGCTAGCTGGCGCATGGTGGATCCAGAGGGCAATTGGTTAGATGTTGAACGTCTAGATCACAATCTGGGAAAAATCCACGTCGCAGAAAAAGTTCGCTTTCAGTTAACTTGGTCTGATGGTTCAAGTGAGCCAGGCCAACGAATCTTAAAAACAGAAATTCTGGAAGTAGAGGGTAAACGCTTCCGTAAAGAAGGTCTAGGTAAGGATGTGACTGATAAGTTTTTATCAGGCTTACCTGGCGTTCAAAAGGAAGGTTGTGATGGTTTGATTACCAGCGCTACTTGGATCTTGCATCGCATGCCGAAATACATGCGCACTGTTTGCCTGGAGTTTTTTGGTCAAGCACAAGAAGCCATTCCGAGCATTGTAGAAATTAAGGCTTACATTGATGGTTTGACTAAAAATGGCGGCCCTATTTTGGCTGGCTTGGAACACTTGGATGATCGCTATTTGAGGGCGGTTGGCTACTCCACTAAGTCCAAACGCAATGCCTTACCTAAAATGGTATTGATTGGCGATATTGCTGGTGATGATGAAGAGGCCGTAGCTGCAGCGACTAGTGAAGTTGTTCGTATGGCTAATAATCGGGTTGGCGAAGGCTTTGTGGCTGTTAGTGCTGAAGCGCGCAAGAAGTTTTGGTTAGATCGTGCCCGCACCGCTGCAATTGCTCGCCATACCAATGCTTTTAAGATCAATGAAGATGTGGTGATCCCATTGCCGCGTATGGGTGAGTACACCAACGGTATTGAGCGCATCAATATTGAGCTCTCCCTCAAAAATAAATTACAAGTTTTGGATGGCCTTGAAGCATTCTTGAAAAAGAGTGCATTGCCATTAGGTAAGGCGACTGAAGATTACGAAATCCCGACTGCCGAAATTTTGGGTGATCGCGTGCAGCAGGCACTTGAACTCATTACTAATGTGCGTACACGTTGGTCTGATTGGCTTACGCAGATGGATGTGTATTTCCCTGGTCTGCAAAATTACACTCTGCGGGCCTCCTGGAAGACAGAAGTTCGTGCTGAGCTCAGAATTATTTTTGGCGGCCTAGCATTCGAGCCCATCCTCAATGAACTTGAAGCTATCCATAAAACTATTTTGCGCAAACGAGTATTTGTAGCGCTGCATATGCATGCTGGTGACGGCAATGTTCACACCAATATTCCAGTGAACTCAGATGACTACGAGATGTTGCAAGATGCTCATCGCGCCGTTGCTCGGATCATGAAGCTCGCGCGCTCATTGGATGGTGTGATTTCGGGTGAGCATGGGATTGGTATTACGAAGCTCGAGTATTTAACTGAAGCAGAACTAAAAGATTTCCGCGCTTACAAAATGCGTGTTGATCCTGAGGGTCGCTTCAACAAGGGCAAATTAATGCCGCATGCTGATCTCAGCATTGCTTACACTCCGAGCTTTGGTTTGATGGGGCACGAGTCCATCATCATGCAGCAGAGTGATATCGGCGCAATTGCTGATAGTGTGAAAGATTGTTTGCGTTGCGGTAAGTGCAAACCAGTGTGCGCTACCCATGTACCGCGGGCGAATTTGCTTTACAGTCCACGCGATAAAATCTTGGCAACTTCTTTGTTGATCGAAGCTTTCTTATACGAAGAGCAGACACGCCGTGGCGTATCGATTCGCCATTGGGAAATGTTTGATGATGTCGCGGCGCATTGCACCGTGTGTCATAAGTGTTTAACGCCTTGTCCTGTCAACATTGATTTTGGTGATGTCACGATGAACATGCGCAACTTGTTGCGCAAGATGGGGCAGCAACGCTTTAATCCGGGAACAGCAGCATCAATGCTGTTCTTGAATGCTACTGATCCAGATACTATCAACTTGGTTCGTAAGACTATGATTGGCTGGGGTTACAAGCTTCAGCGCTTGGGTAATGATGTATTTCGGAAGTTGGCGCGCAAACAAACTGCGCACCCACCCGCGACGGTAACCAAGCCGAACTTAAAAGAGCAGGTGATTTTCTTTGTCAATAAGAAAATGCCTGGTAACTTACCTAAGAAAACTGCTCGTGCACTCTTAGATATCGAGGACGCAAATTACGTACCGATTATTCGGGATCCAAAAACGACTTCCGCTGACACTGAGGCAGTGTTTTATTTCCCAGGGTGCGGTTCAGAGCGCTTGTTTTCACAGGTGGGATTGGCAACCCAGGCAATGCTGTGGAATGTAGGTGTTCAAACGGTATTGCCTCCGGGCTACTTGTGTTGTGGTTATCCACAGCGGGGTAATGGCGACTTCGATAAAGCGGAGAAGATGATTACGGACAATCGCGTACTCTTCCATCGCGTTGCGAATACCCTCAACTATTTAGATATCAAGACAGTGGTGGTTTCTTGTGGAACTTGCTACGACCAGTTGGCCGGCTATCAGTTTGAACTGATCTTTCCTGGTTGTCGCATTATCGATATTCATGAGTATCTGCTGGAGAAGGGTGTCAAGCTTTCCAATGTGACTGGTGTGAAGTACATGTATCACGATCCATGTCACTCGCCAATGAAGTTGCAAGATCCACTCAAGACGGTGAATGAGCTGATTCAGTTGGAAGATGGCAAAGCCATTCAGAAGAATGATCGTTGCTGTGGTGAGGCTGGAACGCTGGCAGTGACGCGTCCAGATATTTCTACGCAGGTGCGCTTCCGTAAGCAGATTGAAATGGAGAAGGGCGCTAATGAATTGCGTAAAGGCGATTTCACTGGTGAGGTCAAGGTGCTGACAAGCTGTCCATCCTGTTTGCAGGGCTTAACTCGCTTTGATGCTGATAGCGATACAACGGCAGATTACATAGTGGTTGAAATGGCTCAAAAATTATTGGGCCCTGATTGGATGCAAGAGTATGTTGCGAAAGCCAATCAAGGCGGAATCGAAAGGGTATTGGTTTAATGATCCCAATTAATGTTGTTGTTCATCAGCAGTCGAAAGTGTTAGAGCTCACTTATGACAATGGCAATACCTATCGCCTCCCTTTTGAGTTGTTAAGAGTAGTGTCACCATCGGCTGAAGTGCAGGGCCACGGCCCTGGGCAGGAGACCCTGCAAACCGGTAAGCGTGAGGTTTTAATTGCCAATATTGAGCCCGTGGGTCACTACGCTTTGAAGCCCTCTTTCTCTGATGGACATGATTCCGGTCTATATACTTGGGACTACTTACACTTTTTATGCGAAAACCATGAGCAGATATGGAAAGAGCATTTGGAAAAATTAGCTGCCGCTGGTGTAGATCGTGATACCCCCATGAATGTTGGTGGACATTCATGCGGTAGTCATTAATGGTTATTTCAGCAGAGTAAAGAAGAACATGAGTAAGACCCATTTTGGATACCAAAGCGTTGATGAAGCTGAAAAAGCCGGCAAGGTTGCAGAAGTATTTCATTCTGTAGCTAGTAAATATGATGTGATGAATGACTTGATGTCATTTGGATTGCATCGGCTATGGAAAAAAGTCACTATTGCTCGCGCTCAAGTACGTCCTGGTCAAAAAGTATTAGATATTGCCGGCGGTACAGGCGACTTGGCAGCAGCCTTTGCGCGCGCAGCAGATTGGGGTCATAACACTGAGGCTCAGGTCTGGTTAAGTGATATCAACGCTTCTATGCTGGGAGTTGGCCGCGACCGTCTGTTAGATAAAGGCTTGGCATTGCCTTGCGTTCAGTTTGATGCAGAAAAAATTCCATTTCCTGCTAATCACTTTGATGTGGTGACAGTGGCATTTGGTTTGAGAAATATGACTCACAAAGATGTTGCTTTGGCAGAGATGCTTCGCGTCATCAAGCCCGGGGGTCGAGTTTTAGTGCTGGAGTTCTCTAAGCCGGATGCTTTTTTACAGCCCGTTTATGACACCTATTCATTTAAGGTCTTGCCTTGGCTGGGTGAGAAGATTGCACAAGATTCCGAGAGTTATCGCTATTTGGCTGAATCCATTCGGATGCATCCAGATGCGCAGGCTCTGAAAGAAATCATGTTGGGGGTCGGTTTTGATGAAGTTGATACCCATAGAATGACTGGGGGTATCGTTGCGCTACATATTGGTATTAAATACTAGTGAATTGGTAATTTTTAGCGGTTAAGAGTTAGAGTTGTTCTATGGGGGATAAAAATATGAATAAGCATAAGCATTTTTTCAAGGCATTCCTATTAAGTGTCAGCTTAATATTTGCTACTGTTGGTCATGCTGATGCGGCGCGTTTGGGTGGCGGTAGAAGTATCGGTAAAGCGCCAAGTGCTCCTATACAGAAGCAAGCTTCTCCTGTACAAAAGCCAGCCCAACAAGCTCAACCAACTGCACCAGCCGCAGCCCCTCAAGCACCAGCACCTAGTCGCTTTGGCGGCATGGGTGGCATCTTGGGTGGACTTGCTGCAGGACTTGGTATTGGGTATCTTTTATCCCACTTTGGCATGGGTGAGGCTGCATCCTCTTTGATTACTGGATTGTTGATTGCGGTCCTTGCTGGATTTGCCATCATGTTTGTAATGAGAAGGTTGTTGCCTGCTTTGTCTGGTGCAAATAAAGCTCCTCAAGTTACTTCACAAGGAATGCAGCGGACCAATGTGGACCAGGCACCAAGGCAGGAGCCTGCATTTACACCTGCTGCCAATGCTTTTGGTGGCCTTGCCGCTGAGCCTGCACCGTTTCAGTCAACCCTGCCGCCAGGATTTGATGAATACGCATTTTTAGAGAATGCGAAGCAATATTTCTCAGGTTTGCAAAAAGCATGGGATCAAGGTGACTTAACTGCATTGCGTGAGTTCACCACCCCCGAGATGTTCGCTACCATCGAGCAAGATCTTTCAGGTCGTGCCGATAGCGCCAATCAAACTGATGTCGTTACACTTAATGCGCAATTATTGGGAATTGAGACAATTAACAATATGTATTACTGTAGCGTGCAGTTCACTGGCATGATTCGTGAGCAAGCAGGTGCCCAGGCAAATAATTTCTCTGAAATTTGGAACCTCAGCAAGCCAGTAACTGGCCCTGGAGGCTGGGTACTGGCGGGTATCTCTCAGTTGGTTTAAGCTTGAGGTACTTTCCACTGAAAGCCCGCACTTGTGCGGGTTTTTTACACTGATGACCACCGCAACTCCCGCTACTCACCATATTGCAGCTGCTGCCGCTTGCCGAGGGATTAATCATGTCCTAATGGCAGAGCCATGGGCAATGGCTGAGCTTGCGCGACATGCAGGCAAAGTCATTTTGGTGAAGCTGCCTGTTGGCAATCTTTGTTTTGAGTTGACTCTCAAGGGTTCTTTAGCTCCTTCAGCAGAATTTGATGCACCCTCTCTGGAATTGGATATTTCCGCTGAGGTAATGAGTGCTCTTGCAGGCGGTTCTGGAGGCTTACGAGAGCAGGCAATGAAGTCGGTCAGGATTACTGGCGATGCAGACTTAGCGCAATTGCTGGGACGCTTAGCAGGACAGATTCGCTGGGAGTATGAAGAAGACTTGGCACGTTTGATTGGTGATGCACCCGCTAACTTCGCCGTGAGTCAGGGTAAGAAATTGATTTCTGCAGGACGATCAGCTGCTTCTGACTTGCTAGGGAATGTGGTGGAGTATGTCAGCGAAGAAAGAAAAGTACTTTTAAATAAAAGAGATTTTATGATTCGCAAAAATGAATTGAATGTCTTGCGTGATGCAGTTGATCGCATGGAAAAACGCATCCAACTTCTAGAGCGAAAAGGTTAATTGATCGTGCGTCGCCTTGCTCGCCTTTCCTTTATTTTCTTTACCGCATGGCGTTATGGCTTGCTACCACTACTACGAGATATTCTGAAGCCCGGCATTCGTCGTGGAGCATTAACCATCATTTGCTGGACCTCCCCAGGTGAATCTTTACCTAGAGGCGAACGTATTCGCTTGACTCTAGAGGTACTTGGTCCAATCTTTGTAAAGTTTGGACAAGTACTCTCTACTCGCCGAGATTTGTTGCCCGAAGATATTGCCAATGAATTGGCGAAATTGCAGGATCAAGTGCCTCCATTTTCTAATGACGAGTCTTGTCGCTTGATTGAGCGGGCGCTTGGACAAACTATTGAAGAAGTATTTATTAGTTTTGATGCTACTCCTGTGGCCAGCGCCTCTGTGGCTCAAGTGCACTTTGGTTTATTGCGCGGTACTGAAAAACATCCTGAGTGGGAGGGCCGTGCTGTAGCAGTCAAGGTCTTGCGTCCTGGTATTTTGCCAATTATTGATGGCGACCTTGCTTTGTTATATGACTTGGCAAAAATTGTTGAGAGAGTTTCAGAGGATGGTCGTCGCTTAAAGCCTCGTGAGAACGTTGCAGAATTTGATACGTATTTGCATGATGAATTAGATCTCATGCGCGAGGCAGCAAACGCAAGTCAGTTACGTCGTTATTTTGTTGACTCTCAGAAGTTAATGATCCCGGAGATGTATTGGGATTTATGCCATACCAATGTCATCGTGATGGAAAAGATGGATGGCATTTCCATTGGGCGCACTGCAGAGTTGCGCGCTGCTGGTATTGACTTTAAAAAACTTGCTGCAGATGGCGTAGAAATATTTTTTACACAAGTATTTGAGCACGGTTTCTTTCATGCAGATATGCATCCTGGAAATATCATGATTAGCCTCGAGCCAGAAACATTTGGCCGATTTATTTCTTTAGATTTCGGCATTGTTGGTGCACTGAGTCAGTCCGATAAAAGTTATTTAGCATTAAATTTCCTTGCCTTTTTTAATCGTGATTACCGCCGTGTTGCTGAATTACATATTGAATCTGGTTGGGTTCCTGCCAATACCCGGGTAGAGGAGCTTGAGGGCGCAGTACGTTCTGTTTGTGAGCCTTACTTTGACCGTCCTCTAAAAGAAATCTCCTTAGGGATCGTGCTGATGCGTTTGTTCCAAACTTCCCGCCGTTTTAAGGTGGAGATTCAGCCGCAACTCACTTTGCTACAGAAGACTTTATTGAACGTAGAGGGGCTTGCTCGTCAGTTAGATCCCGATCTCGATCTCTGGAAGACTGCCAAGCCAATTTTGGAAAAATGGATCAGTCAGCAGCTCGGTTGGAGGGCTTTGGTTGATGGCATCAAGGCTGAGGCGCCAAGCTGGGCTCAAATTTTGCCAACCTTGCCCCGCCTGATTGCAGAGAGTTTGGCGCAAGCACGCACCCCTCAAAGGGAGCAAAACGCTGAATTAGAGGTCTTGAAAGGCCTTTTATTGCAGGAAAGGCGTGCACATCGCCTGTTAGTTGGGGCTTTGTTGTTCGCAGGCGGATTTTTGGCTGGGATTTTGCTCATCGGCCTTGGTCTTTATTAGTCTGTCGCCTGTCACCTCTTAACCCGCTAAAATGCCAGGTTAGGCAAAGCACAAGCATAGGCATATGAAAAAATACTTTATTGCGGGCATTCTGGTGTGGGCACCGATGTCAATCACCATTTGGGTGATTGCATGGGGCCTGGGTCTGCTCGATGGTGTTTTTGGCTCCGTGATGCATGCCATCATTGCCGTATTCCCAAATCAGTTTGCCAACGATCTACAGCATTTCCGCGAATTACCTGGCGTCGGTATTTTGATTGTTGTTTTCGTGATTATGATGACCGGTCTGCTCGCCATTAGTTTTGCTGGACAGTGGTGGATGAAAGTGTGGGATCGTCTGATGAATCGTATTCCGATTGTCCGATCCATTTATTCCAGCGTTCAACAAGTTTCGTCGACCCTATTTTCTGGCAACGGCCAAGCCTTTAGTAAAGCGTTACTGATCCGCTATCCGCACGCAGATTCTTGGGCGATTGCATTTCAGACGGGCGTACCCGCACGAGAGGTTGCTGCAAAACTGGGTGAAGACTATGTAAATGTATTTTTACCAACCACCCCAAATCCAACTTCTGGATTTTTTATGATCGTCCCACGTGCGCACACCATTGAATTGGAGATGAGCGTCGAAGAGGCGCTCAAGCACATTGTTTCAATGGGATCCGTTCCTCCCACCAGTTCAACTGGTTTGACCGCTATTGTGTCAAACCATCATCTTTGATTTATAGGAAATTGTTATGTCGATGCGAAGCCATACCTGCGGTCAGGTAACTGAATCACTCATTGGTCAAGAAGTAACCCTCTCTGGTTGGGTGAATCGTCGCCGCGACCACGGTGGCGTGATCTTTATTGACTTGCGAGATCATCAAGGTTTTGTGCAGGTAGTGTGTGATCCAGATCGCCCAGACATGTTTGCTTTGGCTGAACAGGTTCGTAATGAGTTTTGTATTCAGGTTAAAGGTCTGGTGCGTGCGCGTCCTACTGGCACCGAGAACAATGATTTGGTCAGCGGCAAGATTGAAGTGCTTTGCCATAGCTTGGTGATATTGAATGCCTCCATCACCCCTCCATTCCAATTGGAAGACGAGAATTTATCTGAGACGACTCGCTTAACCCACCGCGTTTTAGATTTGCGTCGCCCGCAGATGCAAAAGAATTTGCGTCTGCGTTACAACGTTGCCATGGAATCCCGTCGTTACTTAGATGCTGCTGGTTTCATCGATATTGAGACTCCTATGTTGACGAAGAGCACTCCTGAAGGTGCGCGCGATTATTTAGTGCCATCCCGTGTTCATGACGGTCAGTTTTTTGCTTTGCCACAATCTCCTCAGCTGTTTAAGCAGTTATTGATGGTTGCTGGCTTTGATCGCTACTACCAAATTACCAAGTGTTTCCGTGATGAAGATTTGCGCGCTGACCGTCAGCCTGAATTCACTCAGATCGACTGTGAAACCGCTTTCTTGGATGAGATAGAAATTCGTGAATTGTTTGAAAACATGATTCGCCATATCTTCAAAACCACCATGAATGTAGAGTTGCCGAACCCATTCCCAACCATGCCTTACTCTGAGGGTATGGCGCGCTTTGGTTCTGATAAGCCGGATCTTCGCATCAACTTTGAGTTCACCGAATTGACTGACTTAATGAAAGATGTGGATTTCAAAGTCTTCTCTGGTGCAGCCAATCAAGAGGGTGGTCGTGTTGTGGGTCTCTGTGTTCCAGGCGGCTCTGAAATTAGTCGTAGTGAAATCGATGACTACACCCAGTTTGTGGCTATCTATGGCGCCAAAGGTTTGGCATGGATTAAGGTGAACTCCGTTGCAGAAGGCCGTAATGGTTTGCAATCTCCTATCGTAAAGAACTTGCATGATGCTGCAATCGAAGGCATCTTGAAGCGCACAGGCGCTAAAGACGGCGATATTATTTTCTTCGGCGCTGATAAAGAAAAAGTAGTGAATGATGCTATCGGCGGTCTGCGTTTGAAGATTGGCCACTCCGCTTGGGGTAAGGCACACGGTCTCTCTATTGAGGGTTGGAAACCATTGTGGGTAGTTGATTTCCCGATGTTTGATTACGATGAAGGCGAAGCCCGTTGGGTAGCTTGCCATCATCCGTTTACCAGCCCTAAAGATGAGCATATGCAGTATCTTGAATCTAATCCAGGCAAGTGTTTGGCCAAAGCATATGACATGGTTCTTAACGGTAGCGAAATTGGTGGTGGTTCAGTCCGTATTCACCAAGAGGCAGTGCAGAGCCAGGTATTCCGCGCGTTGAAGATTGGCGCTGAAGAAGCTCAGGCGAAGTTCGGATTCTTATTAGATGCGTTGCAGTATGGTGCGCCTCCGCATGGTGGTATTGCATTCGGCTTAGATCGTATCGTTACGATGATGACTGGTGCTGAGTCTATTCGTGATGTGATTGCTTTCCCTAAAACACAACGTGCGCAGTGCTTACTTACTCAGGCTCCTAGCCCAGTTGACGAGCGTCAATTGAAAGAGCTGCATATTCGTTTGCGTCAAGCGACCCCAACTGCTTAAGCAGGAAAGTATTTAGAGTATCTTGAAAATCCCCATTTCGGTTTTAGTGGTTATCTATCAATCGAATGGGGAGGTCTTGCTAATAGAGCGGGCTGATAAAACGAACTTCTGGCAGTCTGTTACCGGCAGTTTGGACGCTATTGATGAAGACCTTGCCCTAGCTGCGGCGCGAGAAGTCCTAGAGGAAACGGGTATTGATGTTAAAAGCCTCCCAGTCAACTCCTTGCAAAATATGCGCCATCAAATTGAGTATGAGATTTATCCTCGGTGGCGCCATCGCTACGCTCCTGGAGTGACTAGAAATACTGAGCATTGGTTTTCATTAATGGTGCCAGGGAATGTCCAAATCACATTAGCCCCAAGAGAGCATGTGGCCTATCAATGGCTTCCCTTTGAAGAGGCAGCCAGTAAATGTTTTTCCCGTAGCAATGGCGAGGCAATTCTGCAGTTGCTCTCTGCATCTACATAAATAAGTGACTAAGATAGAGCGATGAGACATTCATCTGGGCATCACCATTCGGCAGGAGACTCCAAGCCTGCACAGGGAAGCGACTGGAAAGTCATTCGTGATTTACTTCCCTATCTACTGGAATACAAATTTAGAGTTGCGATTGCTCTGACATGCTTAGTTGCTGCTAAGGTCACCAACCTTGGCATCCCGATTTTGATGAAGCATTTGATTGACGCCCTCAATATCAAAGCAGATTCTCCACAAGCTTTACTAGTAGTGCCCACTGGATTGATATTGGCTTATGGCCTATTAAGAATCTCCGCCTCTTTATTTACAGAGCTTCGTGAATCTCTCTTTGCCCGTGTGACTCAAAATGCAGTTCGTAAAGTGGCCCTGCAAGTCTTTGAGCATTTGCACTCTTTGGCACTCAGTTTTCATTTGGCTCGCCAGACTGGAGGAGTAAGTCGGGATATTGAGCGTGGTACTCGCGGTATCCAGTCGCTGATCTCCTATTCGCTTTACAGTATTCTGCCAACCCTGATTGAGTTCTGTCTCGTACTGGGCTACTTTGCCTATGCATATGACATTTGGTTTGCGGCAATTACTTTAGTCGCCTTAGTTTTATATATTGGCTTCACGGTGGTTGTGACTGAGTGGCGTACCCATTTCCGTCGCACCATGAACGATATGGACTCAAAAGCGAATCAGAAAGCGATTGATTCCTTGTTGAATTTCGAGACAGTGAAGTATTTTGGCAATGAGGCGTTCGAAGCTAGTCGCTACGATCAAAATCTCGTGCGCTATCAGGCCGCCGCAGTCAAATCCCAAAAATCTTTGGCGCTGCTAAATTTTGGTCAGCAAACCATTATTGCAGTGGGATTAGTTATGATTTTGTGGCGTGCAACCTTGGGTGTCATTGATGGATCTATGACCCTAGGTGATTTAGTGCTGGTCAATACTTTGATGATTCAACTTTACATTCCGCTGAATTTCTTGGGTGTGATCTATCGGGAGATTAAACAAGCGCTCACCGATATGGATCGGATGTTCTCCCTCTTAAATACGGATAAAGAGATTGCTGATGCACCTAATGCTCAGCCTTTGCAGATTAGCAATCAAGGGCGTGGCCCCGATGTTCGTTTTGAGAATGTTTCTTTTCACTATGATGCCAAGCGAGAAATTCTGCATGATGTGAGTTTTAATATTCCAGCCGGAACGATTACTGCAGTAGTAGGGCAAAGTGGCGCAGGTAAGAGTACCTTGGCCCGGCTACTGTTCCGTTTTTATGATGTTCAATCAGGCAAGATCCTGATCGATGATCAGAATATTGTGGATGTAACTCAGGCCAGTCTGCGTAAGGCGATTGGCATTGTTCCGCAAGACACAGTTCTATTTAATGACACCATTGGTTACAACATCGCCTATGGAAATCCACATGCCTCGATCGGAGAAGTACATGAGGCAGCTAGAGCTGCGCAGATTGATGGCTTTATTAAGCGCCTGCCAGACGGCTATGACACGCAAGTAGGCGAGCGTGGTCTGAAGTTGTCCGGCGGCGAAAAGCAGCGCGTTGCCATTGCGCGAACATTGCTAAAGAAGCCTGCCATGCTGATTTTTGATGAGGCTACTTCAGCCTTGGACTCCAAGACAGAGCGTGCGTTTCAGGAGGAGTTGCTGGGCCTTGCCAAAAATCGCACTACCTTAATTATTGCGCATCGACTTTCAACTATTGTTCATGCTGATCAAATTTTGGTGATGGATCATGGTCAGATAGTAGAACGTGGAACACATAGCGAGCTTTTGTCCGCCAATGGTCGGTATGCTGAGATGTGGCAAATGCAAGAGCGCACCGCTCTTGATTAGAATATCCTGATGAGCCAGCAAGAAACTATTCTAAAAAATGCTTTTCTAGCCGCGTTAGCGGTAGCTGATCCACAGATTATTGTGCCGCAATATTTAGCGAAGATATTCCCTGTTCGGTGCGAGCCTATAGGAAGATGTGTTGTGGTGGGTGCTGGCAAAGCCAGCGCCTCCATGGCTAGCGCATTAGAGTCTTATGCAAAATCCCATTGGCCTCAAGTTGATATTGAGGGTGTGGTGTTGACTCGTTATGGCCACGGTTCGCCAACTACGCATATTCGAATTATTGAAGCGGGGCACCCCGTCCCAGACCAAGCGGGCATGGATGGCGCCAAAGAGATCCATCGCTTAGTAAGTGAACTACAGGCTGGCGATGTTTTGATAGCACTTGTCTCTGGGGGCGGGTCTAGCTTGCTAACATTACCGCAAGTAGGTATCAGTATTGAGGATATGCGACAGACTACGGAGGCTTTGTTGCGTTCGGGGGCGCCTATTGAGGAAATGAATGTAGTGCGCAAACACTTGTCTGCTGTCTTGGGGGGCAACTTAGCCAGAGTGGCTATTGCGAGAGGTACTCGAGTAGAGGCCTTATTAATTTCAGATGTGACTGGCGATTCTCCGGCAGATATTGCAAGTGGCCCATGCGCAGCAGACTATTCCACTTATCAGGATGCCTTGGATATTTTCGCTAAATATAGTTTAGGTGAGGGTCCGATCCCTGCATCTGTTTTGCTCCATTTGAATCGCGGCCTTGCCGGTGAAGTGCCGGAGACATTAAAAGCGGGCGATGTGCAAAATGCCCCAGTGAATAATCATGTGATTGCCACGGCTTATAAAAGTCTTGAGGCCGCAGCAGACTATATCCGCACTCAAGGATACGAGCCTGTGATATTGGGTGACACCATTACAGGTGAGGCGCAAGATGTGGGTGTTACTCAGGCAGCAATGGCACGTGAGCATTTGGCGAATCAGACTGACAAACGATTAGCCCTCATCTCTGGCGGAGAGTGTACGGTAACTATCCCCGCAGGCCTTCAAGGGCGCGGTGGACGTTGCAGCGAATATTTGCTCTCACTCTTTGCTGCTTCCGCAGATCTTCCAAAGATGGCGGCTTTGGCTGCCGATACTGACGGTATTGATGGTAGTGAACAGAATGCTGGTGCTTGGTTTACCCCCATAATCCGGCAGACTGCAGGGGAACAAGGTTTGCTTCCTACCCAATATTTAGAGCGACATGATTGCTATGGTTTTTTTGCCCAATTAGGTGCTTTAGTGGAAACTGGCCCTACACTTACTAATGTGAATGATTTCCGCATCATCTTGCTTAATTAATTCAGTCAATATCAATACATGCCTACTAGCCCAACTCAAATCCAATTGATCCAACCAGATGACTGGCATTTACACATTCGTGATGGTGAGGTCATGAGGGATGTGTTAGCGGATACTGCGCGTCAATTTGCTCGCGCCATCATCATGCCGAATTTGAGGCCGCCGGTGACCACGGTAGATTTGGCAAATGCCTATCGTGCTCGGATTGAAGTGAATCTCAAATCTTTAGGTATTGACGGCTTTACACCATTGATGACTTTGTACCTCACAGACAATACTTCCGCTGATGAAGTTCGGAAGGCGAGAGCGGGAGGTATTGCTGCATTTAAGCTTTACCCCGCTGGTGCCACAACTAATAGTGATGCTGGTGTCAGTGATATTAAACGTTGCTATGTTGCGCTTGAGGCAATGCAGGCCCTTGGAATGCCATTGCTAGTGCATGGCGAGGTCACTAGTCCTGAGATTGATATCTTTGATCGCGAAGCGGTATTTATTGATCAGGTTCTCCATCCTTTGCGTAAAGACTTCCCTGAACTTAAAATTGTTTTTGAACATATCACTACCAAGCAAGCTGCGCACTATGTTCGTGATGCACAAACCGGTGGAAAAAATAGTTTAGCCGCTACCATCACGCCACAACATTTGCTCATGAACCGTAATGCCATTTTTGCAGGCGGTATTCGTCCCCATAATTACTGCTTGCCAGTTCTGAAGCGTGAAGAGCACCGCGTAGCTCTGCTCGAAGCGGCCACTAGTGGCAGCCCAAGATTTTTCCTGGGCACTGATAGTGCGCCTCACTCTAAGGGCGCGAAAGAGGCTGCTTGTGGATGTGCGGGTTGCTACAGTGCATTTAATGCCTTAGGTTTGTATGCCGAAGCATTTGAGAGTGTTGGCAAGCTAGATAAGCTTGAGGGCTTTGCCAGCTTCTTTGGCCCCGATTTTTTATACTTTGCCACGCAATACTAAAACTATCTCCTTGCTGAAGCAGACGCAGAGTATTCCGTCTGAGCTACCCCTAGGGGAAGAAACTATCGTCCCACTGCGTGCTGGCGAAACCATTGCCTGGTCATTGGTTTAGACCCGCTCTATTCTCATTCCTGTTTTTTAGTTTTTTTAGGTTAAATTTCTGCGACTGCGTTAGACTGCAGTCGCAGAGTCAATTGGGCAATCGCCGCCTCTTTATTGAGGGGGAGGAAAGTCCGGACTCCATAGGATAGGGTGATGGTTAACGACCATCCACGGCGACGTGAGGAATAGGGCCACAGAGACGAGCGTATTTAGTTACGGTGAAACGCGGTAACCTCCACCCGGAGCAATCCCAAGTAAGCAGGCGATGAGGCGATCCGCTGAGTCTGCGGGTAGGGAGCTTGAGCCGTCAGGTAACTGCCGGCCTAGAGGAATGATTGCCCCTAGATGCAAATCTAGGCGACAGAATCCGGCTTATCGATTGACTCTGCACTTATTCAGAAACGATATCAATGCTGTAGGTGATTTCAGCAGTTTTGGCCAACATACTGGTCGCTGAGCAATATTTTTCGTGAGATAACTTGACGGCCCGTTCAACCTTAGCCCGTTCCAAGTCTTTGCCAGTCACCGTAAAGTGCAGATTAATTTTTGTGAAGACTTTTGGCTCTACTTCTGCCCGTTCAGCAGTCAGCTTAACGTCACAAGCACTAATTGCTTGTTTGGCACGCTGTAGGATTAAAACCACATCAAATGCTGAGCATCCCCCAGTTCCAGCCAAAATCAACTCCATAGGCCTTGGAGCACTATTTTGGCCGCCTGCTTCGGGTGGGCCATCCATGTTTACAAGGTGACCACTGCCTGTTTCTGCGGAAAAAGCCATCCCGCCATTACCCAACCAAGATACTCGACATTCCATATTAGTGACCCCTAACTTACTAAATTAATCAATATTATCAATAGTTTATCAAGATCCAAACAAATGCGTTTTAGCTAAAAAACATCAAAAAATTGATTTTGGTCAATTATCTTGCGTTGCACCATATATCTTGTGTAGAATAACCATATTGGTAGTTAGTCTTATATAAGACTACGACTTACCTCCCAGTGTCTCCTCCACTTAAAACATAGGTGGATTCCAACCCAGGACTAGTTCCTGGGTTTTTTTTGGGTTACAATTCAAGGCTTTACTGAATTACCGAACCAGTCAGCGGTAATTGTTGTACCAAGTGAATTACAGAATCTGCGAGCTTGCAAATATAAGCAGGGCCAAGGTGGACGTAGTTTGGTTGGAGTAATTTTTTTTTGACTATAACAATTTGAGAAATCATGAAAACTTTTTCTGCAAAATCCCATGAGGTAGTGCATGAATGGTTCGTGATTGACGCTACGGACAAAGTCCTCGGTCGTGTCGCCAGTGAAGTGGCACTCCGTCTACGCGGCAAGCATAAACCTGAATACACCCCACACGTTGATACAGGCGACTTTATTGTTGTCATCAACTCTTCTAAGCTGCGTGTTACAGGCACAAAAGGCTTGAACAAAATTTATTACCGTCACAGCGGATACCCAGGCGGTATTAGCTCGACTAACTTCGACAAAATGCAGGACCGTTTCCCAGGTCGCGCTTTGGAGAAGGCTGTGAAGGGTATGTTGCCAAAAGGCCCACTAGGCTATGCCATGATTAAGAAATTAAAAGTCTATGGCGACGCCAGTCATCCGCATGCGGCTCAACAGCCAAAAGCGTTAGAGATTTAAGGAAACCAAATGGCTATTAATTACGGAAATTGGAATTACGGTACTGGTCGTCGCAAGAGTTCTGTGGCACGTGTATTTATTAAATCTGGCAAGGGCGATATCATTGTTAACGGTAAGCCTATCGATGCGTATTTTGCTCGTGAAACATCGCGCATGATTGCTCGTCAGCCTTTGGTGCTCACAGCCCATTTAACGACCTTTGATATCAAAGTAAACGTTTCTGGTGGTGGTGAAACTGGCCAAGCTGGTGCAGTTCGTCACGGCGTTACTCGTGCATTGATGGATTACGACATCACTTTGAAGCCAGCCCTGTCTAAAGCAGGTTTGGTAACTCGCGATGCCCGTGAAGTTGAGCGTAAGAAGGTTGGTCTGCACGGTGCGCGTCGTCGTAAGCAGTTCAGCAAGCGCTAATTTCTTTCAGTCGCTTAGTATTATTGAAAGGGTCGCGCAAGCGGCCCTTTTTGTTTCCACAATTAAGCAAGCTGTAAGAATCAAGTATTAAGCTCTATAAGATAATTTCGATATAGCGCATTTTGGAGAGTGACATGATTAAAGTTGGCATCGTAGGCGGAACTGGGTACACCGGAGTGGAATTGTTGCGTCTCTTGGCGCAACACCCCGATGTAACGATCCAGGCCATTACTTCTCGCACCGAAGCTGGCATGCCAGTAGCTGAGATGTTCCCATCTCTACGTGGTCGCATTGATCTGAAATTCACGACACCGGCTGAGGCCAAGTTGAGCGAATGTGATGTCGTGTTCTTTGCAACGCCACATGGTGTTGCCATGGCGCAAGCAAAAGAACTATTAGCTGCCGGCGTGAAGATTTTGGATCTGGCCGCAGACTTTCGTTTGAAAGACGTTAAAGAGTTTGCCAAGTGGTACGGTATGGAGCATGGCTGCCCAGAAATTTTGGCTGAAGCTGTATATGGTTTGGCAGAAATAAATCGTGAGGCTATCAAAAAAGCACGTGTAGTTGGCTTGGCTGGTTGCTACCCAACATCGGTGCAATTAGGTTTGGCTCCCTTGCTTTCGCCAAAGTCGACTGGTGGTAAACAGTTGATCGACGGCACTCATATTATTTCCGACTCTAAGTCAGGCACTTCTGGTGCTGGACGTAAAGCTGAGATCGGCACCTTGCTGTCAGAATCCAGTGATAACTTCAAAGCCTATGCCGTAAAAGGCCATCGTCATCTTCCGGAAATCGTACAGGGCTTGAAAGCCATTGCTGGCCATGAGCATATTGGCCTGACATTTGTGCCGCATTTAACTCCAATGATTAGAGGTATTCATTCAACCTTGTATGTGCGTTTGACTGAAGCTGGCATGGATGTGGACTTTCAGAAGCTCTATGAAGACTTCTATCAAGGTGAGCCCTTTGTGGACGTCATGCCTGCTGGCAGTCATCCAGAAACGCGCTCCGTGCGGGGTAGTAATGGCTTGCGAATTGCCATCCATCGTCCAGGCGGTGGCGATACTTTAGTCATTTTGGTAGTCGAGGATAACCTGGTGAAAGGTGCTTCAGGCCAGGGCGTGCAGTGCATGAATCTAATGTTTGGCTTGCCTGAGACCACTGGATTGACGCAGATTGCTGTTTCCCCATAATAGGGGCAGCAGGGAAAGACCCTTCAGCAAGCTTGGCATTAAAAGTCTAAAATAAACCATTGCCTTTTTGATTTAGGAGTAAACCATGACTGAATTAGCGACACAAACTGCACAAGATTTAGCCGAGCCACCAACCCCATTGGTGTTCACGGATAGCGCTGCTGCAAAAGTGGCCGACTTGATTGCTGAAGAAGGTAACCCTGAATTGAAACTCCGCGTGTTCGTTCAAGGTGGTGGTTGCTCAGGTTTTCAGTATGGATTTACATTTGATGATGCAGTCAATGAAGATGACACGCTCTTTGAAAAGAATGGCGTGACTTTGTTGGTTGACTCAATGAGCTTTCAGTATTTAGTTGGCGCTGAGATTGATTACAAAGAAGATATCAATGGGTCACAGTTTGTGATTAAGAATCCAAATGCTCAAACTACTTGTGGTTGCGGATCTTCTTTCTCTGCTTAAGTAATTTAAAAACTACGCAGGATAGCAAGCGCCTAGAATTCTAGGTCCCCTCGCTCCCGTAACGGCTGGCAAATTTGCTGGCCGTTTTTCTTTATGCGCCCATGCAAGCCAAGCAAATGCGAGGCCCTCTACTAACTGCGGGTCTACTCCCAGCGCATCGCTTGTCACGATCTCCAGAGGTTTTTTAAAGATCGCTTGTGAGCTTGCTTTATATACATTCATGAGTGCCGTATTGCGCGCGCCACCACCACACACAATGAGTGTTTGGGTATGTGGAGCATGGCACTCTAATGCTTGTAGCGATGAGTTCACCGTCAGATGCAAGAGTGTTGCTTGAACATCCTCGGCATTGATGTTGTCTAGACCAATCTGTTTTTGTAACCATTCCAGATGAAAGTCATCGCGCCCTGTACTCTTTGGTGGCGCCTTAGAAAAGAATCGATCAGCCAACATTCTGGTGAGGAGTGATTGATTGACTGCGCCTTGTAATGCCCAGGTACCATTTTCGTCAAAGGTATGCCCTTGCTGATCGGCAATCCAAGCATCCATCAGCATATTTCCGGGGCCGCAATCAAATCCTTTTACTTCCCCATTTTTTGGGAGGAGTGTGAGATTAGCAATGCCACCTAAATTGAGGACGGCGATATTTTCGTCGGCAGAAAATTGCTGCGCATGAAAAGCTGGCACCAATGGTGCACCGTGACCACCTGCTGCCAGGTCGCGACTTCTAAAATCAGCAATGACATCAATCCCAGTGAGCTCTGCTAATAGGGCTGGATTGAGGGTTTGGTGGGTATAGGCAAGATGATCAGAAAGATCGGCTTGATGACGAATGGTTTGACCGTGGGCACCAATTGCACTGATATCAGTGGCATTCAGATTCTTCTGTGTGAGCAAGTCCTGAACGGCCTGGGCGTACTCTATAGCCAGGGCATTTCCCGCCTGCTTTTCCCGATGGAGCTCATTTGGCCCTGGAGATTGCAGGCCTAGCAGGGCTTTGCGTAATTCAGGCGTGAAGGGGCTGCTTACAGCCCCCAATAGGCTTACCGCTCCGTCAGAATCAATCCTCGCTAGCACGGCATCGATCCCATCTAGGCTAGTGCCAGACATCAGGCCAATATAGAGGGAATGAGGCTTATTCATACGGTATCGGGACTTTGTTCTCAGGAATGCGACAATTATGCTTTAGCAATCTAATACTAATTTAACTGAATCAGCTTACCAAATCAGCATGCCTGCTAAACCCGAACAAAAATATCCACTGACTCCTGAAGTTTTTGCAGCCCTTGAAGTAACTAAAAGGGGATGTGATGAGCTATTAGTTGAAGCAGATTGGATTGCGAAGCTAGCCAAAAGTCAGGCTACTGGCACTCCCTTGCGGATTAAGTTGGGTTTAGATCCTACTGCGCCGGATATTCATTTGGGGCATACGGTTGTTTTAAACAAATTACGTCAGCTGCAAGATTTGGGTCATACAGTTATTTTCTTGATCGGTGACTTCACCAGCATGATTGGCGATCCCTCTGGACGCAATATTACGCGCCCACCGTTAACCGCAGAAGAAATTGCGGTCAATGCGCAGACCTACTATCGTCAAGCTAGCATGGTGCTTGATCCTGCCAAAACTGAAGTCCGCTACAACAGTGAGTGGTGCGATCCACTCGGTGCACGCGGCATGATTCAGCTGGCAGCACGATATACCGTTGCCCAAATGTTAGAGCGTGATGACTTTACTAAGCGCTACCGTAGTGGTGTGCCAATTTCTGTACATGAGTTTTTGTATCCATTGATGCAGGGTTATGACTCTGTTGCCTTAAAGAGTGACTTAGAACTCGGCGGCACTGATCAGAAATTCAACTTGCTAGTTGGTCGTGAACTCCAACGTGAGTATGGTCAAGAGCCGCAATGTATTTTGACAATGCCACTCCTCGTTGGTTTGGATGGCGTGGACAAGATGAGCAAGTCCAAAGGCAACTACATTGGCATCAGTGAGCCTGCTAGCGAAATGTTTGGCAAACTCATGAGCATCTCTGATGACTTGATGTGGGATTACTTCACATTGCTATCATTCCGCCCCATGGCGGAGATTGATTTAATGAAGCAAGAGGTTGCCGCTGGCCGTAACCCACGCGATTGCAAAGTGCTACTCGGTCAAGAAATCGTAGCGCGCTTCCATTCGCAAGATGCAGCAGAAAAAGCCCTAGAAGACTTTAACCACCGTGCTAAAGGCGGTGTGCCCGATGAGATTCCAGAAGTAACCCTGACTGGCGCTCCTATGGGGATTGCCAATCTTCTCAAGGCCGCAGGTCTTGCACCATCAACATCAGAAGCCATGCGCAACATTGAGCAAAATGGTGTGAAGATTGATGGCGTAACGATTGCTGATAAACAAGCGAAGATCGAACTCGGCACTTATGTAGTGCAGGTAGGTAAGCGTAAGTTTGCTAAGGTAACGCTGACTTAAGTCTTAGGGCTCTATCACAGAGTTGTTTGGTGGCGTGAGGCCAAAATGCTCGTAAGCCTGTCGGGTTGCTATTCTTCCACGAGAGGTTCTTTGTAAGTAACCCTGCTGAATTAAGTAAGGCTCTAAGACATCCTCAATGGTGTCTCGTTCCTCACCAATAGCTGCTGCCAAGTTATCAATACCGACTGGGCCGCCATCAAACTTATGCAAGATGGCCTCAAGTAATTTTCTGTCCATCACATCAAAACCACTTGGGTCGACATCGAGCATCTTAAGTGCTGCATCAGCCATGGCTTTAGTGATGATGCCGGTGCCTTTGACTTCAGCATAGTCGCGCACACGACGCAGTAGGCGATTGGCAATACGCGGAGTGCCACGGGCGCGCTTAGCGATCTCAATAGATCCCTCTGGATCAATGCTTGCCTTTAATAGGCTGGCTGAACGTGTGATGATTTTGGTGAGTTCTTCCGTGGTGTAGAACTCCAGTCTTGCCACAATACCAAAACGATCTCGTAAGGGATTAGTGAGCATACCGGCGCGGGTAGTTGCGCCAATCAAAGTAAATGGCTTGAGATCAATCTTGACGCTACGCGCGGCTGGACCTTCACCAATCATGATATCTAGACTGTAGTCCTCAAGTGCTGGATAGAGGATTTCCTCTACAACTGGAGAGAGGCGATGAATCTCATCGATAAAGAGAACATCGTTGGTTTCTAAATTAGTCAGTAGTGCAGCAAGATCACCGGGCCTATCTAGAACAGGGCCACTGGTTTGACGCAAGTTAACACCAAGCTCTCTAGCGATGATGTGTGCCAAGGTAGTTTTGCCAAGTCCAGGAGGGCCAAAGAGTAGGACATGATCAAGCGCCTCTTGTCTTGCTCTAGTTGCACTAATGAAGATCTCTAATTGGGCGCGGGCTTTAGTCTGGCCAACATACTCATCAAGCTGTTTTGGGCGCAATGCTCTTTCAAAGACAGCCTCAGAATTGCCGGCTGCACCGCTCACGATGCGGTCATTACCTTCTGGTAAATCTTCGGGAATAGCGCTGAGGTCTTCGGTATGTATTGCCATGCTACAAGTGTAGTGGTTTTAAGATTTCGAGAGGTATTTCAAACCCATTCGAATGCCATCAGAAACCGTACTATCCAGAGGAATTTGTTTGAGGGCTAAATGAGCCTCTTTTTCTGAATAGCCTAGGGCTAAGAGCGCTTGCAATATTTCACTACTAGCTTCAATGGCTTGAGGCTTACCGCCAGTGATACCTAAATCTGGGGCTAACTTCCCTTTGAGTTCTAAACAAAGACGCTCAGCGGTCTTTTTGCCAATACCGGGGACTTGAGTCAGACGCCCAGCTTCTTGCATGGCAATCGCTTGTGCCAATTCATTGACGCTCATGCCAGAGAGAACTGCTAAGGCAGTTCTGGAACCAACACCGCTGATCTTAATCAACTGTCTAAATGCTTCACGCTCAGTCTCGGTGGCAAAGCCAAAGAGTTGTTGTGCATCTTCACGGACCTGGAAGTGTGTAAGAAGGGTAATCTTTTGATTGATTTCAGGTAATTGATACAAAGTACTCATCGGTACATCGATCTCATATCCAACACCTTGGCAATCAACCAAGAGTCGGGGCGGATGAACTGAAACGAGAATGCCTTGAATGCGACCAATCATGTGAGGATCTTAACCTGTTTGTATTGTTGTTGCTTACTGTTTTAAGGTTTTACTTACTGCGTTTCTTGACTGCAAGAGCAGCTGTAATTGCTTTAGGTATCTGGGCATGATGCGCAGCGCAAATGGCTACCCCTAAAGCATCTGCCGCATCTGTTCCGGGTGCGCGGCTTAGGCGTAACAAGCGCTTAACCATTTCTTGAACCTGGGGCTTAGTAGCTCGACCAGTCCCAACAATGGATTGCTTTACTCTCAGTGCACTGTATTCAGCTACGGGAAGTTTTTCAGAGACTAGGGCAGCAATTACTGCGCCTCGGGCTTGACCTAGCATCAGGGTTGAGCGGGGATTGACGTTCAGGAATACCTCTTCAATAGCGGCTTGCTCTGGATGGTAAGTCTCTAAAACTTCTTTGATGCCCGCATATAAGATTCCCAATCTCTCAGGAAGTCCTTGGGCTGGATCACCACTTTCAATCGTCCCAGAGGCTACGTAAGTCAGTTTTTGACCATCAACATCGACGATGCCAAAACCGGTTGTTCGTAGACCTGGGTCAATTCCTATCCAGCGCATGGGTACTTATTTGTTTTCGTCTCTTTAAGTGGCTTAGTGACGGAAGTGGCGGATGCCAGTAAAGATCATGGCAATGCCATGCTCATTAGCTGCTGCAATGATTTCATCATCACGCATGCTGCCACCGGGCTGAATAGCACAGCTTGCGCCACCGTTCACCACAACATCTAAACCATCGCGGAATGGGAAGAAGGCATCACTCGCAACTGCTGATCCCTTAAGACTTAAGCCTGCATTTTCAGCCTTGATACTGGCCATACGTGCAGAGTCGACACGACTCATTTGGCCTGCACCGATTCCGAGGGTCATACCGTTAGCGCAGTACACAATCGCATTGGATTTGACAAACTTAGCAACGCGCCAAGCAAACATCATGTCGTGCATTTCGCTTGGGGTTGGCAGGCGTTTGCTGACAACGCGCATTTCGCCTTCAAGAACGTTCTTTGAATCAGGAGACTGAACCAAGAGACCGCCACCAACGCGCTTGAAATCAAAGCTATTAAATGTAGTACCTAGCGGAATCTCTAAGAGACGAACATTTTGTTTCGTAGCAAAAATTGCTTTGGCTTCATCACTAAAGCTTGGGGCAATCAATACTTCTACAAACTGTTTAGAGATTGCTTCAGCCGCTGCGCCATCACATGGCACATTAAAGGCAATGATTCCACCGAACGCCGAACTTGGGTCAGTTTTAAAGGACTTTTGGTATGCCTCAAGTGCATTGGCACCTACGGCAACACCGCAAGGGTTGGCATGTTTGATGATGACACAGGCTGCGGCACCGCCAGCATTGCCAGTAAAGCTCTTAACGCACTCCCAAGCAGAGTCAGCGTCAGCAATATTGTTATAAGACAGCTCTTTGCCTTGCAGTTGCTTATAGTTAGCAAGTGCACCATCGACTGGAGAGATATCTTTGTAAAAAGCTGCAGATTGATGTGGGTTTTCCCCGTAACGCATCTCTTGTACTTTTTCGAATGCGAGGTGCAAAGTCTCTGGATAAGCGGAGCGCGTTTTGTGATCTAAGTCATCGCCCAACGCAGATAAATAATTAGCAATGGCACCATCGTATTGAGCGGTGTGTGCAAATACTTTTTTAGCCAGACCCAAATTGGTCTTATAAGAAACAACATTCTTGTTGGCTTTCATTTCCTCTAGTACTGGAGCGTAATCTTCTGGCGAGATCAACACAGTGACATCTTGATGATTTTTGGCGGCAGCACGTAACATCGCTGGACCACCAATATCGATATTCTCAACCGCATCTTCAAATGAGCAATCAGTTTTAGCAACCGTTTCATTAAATGGATACAAATTAATCACGAGCATGTCGATCGTATCAATACCATGTTCTTTTAAAGCGGCCATATGCTCAGGAAAATCTCTGCGAGCCAATAGACCACCATGAACCATGGGGTGCAATGTCTTCACTCGACCATCAAGCATCTCTGGAAACTTGGTTAGCGAGGATACCTCCACTACAGGCAGGTTATTTTCAGCCAAAAGCTTGGCAGTGCCACCAGTAGAGATCAGCTTGATGCCTTGCTCATGGAGGGCTTTAGCAAAAGGCACAATGCCATTTTTATCGGAAACGGAGAGTAGGGCTGTACGGATCATATTTTTCTGGAGGTGTAATTAATCAAGAATTCGCGATTCAGGTGGAACTGATTTCAAAAGTTGGTGTTCGACCAACTTCTTGTGAAGGGTGTTGCGATTAATGCCAAGGTACTGTGCAGCCAATGATTGATTCTGATTGGCATGCTGCATTACTAATTCCAGCATAGGCTTTTCAACAACTGCTAGAACCATTTGGTACAAGTCAGATGGGGGTGTTCCTTTGAGATCGTCCAGGTACTGCTGTAGCTGGGTCTCAATACATTCGGTGATGGGGTGTTTATTGGCCATAGGTAAATTAAATAATTTAAAACTAAATTTAGGCTGCTTCTAAAAATAACAAACGATCTGAGTGAGATTTCATTTCATCAAAAAAATCATTCACCATTTGCAGTTGTGTTTTGCAATCGTCAGCAGTATTCATTCTTTGGCGGAATGCATGGGAGTCACGCAAGCCCTTGCAATACCAGCCGATATGCTTACGTGCTGTACGTAAGCCAATGAATTCGCCATAGAATTCGTAGTGATCAATCAGGTGGGCATTCATGATGTCCTGAATCTCATTAATTTGAGGTGTCGGTAATTTACCGCCCGTTTCCAAAAAATGGTTAATCTCTCGAAAAATCCAAGGACGTCCTTGAGCTGCGCGACCAATCATGATGGCATCAGCACCGGTCTCCTTTAAAACAAAAGCTGCTTTTTCTGGGGTGTTGATATCGCCATTTGCGACCACTGGAATGGCAACATTATTTTTTACGGCGGTAATGGTTTCGTACTCAGCCTCACCGTGATACAGGTCTGCTCTAGTGCGACCGTGAACTGTCAGCATAGAGATGCCGGATCTTTCCGCAAGACGCGCGATATCAATAGCATTCTTATGTTCACGATCCCAGCCAGTACGAATTTTCAACGTTACTGGCACGGCATCGGGCCCTACACCTACAGCCTGAACTACCGCTTCTAAAATTTGCTGCACCAAGGGCTCATCTCTTAAGAGTGCTGAGCCGGCTGCAACATTGCACACCTTTTTAGCGGGGCAACCCATATTGATATCGATGATCTGAGCGCCATGATCGACATTAAGTTTGGCTGCTGCGGCCATCATCTGTGGATCAGCGCCAGCGATTTGGACTGCGATGGGCTTGAATTCACCCTGGTGATTAGTGCGACGCTGGGTTTTTTCACTCTTCCATAGCAAGGCATTTGAAGCAACCATTTCAGAAACGGCATAACCAGCCCCCAGCTTTTTACAAAGCTGTCGAAATGGGCGATCTGTTACCCCAGCCATAGGGGCAACAAATAATCTATTTGCGAGAAGGTGTGGGCCAATCTTCATTTGCATTGGGTGGGATCTGGATTGTTTCTAGTGCTTAGGAAAGGATGTCACTTTAGCACAATTGGGCTTAAATCTGCCTAAAAAATAGGCACATTCCGTGATTTAGGTCAAACTGGGAGGGCTTGAATTTTGGAGGCTATTTCAGCCTTCTAGCGCCTACCAAACATCATCTGGCGGGCTAAGGCTGTCTTGACTGGAGGGAGCCATTGGAGGGCTGATAAAGCCAATCCTCGACCAATCACAATCGGCAGTAGATTTGATGTGAAGATTCTAGCCATGAAGTCAGTGAGACCGATGGTGGCAGCGCGATCGGCCTTACGGCTAAGCGCGTAATCCTGCAAAGTTTCTTTGATCGCTGTGGGATTTTTTTGATCTTCAGGCCTGGAAAAAAGTGCGCTGAGTTTTTCAGAGAGAAGATAGGCGTCTCTCAATCCCAAATTAAGACCCTGTCCTGCAACAGGATGCAAAGTTTGGGCAGCATTGCCAATCCAGACTTCATTAGCCTGGGTAATTTCTTTGCGGTAATTGAGGCCTAACTCATAAAGACGGCGATCTTGGATCTTTAGAAATTGTCCAATGCGCGAACCAAACTCTGCTTGTAAGCTTTTTAAGAAATCCGCATCACTTAGCTCTAGGCGAGCTTGTGAAGATGCTGGCGATCCGCACCAAACCAGATTCAGAATATGGGAGCCATAGTGACTTGGCAAAATAGCCAACGGGCCTTGGGAGGTAAAGCGTTCCCAAGCTTGATGAGGCGCTGCATTCTCGACCTCAACCAAGCCTACCAATGCAGATTGCTCGTAGTCTCTACCGGACTCTACCCAATCCTGATTTTTAAATAATCCACCCTCGGCATGCACGATGCATTTGGATTGAATTTTTTCAATATTGGCCTGGGCATCAATATGGCGCCAGACAAAGTTGGGGCTTTTAACTTGAATCGTTCTTAAGGCTTTGCGCAGAGTCAGATGAATGTCGCGATAGCGAATGATATGACCGAGTGCATCTTGCTTCAACTCTTCACGAGTCATGAGTGTGCGACCAAAATGACCTGCTTGAGAAACATGCACCCGATGAATATCGGCGCATTCACTTGGCCAGGCATTGATGGTGTCGAGTAATAGTTTGCTGCCGTGAGATAGGGCAATGCCTCTGCTATCTGCAGTTGCCAAGTCTGCATCATCCACAGGGTTGCGATCGAGTAATGCAATCTTTGCCTCTGGGAATTTTTGCAAGCACCACGCAGCGCAAGCGAGGCCTACTGGCCCACCACCTTGAATCACAATATCGAAGTTCTCTGCTTGCATGCTGGGTAATTTTTTACTCGGTAGGGTACTAATTATTTTTCATCAGTGCTTCGATTTCATCGGCTTTCACTGGTACGCCGCGAGAAATCAATTCACAACCCAAATCATTGACAACTGCATCATCTTCAATGCGAATGCCAATATTCCAAAAGCGTTCATCCACATCATCCGCTGGTCGAATATATAGGCCCGGTTCAATAGTGAGGGCCATACCCGGTTGAAGTACGCGCCATGGCTTTTCTGAGGAATCTGTTGCTGTGCTCAGTGGTTCGCGATACGAGCCGACATCATGCACATCCATGCCCAACCAATGTGACGTACGGTGCATATAGAAACGGCGATAAGCGCCAGTCTCAATAGCATTTTCCAGAGATCCTAATTCAGATAGCTTGAGAAGTTTTTCATCAAGTAAGCCTTGAGTAAGCACTCTTAATGCAGCTTCGTGAGGCTGAATAAAAGTATTGCCTGGCTTCGTTGCCGCAATTGCCGCTTCTTGCGAAGCTAGCGTGATGTCATACAGGGCACGTTGTGGACCAGAAAATTTGCCATTGACTGGGAAGGTGCGAGTGATATCCGAGGCATAGCCATCTAATTCACAGCCAGCATCAATGAGACAGAGCTCGCCACTGCGGAGTTCGGCATTGCTGGCGCGGTAATGAAGAATGCAAGAGCTGGCACCACCAGCAACAATACTGTTATAGGCAACGCTTTGTGCACCGCTATAGCGGAACTCATGCAGTAATTCTGCCTCGAGGTGGTATTCGCGTAGTCCGGGTTTGCAAGTCTGCATGGCGCGGATATGGGCGCGTGCAGAAATGGCTGCAGCACGACGCATGATGTCAATTTCATGCGCATCTTTAAACAGACGCATCTCATGAATCAAACTCTCAACATCATGAAACTCGGAGGGTGGATTGATGCCAGCACGAGCTTGGCCTCGGACTTGTTTCATCCAATGCCGTAAACGACGGTCTGTTTCTGCGCTTTCGGAAAGGCGTACATAGACTGCATCTTGATCGGCCAACAAATCACTCAGCTTGCTATCTAGTTCATGGTTGCCATGGGCGTATTCCAAGCCTAATGCCTCAGGTGCGGCTTCTGGCCCTAAGCGAATGCCATCCCAAATTTCACGCTCCGCATCTTTTGGTCTGCAAAACAGATGGGACTCTAATTGAGGCTGAGAGCTCGACCCTGCAACCTTCAGAACCAGCGTTGCGCCCGGCTCTTCAAAACCAGTGAGATAGAAAAAATCACTGTCATGACGATATGGAAACTCACTATCTCGATTGCGAGCAGTCTCAGGCGCTGTAGTGATGATGGCCACACCACCACCAGTTTTGGTGCGGATCAGTTTTGCCAGTTCGACTCGACGTTGTTGGTAAATAAGGGATTTATTCATTCGCTGCATTGAGCTCTTGTAATCGTTGGGGTGTACCTACATCGTGCCATGGTCCAGTATATTTTTCACCAGACACTCTATTTTTAAGTATTACCTCTCTTAGAAGAGGGGCTAGCTGGGCAGGAGCGCCCATTACTAGGTCTTTAAATAGGTCCCGGTGATAAAGGCCAATACCAGAAAAGGTCAACTTTTCAGCCCCATCTCTTGGGTGGTCGAACACTTGGGAGGCTTTGAGATAAAAGTCTCCGTTAGGGTGTTGGACTGGATTGGGCACCATAACAAGGTGGGCCAGAGGGGGATTTAGTTCTTTGCGAAGCTTATCTAGCTGTGCAATGAGTAGTTCGATTGGAAAATTAGGGCAAAAGACATCGCCATTGATTACCAGGAAATAGTCATTTGGGTCTAGGAGGGGCAATGCCTTGCGAATGCCTCCCGCTGTTTCTAGGGCGCTAGCTTCTGGGGAGTATGTGATCTTGAGGTCAAATTGACTGCCATTACCCAAGGCATCTTCAATCTTTTTACCTAGCCAAGCATGGTTAATTACAACCTTTTGAATGCCTGCTGCACTTAATGCTTCCAAGTGCCATGCTAGTAAGGATTTGTTCTTGATTGTGAGTAGTGGCTTAGGTAGCTCATCCGTTAAAGGACGCATGCGCTCGCCTCGACCTGCGGCAAGTAATAAACAGGGAATGAGATTGCGCTGATTCATTATGAATGGATGCTTATTCCTTAGTTGGCCGTGTCGATTCCAGAATACGCGCCAAAGGCTTTAATTCAATATAACGGTTGGCAGTGGCAATCGCATACTCGAGAACCAATGGAATATCTTTGAGGTAGCCGTCTTTTCCATCACGATGAAAGAGTCTTGCAAAAATACCCAAGACTTTGAGGTGACGTTGCAAACCCATCCACTCAAAGTCGCGATAAAACTGTCCAAAATCATTTGGCATTGGTAGGCTAGCTTGACGACCTTCTTCCCAAAACTTAATGACCCAATCAATCACACGTTCTTCTGGCCATGCAATATAGGCATCGCGCCAGAGAGAGGCGGCATCGTAAGTAATCGGCCCATAAACCGCGTCTTGAAAATCAATCACACCTGGATTATTTTCTTTGGTCACCATAAGATTGCGTGAATGGTAATCGCGATGCACGTAGACTTTTTCTTGAGCTAAATTATTTTGAATAATCAACTCAAACGCCTGCTTAATTTGAGAATTCTGAAGATCTGTTAATTCTGTGTGCAGATGCTTCTTCAAGTACCACTCTGGAAAAAGATCTAGCTCACGCTGCAAGAGCGCTTCATCGTAGTTTGGTAATACATCTGGTTTGCTTGCTAATTGCATTTGCACTAAAGCGTGGGTTGCATCTTGATAGAGTGAGTCCGCCGTCTCATCGTTCAACTCCGCGAGGTAGGTTTTATTTCCCAGATCATTGAGCAAAAGAAATCCCTCGGCAACATTTTTTTCTAGAATTTGAGGAACATTTAAACCAGCATTTTCGAGTAATAAATCGACCTTGATGAAGGCATCCAAGGGCTCATGTTGGGGTGGAGCGTCCATCACGATCAAAGTCGAAAAATCCGGGTTTTTGGACTCAATCCGGAAATACCGCCGAAAGCTGGCATCTGCCGAGGCTGGTGCCAAAGTGGGGAGATCTAATTGCCAGCTAGGTTCAAGGCCTTTTAGCCAGTTGCGGAGGGTGTCTAAGCGAGAGTCAGTCATGGTCGATTCGTATAATAAGGCGGGTCTGGATCTATGAGTCATTATCGCCGTCGCGCCGGCCTTTGCGCCCCTCTTTTTTTAGCTGTCACCCTGCGAGTATTGACGGGGGTTGCATTGTCACAATTTGCTCTTCCCAGTATTGCCCAAGCACCCGCACCTTCGCCCCCTTCAGCACAGTCTTTGGGTAGCTCTGCCAACTCCGTTTTGATCCCTGATCGTGGGGATGTCACCGTCCTAAAGCTAGATGATCAATTGCGAGTTGGAAAGCCTATTGAGGACGGTAAAGCGCTAACCTTCACATCGAGTGATTCGATTGATGGAATTGTTGATCGGGAAATGCGTTTAAAAGGACACGCACAAATTCGTCGTAACGGTGCTGTCATCAAGGCAGATGAAATTCAATACGATCCCGATTCAGATGTAGCGAGTTTAACTGGCAATACTGAGTTCTCAAAAGGGAATGCATCCTTCAAGGGGCCGAAAGCCCGCTTTAGAGTCGATGCACGTGAAGGGGAAATGGAGGCCCCGAATTACGAGCTACGTGATAACCGCGCCAGTGGCAATGCAAAAAAATTAACGATCGAAACCTCTGATGTATTTGTGTTTGATAAAGCAACCTACACCACTTGTACCCCAGAAAATCTGGATTGGTATTTCACGGCTAGTACGCTTGAGATAGATAACGAACAAAAAGAAATGGTGGGTACGCACGGTGTAATGCGATTCCTTGATGTGCCTATTGCTTATGTTCCTTATTTCACAGCCCCAACTGCCAATCAACGCCGCTCTGGAATATTGTCGCCAGTAGCTGGTTATAACTCCAATAACGGCATTGATATTACGCAGCCGTATTACGTGAACATCGCACCAAACCGTGATTTGTTATTGATACCACGAGTCATGGGTCAGCGTGGGGTTCAGTTGGGAGCTAAATACCAATTTTTAGATAAACAGTATTCAGGCAATTTGGGTGGAGACTATCTTCCTTATGACCGCAAGACTGGAACTGATCGCTGGCGCTATGACTGGCAGCAGAGACAAAACTTTAGTGGTGACTTATTGGGGATGGGTGGAATCCCAATTGCTGGTGCATGGACGGGTTATGCCAATATGGCTCGGGTTTCAGATAACTTGTACCCAACTGACTTTTCGCAAAGTATTGCGGGGGCTGTAACTAGTCAGTTTCGTCAAGAAGTGGGCACCACTAAGAATTTGACGGGAAGCTTAAGCAATTGGACTGTGGGGGCGAGGGCAATGACTTTTCAAACCTTACAGCCAGACCCAACAGTGACAGTGCAGTCCCCCTATAATATTTTGCCGAACATCACAGCTGCCTATAACAATCGTTTAACGCCAGCAGTTGCCGATACCAGTGGGAAATACATTACCTTGCCATCAGGTCCTGCAACGACCTTTTCAACCGATTTCACGCGCTTTGCCTATAACATTGGTGGCAACTTGGCGCTAACTGCTCCGGGTGCGTTCAGTCAAGCAGATCGAACAGTGATTAAGGGCGCCATGGCTCTTCCTCAGATTACGCCTGGTTATTACATCACCCCTAAAGTGAGCTTTCAGTCAAACACTTATAACGCAACACCATACAACCCAGTGGGCGCACCAGCTACGCAGGGATTCACTATCCCCACATTTAGTTTGGATTCAGGGCTCGCGTTTGAAAGAGATGCTGCTGAGTTAAAAGGCTTCTTTGGTCGCGATATGTTGCTCACGATGGAGCCAAGAGCTTTTTATGTTTACACGCCATTTCAAAGCCAAGCTCAAACCCCTTTGTTTGATACGGCAGACGCTGGTTTTGGTGTAACTCAAATTTTTAGCGAAAACACATTCATCGGCAATGACCGTATTGCTGATAACAATAAACTGACTGGCGGCTTAACTAGCCGCATGATTGAGGCCAATACCGGTGCAGAACGGGCTAATGTAACTCTTGCTCAGCGACAGGGCTTTACGGGTCAGAAAGTGGGCCTAAACGGCACCATTGCAAACCCTTCTACTTATTCGGATACATTGGGTTCGGCCTCAATTCGCCTGCTTGGCAACTTCAGCACGGATATGTTCGGTCAGTACAACACTCAATTAAATCGCCTGGTTCAAACAACGATAGGTGGAAGTTGGCGCCCTACGCCGGGCAGAAGTTTAAACTTTGGCTATCGCAATGTTTGGACCCCGCCAACACAAGCATCCATTCAGAATAACCAGCTTTTTTTTGTACCTGCAGCTACCACTACTGATCAATATAATATTTCAGGCCAATGGCCGCTCACTCGCGAGGTCTCTGTCTTGGGCCGCTGGGGTTATGACGCTTTAACGACCAAAACGCTCAATACACTTGTAGCTCTAGAGTGGATGCGAGACTGCTGGACTTTGCGTGGAGCTTACTCACAGATGCTGAATACTTCACAAATAACCACGACTCAAGTACTCTTTCAGGTCGAATTTAGGGGTTTTGGTAGCGCTGGAAGCAATCCAGTTGATATCATGAAGTTTAATGTTCCCGGATATATGCCTACTTCTAAGCCTATACCCCCTTCAATATATGAGAACTATCAATGATGCGTAGGAATCGATTTAAACAAGCTCTTGCAGCCACGATATTGGCTAGCGCTGCCTTGCTGTCTCAATTTGCTTTTGCGCAAGATAGCTCCAAGACTTCGTCAGATAGCAAAATTCGCAATATTGATGGTGTCGCGGCAGTTGTGAATACTGGCTATGTAACGCGCAAAGAGATTGATGATCGCATCGTGGCACTTCAAAAGCAGGGAACTAAACTTCCTGATGCTGCCACCTTGCGCAAGACGGTACTTGAGCGCCTCATCCTTGAAAAGATTCAAATCCAAAATGCCGAACAAGAAGGCGTCACGGTAAGCAATAAGGAGCTCGACAAAATCATTAGTGATATTGCTGCTAAAAATAAATTAACCATTGCTGAATTGAAGGTCAAGATAGAGGCTACTGGTAGTTCTTATGAGCGCTATCGAGCAATGCTGCGAGATGATGTGATTATTAGTCGCTATCGCGAACGCGAAGTTGAAGGCAAGATCAAAATTTCGGATGCAGAAGTTGATAACTTCATCTTAGACCGAAATCGTTCGGTAGCTGGTGTGGGAAAAGCAACGCGTTCAACCCCAGCTGCAAAGGGTGAGCCAGAAGAAATTGATGTTGCACAGATTTTCATTCCTGCAGATGCTAGTGCAGGAGTTGGCGCTCAAGCTGAGGCAAAGAAAAAAGCAGAATCACTTTTACGTGATGCCCGTGGCGATGTAGATTTCTTACAACTTGGTGCTATGGCTGCAAAAGATAATCCGAAGATTAAGTTTCAGGAGTTGGGTTATCGCACTCCAGATCGCTTGCCGCAATTATTCTATGAGGCTGTTAGAAACACCGGTAGCGGTCAAGTTGCCAATGCAGTAGTCAAAAGTCCTGCTGGGTATCACGTGCTGAAGGTATTGGATCGTCGTGCACTGGTAGCGGGCGCTCCTGAGGTTCAACAAGCTGCGCCGCAAGAGAGCACTCCATCAACCCCCCAAAACATTATGGTGACACAGACTTTGTCTCGCCATATTTTGCTGCGTAGTCGTGCTGGACTGACCGATCAAGATGCTGAAAGACGCCTTGCAGGCTACCGTGATCAGGTGCGTGCAAAGACTGCTGATTTTGGTGAATTGGCTAAAAAGTACTCAGAAGATGGATCTGCCGCAAATGGTGGAAATCTTGGTTGGATGGGGCCCGGTGATTTAGTCCCAGAATTTGATCAAGCCATGAATCGCTTGCAAATTGGTGAAGTAAGCAATCCAGTGAAGACTGAGTTCGGTTGGCATTTAATTCAAGTACTCGAGCGTCGTGAAGCGCAGTTAACTCTAGAGAAGCAGCGTCAATTTGCTCGCGCAGCAATCCGTGAGCGTAAGTTTGAACAGGCTTATCAAGATTGGTTGCGTGAATTACGCGATACCGCTACGGTGAAGATCATTAACGCAGATGATCCAGCAGCCAGTCCTCGTTAATCTCGCCATTAGCTCTGGCGAGCCTGCAGGGGTTGGTCCAGAGGTTTCTTTCGCAGCTGCGCTAGCCTTCTTGCAAGAGCAGCCTGCGGCGACTATTACCCTTCTGGGTGATGCAAGTCTATTCCCAATATCTAGCATACCTAAGGGGCTATCGGCTCGTTTGAGGGTGGAACCAATTCCCCTTTCTGCGCCGGTGATTTCAGGACAATTGAATCCTACTAACGCGCAGTATGTCCTCGATATTCTGGATAAAGCTACCAAGGGATGTCTTAATGGCCGCTTTGACGCCATGGTGACGGCACCAATACAAAAGAGCGTGATTAATGATGGGGTCACTTCAAATGATGCGCTGTTTACTGGACATACTGAATATCTGGCCAAGCTCTGCAATCAAGATCATGTTGTCATGATGTTATGTGCGACTTTGCCAGCAGGCTTCTTAGGCCTCCAGAGAAGCCATGCTCTTCGAGTGGCTCTAGTAACGACGCATCTACCATTGAGGGATGTTGCTTCTGCATTGAACTATGAGCATATTCTGGAAACTATCCGCATTGTTGACGCGGACTTGCGTGCAAAATTTGGTATCGCTAGGCCCGTCATTCGTGTAGCGGGCTTAAATCCTCATGCAGGTGAATCGGGCTACCTAGGGCGCGAAGAAATTGATGTGATTACTCCGGCTATTGAAGCAGCTAAAGAACTGGGCACTGAGGTGAGTGGACCTTATCCGGGTGATACCATGTTTGATGCTGGCTGCTTAGAGAGTGTGGATGCATTTATTGCGATGTATCACGATCAAGGCTTGGCGCCATTTAAGTTTGTCAGTTTTGGTGGTGGCGTGAATGTTACCTTAGGCTTGCCAATTATTCGTACCTCAGTAGATCATGGCACCGCACTAGATATCGCTGGCAAAGGGATTGCAGATTCCGGCAGTATGTTTGAAGCCTTAAGCTTAGCCTATCAATTAGCGGTAAATTCTCAGAATGCAAATATATGATGCATCGTGCTCGTAAACGATTTGGCCAAAACTTTTTGCAGGACTCGGGGGTTATCTACTCCATAGTTGCCGCAATTAATCCTAGTGAAAATATGCACGTGATTGAAATCGGTCCCGGTCTTGGTGCGCTAACTAGACCTCTGTTGAGTAATCTCGACCGCTTAGATCTTCTCGAGATTGATCGAGATTTGGTTGCCTATTGGAATCAAGAAAATCTGAAGGGACTTAATGTCATTGAGGGAGATGCGCTTAAGTTCGATTTTCTAGAGTGGGCAAAAGTACGACCAGCCAATAGTGGTTTATGCAAGGTGGTTGGTAACTTGCCTTACAACATATCCTCGCCGTTACTCTTTCATCTAGTTTCTGCCGCTCATATGATTGATGAGCAAGTATTTATGTTGCAGGCTGAAGTAGTAGAGCGGATGGTTTCTAAGGCTGGTGGCTCAGAATTCAGCAGGCTATCTGTGATGCTGCAAGCGCGTTATGACATGGAGCTTGTGCTTGAGGTTCCTCCTGAAGCATTTGATCCGCAGCCTAAAGTGAATTCAGCAGTAGTTCGCATGATTCCTCGACAAGATTTCAATTTAAGTAATGCCCAGTGGCATGCCTTGGAAAAAGTAGTGGCAGCAGCTTTTTCTCAAAGAAGAAAAATGTTACGCACTAACTTATCAGCCTTCGCTGATCGGCTGGCTTTATCTGACTCTGAATTAAAAGCACGTGCTCAAGATATTTCAGTAGAGCGCTATATTGAATGGGCTAAGATCTTAGCCACTTAAATTCACAAATGGATATCGGCTACTGATAGGCAGTCGGATCAATCGCTCGCATCTCAGCCTCAATCCACTTTTCTACTTCTTGATGAAGTTGACCGCTGGTTTTTCCAGCAGAGGCAATGGCAGGACCAATTGAGAAGATCACTGTCCCCGGTTGCTTTAGAAAGCTATTCTTTGGCCAGCAGCGACCAGCATTATGGGCAATGGGAATAACCATGGCCTCAGTAGCGCTCGCAAGTCTTGCGCCACCTTTGCTATAGGGTTTATGCGAGCCAGTAGGTGTTCGAGTGCCCTCGGGAAACAATAGGATCCATTTACCCTCACTTAAGCGTTTACGTCCTTGCCCAACCACTGAGAGGGCGGCAGTTTCTTTGCTATTGCGATTGATGTGAATCATCTTGAGTAAGGCTAAGGCCCAACCAAAGAATGGGATCCAAAGCAATTCACGCTTGAAGACGAAGCAGACTTGCTTGGGAAGTAATGCGATATAGGCAATGGTTTCGTAGGCAGATTGATGCTTGCTCAGTACGACAACGGGTTGATCCAAAACCGCCATCATGTTTTCCATGCCACGAAATTCGTAACGAATGCCACAGAGGGGCTGCAAAATCCAGATTACTACCTTATTCCAGAGGCCGATAAAGCGGTAGCGATTCTCAGGATTGAGGAATGGAAAAACCAATATGCACAGTATTGACCAGATCGGCGTAAAGACGAGCAGAAACAGGGTGAACAGGGCGGAACGGATAAAAGTCATATTTGCATTAAACCCTATCTTGTAAGACTGCATTAGCAAATGCCATCAAATCTTCATGAATCTGCGTGCCCTCTGGTAGGTCACCTTTTTCAAGAGTTTTTCTACCTTTGCCAGTCAACACCAAATGGGGGCTTGCACCAAGAGCGATTCCTGCTTGGAGGTCGCGCAAAGAGTCGCCAACAATGGGAACCCCCAATAAAGGAGTAGCGCTCTGATTTTTTTTTATAGCGTAGAGCAATTTCTTTCATCATCCCTGGCAGGGGCTTGCGGCAATCGCAAGCATTGGCATCAGTGTGTGGGCAGAAAAAAACGCTATCAATATGGCCGCCTAAGGGTTTGAGCAACTTATCCATCTTGCTATGCATGGCATGCAGGTCATTGATATTGAAATAACCGCGAGCCAAGCCAGATTGGTTGGTCGCCACGGCAATTTGATAGCCTGCTTGATTGAGTAGTGCAATTGCTTCTAGACTGCCAGGTAGCGGAATCCATTCTTCACTCGACTTCACGTAGTCATCTCGATCTTCGTTGATCACGCCATCGCGATCAAGAATGATGAGTTTAGAAGAGCTACTGCTCATGCTAGTTTGCCGAGGTCGGCAATGAGATTCATTTTCTGGTGAAGTTGTTGCAGGAGAGCTAGACGGTTATCGCGTAACTCTGGATTCGGATCCATCACCATCACATCGGCAAAGAATTGATCAATTGGAGCGCTGAGAGCTACAAGCGCTTTCAGTAGATCGACAAATTGACGCTGCTCATAAGCAGAAGTCAGTGCCGGGATAATGCTTTCCAGCGCTTGATGCAATGCAATCTCAGCGGGGACTTGGAGCAGCTTTCCTGAGCAAGTCGCGGGAATGGCGCTTGCGTTCTTTTTCAAGATATTGCTAATGCGCTTATTGGCAGCAGCTAACTGTGCAGCTTCTGCTAGGGCATTAAATTCACGCAAGGCAGTCAAGCGATCGATTAAATCATTCAGTTGAGTCGGAGACTGGCTTAATACAGCATCAATCTCTTCGGTAGTGAATGGCTTGCCGGCAACTGCTTGATCGCGCATGTAAGCGCGGAGACGATCAATGATGAATCCGTAGATATCTTCGGCCTTTGCTTTTTCTTGAACATCTTTCTGCGGAAACTGTTGGCGAGCTAACTCAATTAAATTCGGTAAATTTAGGCTGAGATTCTTCTCTAGTAAGAGTCGGCAGATACCTAGGGCATGACGACGCAAAGCATACGGGTCTTTATCGCCGGTAGGTGCGAGACCAACACCCCAAATACCAACCAGAGTCTCTAACTTGTCAGCGATAGCCAGGATCGTGCCAGTTTGGGTCTGAGGCAATGTATCACCTGCAAAGCGGGGCATGTAATGCTCGCTACAAGCAGAAGCTACTTCGGCGTTTTCACCATCATGTGTTGCGTAGTAGCGACCCATGATCCCTTGGAGTTCGGGGAATTCACCAACCATATCAGTTAGCAAATCCGTTTTAGCAATTTCAGCAGCGCGACTAGCTAATGTTTCATCAGCGGATAAGGCTTTAGCAATACCAACAGCAATTGCTTGTACACGCTTTGTCCGGTCCAGTTGATTGCCAAGTTGATTGTGATACACCACTTTTCCAAGGTCGACTACACGAGAGGCTAATGGACGCTTTTGATCTTGCTGAAAAAAGAAACGCGCGTCAGATAAACGTGGACGAACTACGCGCTCATTTCCAGAAATAATAGCCTCTGGCTTATCGGTCTCAATATTGGATACGATTAAGAACCGATTGCGTAACTTACCCTGCTGATCCGTCAATGCAAAGTATTTTTGATTAGTCTGCATTGTCAAAATCAAACATTCTTGTGGAACTTCCAAGAACTCTGGATCAAAATGACATTCATAAATTGCTGGCCACTCAACCAAAGCCGTAACTTCATCCAATAGGCTCTCTGGCATCAGTACCAAATCATCTCCAGCAGCTTTTAATAAAGCGGATTGGATAAATTCACGGCGTTGATTAAAGCTGGGCATTACCTTCGCTTTATTGCTGAGATCAGATTCGTATTGATCTGCAGAGGCAAAAGTAACGACTCCTGGAGCAAGGAAGCGGTGGCCCTCGGTTTGATTGCCAGCGTCAATACCAAGAGCGCTGATATTGAGTGTGTGTTTACCATGGAGGGCAACGATGCGGTGCGCGGGACGTGCAAACTCAACATCTGCTAATTCACCATTTTTCTGCAGTACTTGGTAGTGCATCATTTTGGCAATGGGTAATTTGTTTAATGTCTGCCCCAGTGCTGCTTGAGCAGTCTGCTCTAATGCTGCACCTGTTGCGATGACATTGAGGTAGAGCGCCTCATTTTTTCCTTCACCTGATTTTTCTAGTGTGGAGAGGTCGATGTCAGCGTAACCAAGAGCGGACAATTTCTTTATTAGCGGCGCGGTTGGCTTGCCATCAGCATCAAACGCAATGCTGATGGGTAGCAATTTTTCGCGCACTGGATAGTCGGGAGCCTGGCTCAATACATTGGTAATTTGAACTGCAAGCCGACGCGGCGTGGCATAGCCAGTTGCCGCTGAGCTCTCGCCGAGAAGACCTGCTGATTTTAAGCTAGTGAAAATACCATCACTAAATGCATCACCCAAGCGACGCAATGATTTTGGTGGAAGCTCTTCGGTAAATACTTCAATTAAAAGAGTATCTGATTGAGAGAGAAAATTCGGTGTGCTCATAGTTAGGTTACGCTACTGATGCTTTGGATTGGCGTTGACACATCGGAAATCCCAATTTCTCTCGAGACTCAAAGTAAGCTTGCGCTACTGCACGAGAAAGGTTGCGAATGCGTCCGATATAAGCCGCACGCTCCGTAACTGAGATTGCACCACGGGCATCTAGTAAGTTGAAGGTATGTCCAGCCTTGAGCACCATTTCGTAAGCAGGCAAGGCTAATGGCACTTCCATCAGGCGCTTGGCTTCACTTTCATAGTTGGTGAAGTTTGCAAAAAGCAGGTCGGTATTGGAGTGTTCAAAGTTGTAACAAGACTGCTCAACTTCGTTCTGGTGATATACATCACCATAAGAAATACCATCAGCCCAAACAAGGTCATACACGTTGGAGCAATTTTGGATGTACATCGCCAAGCGCTCGATGCCGTAAGTGATTTCGCCTAAAACGGGTTTACAGTCGATGCCGCCAACTTGCTGGAAATAAGTGAACTGAGTCACTTCCATGCCGTTAAGCCAGACTTCCCAGCCTAAACCCCATGCGCCCAAGGTTGGGTTTTCCCAGTCATCTTCAACAAAGCGAACATCATTCTTTTGAAGATCTAGGCCTAGGGCAGTAAGCGAGCCCAAGTAGAGCTCAAGAATATTTTCCGGCGCAGGCTTAAGCACTACCTGGAACTGGTAGTAGTGCTGTAAACGGTTTGGATTCTCTCCGTAGCGGCCATCTTTGGGTCTACGTGAGGGTTGAACGTAAGCAGCCTTCCATGGCTCGGGGCCGATGGCCCTCAAGAAGGTGGCTGTGTGAGATGTACCGGCACCGACCTCAAGGTCAATAGGCTGCAATAGGGCGCAACCTTGTTGGTCCCAGTAATCTTGGAGTTTGAGAATGATTTGCTGAAAAGTAAGCATGATTAACCTAGCTAAGCCTTTGATTTTACATGGCTAAGCGAGCAAACCATGAAATAACGATTAAATCCGTCTTTGGCGAATGAAGCCTAAGATCAGGAGGAGACAAGAAAGACTCAAAATAGGGATATTTCCCCAAATGACATAGGGCGTTTTGCCGGAGTAGGTTTGAATGCTAGTCTTTAAGATCCCCTGGGTGAACTTGGGGAGTTCCGCCAAAATTTTGCCATCTGGCCCCAACACTGCTGTGATCCCAGTATTGGTGGCGCGTAGCGCAGGCAGGCCTGTTTCAAGTGAGCGTAGTTGCGATAGTCTTAATTGTTGCGTCGGCGCTTGGGAATCTCCAAACCAGGCGAGGTTGGTCATATTGATGAAGAGGTTGGCAGATTCTTCGCTATTGCGTAAGCGTGCGGCTAACTCATCGCCAAAGACATCTTCATAGCAAATAGTGATCGCTGCGTAGAGTGGTAATTGCCCTTCTCTATTAATGATGAACAAGGGTTGATTTTGAGGTCCCCGAGAAAAGTCACTTAAGGGAACATTAAATGCATTTACAAACCAGCGAAATCCTGGAGGAATAAATTCGCCAAAAGGAACTAGGTGAGACTTATCGTAACGATAAGGCGGGCTGCTTGGGCTTAGACCAATAGCTCGATTGGAAAACTCCCTGCCATCCGCAGGATTGAAGTGTCGCCCTAAGATGCCAAATAAAAGAAAGCGCTTATTCTTGGTCGCGAAGTCCTGAAGGTCTTCCAGTGTGCCTGTGGGTAAATTGGTCTCAGGCCATGGTAAAGCTGTTTCTGGAGACACCACCAAATCTGCTTGGGAGTCAGTCATTGTGGATTTATAAAATGCAATTTGTTGCAGCATACCCTCGGGTTTAAAAACTAAACTTTGAGCAAAATTTCCCTGAATGAGCTCTACAGTAAGTGGCCCCCCCTTTGGTTTGGTAAAAGACCAAACACCCAAGAGTTGACTTAACCCAACAATGCACACTAAAAATAATGCAGTAGTTTTGAAATGCGCCCTCAAGGAGAGTAGTTGCCAAGAGATCAACACTACAAAAAACGTACATCCCAATCCACCTAGGTAGGGAGCGACTGGCGCAAATGGACCATAGACTTGGGTCTCTCCCAGGCCCATCCATGGGAAACCTGTAAAAAGAATGCCCCGCAAATATTCAGTTGCTACCCAACTAGCCGCCAGAAGTAGCCCTGGAAAAAATTTCCCTTTCGAGGCATTGATTGCCAGTGTGGCGCAAGCGAAAAAGATGGCCAATAGGCCGGCAAGCAAGAAGACTGCGGTGCAGGAGAGTGCGACGTTCATTCCACCGATGTCATGCAGGCTAATGAAAATCCACCACAGCCCTAGGACGAAGTAGCCAAGGCCAAATGACAGGCCTAGTAAAAAGGTTGCCCTAAAAGATGTGGATGGATTTTTTCTGATTTGCCACCAGATGAGGCTGAGGATCGGAATCTGAATCCATCCCCCCAAAGGCAGTTCTGCAGCCCCTGCAAGCATTGCGCCAAGAGCGAACAACATCAGAAAGCCGATGCTATTGCTAAGCCTTGGCAGTAGCCGATCAATCAAAGCAATCCTTAATCAGGCTTTTTAGGAAGTTGTCGTGCGAGCAGAATATGAATCTGTCTTGGATCAGCGCGCTGAACCTCAAATTCAACGCCGTCGATCTTAATGAGTTCACCAACTTTAGGAACTCGACCAAGACGCTGAATAACAAGACCGGCGACGGTTTCAATGCCTTCGACATCAAATTGAGTGCCTAGTGTTTCATTAAACTGTTCAAGCTCGGTGATGCCTTTGACTCTAATATCACCGTTGTCTAACGAGATGAGGTTGTCTGCTTCTTCATCAATATCATGTTCGTCTTCAATGTCACCAACAATTTGCTCAAGGACATCTTCAATCGTGATGATCCCAGCGACGCCACTATATTCATCCACAACAATAGCTAAATGATTTCGATTGTCTTTAAAGTCGCGCAACAAAACGCTTAAGCGTTTTGATTCAGGAATAAATACTGCGGGGCGCAACCAGTCACGCACCTGGAAATCTTTTTCAGTGGAATGGCGCAATAAATCTTTTGCCAACAGGGTGCCAATGACATTGTCGCGGGTACCTTCAAAAACAGGAAAGCGCGAATGAGCGGCTGTAATGACGCTTTTAATAATTTCAGATAAAGGCAGGTTGATATCGATCCAGTCAATTTGGGCTCTAGGGACCAAAATATCTCGAGCACACAATTGGCCCACCTGAAAGACGCCCTCGATCATTGAGAGGGCATCTGCATCAATTAAGCCCTCAGTCTGGGCCTCTCTTAGAGTGTCAATGAGTTCTTGACGACGTTCTGCTGGGCTGGTTGGTTGTGGCGTTAAAAAATCAGCCAGGCGTTCTAAAAGGGATTTATTGGGGTCAGGCATATAGCAAGAATATCGTAGAAATAAGTAAATTCAATGAAGATCGAAGTAAAGAGTCGTTAAATAGGTGCGTAGGGGTTAGCAAAGCCTAGCGTTTTCAAAAGTGTTATTTCTCGATTTTCCATTTTTTTGGCTTCTTTATCGCTTACGTGATCTAGACCTTGCGCATGTAAGCAGCCATGAATAATCAGGTGGGCTAAATGCGCTTTGACAGTCTTGTCTTGTTCGGATGCCTCTTTTTGAATAATAGGAAGGCAAAAAATAATATCGGCGGCCAAAGTCTTTTTAGTGAGCTCGTATGGAAAGGTGAGTACATTAGTTGCTTTATCTTTGGCGCGAAAAGCAAGGTTGAGTTTTTTACCTTCTGATTGATTCACGAAGCGAAGCGTTATAGAACCATCGTGTTGAATAGCTTTTTTCACCCATTTTTTAATTAAAGCTGAAGATGCAATTGCACCCACCTTAGTTTCAATGGAGGGGCTGGCAAATTGAATTTCAATTGCCAGCTTGGGTGTAGGGGTAGATCTACTGGGCATCTTAGATTGCGTGTGCCTGAATCAGCTCACCTCTGAGGGTGTAATTCAGAACTTCAGTGATACGGATATCCACCATTTGCCCTTTGAGAGATTCAATATCTTCATCTGGCGCAGTAAAGTGAATGACGCGATTATTCGCTGCACGACCTTGTAGGTTTACCCCATCTTTTGCTAAGCCTTCAATAAGTACTCGCTCAGTGTTGCCCAACATTTTTTGACTAATCTGAGTTGCTTGTGACTCTACAAGGGTAAGTAGGGTTTGCAAGCGCTTTAGTTTGACTTCGTAAGGCGTGTCATCACTTAAATTGGCTGCGGGCGTACCAGGGCGGGCGCTGAAGATAAAGCAAAAGCTGTTATCAAAATTCAGCTCTTCAACCATCTTCAGTAGTTTTGCAAAGTCTTCATCGGTTTCACCAGGAAAGCCAACAATAAAATCGCTAGAAAGGGTCAGGTCGGGGCGCACAGCACGCATCTTGCGAATGATGCTTTTGTATTCCAGGGCGGTATATCCACGCTTCATAGCCGATAGCACTGAATCCGATGCATGTTGAACTGGCAAATGTAAGTGACTTACTAACTTAGGAACTTTTGCATAGACGTCAATCAAGCGCTGCGTGAATTCTTTGGGATGGCTAGTCGTAAAGCGAATTCTTTCGACCCCAGGAATTTCTGCGACGTATTCAAGAAGTAATGCAAAGTCTGCAATTTCTTCAGTGCCACCCATCTTGCCAAGATAGGCGTTGACATTCTGTCCTAGTAAGACAATCTCCTTAACACCTTGGGCGGCAAGACCGGCTACTTCAGTAAGCACATCATCAAAAGGGCGTGAAACCTCTTCACCGCGCGTATATGGCACAACGCAATAGCTACAGTATTTTGAGCAACCTTCCATGATGGAAACGTAAGCAGAGCCACGGGTCTGACGTGATGAGGGTAGGTGGTCAAACTTCTCAATTTCTGGAAAAGAGATATCTACCTGTGATCTTCCAGTCGCACGACGTTGTGCAAGCAGGTCTGATAGGCGATGCAATGTTTGCGGTCCGAAGACGACGTCAACATAGGGCGCCCTGCTGATGATTTGTTGTCCTTCTTGGCTGGCAACGCAACCGCCGACACCGATCAATAAATTAGGCTTCAATTTTTTGAGCTCACGGAGACGACCTAAGTCAGAGAACACTTTATCTTCTGCCTTCTCGCGAATGGAGCAGGTATTCAGAAGAACGACATCAGCATCTTCGGGGGTGTCGGTCATGACCATGCCTTCATCGGCGTGGAGTAGGTCAGCCATCTTGCCCGAGTCATACTCGTTCATTTGACAGCCAAAGGTTTTGATATAGAGCTTTTTCATATGCCGTTTTCAGGTTTATAGCTGGGGGCGAAGCTCAGATTTTACGGGATAAAACTGTTACAGCAGGCGCAATGCAAGAATGGTAACAATCGTAGGAGGAATCGCGGCTACAAGCAGTAATCCAGCAGAAACTGCTGCATTGGGGAAGTAACTGCGCAAAATTGCTAGCCCCGCAGGGTTTGGAGCATTAGCAATTACAGTCAGGCCGCCGCCTGCAACTGCACCACCAACTAAGGCCAGTTTGAATTCCGGCGAGGTTCCTTGCACTAGCGAGCCCAAATAGGTTAGCGCTGCATTGTCTGTAATAGCCGTTAATGCCAAGCTTCCGTAGAACACTGCTGTGGGGCTCATGACTTCCAGGATGGGTTGCAACCACCAGCCCTGTAATCCGCCGAGCACAACGAGGCCAGCCAAGAAGAATCCCACTAATAGCGCCTCACGCAAAATCAGCGGGCATTGATGTTTTGGATAAGCTGTAATGAAGCCTATAAAAAATAGTAAAAGCCACATGAAGATCACAGGGTCATGAGCAAAGCCCACAATGCCAGCTAGGAACAGCAGATGGATGGTTGTAATCGCCAGTGGAATGCGCGCAGTTTGAGACTTGCTTGCAGGCTCAATTAATTGCTTATGAAAGAGTAGTGTCACCACAGTAGCGTTAATAAAAATAGCGATAGTTGCCTCGAACCCAAAGTTGGCGAACATGAATGGGGTGTCCCAATTCCATGTTGATGCCACCATGAGGACGGGTGGGGCGGCAAAGTTTGTGAGCGTGCCACCAATCGAAATATTGACAAATAAAGCTCCCAGCGTGCCATAGAGCAATGGGGTTGAGCATTTGTGGCGATAAACTAGGTCACGTAATAAGAAGGCTGCAAGCGTCATTGCTGCTGGCTCGGTGATTAATGAGCCTAGTAGCGGGGTAATGCTGAGCGTTAAGAAATACAGCGTAGGCGCTTGCTTGGTGCGCAACACCAATTGAATTGCCTTACCCAGTCTTTGTAGGAGTTGAGTTGCAAACTGCAGAATCGGTTTACTCCCGGCAACAACCATAATGGCGAAGACAAACAAGGGTTCCGTAAAGTTACGTTTGTTGGCGTAATCTGTTGCCGTAGCCAAATCGCTTGCAAGCCACATAAAGATAATGAGAATGGCAGCCCAAAAACCAAAAACGATTTCGACTTCGCCAAGCAAATGCCATAAACCAGCATGTCTTGGAGATTTTTTAGCAAGCACTTCAAAATACGAAGTACAAAAGGTGTGCAGTACTGCGATGGCAAAAATGATGCTTGCGCCAAGTTCTGTAGGGGTAAAGTTCATAGAGACATATTATCAGGGCATCCCCCGTGGAAATATCCCGAAGATTTACCAAATAAAAATGTTGGCGATTTAGGAGATTTTGATGAAATTGAAATTAGGCTATCAAGAGTTAATTGCACAAGCGATGGCTCAAATTGAGACCCTTCCTTTGGAGCGGGCTCAAAGACTCTTGGATGATGAAAATGTGATTTTTGTAGATATTCGGGATGTAAGGGAGCTGGAGCGCGAAGGGATGATTCCCAATGCTTTACATGCACCCCGTGGCATGCTGGAATTTTGGGTCGACCCAGACAGTCCCTATTACAAGCCAGTTTTTGGAGAGGGTAAGCGCTTGGTGCTTTATTGTGCCTCAGCTTGGCGCTCTGCTTTGGCAACTGAGACCCTCCAAAAAATGGGGGTTCCAGGGGTCTGCCACTTAGAGGGTGGTTTTAGTGCCTGGAAAAAGGCGGAATTGCCTGTGTCCCAGAAGGACCCTAAGTTGCACCACGGCTAAATTCCTGTATGTAAAGATCTTGAAATGCGGTAATTAGCCCCCATTTATGGGTAGTTAAGTTCATTAATGAAGAGGGTATTCGTATGACTGTAGCTAGTAAAGAAACTTTAGGCTTTCAGGCCGAGGTAAAGCAACTTTTACAACTGATGATCCATTCCCTGTATTCCAACAAGGAAATTTTTCTCCGCGAGCTGATCTCTAATGCATCGGATGCATCAGACAAGTTGCGTTTCGAGGGCATTGAGCATCCGGATTGGTACGGAGACGATCCTGATCTGAAGATCAAGGTGAGTTTTGATAAGACTGCGAGGACAGTCACCATTTCGGATAACGGTATCGGCATGAGTCGAGATGAGGTTATATCCAATTTAGGGACTATCGCTCGCTCTGGTACCAAAGAGTTCTTCTCCAAGCTTTCCGGTGACCAGCAAAAAGACGCCGCGTTGATTGGTCAGTTTGGCGTTGGTTTTTATTCCGCATTTATTGTGGCTGACCGTATTACTGTTGAAACTCGTCGCGCAGGTCTGCCTGCTACCGATGGTGTCCGGTGGGAGTCCGATGGCTCAGGCGAATTTACGGTAGAAAGTATTGACCGTCTACAGCGTGGGACATCAATCACGATGCACCTGCGTGAAGGCGAGGATGATTTCCTTTCCACTCATAAACTAAAATCCATTATTCGCAAGTACTCCGATCACATCTCTCTGCCAATTCAGATGAATAAAGAGGAATGGGATGCCGATAAAAGTGAGCATGTCATTAAGGATGAGTTAGAGAGCATTAATCAGTCGAGCGCCCTATGGGCACGCGCTAAATCCGAAATTACAGAAGAGCAATACGACGAGTTTTACAAACATCTTTCTCATGACTATGAGGGCCCTTTGTGCTACTCATTAAATCGAGTAGAGGGTCGCAGCGAATTTACGCAACTTCTGTATGTGCCGGCTCGCGCTCCTTTTGATTTATGGGATCGCAATAAGCGTGGCGGCATTAAGTTGTATGTGAAGCGTGTATTCATCATGGATGACGCAGAGCAATTGATGCCAATGTATCTTCGCTTTGTCACGGGCGTGATTGATTCAACTGATTTGCCGTTGAATGTCTCTCGTGAAATTTTGCAGGAATCACGTGATGTCAAGATCATCCGAGAAAGCTCGACCAAGCGTGTATTGAGTATGCTGGAAGATTTGGCTAACAGCGATGATGAGCTTAAGAAAGAAAAGTACCGCACCTTCTGGACTCAGTTCGGACAAGTTCTCAAGGAGGGTATTGGTGAGGATCAGCCAAATCAAGAGCGTATCTTAAAACTCTTACGTTTTGCAAGTACGCATACCGACTCTGCAGATCAAACCGTTTCTTTGGCTGAATATGTTTCTCGTATGAAAGAAGGTCAGGACAAGGTTTATTACGTCACTGGCGATACTTTTAACGCCGCTAAAAACAGTCCTCATTTAGAGATCTTCCGTAAGAAGGGTGTCGAAGTGCTGTTGCTCTCTGATCGAGTGGATGAATGGATGCTTTCTTTCTTTACCGAGTTTGATGGCAAGCAAATGACGTCCGTGGCCAAAGGCGGGCTTGATCTTGGCAGCTTAAGCGACGAGAAAGAAAAGAAAGATCACGAAGAAACTGAAAAGAATTTCAAGGACTTGCTCGATCGTATGAAGTTGGCATTGGAGGATAAGGTGAAAGACGTTCGTGTCACCTTCCGGTTAACGGATTCCCCAGCATGCTTAGTTTCTGATGAGAATGAACTCTCTGGAAATTTATTGCGCATGCTCAAGGCTGCAGGCCAGCAAGCCCCAGATACAAAGCCTATTTTGGAAATTAATCCAGAGCATCCTTTACTGCTTAAGTTGAAATCAGATAACCAGCATTTTGATGAGTGGACTCGGGTCTTGTTTGATCAAGCTCTCTTGGCTGAGGGCGGTCAGTTGAATGATCCAGCTGCTTATGTAAAACGTATTAATCAGCTGTTACTTTCTTAAATTACTGAAGCCCTAAAGAAAAACCCGACTCGCATTACGCGGGTCGGGTTTTTTATTTTTCTTAAACTAGAACTTAGTCTAGTTTTAAAGCTATTTCAGTAATACCAAGTATTACTGCGGAGCTTTAGCCGGTTGATTATTTTTTCCAGCGTTGTAACCAGAGTTGTACTCAGAAGCCTGCTCTTTCTTGTAAGCATCGTATGCATAACCAGATGCTGCACCAACTGCTGCGCCACCAACTGCACCCCAGATAGGGTTGCCGTGGAAAATGGCTGTGCCAACTGCACCAGCAGCTGCGCCGATGCTAGCACCAGATAATGTGCGTTGTTCTGTATTGCTCATGTTGGAGCAACCTGCGATTGCTAGGGTTGAAGCAGTAATTGCGATCATTTTTTTCATATCAACTGTTCCTTATGTCTATAGATTGAATTGGCTAAATGTCTTGAATTATTTTCTGGCGCAAGGAAAGCGTCCTGCCAAGAAGCCCAAGAAAACGCCCGCTGCAGGTTTATCTGAAACCTGTTGATTGCTTTGGCCAAATTTCACAAACTCACCAATCACTTCATCACGTGATGGGGCTGGTTGCTTGACGCAAATGTAGGGTTTCGCGCGCTGTGGATGGCGTGTGGCTAAATAAGTGTCATAAATAGCTGTTGTATAGCCTATGCAAAAACTGCGTGATTCTGGGCTTGCAGGTAATTTGCAAACATTCACTAGCTCTTGCGTGCTTAGTACCTGAACTTTTTCTTGAGCTTGGGCTAAGCCGCAAAATGAGACTAAAGCAGCCAATAGAATTAAAACTTTTTTCATGGGTTCTCCCTTGGATATATGTAAATTTGATAATAAACCATATTTTTGGTATTAAATTGCACTAAAACAGTGCATTAATGCCCAAAATCGGTCCTTATAGTCCCCATAATGACGCAAAAACATAAAGGGGTTATTTCGATGGAAACTGTGAAATCAGGCAGTGATGTCTTATTTATCTTGCTCGGCGCCATTATGGTTCTGGCGATGCATGCAGGCTTTGCATTCCTCGAATTGGGTACCGTTCGTAAAAAGAACCAAGTCAATGCCTTGGTCAAAATCTTGGTCGACTTTGCGGTTTCGACAATTGCCTATTTCTTTATTGGCTACAGCATTGCCTATGGCGTAGACTTTTTCTCTGGCGCAGAATTGTTGGCCGAGAAAAATGGCTATGAGTTAGTCAAATTCTTTTTCTTGTTGACCTTTGCCGCCGCTATTCCAGCGATCATTTCCGGCGGTATTGCAGAGCGTGCCAAGTTCAATCCTCAATTAATTGCTACCTTTGTTTTAGTTGGCTTCATTTATCCTTTCTTCGAGGGCATTGCCTGGAATCAGCACTATGGAATTCAAGCCTGGATTAAAGGTTTCACTGGTGAAGAATTTCATGACTTTGCTGGATCCATCGTGGTGCATGCGGTAGGCGGTTGGATTGCCTTACCTGCCATCATTCTTTTGGGCGCACGTCGCGGGCGCTATTCAAAGGATGGAAACGTTGCAGCACATCCCCCTTCAAGTATTCCATTCTTGGCTTTGGGCGCGTGGATTTTAGCGGTGGGCTGGTTTGGATTTAATGTGATGAGTGCGCAAACCATCGATAAGGTAAGTGGCTTAGTAGCAATGAACTCTTTGATGGCTATGGCTGGTGGGACTCTAGCTGCTTGGGTGGTTGGGCGCAATGATCCTGGCTTTACCTACAACGGCCCTTTAGCGGGTTTAGTCGCGGTGTGTGCAGGCTCAGACTTAATGCATCCAATGGGTGCATTAGTAGTTGGATTAATTGCTGGCGCCCTGTTCGTGTATATGTTCACCTTGGTGCAAAACCGCTGGAAGATCGATGATGTTTTAGGTGTGTGGCCTTTGCATGGCTTGTGCGGATTGTGGGGTGGTTTGGCTGCGGGTATCTTTGGGACAAAAGCGTTGGGCGGTATAGGTGGAGTTAGCTTCTTGGGTCAGTTGATTGGAAGCGGTCTGGGTGTTGCAATTGCACTCATTGGCGGTTTTGTGGTTTACGGGCTGCTAAAAGTTGTTTTAGGTATTCGGATGTCGCATGAAGAAGAATATGACGGTGCTGATTTGAGTATTCACCGTATTTCATCCACGCCAGATCGCGAGCCTAACTGGTAAGCTTTCTTAAATATAGCCATTACCTATAATGAGTGATGGCTATATTTGAACTAGACGGAAATGCTCCCCAATTGGCGGAGGGAGCTTGGGTTGCCGAGAGCGCAGAAGTCATCGGCAAGGTTGAGCTACACGCAAATGCCAGTATCTGGCCCAAGGTGGTTATCCGTGGCGATAACGATCTCATTCAAATTGGCGAGGACAGTAATGTGCAAGATGCCTCTATCTTGCACACCGATCCAGGTTACCCCCTCATCATCGGTAAGCGAGTAACCATTGGTCACCAGGTAATGCTGCATGGTTGCCACATCGGCGATGGTAGCTTGATTGGGATTGGTGCGGTTATTTTGAATGGCGCCAAAATTGGCAAAAACTGTTTGGTGGGTGCTGGTGCATTGGTGACTGAAGGTAAAGAGTTTCCTGACGGGTCGATGATTTTGGGTTCGCCGGCCAAGGCCGTGAAAACACTCACGCCAGAGCAGATTGCGGGCATTCAAGATATTGCTGGGCGCTATGTCAACAATGCACAACGATACCAACAAAGTCTCAAGAAGATTGCGTAATTTAATAAAGCACACCTAAATTGTTCTACGTCTTTAATGTCGTCTTTCCAGTATTTGCCCTCATTCTGATTGGATACGTTTGCGGCAGAACAGGTAAGTTAGGAGAAAGTGCATCTACAGAGTTAAATCGCTTTGTCGTCTGGCTTGCGCTACCTGCACAGTTATTTCATTTCGCATCGAGCAGTAGTTGGCAAACGCTGTGGCAGCCAGGTTTTATTGCCGCCTTTTTTCTGAGTTGCTTGGCAGTATTTATTCTTGTCCTGGTACTTAGCTGGGTTCGCAATCGAGATTTAGCGGCAGCGAGCTTTTCTGGGTTGAGTGCGTCCTACTCCAATACTGGGTATATGGGCATCCCACTGTGTGTGTTGGCTCTTGGCCAAGATGGGTTGGCCCCAGCAATCATTTCTACTTTTATTGTTTTTGTCATGTTTGCACTGGCTACGGTGCTGATTGAGATTGGCATTTTGTCGCACAAAAAATCCCATGAAATTTTTTGGAGTGTCATCAAATCACTGTGCACGAATCCATTGTTGATTGCTCCCGTGGCTGGTTTGCTGTGGGCTTCTACAGATTTGGTTTTGTATGATCCATTGGCGCAAGTCATCGCCTTTCTGGCTGCGGCTGCAACACCTTGCGCGCTAGTTTCTATCGGACTATTTTTAATGCAAAAAGAAAGGTTTGCGTCGCAGCAAGCATGGGGAATTAGTATTGCAAAACTCATTATTCAACCGGTGCTTGCATGGTTCATTGCTGGACCGATCTTAAATTTACCGGAATTGTCGGTGAGTGCGGTTGTGATATTAGCTGCCCTCCCTACTGGTACGGGCCCATTTATGCTCGCCCAGTATTACCAGAGGGATGGCAGAATGATTTCTCGAGTAGTGCTATTAACGACTATTGGATCTTTGCTAACCCTTTCCTTATTCCTTTGGTGGAATAAAGGGATTTGATCCTTCTGCATCGATTTGTTTTTCCCAAGAGGCATCAATAAAGGCTGGTAGTGTCATGCACTCAGCAAAGATTCGCATGAGGGTGGGATAGGCTTTCATATCCATCTTTGCACTGAGTGCATTAAATAGCTGTGGCACCAAGCAGATATCGATCAAGCCAGGCTGAGCACCGCAAGCAAAGCGACCCACTCTTGAATCAGAGCTTAATTGTTTCTCAAGGCTCTCAAGTCCCAATGCCATCCAGTGTTGATACCAGACGTCTTTCGCCTCCATGCTGATACCTAACTTTTTAATGAGGTATCGCAAGACTCGCAAATTACTCAAGGGATGAATCTCAATAGCTATATCCATCGCTATTGCACGCACCCATGCTCGATCGATAGGGAGCCGAGGTAATAAGGGTGGGGAGGGTTGAGTCTCCTCTAGGTATTCAATAATGGCAAGTGATTGATGAATGGTGTAATTGCCATCGGTGTAGAGGGGCACCAAGCGATTGGGATTTTTATTGGCGTATTCAGGGGAAGTCTGTTCGCCACCCTGCCTAACAAGATGAACTGGGATCACTTCGTATTCCAGGCCTTTTAAATTCAGGGCAATGCGCACCCGGAACGCTGCTGAACTACGCCAAAAACTATAAAGCTGAGTTTTCATGAAAGATTCCTTGGAGAGCATAACCCTCAGTATATTCAGGGCTTAATTGATCGTCTGCTTCCAGTGATTTAGACTCAGGGCTATGGATCAAATTAATTTCTGGATTGGCATCGTTGCCACCATCGCATTTGCTGTCACGGGCGTTCTTGCCATAGCCGATCGCGGCGTCGATCTTTTTGGTGTTCTGGTTCTAGGTGTGATTACCGCCATTGGTGGTGGAACTGTACGCGACATTATTTTAGACGTGCCTGCCTTTTGGTCGATTGCCCAAATTTATATTTGGGTGGCATTGGGCGCCTGCATAGTTACTTTCGTAGCTGAGTCTTTTTTTACACAACCGCAGATTTATCGCTGGATGCTATATATAGACGGTCTTGGCGCCGCCTTGTTTGGTATTCAGGGAGCCGATAAGGCGTGGAACTTGGGGTTTGGATTACCAGTAGCCCCGGTGATTTTGGGGGTGGTGACGGCGATTGGCGGTGGTTTGCTGCGCGATATTTTGGCCGGTAGAAAAACATTGCTCATGTCCCATGAGCTTTATGCAATCCCAGTAACTTTAGGTTGCTGCGTCTATGTTCTGATTTTAAATTTCTTTCCCGCCTTAACGCTAGAGGGATCAGTACTTTGCATGCTCGCTATTTTTGGCTTACGCGCAGCCGCCATTTACTGGGATCTGCGCGTACCCAAATTGTTTATTACTAAAACGCGCTAACAGCACCATCGCTACGAGGGTCCCAGCCACCGCGAAGCGTGCCAGATGGATCGCGAATAATGCAGCCTGCATGACCGACGGTTTCATCAAAGGCATCTAGCATTTCAATCTCATGTCCTAAAGCATGGAGTTCTTTGGCAACCCATGGGCTAAAACGCGATTCTAGCTTTAGGCTGTCGCTGGTTTGACCCCAGGTTCTACCTAGGAGCCAACGCGGACGACTAATGGCATCTTGCGGGTCAAGCCCGTAAGTTGCTGTGCGAGTAAAGACGGCGCATTGCGTTTGTGGCTGTCCATCGCCACCCATCGTGCCGTACACCATGGATCGACCATCTTTAAATAAAGCCATTGCTGGGTTTAATGTATGAAATGGCTTTCGGTAAGGCTCAAGGTGATTGAGTGTCTTTGTATCCAGTGAGAAGCTGCAGCCACGGTTTTGCCAGTTCACGCCTGATTTAGGAAGAACAATTCCGGCGCCAAACTCGTGATAAATGCTTTGAATGAATGAAACACAATTACCGTTACCGTCAATGACGCCCATCCAGATGGTATCTGCCGGCCCTTTGCCTTGACCCCAAGGCAAAGCCTTCTCAGGATCAATATTCTTGGCGAGTTTTTTTAGAAACGCGGGGGATAAGAATGACTGCGCATTTCTTGTCATGTACGCCGGGTCAGTCACAAATTGATCGCGCACTTTAAAGGCTTGCTTGGTAGCTTCAACACAGTGGTGGACATATTCCGCACTGTCGACTTTGAAGCGCTTGAGATTAAGTTGATCCAATATTCCAATAATCATCAAGGACACAACGCCTTGGGTTGGCGGCGTCATGTTGTACACATTGCCTAGGCTATGCTTTAGTTCAAGCGGATCAATGAGTTTGGCTTGGTGGCGATGCAGGTCTCCAAGTCGGAGGGGGCTACCAATCTCTGTGAGCTCTTTGGCTAGCAGGTCAGCCAAATCACCGCGATAGTAATCCTCCGTCCCATTCCGCGAAATTTGGCGCAAGGTCTTGGCGAGACGCTCTTGCTTAAAGATGCTGCCTGTTAATGGCGCTTTGCCATCCACAAGGAATGTTTCAGCAAATCCAGGAATGTTAATGAGTTCTGAGCGTTTTTTGGTAGTCAGGCTTGATTGACTATTGGTAACGGGAACGCCTTCCTCTGCATAATGAATGGCATCCGCCAGCAAGCGGGATAGGGGAAGTGTGCCACCTAAACCTTGTTTTGAGAGTTGCTGTGCTGCACCCCATCCAGAGATAGTGCCTGCAACGGTATTCGCTGCCACTGCGCCCCTAAAAGGAATGGCCTTGGTAATTCCTCGCTCGGCATACCAATTTTTAGTCGCTAAGCCAGCAGCTGCACCGCAGGCATCAATGCCACCCATGGCTTTACCTGGGGAGTGCACCACCCAGAAAGAGTCGCCGCCAATCGAGTTCATGTGGGGGTACACGACAGCGATGGTGGCCGCAGCAGCTACCATCGCTTCTAATGCATTGCCACCTTCGCGCAGTACTGCTAAGGCTGATTCTGACGCTAGTGAGTGTGGCGCTACCGCCATCCCTCGAATACCCCATTTTTGTTGCATTACTAAAACCCCTTTGACTGCTGTCTCAATATTTATTGTTATTTATTCTCTCGTAACTGACGTTCAATGTCAGAGCTGGAGTCTACCGTAATCTCATTTTGCTCTACACCGGCCAATGGATCAACAGAGGGCCCGCTGGCATCAAAGACGGCTGTAGGTTTATCAACAAAATAAGTCACAGTTTCTGGGATAAAGATGATGATGGCAACTAAGATTAGTTGCAAGCCAACCCAGGGAAGGGCCCCATAGTAAATGTCGGAGCTCTTGACAGATTTCGGTGCCACACCCCGAAGATAAAACAAGGCAAATCCGAATGGTGGATGCATGAATGAGGTTTGCATGTTTGCACCCAGCAAAACGCCAAACCAAATAAGATCAATACCCAACTTTTCAGCAACAGGTGCTAACAGCGGAATAATGATGAAGGCAATCTCAAAGTAATCCAAGAAAAAAGCTAAGAAGAAAACAAACAAGTTCACTGCGATTAAGAATCCAACTTGCCCACCTGGGAGCCCAGAGAGTAGATTTTCGATCCAGAGATCGCCATCCACACCTCTAAACGCCAGACCGAATACAGTGGAACCAATCAGGATAAAGATCACCATGGCATTGATGCGCATGGTAGAAGTCATTGCCTCCCAGACTAAAGGCTTTTTAAGACGATTGTTCATTGCTGCCAGAACCAAGGCGCCAACAGAGCCCATCGCACCACCTTCAGTTGGTGTAGCAAGACCCATCAAGATAGTGCCAAGCACTAAGAAGATCAGGGCAATCGAGGGAACAATGCCCCACAGAATTTTCTTGAGTAATTTCCAGTCAATTTTAGGGCGAGCCTCTGGTGGAAGAGCTGGCACATCTTGTGGTCTAAAAATTGAGAGAAAGAAAATAAACAAACAAAACAGCACTATTTGAATAATGGATGGTCCAATAGCACCGGCATACATATCTCCAACTGACTTGCCCAGTTGATCAGCCAGCACAATTAAGACGAGTGATGGTGGAATCAGCTGAGTAATAGTCCCTGACGCTGCAATAACGCCAGTTGCAACGCGTGGGTTATATCCATAGCGCAACATAATTGGCAGGGAGATAAGGCCCATTGCAATGACTGAAGCTGCGACCGTACCTGTGATTGCTCCCAGTATGGCGCCCACAATAATGACGGCATAGGCAAGGCCGCCCCGGACTGGACCGAATAACTGCCCCAATCCCTCAAGCATGTCTTCTGCTAAGCCGCACTTTTCAAGAATAGCTCCCATGAACGTAAAGAAGGGGATGGAGAGCAAAAGGTCATTGGAAAGAATGCCAAAGACTCTATCTGGAAGGGCTTGCAAAAAGGTGGGTTGGAACATGCCCATCTCGATGCCGATAAAGGAAAAGAATAAGCCAACAGCGCCAAGAGAAAAGGCTGCAGGATATCCAATTAACAAAAATAGAATCAGACCCCCAAACATAATGGGGGCCATCAGATCATGACTAATCATTGCAAAGGTCTTTCGTACTTAGGATCGATTTTGATCACGCCAATGATGGCTGCGTATCGTTTGATGATTTCAGACAGACCCTGAAGGGTCAGCAAGAAAAAGCCGAGGGTAATGGCGCCGCGAACTGGCCATCGAATGAGTCCACCGGGATTACTTGAGGTTTCGTTCTGAATCACTGAGGTAATAAAAAATTCCCAGGAGTAATACCCAATGACGATAGTCACCGGTAGGAAGAAAACAATGCCTCCGCAGAAATCCAGCCAGAGGCGAACTTTGTTCGGGTACATCGCATAAAGCACATCCACCCGAACATGTTCATTAAGGCGAAACGTAGTGGCAGCACCGAACATCACCATCCCGGCAAATAAATACCACTGCGCTTCTAACCAGCCATTGGAACTGAAGTTAAAGCTATACCGGATCAACGCATTTGCAGTGCTGACCAGTACGGCAAGTAACACCAACCAGCTCGCTAGTACACCAAAACGGTCATTTAGGCGATCAACGAAACTTGAAAAAACTAATAATTGTTTTGGCATATCAACTTATCGGTAGGTTCTTATTTGACTGGGTTCGTCAACATAAAGCTCATGAGCGTCTGTTCTGCAACTTTGTTCCAAAGCATTTGGTCGTTGCGGAATTTCTTCCATGGCTCATATATCTTCTTGAAGGACGGATTCTTGGCAGCCTCTTCTTCATACATCTCAAAGGCCGCATTCGATGCTGCTTTCATGATTTCTGTTGAGTAAGACTGAAGTTTCACGCCGTTCTTAATCAAGCTCTGTAAGGCGATTGGGTTTTTGTAGTCATACTCGGCCATCATGTCGATATTGCATTCAGCGCAAGCGGAAGTAAAAGCCTCTTGATACTGCTTGGGTAACTTTTCCCATTCCTTAATGTTGACGTACATGGAATACATGGAGCACGCTTCCCACCATCCTGGGTAGTAGTAGTAAGGAGCAATCTTGTAGAAGCCTAACTTTTCATCGTCATATGGCCCAACCCACTCAGCTGCGTCGATAACACCCTTCTCAAGAGCTGGGTAAATATCGCCACCAGCAATTTGCTGTGGAATTGCGCCAAGGCGTGACATCACTTCGCCACCCAAGCCGGCAATACGCATTTTTAATCCCTTGAGGTCGGCAACAGTCTTGACGGGTTTTTTAAACCAGCCACCCATTTGAGTTCCAGTATTACCTGCCGGGAAAGAAACAATGCTGTAGTCACGCAAAAATTCACGCTGGAGTTTTAAACCCCCACCCCAATACATCCAAGCATTCTGTTGACGTTGATTCATGCCAAAAGGTACTGTTGTATCAAAAGCAAAAGTCTTATTTTTTCCAACGAAGTAATAGCCGGCGGTATGGGTGCACTCGACGGTGCCTTGTTGCACAGCGTCTACAGTGCCAAATGCTGGAACAATCTCACCGGCACCAAAAATACGAATCTGAAACTTGCCATCGGTCAGGGCTGCCACTCGCTTAGAAATGTATTCGCCACCACCGTAAATTGTGTCCAAGCTTTTAGGGAAGCTAGAGGCACAGCGCCACTTCACTTCAGGCATGGATTGAGCTATGGCTGGAGCTGCCAATACACCGGCAGCGGCACCTAATGCAGTTTTACTTAAAAAGTCACGTCTTTTCATTTGTCTTGCTCCTTAAATTAATTATTTTTTTAGTGCACTGCCGAATGCGGACTACAAATGCAATTAAATCGGGATACAAATAAGTGCTAAATTAGATTTGCACCTAAATTGGGCTGCTAGCAACATCTTGGTGCAAGTGCGTTTTATGAGAATGCATCAAATGCGTTGCAACAATTCCACATTTATGGGGAAAACCCCGACCCAATTTGATGGGGAATTACCCTAAGTAGTGGATTTCTTTAGATTTTTTCAAGACATAATCGACACGTTGTTTTTTATTTCATTAAAAATAGTTAGGAGCTACTGATGTCAACATCAACTAAAGCAGCCCCAATGACCGCTGAAGAGCGCAAAGTTATTTTTGCTTCCTCTTTAGGTACGGTTTTTGAGTGGTACGACTTTTATCTTTACGGTTCATTGGCTGCTGTTATCGCCAAGCAATTCTTCTCAGGCCTAGATGCAGGCTCAGCCTTCATTTTCGCTTTGCTAGCGTTTGCTGCCGGTTTTATCGTTCGCCCTTTCGGCGCCTTGGTATTTGGTCGCTTAGGTGATTTGATTGGTCGTAAATACACCTTCTTGGTGACGATCCTGTTGATGGGCGGCGCCACATTCATCGTGGGTATTCTGCCTAACTACGCCACTATCGGTGTTGCTGCTCCTGTGATCTTGATCGCATTGCGCATGCTTCAAGGTTTGGCTTTGGGTGGTGAATACGGCGGTGCTGCAACTTACGTTGCTGAGCATGCTCCTCACGGTCGTCGTGGTGCTTACACAGCTTGGATTCAGACAACAGCTACTCTTGGCTTGTTCTTGTCCTTGCTCGTGATTTTGTTCACACGTGAATTCACTGGCGCAGACTTTGATGTTTGGGGCTGGCGTGTTCCTTTCATTCTTTCTATTGGTCTTTTAGCTGTTTCTGTTTGGATCCGTTTATCAATGAACGAATCTCCAGCTTTTAAGAAGATGAAAGATGAAGGCAAATTGTCTAAAGCACCTTTGACAGAGTCATTCGGTCAATGGAAAAACTTGAAGATTGTTATCTTGGCATTGTTTGGTCTGGTTGCAGGTCAAGCGGTGGTTTGGTACACAGGTCAGTTCTACGCTTTGTTCTACCTCACGCAAGTGTTAAAGGTGGACGCTAAGACTGCGAACTTGTTGATTGCCGCTTCATTGGTAATCGGCACACCATTCTTCGTGATATTCGGCGCATGGTCAGACAAGATTGGTCGTAAAGTGATCATCATGAGTGGCTTGTTATTGGCTGTCATCACTTACATTCCAAATACACCAGTTTCCGTGTTCAATGCTTTGACTCACTTTGCTAACCCAGCGTTAGAAAAGGCGATGGCAACAGCACCAGCCACAATTACTGCTGACTTAAACGAATGTACCTTCCAGTTCAACCCAACTGGTACAGCGAAGTTCACAAGTTCTTGCGATATCGCAAAGCAAGTGATGGCTTCCAACTCTGCTAGCTATAGCACTGTTGCTGGTCCTGCTGGCGGTGTTGCGGTTGTGAAGATTGGTGATACAGAAATCACTGGTTACTCAGCAAAAGGCTTAGCTCCAGCTGATGCGAAAGCAAAAGATGCTGAGTTCAAGAAGGCAATTCGTGAGTCTTTGAATGCTGCCGGCTACCCAGCTAAAGCTGATTCATCACAAATCAATTACGTAGCTGTATTGCTCTTGTTGGTGTACTTGGTGATTTTGGTAACCATGGTTTATGGCCCAATCGCAGCGATGTTAGTTGAGATGTTCCCAACTCGTATTCGCTACACCTCTATGTCCTTGCCATACCATATTGGTAACGGTTGGTTCGGTGGCTTGTTGCCAACGATCTCCTTCGCCTTGGTAGCGCAGAACGGTAACATTTACTACGGTCTCTGGTACCCAATCATCATTGCTGCAATGACATTGGTAATCGGTGTGCTGTTTGTTAAAGAAACTAAAGACGTAGATATTTACGCTAAAGACTAAGCTTCACTGGTCTGTTTCAAAAACTAAACCCGACCACTAAGTGGTCGGGTTTTTTATTGCCAAAATTAATCCCAAAGATTTTTTTGATTGCCGCGGTTAAACAGGGTCTTGTTTTGATCTGCTATCGAGGTGACTCTCTGGCCTGGGATGACTTTGATGTCTAAGCCCACTGTAAGTGTGCCCATTTGATTGACACGTAAGTACCACCCGCTGAATCCAGATTGCAGCATGGCTTTCGCTGCGCCTTTGTATCCCATCTTGGCATTAAACTTAAAGCAAGGTTCACGTAACTTGACTACGGTAAATTCAAGATCACCAATTTGAATTCTGTCGCCGATATATACCCCAGTTTCAAGCAAGCCTTCTATTGTGAAGTTTTCTCCAAAGGCGCCAAGTGGAAGATTGACTAATTTCTTTGTTTCACGAGTCAGGAGCTCATTCCAAAAAGCGTAGTGCTCAACTGGATAAACATAAATCGCTTTCTCAAGTCCTCCATGGACGGATGGATCTGCCTGTTCATCTCCTGCTACACCGAGTCTGGTAATTTCAACTGGGACTGGATTATTCAGGTTGCTGATAGATTCCTTGTTGATAGCAGAAGCAACGCTTTTATAGTTTGGGTGATGGGATCCAAAAAGAGGCATGACTTTGCCAGACGAGATCGATAGAAGGCGCATATGTGCTGATGACTGATAAGATGAATTGATCCAACTAGGAAAGTAAATGATGCATCTTTATAGGTTAGCAGTGGTAGCTTTTCTTTGTACGCTTGCAAGTCAGGCTGTATTTGCCAAATGGGATGAGGAGCGGGATGCCACTACGAATGGTAAAGACGAGTTGGTCTATTACTACAAAGCCAATGATCAAGGGCAAAAGCTGGTCTTAGATAAATATGTCAAGCGTCTAATATTTATTCAGCCTGATCGCTTTTACAAGCGGACGATTCGATTGATTAAAGTGGATGGTCAACCCATAGAAGTGATGAGTGACCCCTTTTCGCGCTTCCCGGAGCAAACTGCCATCACCTTTGAAAATAAGGATGAGGTTCTTAAAAAGCTCTTTTTAGCTAAGAAAATCGAGGTTTTTATTCGCTATAACCGTGATGAGGCAATGAGCGTTTTTCAGATTAAGTGAGATTTAATTAGCTTGGGATTACTGGGGTTTTCCTGATGTACATATGCGCTATTCGGAATACGATGATTGCTATTCTTAAGGAGAAGTGAGTAATGTCAATTCGGGATAAAGATCTCATTGGTCGACGCAACGCAATCAAAATGGGTGTTGCCTCCCTTTCATCGGTAGGGCTAATTTCTGCTGTTGAGGCGCATACTGCAGAAGTAGTCTCGACACCATTTGTGGTCGCTCAAACCCTGATACCGATTGCGGGTAGCGATGCTGAATTCCCTGTACGCCGTATTTACTGCATTGGCAGAAACTATGCGGCACATGCCCGTGAGATGGGATCGGATCCAACGCGTGAGCCACCATTCTTTTTTCAAAAGCCAACCGATGCGATTCAATTTGTAGCGCCAAATAAGATAATCGACCATCCCTATCCCTCGCTGACCAAAAACTATCACTACGAGGTTGAGTTGGTCGCTGCCCTTAATAAAGGGGGAAAAAATATCCCCGTAGAAAAAGCCCTTGAGCATGTATTTGGTTATGCCTTGGGTTTGGATATGACTCGTCGTGATTTGCAGCGCTTTATGGGCGACCAAAAGAAGCCCTGGGAGATTGGTAAGTCATTTGATCATTCCGCCCCTATTGGGCCGATCTTCCGGGTTGGTCAAGTTGGCCACTTTACGAAGGGCGCGATTTCACTTTCTGTAAACGGAGTTGTGAAACAGAAGGCGAATTTAGAGCAAATGATTTGGTCGGTGGCAGAGCAAATTGCCAAATTATCCGAAGCAAATGAATTATTTCCTGGCGACATCATCTACTCTGGTACGCCTGAGAATGTGGGGCCGGTTGTCCGTGGCGACATAGTTCGTTGCAGCATCGATAATTTGCCGGATTTAACTATTAAGATCATTTGATTGCCTGGTTCATTAGGGTCAAAGTAGATAAATTGAGGATTTTGATCAAATAAGCTAAAATCTGACGTTCGGCGATTTAGCTCAGTTGGTTAGAGCGATGGAATCATAATCCACAGGTCCGGGGTTCGAATCCCTGAATCGCCACCAAATCAAAAGGCCATTGCCCACCGGCAGTGGCCTTTTTCTTAGGTAATGTCACTGGGATTTGATTGATGGCTAAATTTTGGAATTTTGTACTTTTCCAGGCTGGTTGGTTTGCTTGCATTATTGGCGCCGCCAATCAGCAGGTGTTTTGGCCTGTAGTCGCTACCTTGGTCTACCTTGCCATTCATAGCTGGCGCTCCCCTCGGCCCCTGTCGGAGCTAAAACTTCTTTTTAAGGCGGCTCTATTTGGGGTGGCAGTCGACACGCTGGTAGCCAATTGGGGCTTTTTAAGCTTTCAAAACCCTTGGCCAAGCGCTTATCTCTCACCATTTTGGATGTGGACGCTGTGGGCTTTAGTTGCCAGCACCATCAATAGTTCTTTGGCTTGGCTACGGGGCAAACCTATCCTGGGTGGGGTGCTAGGAGCAATTGCAGGGCCCATGTCCTATGAGGCTGGGGTCAGAATGGGCGCAGGGGCATGGGGTGTTAATGGCCAAATTGGCGGACTCATTCTGCTGGGCCTGGCCTGGGGTATAGCCATCCCCCTCTTTTTCTATTGGGATCGACCCGTAGGATCGGCCCTATTAAAAAATCAGCCATAAATCCTTTAAAAGTCGCTTGCAAATACTACTGTTTTTATATACAGTTAGTTGCATGTTGATAAAAAACTCAAAAAACTCAAAAAACAGCCTAACTAATAGTGAAAAGGGATCAAACATGGCCTTGGACGATAAGAAAAAATCAGCCTCATCCGAATTTGACGGCATGAGCGGAGACAAGCAAAAAGCATTGACTGCCGCCTTGGCGCAAATTGAGAAGCAATTTGGTAAGGGCTCAATCATGAGATTGGGCGATGCAGAGATTCATCAAGATATTCAAGTGGTATCAAGTGGCTCTTTGGGTTTAGATATTGCCCTTGGGGTTGGTGGTTTAGCGCGTGGGCGCGTGATTGAGATTTACGGTCCTGAGTCTTCCGGTAAGACAACGCTGACTTTGCATGCGATTGCAGAGATGCAAAAGATTGGTGGAACTTGCGCCTTTATCGATGCTGAGCATGCATTGGATGTTCAATACGCCTCACGTCTTGGCGTAGATGTTAATAATTTATTGATCTCACAGCCGGATACTGGCGAACAAGCTTTAGAAATTGCTGATGCCCTGGTTCGCTCAGGCTCCATCGATCTGATCGTAATTGACTCTGTAGCAGCTTTGGTTCCAAGGGCGGAGATCGAGGGCGATATGGGTGATTCCTTGCCTGGCTTACAAGCACGCTTAATGAGCCAAGCCTTACGTAAGCTGACTGGTGCGATCAAGCGTACCAATACAACCGTCATCTTTATTAACCAGATTCGCATGAAGATTGGTGTGATGTTTGGTTCGCCTGAAACGACTACCGGTGGTAATGCGCTGAAGTTTTACGCGACTATGCGTTTGGACATTCGTCGTATCGGTAGCATTAAGAAGGGTGATGAAGTTGTAGGCAATGAGACCCGCGTGAAGGTTGTGAAGAACAAGGTTGCCCCACCATTCCGTGAAGCAATTTTCGACATCATGTACGGCCATGGTATTTCCAGAGAAGGTGAAATTATCGATATGGGTGTTGAAGCCGATATCGTTGAGAAATCAGGCTCTTGGTATGCATACAACGGCGATCGCATTGGTCAAGGGAAAGACAATGTGCGCGAGTTTTTAAAAGAGAATCCAGCCATTGCTCAAGATATCGAATCTAAGATTCGTGCGAAATTAGGTGTAAAAGCTGGGACAGTGGTAGTTAGCGACGTTGTGAGCGAAGAAGAGGAAGCGTAATCGCTCAATGTCAGAGTTAGACCGCAGCACTAAGAAAGGTAATAAACAAAGCCCGAGTCTCAAAGCTCGGGCTTTGCGCCTTTTGTCGATGCGAGAGTACAGCCGAAAAGGCTTAGCCTCCAAGCTTGCAGAATCCGCAGCAAGGATGCTGAAATTGCGCCCGCTTGAAGGGGATTCAGGGCTAGCAGTGCCAGAAATACCCTTGGAAGTTCAGATTGAAGCGGTTTTGGATGATTTTGAGGCCCGTGGTTGGCTTTCTGACCAGCGCTTTGCAGAGGCCTTAGTTCGGCGCCGTAGCGAGCGGTTTGGTGCCCGCAAAATTCAAGACGAGCTTGCGCAGGCTGGCGTAGATAGCTCAAAGACTGCAGATCTCCTCAAGAATCTAAAAGAAACTGAATATCAAAGGGCTCACGAACTGTGGTTACGGAAATTTGGGGTGCTAGCGACAGACCAAAAAGAGCGTGCCCGCCAGTATCGTTTTCTAGCTTCTAAGGGCTTTAGCTCTGCTGTTGTATCTAAGGTGGTGGCAGGACGCCCTGATTAGGGCAACTACGGATCCAATATGCCATGTTGCCGCATTGCAGCATGCTAGACTTATAGAGTCGGTGAAGCCCCTCCCATTTATTTCAGTTAACTTCTTAAAGTTAGTCATAGAGTAAGTAGGCAATTAAGGCGAAATCGGTTTTACTAATCCTCATCGCTTGCTAAAAAAGATACCGTTTCGGGAGTAATAATGAAAATTCACGAGTACCAAGGCAAAGAATTACTACGCCAATTTAATGTGCCTGTTCCAAATGGCATCCCTGTATTTAGTGTTGATGAGGCAATTAAAGCAGCCGAAAAGCTAGGTGGCCCTGTATGGGTTGTTAAAGCGCAAATTCATGCGGGCGGTCGCGGTAAAGGCGGCGGCGTAAAGTTAGCAAGAAGCATGGACGAAGTGAAGAAATATGCTTCTGAAATCTTGGGTATGCAATTAAAAACCCATCAAACTGGCCCGGAAGGTCAAAAAGTAAACCGTCTCTTAATTGAGGATGGTGCTGATATTAAAAAAGAGTACTACTTTAGTATCGTTACTGATCGTGGCACACAGAAGAATGTCATCATGGCTTCTAGTGAAGGTGGCATGGATATTGAAGAGGTTGCAGAATCTCATCCAGAAAAAATTATTAAAGTATTTGTTGACCCATTGATTGGTTTGACAGATGCTGATTGCGACATTATTGCTAAAGGTATTGGTGTTCCAGATGCCTCTATTCCAATGGCAAGTGATGTGTTCAAGAATTTGTACAAGACTTATTGGGATACCGATGCTTCATTGGTGGAAATCAACCCATTAATCCTTGAAGGCAATGGCAAGATTAAGGCGCTAGACGCTAAATTCAACTTCGATCCAAATGCTTTGTATCGTCATCCAGAAATCGTGGCTTACCGCGATATCGATGAAGAAGATGCAGCTGAGATTGAGGCTTCTAAGTTTGACTTGGCTTACATTTCACTCGACGGCAACATTGGTTGCTTAGTGAATGGTGCAGGCTTGGCAATGGCTACGATGGATACAATTAAGTTGTTTGGTGGCGAGCCAGCAAACTTCTTGGATGTTGGCGGTGGCGCTACTGCAGAGAAGGTTACCGAGGCCTTCAAGATCATGCTCAAGAACAAGAGTGTTGAAGCGATTTTGGTGAACATTTTCGGCGGCATTATGCGTTGCGATGTGATCGCTGATGGCGTGGTTACAGCATGTAAAGCGGTGAACTTGACTGTACCTTTGGTTGTGCGCATGAAGGGTACCAACGAGGAGTTGGGCAAGAAAATTCTTGCAGACTCTGGTTTGCCAATCATTAGCGCCGATTCAATGGCTGAAGCTGCTACTAAGGTAGTTGCTGCTGTTGCGAAAAACAAATAATCAAGGAACTTCAATATGTCTATTTTGGTAAATAAAAATACTAAAGTAATTACTCAAGGTATTACTGGTAAGACTGGCCAATTCCACACTGAGAAGTGCCAAGAATACGCAAACGGTAAAAACTGTTTTGTTGCTGGTGTAAATCCTAAAAAAGCTGGCGAGTCTATTTTCAATATTCCAATTTATGGAACTGTAAAAGAAGCCGCTCAGCAAACTGGTGCTACTGCTTCTGTAATTTATGTTCCACCTCCTGGTGCTGCTGCTGCCATTTGGGAAGCTGTTGAAGCGGACCTCGATTTTGTCATTTGTATTACTGAAGGCATTCCAGTCAAGGACATGCTGGAAGTTCGTAACAGGATGACGGCAAAAGAAGCGGCTGGCGGCAAGAAGACTTTGTTGCTCGGGCCAAATTGTCCTGGGATCATTACTCCAGATGAAATCAAAATCGGCATCATGCCCGGCCATATTCATAAAAAAGGTCGTATTGGTGTTGTTAGCCGTTCAGGCACTTTGACTTATGAAGCGGTTGGTCAATTGACAGCAATTGGTTTGGGTCAATCCACTGCAGTGGGTATTGGTGGCGACCCCATCAATGGCTTAAAGCACATTGACATCATGAGAATGTTCAATGAAGACCCTGATACTGATGCGGTCATTATGATTGGCGAAATTGGTGGGCCTGACGAAGCTGAAGCAGCTCTCTGGTGCAAAGCCAATATGAAAAAGCCAATTGTGGGCTTTATTGCTGGTGTAACAGCGCCTCCTGGAAAGCGTATGGGCCATGCTGGCGCATTGATTTCTGGTGGTGCCGATACTGCTGATGCAAAGCTTGCAGTAATGGAAGAATGCGGCTTTAAAGTAACCAGAAACCCTTCAGAAATGGCTGCTTTACTCAAAGCTATGTTGTAATCAATAAAAGCATGCTGATAATCAGCATGCTTTTTGCAATACCCTGTAGTCAAAACTAAAATATATAAGGTACGGAGACATTATGGATTTTTCAGCATTTTCAGATGCAACGTTTTGGGCGGCATTACTCTCAATTATCGTGGCGAATATTTTGTTATCTGGTGATAACGCGGTGGTCATTGCTTTGGCTTCCCGTAATCTGCCGCCTGCCCAGCAAAAGAAGGCAATATTTTGGGGTAGTGCTGCAGCCATCATCTTGCGGGTGGTGCTCACTATTACCGCCGTTGCACTTTTAACTCTCCCGTACCTAAAGCTTGTTGGCGCAATTTTGCTCGTCTATATCGGGGTTCAGTTATTAGCCGATAGTGAAGGCGAAGAGCATATGGAAGGCAAGACAAGTATTTGGGCAGCTATTCGTACGATTTTGATTGCCGATTTAGTGATGAGCTTGGACAACGTTTTGGCAGTTGCAGCAGCGGCTCAAAAAGGTCCTCAAGAGACTCAACTTCTATTGTTGATTATTGGCTTGGGTATGTCTATTCCATTGATTATTTTTGGTAGCGCTATGTTGCTAAAAGTGATGGAGCGTTTCCCAATCATCATTACTTTGGGCGCAGGTCTTTTAGGCTTTCTAGCTGGTGGCATGTTGGTCGAGGATCCAGCAATTAAAGATAGCATTCAAGCTGCATTAGGCGATGCTAAGTTAGCCTTTGAGGTGATTGGTGTTGCGATTGTGATTCTCCTTGGTACCTATATGAAGAAAAGAAATGCTGCTAAAGCAGCGCACTAATTTTCATTCGCGTTAATCAGAAAAGCCAGACTCTATGAACTGACCCACAAAAGTTGGACAGTTTAATCAGGTTAGCACGAGGGATTGAGTTCGGTATTGAACCGGGCTCAATCCCTTTAGTTTTTCCTTGATTCGATCATGGTTGTAGTAGTGGATGTAGTCCTTAAGCTCCGTTTTAAATGATTGAACATCTGAGAACTTCTTTTGGTAGAAGAACTCGGTTTTCATAATCCCAAACCAGTTTTCCATGACTGCGTTATCCAGACAGTTGCCTTTTCTAGACATGCTTTGGCTAAGACCTTGTACCTTCAAAGCCTGTTGATAAATCCCCATTTGGTATTGCCAGCCTTGGTCTGAGTGCAGCATAGGTTGCTCACTATTACCCAGTCTTTTAAAAGCACTTTTGAGCATCTCCATCACCGAGCGGATCTGAGGTCTATCAGCGATCTCATAAGAGACGATCTCTTGGTTATACAGATCCAATATTGGCGAGAGGTAAACCTTCTCGCCTTTAATATTGAACTCAGTGACATCGGTGACCCACTTTTGATTGGGCTTGTTAGCTGCAAAGTTACGCTGCAGTAAATTGGGAGCTGTTTTACCAACAGCGCCCCTATAGGACTGATAGCGCTTAGGGCGCACGGTGGATTTAAGCCCCAGTTG
>NZ_NGUO01000001.1 GCF_002206635.1 Polynucleobacter aenigmaticus | reverse complement strand
GCTCCAATGATGGTATCGCCTTCCCAATGACCCACTTGGGCTCGAGTCTCAATATGGACCGGGCGCTCGCTAATGGGCCTTCTGCCGATGATCTGACCTCTGCGTTCCCGACCGCTGGCATAGCGCTTTTTACGCTTCTTTTGGCAGCGCAGCTGTTGATATAGGCTACCGCCAGCCGCTTTATCCGCATAGACATGGCGGTAAATCGTCTCATGGCTAATGCCTACTTGATTGGCAATTTGGACTGGGCTCCACTTGTCTAAGAGGCAATCAACTGCCTTGCTCCAGTCGGTAGCAGCAATCTGGGTAGCGTTGCGAGAGCCTAAGGATCGTTCTTGCGTCAAGAGACAGGCTTGCCTAGGTCGATAACCCTTACCTCCCGTATTGCGAGCAAGCTCACGGCTAATGGTCGACTTATGTCTATCCATCAGCTTTGCAATCTGGGTTTGGGTTTTTCCGTCTTTCATGAGGATATAAATCTGATATCGTTCAGTTTGGCTAAGGTGTTGATAGGTCATGGCTACTTTGACTTGCAGGTCTAGAAGCTTTGGATACTAAAACATCCTTAGCCACTAGGCGTTTATCAAAGTTGCACTTCGTAGTTGAATCCGCCTGGTGTGAAGGGCTATAGATCTGAAAAAATAATTTTTAAAGATGCCCCATCGCGAGCCAAAAGAATTGTCAGTAGTGGTGATACGATAGTTTCTACTGTCAGAACTTACTTGAAGGCAATTACACGCATCGAAGATGCTACTAATGTGATTGTTTCAACTGGGTTTACTGTTTTGACGCCCAAAAAAAATGTCTTAAGTTCTTTTTGCTCAAATTGGGTGATATCCGAAACGCTCATAAACAGAATTAATGCGATATCAAAAGGAGTCAGCTATCCAGCAACAAATGCAACAGAGATTGGGGATCTGTATATCGTTCTCCCGCCCCTCTCAGAGCAAAAAGAAATTGCCTCTTATCTCGACACCACAACAGGGCAGCTGGATCAAAAAATAGATCTTCTCGACAAAAAAGCAGTGCAGTATGAGAAATTAAAACAGTCTCTAATAGACGAAATCGTTACATGTGGATTGGATAAGTCAGCGCCTATAAGAAACTGTAACGTTCATTTAATTAAGGAAATCCCAGAGCATTGGAAAATATGCCGTCTTAAAGAGGTTGGGTATTTGTATAGCGGGCTTACCGGTAAGAGTGGAGATGATTTTATAAATGAGAATGAATATTCTGAACCATATGTCCCATTTACAAATATTGCAAATAATTTTTATCTATCGACAAGCGAATTAAAATCTGTATGCATTTCCCCAAGTGAAAAGCAGAATTTCGTAAAAAAATATGATTTATTTTTCTTGATGAGCTCTGAAGATTATGCAGACCTTGGTAAATGCTCATTATTAAGAAGCGATATGGAAAAGAAGACTTACCTTAATAGTTTTTGTAAGGGGTTTCGATTTACCAAGCATTCGATAAATCCAAGTTATATAAATTATTTATTACATTCAACGCCCTATCGGATAACTTTATCAAACGAAGGTAATGGGTTTACTCGTATTAATCTAAGAATGGAAAAAATTAATGATATTCAGATATTGGTGCCGCCACAATTGGAGCAGCAGGCCATATCCAAATATCTCGATGAAAAAACAATGCAAATAGATGCCATTCTTAAGTCAATTAGTGCTGAGATAGAAAAACTTAAGAGCTTGAGAAAGGCGCTGATCAACGATGTGGTGACTGGAAAAATCAAAGTAACAAGCGAAGGGTTAGCAGTATGAACGAACTCCACCTACAAGATAAATTCCTAATCCCCTTCTTTCGAGATGGCTTGGGGTACAAAGAAGTTAAGGCGAATACTGTTACGCAAGCTCTGGTTATTGAGGAGGATTTGCAGGCGTTTATCGAGAATAGCTCGCTTAATCGAAAGCCGTATGAGCTTCTGCTCAAGAAATATCGAAGTGATAAGAAGGCGCTACTTCAGGATTTAATGACTTTGATTGCTGAGCGTATTTCCAGTAGTCGGAATATGGCACTATTTCTTAACGCCAATAAGTCCATCACCCTTGAGGGTATAAAACTTCATTTGTTTTATACGAGCGATAGTGTCATTCATGACAATGCTTTATTTGATGAAAATCTCTTCTCTGTGGTGCAGGAGTTGCCATACAAGTTCAATTATCAGGGCGCACAAATCTTTGCATTTCGCCCAGATATTGTCACCTTTGTTAACGGTATTTATCTTGGTTATAGCGAGCTTAAAAGCAACTACACCAGTCAAACAGCTAGCAAGAACGGCCGAGGTAAAGTAATTAAAGACTATTTTGAGGCGGTGAAGGTCTACCACCAATACATTGATAGTAATGAAATGTTAAGTGATAAAGAAAAACAGGCCCTTCGAAAAGATTTTCTTAAGATCTTTGAGAATGCTATTCACATCACTACTACTGACATTGGTGAGACCTACGTCATAAGAACTATTGCGGACTACTTTGATGAAATTTTGACAACCTGTCGGGATGGGAAGTTTGATCGGGAAGAAATCGAGAAAAAAGCACATGGAGTTTTTAAGCTCTATCCATTGCTAAAGCCTGACGCCGATAAAAAAGATAAGCTTAAAGAATTGTTTTCTGCTTTATACGGTAAGTTTATGATTGAAAAAGAGATTTTGTATTACAACTTCATCGAGCGTGATGTATATGTAAACAAAGGCGTAAAAGAAGTCAAAGACCAGGCTGGCTATCTAATTTCACCCCGCCCGAAGCAGAAGTTTGGCACTGACAAAATCATGGCTAAGATCGATGAGTTCTTGGCTCACGAACAAGAGCCAGACTACTTTGAGAAATTGCTCGAAAGGCAATTGGTAGGTGTCTCTGAGGTAAAAAAGAAAGAGTTACTCGAAAAACGTAAGGCCTATTCGAACAACAAGAACGTGTATTCATTGCTGATGCAATACGCCGCTGGTTTTGGAAAGTCCAACATCATTGGCTGGTCTGCTCTTCAGCTAAAAGACCTGCGTCGCCCTGATGGCGGCGGCAAGGCGCAATACGTTTACGACAAGATTATGATCGTGGTCGATCGATTGCAACTGCGCAGCCAGATAGACTCGCTCATGCTGAACATGAATATTGATAAGCGCATGGTTATCGAGGCTACGAATAAAAAGACCTTTCAAGAGGCCTTAGCCTCCGAAACTCGCCTAGTTATTGTGAATTTACAGAAGTTCGGGTCGGTGCGGGAGATGTTGGATGAGGAAGTGCTCAAAAAATTAGCTGGTATGCGAATCGTATTCTTAATTGATGAGATTCATCGCTCTAACAGTGGTGACCAGCATGAAGAGATGGTGAGTATTTTTGACGAGCTGCAAAGCCCATTTGATGGTGGTGAATACGCCGGTCAGGCCACTAAGAAGAACCTCATCATTGGATTTACCGCAACACCAGATGATCATGCTCTAGCGCGCTTTGGTGAGTTTAGCGGTTACGCGGAAAGTGAAAAACTATGGCGTCCGTTTGACAGCTACACCATGAAAGAGGCCATTGAAGACGGATTTATCTTAAATCCGCTGAAAAATATTGTCCCCGTTGCTTCAAAAATGTTATTTGACCTACCGTCAAATCCACTCAAGGGGTTTACTGAGAAGGAATATAAGGACGCACAGAAAAAGCAGATTTATGAAAACCGCGATCGTATCGATGCCATCGCCAAATATGTAGCAGATCTTTTGGTCAAAGATGTCTATCGCCAGATTCGGGGCACCGGTAAGGCTATGCTTGCAGTGCATTCCATCAAGGCCGCAATCGCATACCAAGGCGCTATCACCAAATACTTTAACGCTTTGGTAAAAGAGCCTAAGTATGCAAAGTATGCAGAAGCCCCTATTCACGTAGTCTATTCAAGTAATCAGGACGAACAAAGTGCCACAGGCTTAAATAGCGGCCTTTCAGAGGAAAAGGTATTGGAAAGTTTTGCGCTCAAGAAAAATGGACTAATGATCGTTGTTGCCAAGCTTCAAACCGGTTTTGACGAAAAAAGGCTACACACTCTATTTCTGGATAAAGAAATTAAAGGCATCAGCGCCATTCAGACTATTTCAAGAGTGAATCGGACTACCAAGTACAAGAATGACTGCAAGATCGTTGATTTTTCCTATAACAATGTTAACGTGCAGAACATTAAAGATGCCTTTGAACATTTTTCAGATGTGGTGGTCAGTGACTTTGATCCATTCAGTGACAAGAAGGTTCTTGATTTGCTCCTGTCCGAACTAAAAAAATCTGATACCTACGATAAATTTTTCAATATCTATATGGGCATTTATAGGGATCCAGCAAAGCGCGATGATCCAGAAAGTTATTTGGATTTCGAAAGCAGCCTAAAAAAATATATTGACGCCAATCCTCAGCGAACGGCTGATGCCAAAGCAAAGGCAGCCCAATATTTCACCATACTCAATCGCATCGAGTATGTGATTGAGATGGATGCTAAATATAGTGAGCCAAGCTTTTTATTCTTTTGGCGGAAGTTCAACACCCTATACAACATGATGCACCGAAGTGAAGATGTTAAAGATCCGATTGAAGTCTACTTTGATAATCAAATTGGCATGGTTGAGGTAGTTGCCGAGGAGCCCAAGAAGAAGGAGAAAAAGCCTTCAAATGTTGCTGAGGGCACTGGGCCAGGTCAAGGGGGGCAGTTTGATATCTTGGCGATCATTGCTGCTCGCAATGAACAAGAGGCAAAGACTGGGGAATTGATCAATGCTTTCGAGGCTAAGATCGTTGATTTTTTTAATTACGTACGCGAATCAATCGAGGGCAAACGATTGATTGTCAAAATAAAATCCCATGTTTCTGAAGATGAGATTTATGACGACTTTGCAAAGATCTACCGTCGATACAAGGCCTTACGGCGTCAGACTGTCGGAGATTATTTCTTCAAGGAAACTGAAGACCTAATTGACAAGCTATGTGATGATTTTGAGGTTACCGTGCGTAATGGGTTGACTTGAGTATTACTCCTTAAGAAAGGCTCACTCTCTGCTTGTAAGCTCTTAGCCACCTATTATGAAATTTCAAGCCATTAAATCAGGTTTGCCTCACCGTTTCTTCCTTGCTTAAGTGCTTTGGTTTTCTTTGGTTTACCCTGCTTAAACTCAAGCCTAGCCCGCGATCATTGATTGTGGGTAAGTCCAGGGAAGCGCTAGTAAGAAGAGGGTAAAGCCAATAAATCAGGATTACTACATACTGGAGTCGAGGTAACTTTCCATGCGCCTAGAGCAAGCTCTAAAATACCCAAATGAGCGACGCAGAATTCTTTGTCAAAGTAATGCCTAAGAGGTTAACCTCTTTTGCTGAAGACTTTAAGAAGTCTCAAGATGAATTTCGGCAAGATGAGAAGAATAGAGAGTTGAGAAGGGCGGGTAAATTACCCATTTCCGAGATCACTCGCGAGTGGTTGCCTAGTGATGTCATCCATAAATAAGACCTGAGTACCCTTTTGAGGTCTGGCCAACTGATCCCTGCATCGGCGTTAGCCAAGCAGAAAGAAGATGCTGAAAAGCTCATTAAAGATTTAGAAGAAGCCGTCAGGTCGGAAATATCCCACCGAAGAACGAAAATCCAGACAGAGCCAGATAAAACGGTAGTTCACTATACCCGTGAGCCATTTGAGGAATAACCGATGGTATGGTTTCTCCATAAATCAGAGGCTTACTATGTGAGGGTATTACCCCATAGTTATCTACTTTATAAATACTGGGGATGTATTGGCAAAGATTCCCTTTGAGGCTTTGATAATTAATAAAATTACCTTCAAAACCTTAACTTTAATGGCTAGTAGAGCGAGCATAAAAATATTCTGCAACTCAAGTTGAGACCCTAAAATTGAATAAAAACAATGACTTGGGGAAAATCTCGCAATGAAATTGATTAAATTATGCTCTATCAATCTTGGTAATAATTTTCAGGAGTGGAAAAAGTAAAATTTTGCCCTTTTGACAGAGGTAAATTTCTGAACAACCCGCAGAGCCATATAGTACTCAGCGGTTGAATCTCAAGTTGCTCTGCCAAAATCTCAAGTTGCGTTGCGGACGACAACATGAAATTTAAGGCAATTTTGCTCTTGAAATCCCAGGAATCAGACCTATATAATCAGCACTCCCTACACGCGAGTGCTAAAACGGGCTTATTAGACTCAAAAGCCTAATACTTTCGTGTTAAGAGACGGCAACATATTGATTTATATTGGTTTTTTAATTAGTTAACACTTACTAACATAGGAGAAGGAATGAATCTGCGTCCTTTGCATGATCGCGTAATCATTAAACGTTTAGATCAAGAATCAAAAACTGCCTCTGGAATCATCATTCCGGATGCTGCCGCTGAAAAGCCTGATCAAGGTGAAGTATTGGCAGTTGGCCCAGGCAAGCGTGATGACAGTGGCAAGTTGAATGCACCAGACGTCAAAGTTGGCGATCGCGTGCTATTTGGCAAATATGCAGGTCAAACAGTTAAGGTCGGCAGCGACGAGCTTCTCGTAATGCGCGAAGAAGACATCATGGCTGTTGTACAGAAGTAATCGGTACCTAAGAAAGGAATTCAATCATGGCAGCAAAAGACGTCGTATTTGGAGATAACGCCCGCACCAAGATGGTAGAAGGCGTAAATATTCTTGCTAACGCAGTAAAAGTAACATTAGGACCAAAAGGCCGTAATGTTGTGATCGAGCGTTCATTTGGCGGCCCAACCATCACTAAAGATGGCGTATCCGTAGCAAAAGAAGTTGAACTCAAAGATAGGCTCCAAAACATGGGCGCTCAGATGGTGAAGGAAGTTGCTTCCAAAACTGCTGATATCGCTGGTGACGGTACAACTACTGCAACTGTTTTGGCTCAATCTATCGTTCGTGAAGGCATGAAATACGTAGTTTCAGGCCATAACCCAATGGACTTGAAGCGCGGTATCGACAAAGCTGTTACAGCCGCAATCGCAGAGCTCAAGAAAATTAGCAAGCCTTGTACAACTACTAAAGAAATCGCTCAAGTTGGATCTATCTCAGCTAACAGCGACTACAGCATTGGTCAGCGCATTGCTGAGGCAATGGAAAAAGTAGGTAAAGAAGGTGTTATCACTGTTGAAGATGGCAAGTCTTTAGAAGATGAGTTGGAAGTTGTTGAGGGTATGCAGTTTGACCGCGGTTACCTTTCCCCATACTTCATCAACCAACCAGAAAAACAAGTTGCCATACTGGAAAGCCCATACGTTCTCCTGTTTGACAAGAAGGTAAGCAACATACGTGACTTGCTCCCAGTACTTGAGCAAGTAGCGAAGTCTGGTCGTCCATTGTTGATTATTGCGGAAGATGTTGAAGGCGAAGCCTTGGCAACTTTAGTTGTGAACAACATTCGCGGCATCATCAAGACTTGTGCTGTTAAGGCTCCAGGTTTTGGCGATCGTCGTAAAGCTATGTTGGAAGACATCGCGATTTTGACTGGCGGTACCGTGATTGCTGAAGAAATCGGCCTCACACTTGAGAAAACAACTCTCGAGCATTTAGGTCAAGCAAAGCGTATTGAAATCGGCAAAGAAAACACCATCATTATTGACGGTGCTGGCGATGCTAAAGCAATCGAAGCTCGCGTGAAGAACGTTCGCGTTCAGATCGAAGAAGCGACTAGCGATTACGACAAAGAAAAATTGCAAGAGCGTGTTGCCAAGTTGGCAGGCGGTGTTGCAGTGATTCGTGTTGGTGCTGCTACTGAAGTTGAAATGAAAGAAAAGAAAGCCCGCGTTGATGACGCATTGCATGCTACTCGCGCTGCGGTTGAAGAGGGTATTGTTCCTGGCGGCGGCGTAGCTTTGTTACGTGCTATGCAGGGTATCAAGGGCTTGAAAGGCGACAACGCTGATCAAGACGCTGGTATCAGCATTGTCTTACGTGCTATGGAAGAGCCACTGCGCATCATCGTTTCTAACGCGGGCGACGAAGCCAGCGTAGTTGTTAATGCGGTATTGGCTAGTAAGGGCAATAACGGTTACAACGCAGCAACTGGTGAGTACGGCGACCTCGTAGCTCAAGGTGTGATCGACCCAACTAAGGTTACGAAAACTGCATTGGTTAATGCAGCGTCTGTAGCAGCCTTGTTGTTGACTACCGATTGCGCTATCTGCGAAGCCCCTAAGGATGATTCCGCTGGTGGCATGCCTGATATGGGCGGCATGGGCGGCATGGGTGGAATGGGCGGCATGATGTAATAGCCGTACATTTCCTCAGCTATCTGGCTGCAGAAACTAAAACGCCTGGTTCAAAAGACCAGGCGTTTTTTATTACTGAATACTGTTAATGGCTAAGCTTATTTTTCTCGGATTGCTAAAGGAGTCCCAACCGTTCCCGCATAGACAACGATTAAGTCTACTGGTTCGATGCCTGGATTTGTGCCAGAGTGCCATTCTTTAAAAAGTTCAACTAGTGGCTCACCAGACTTTAGTGTTATTTTTTCACCAGTTTTTGTAAGGATATTGAGTTCACCCTTTAGCAAAACACCGGCATTAATCACGGGGTGCATATGCATTGGTATTGCTGCGCCTGGGGCAAATGTATATCTAATAATCGTGATTTCAGGTTGACCTTCACTATATGCAGGTAGCGTGGCACCATTCCACGATTTTGTAGTTTTAATTAAAACATTGGCTTCGACGCCTGGAATGTCGGTGTAGTAGTGCTTTCGTATGTCATCAGCACAAACATACTGAGGTAGTGTTAATACAAAAGCAACTGAGACATATTTGAGTAAGCGCATTGGGGCTTTCTTGGCTTTAGGCATAAAAAATGGCTAGTAAATTTTTACTAGCCATTCTGATTCACTACTGTTAGACCTTCAGTTTGCCCGCATTAACTGACAGACTTGACCATATCTTCCACAACCTTCTTCGCATCACCGAAGACCATCATGGTTTTATCCATGTAAAAGAGTTCGTTATCAAGGCCTGCATAACCTGCAGCCATTGAACGTTTGTTTACGATGATAGTTTTGGCTTTGAATGCTTCCAAAATCGGCATACCAAAAATTGGGCTACCTGGTGTGCGTGCGGCAGGGTTCACCACGTCGTTTGCGCCAAGCACCAGCACTACGTCAGCCTGACCAAAGTCGCTATTGATGTCTTCCATTTCAAATACTTGATCGTATGGCACTTCAGCTTCAGCCAAGAGAACATTCATGTGACCAGGCATACGACCCGCAACTGGGTGAATCGCGTACTTCACAGTCACGCCATGATGAGTCAGTTTTTCTGTCAATTCTTTGAGAGCGTGTTGAGCGCGAGCCACTGCCAAGCCGTAGCCAGGAACGATGATGACTGTGTCCGCATTCTCCATGAGGAAGGCCGCATCTTCCGGCGAGCCAGTTCTGTAGTTCTTTGGACTGCCATCATCGCCACCGCCAGCAGAAGCTTCGGCACCAAAGCCACCAAGTAATACTGCCAAGATGGAGCGGTTCATCGCCTTACACATAATGTAAGAGAGGATGGCACCCGAAGAGCCAACGCAAGCACCAGCAATAATTAATACCGGATTGTTTAATGTGAAACCAATACCTGCAGCCGCCCAACCAGAGTAGCTGTTGAGCATAGATACCACCACTGGCATATCTGCGCCACCGATTGGGATGATCAAGGTCACGCCCAATACCAAGGCAATCGCACACATCACCAAGAAGGCTTCGTGGCTACCAGTCATGAAGTACATTACGCCACCAGAAACCATGCCAATAGCAAGGATCAGGTTGAGTAAATGTTGACCAGCAAAAGTCACTGGTTTACCGCTGACCTTGCCAGATAATTTTCCGAAAGCAATTACGGAAGCGGTAAAGGTAATGGCACCAATAAATGCGCCGATAAAGAGCTCAATCTTTTGTACACCAGAATGGGTTTGAGCCGGGTTGTATACCGCTGCAATCGCAATCAATACTGCTGACAAACCAACAAAGGAGTGCATCAGTGCTACGAGCTCAGGCATCTTGGTCATTTGAACACGCTTAGCAGCAATCGTTCCAATGATGGCGCCGGCAACAATCGCACCAATAATCAATGAGAACACTGGCTTAAAGTCAGGAATCATGAAGGTGGTGATCACGGCAAGCAGCATACCGATCATGCCGAAGGTATTGCCTTGGCGTGAAGTCGTTGGTGAAGACAGTCCCCGCAAGGCGAGGATGAATAGCACTGAAGAAATGAGATAGGAAATCGCGGTTATGTTTAACATTATTTTGGTCTCTATATAGATCTTGTTCTAGTTTTATTTACTTCCAGCCGCATCAGTCTTAGGGGCCTTTTTCTTGAACATTTCAAGCATGCGACGGGTGACCATAAAGCCACCAAAAATATTGATTGAGGCTAAGAAGACTGCGACTGCGCCAATGATGCTGGTGAGAGTGATCTCATCGCCACCAATGACTTCAGTTTGCAATAAGGCGCCAACAATAATGATTCCGGAGATGGCATTAGTAACAGCCATGAGCGGAGTATGGAGTGCAGGGGTGACATTCCAAACCACGTGGTAGCCGACAAAAATAGCCAAGACAAACACAGTGATATTTTGGACTGTGAGGATGCTTTGAAAAGCAGCGAGATCCATGATGTTTCCTTCGAAAGATTTCTATTAGTTTTTACGGACGGCTTGGCCATCACGACACATGAGGCAGGCAGTAACGATGTCATCATCCATTGGGATCACTAACTTTGCTTCTGGATCAACAATCAGTTTCATAAAATCGAGCAAGTTACGTGAGTACAAAGCAGAGGCGTCTGCAGCAACCATGCTGGCCAGGTTGGTGTAACCAATAATCTTTACACCATTTACCTCAACGATTTTGTCTGCTTGAGTCAGCGGGCAGTTGCCTGACCCGTTATCGCCACGACCAGCTGCTAAGTCGATCACGATTGAGCCGGGCTTCATATTGGCAACGGTATCGCTATGCAATAGGACTGGTGGCTTACGACCCGGAATCAAGGCAGTAGTAATCACGATGTCAGCTTGTAGGGCGCGTTCAGCAACGAGAGCTGCCTGACGTTTCATCCACGCTTCAGGCATTGGGCGGGCATAACCACCAACGCCTTGAGCAATTTCGCGTTCTTCATCAGATTCAAATGGGACATCTACAAACTTGCCGCCTAGTGATTCGATTTGTTCTTTTACAGCGGGACGAACATCCGAAGCTTCAATGACGGCACCCAGACGTTTAGCTGTTGCAATTGCTTGTAATCCAGCAACACCAACACCCAGAATGAGGACGCGGGCAGCTTTAACAGTACCGGCAGCAGTCATGAGCATGGGCATAAAGCGTTGGTACTCATTAGCAGCAACCATGACCGCTTTATAGCCGGCAATATTGGCTTGTGAGGACAGGACGTCCATGCTTTGTGCGCGGGTCGTGCGTGGGGCAGCCTCTAATGAGAATGCAGTCACACCTTGAGCAGCCATTGCAGCAATATTGTCGTTATCAAATGGATCAAGCATGCCAAGCAGTACGCTGCCGGATTTCATCTGTTTGAGCTCTGTAGCTTCTGGGGCACGGACTTTGAGAACGATCTCAGCGCCAAAGGCATCAGCTGCGCTACCAATAGTTGCGCCAACAGCTTCATAAGCTGAATCTGGTTGGCTAGCTGTCACGCCCGCATCTTTTTGAATAACAACCGTATGGCCTTGACCAATCAGCTTCTTAACGGTTTCGGGTGTGGCGGCAACTCGAGTTTCCCCGGGCCTAGTTTCCAGCGGTACTCCTATGCGCATGGCATGTCTCCAAATGCTAATTTTTTCGAAAAATCTATTTTAGTTAGATAGGTGAAGATCCACCTATCTATTTACCCTTAGCCATTTATTGGGTTTTGCTCCAAATCTCGTAAATTAGGAGCAAGACTTCTACAATGGGGTCTTTAGCTTATATTGAATTCTCGCATTTTTTGATGATCCACCTCAATTCTTCCGCAATACCAGCCTCTAACCCATCCAAAGTCGTTGTTGGAATGTCTGGAGGGGTAGATTCGTCTGTAGCAGCCTGGATGCTCAAGCAGCAGGGCTATGAGGTAATTGGACTCTTCATGAAAAACTGGGAAGATGACGACAGCGATGAATACTGCTCCGCGCGTCAGGATTGGTTAGATGTGGTGTCGGTGGCTGACTTAATCGGCATTGACGTTGAAGCGGTCAATTTTGCCGCCGAGTATCGTGAGCGTGTTTTTGCAGAGTTTTTAAGGGAATACGCTGCGGGAAGAACTCCAAATCCTGATGTTTTGTGCAATGCAGAAATTAAATTCAAAGCCTTTTTGGACCACGCTATAAGTTTGGGGGCTGATGCCATTGCAACTGGTCACTATGCGCGGGTTCGTCACCACGGTGGTCGCGTGCAGTTATTAAAAGCAGTAGATGCTAGCAAAGATCAAAGCTATTTCTTGCACCGCCTAACTCAAGCACAGTTAACGAATGTTCTTTTCCCTTTGGGGGAGATTCCGAAAACAGAAGTGCGCAAGATTGCCGAGCAAATTGGCTTGCACAATGCCCGTAAAAAAGACTCCACTGGGATTTGTTTTATTGGAGAGCGCCCCTTCCGCGAGTTCTTAAACCGCTACTTGCCTCATACCCCAGGTCCGATTAAAACGCCTGAAGGTAAAACAGTGGGAGAGCACATGGGACTTGCCTTCTTTACCTTGGGTCAGCGCAAAGGCATAGGGTTGGGTGGAAGTCAGGATGGCAATGGCGATGCCTGGTATGTGGCTCGCAAAGATGTGGCCAATAACACGCTTTATGTCGTTCAAGGCCACGAGCACCCTTGGTTATTAGCTAATCAGCTCTCTGCAATCGATGCTAGTTGGGTTGATGGTGCTGCACCCACACCAGGACAGTACACAGCCAAAACCCGCTATCGTCAGGCGGATTCCGCCTGTTCATTGACTACTGGAACCGCGGGACCTCTGAGTTTTGATTTGAGTTTCTCGGATGCCCAGTGGGCGGTGACTCCAGGCCAATCTGCGGTTTTATACGATGGCGATATTTGCTTGGGCGGTGGAATTATTTCCGCCTAAGTATTTTTAGATACCCATTCTCTGGTTTAGGCTGTTGGCGGTGCAGTTTCTGCAAAAGAAGGCCTTTGCATCAATTTTTGATACAAAGTATCCAGGTTGGGGTACTGCGCTTGCCAAGCAATATTAGGGAAGCGTAGCAATAGGAAGCCTAGGGCGCAACCTACGGCTATGTCAGCTAAAGTCATTTGATTGCTATGGCACCAAGTGTTTTCACCTAATTCTTTAGACATTTGGCTTAGACCTGTATTTATTTTGTCCATTTGACGCTCAAGCCAGGCTGGACTTTGTTGCTCTACAGGACGCAGAGTCGTCTCTAGGCGGGCCAAAATACTGGCGTCTCCAATGCCATCAGCCAGGGCTTCCCAGGTTTTAACAGTTGCTCGCTCGCGGCTGCCTACCGGAATCAGCTTACCAACCGGGCTTAAGGTGTCAGCGTACTCCGCAATCACGCGGGAGTCGTAGAGAACCTCGCCATCATCCAAAAGGAGGCAGGGAACCTTGCCTAAGGGGTTATTAAGGGCAATTTTTGTGTCTGCAGCCCATACATTCTCAAGTTCTAGGTCAATATCAACCTTTTTTTCCAAGAAAACAATGCGTACCTTGCGTACGTAGGGGCTAGTGAGGGATCCGATAAGTTTCATGGGGCTAAGTATAGCCATGCCAGCATTGAATGGATTGAACTCAAGAGCGATTAAAATCAGGCTTTATTGACACATTTCATGTAAAGGCAATATTCGTGAGTCAGCCGATTTCTACCCTCAATGCACTTTCCCCTTTAGACGGCCGCTACGCTGGAAAACTTGATGCCTTAAGGCCTTGGTTATCCGAAGCTGCATTTATGCGCCAGCGGGTCTTTGTGGAGATTCATTGGCTCTTAGCCTTGGCTTCTGCTGGCTTGCCAGATGTACCAAAAATTAGTGCAGCGGATGAAGTCTTTCTATTGTCTTTGCCAGAGCATTTCTCTGATACCGATGCACAACGCATCAAGGACATCGAGGCAGTAACCAACCATGACGTTAAAGCGGTGGAGTATTTTTTAAAAGAAAAAGTAGCTGGTCGCCCAGATTTATTAAAAGCGAGCGAGTTCATTCACTTCGCCTGTACTTCTGAAGACATCAACAACACCTCTCATGGTTTGATGTTGCGCGGTGCGCGTGATGAAGTCTTATTGCCGCAACTTAGAAAAGTCCTTTCTGTATTGACTGACTTGGCAATCGAGAATGCCAAGGTGCCTTTGTTGTCTCGTACACATGGTCAGCCTGCCTCTCCAAGTACCTTAGGTAAAGAGTTGGCTAATATTGCTAAACGCTTAGAGCGTGCGATCGCGACTATCGCAGCAGTTCCGCTCCTAGGAAAAATGAATGGTGCAGTTGGCAATTACAACGCTCACTTATCCGCCTACCCCGATTTTGATTGGGAAAACTTTTCTAAGGGTGTTGTTGAAAAACGTTTGGGTCTCACATTCAATCCGTACACCATTCAGATTGAACCGCATGATGGTATGGCTGAGTTGTTTGATGCGATCGCTCGTGCCAACACTATCTTGTTGGATATGGACCGCGATTTTTGGGCCTATATTTCAATTGGTTACTTTAAGCAGCGCACTAAAGCCGGTGAGATTGGCTCATCTACGATGCCACATAAAGTGAATCCAATTGATTTCGAAAATTCTGAAGGTAACTTGGGTGTTGCAAATGCCTTGCTGCGTCACTTGGCTGAGAAGTTGCCGATCTCTCGTTGGCAGCGTGACCTGACTGACTCTACAGTCTTGCGCAACCTAGGCCCAGCATTTGGCCATAGTGTGTTGGCCTATGACAGCGCCTTACGTGGCCTGAGTAAGTTGGAAGTGAACCATGCTGTGATTGCCGCTGATTTAGATAACTGCTGGGAAGTGTTAGCCGAGCCAGTGCAAACGGTGATGCGTCGCTACGGTATTGAGAATCCCTACGAGCAACTCAAAGAGTTGACTCGTGGCAAAGGTATTAATCAGGCCGATTTACAAACCTTTATTCGTGGCTTGAAGATTCCAGATGATGCAAAAACATTGTTGCTTGAGATGACCCCATCTTCATACTTAGGTAAGGCGGTCGAATTGACCGAACGTCTGAAAAAGTGAGTTTGATTCCAATCCTTGGGCGCGTACCGCAAGATTCTCAATACGGTGCCCGCCCCAAGATCTGGTTTGCTGTTTATCAATTGCTTTGGCATCTGCTTTTGCCTTTTGCCTTCATTCGCCTAGCTTGGCGTACCCGCCATTCCGCTGAATATTTACATCACTTCTCTGAGCGCCTAGGCTTTGCTAATAGAAAGTCGATTGTGCAGGGATCGGTGTGGATTCATGCGGTATCCGTTGGCGAGACAAGAGCTGCCCAACCCTTGATCGAAGCCTATCTCGCACGTGGCGAAACTATTTTGTTAACTCACATGACGCTCAATGGCCGTCGTACTGGTGCCGCTTTATTTGCGCTGGCAATTGCTTCTGGTCAACTGCGCCAAGTCTATTTACCTTATGACCTGTGTTGGTCTGTTGCTAATTTCATTCGCACCTTTAAGCCCAAGCTGGGTTTATTTATGGAAACTGAGGCTTGGCCAACTGTGGTGTTTTATTGTGCAGAAATTGGTTTGCCATTATTTTTGGTCAATGCCCGCTTATCCGAGCGCAGCGCTCGTCGAGTCAACCGGTTTGGTAAAGCAGGAAGAGCTCTCTTTCAGGCCTTCGCCGGCATCTTGGCTCAAACGCAATTTGATGCCGAGCGTTATCGCAGTCTGGGTGTCAAAAAAGTAGAGATTGTTGGTAACCTCAAGTTTGATGTGCCACTGGATCCCAGCTTAGTTCAGCATGGCAAAGCTTGGCAACAAGAGCTCCATGGCAATCAACGCCTCATGGTGTGTGCTGCGAGTACTCGTGACGGCGAAGAGGTGATCATCCTGAGGGCTTGGCGGGATTTACTTCAGAGCAACGCATTTGAGAATGCCCCATTACTTTGTCTTGTGCCACGTCATCCCGAACGCTTTACTGAAGTTGCCAATCAAATTCATGAGGCAGGTTTGAGGTTTCGCCGGCGTACCGAGTGGGAGGGTATACCCAAGGGTATTACAGACCTAGAGGTCATCTTGGGTGATTCGATGGGTGAGATGCCCATGTATTACAGTGCCGCTGATTTGGTGGTCATGGGCGGCAGCTTACTCCCCTTTGGAGGTCAGAATCTGATTGAAGCTTGTGCTGCTGGTTGTCCTGTTTTATTGGGTGAGCACACCTACAACTTTCAACAGGCAGCTTTAGATGCGATCAAGATTGGCGCAGCAAGACGTATCCAGGGTGAGCTCATCTTGAGTGAGTCAGTAGCTTTGATGGCAGCTTTAAAAGAATTGTTATTAAACACTGCCGAGCTGGCAAAGATGTCGAGTGCCGCAAAGGCTTACTCGCTCGAACATCAAGGTGCGACTAGGAAAATATTAGCCGCTCTTGATGATCAGAATTTCACGCTAAATTAAACCTGTGCCCCGAAGTTGGGGTCATCATTTCGGGTAGCATCATCCGGCTTTTTATCACCCTTGACTAAATCTTCACGGGTTACGCCAAGCCACATGGCTAAGGCTGCTGCCACGAATACTGAAGAGTAAATACCAAACAAAATACCAATGGTGAGCGCAAGCGCAAAGTAGAAGAGGGTTGGGCCACCAAAGATCAGCATGGCCAAGACCATCATCTCAGTGCTTCCGTGAGTAATCACAGTTCGACTAATTGTGCTGGTAATGGCGTTATCAATAATTTCTCGGGTGTTCATCTTGCGATATTTGCGGAAGTTCTCGCGAATACGGTCAAAGATGACTACGGACTCATTGACTGAGTAGCCAAGAACGGCAAGTACTGCTGCCAATACGGAGAGAGAGAACTCCCATTGGAAGAAGGCAAAGAAACCAAGAATGATGATGATGTCATGCAAGTTGGCAATAATGCCGGCCACTGCAAACTTCCACTCAAAGCGGAAGGAGAGGTAAACCACAATACCGATGATGACAAACAGCAATGCCATCAATCCATCCATCGCCAGCTCTCGTCCAACCTGTGGGCCAACAAACTCAACGCGCTGTAATTTCACGCCAGAGATAGTTGGTTCAAGCGCTTTCATTACTGCCGCACTCTGATCTGCGGAGGAAATAATTTTTCCGTCAGCATCTTTTTGTAGCGGCAGACGAATCATCACATCGCGTGAACTACCAAAGTTCTGAATCTGAGTATCGGCGTAGCCTAACTTCTCTACATTCGATCTAATGGAATCCAAGGGAGCGGTTTGTGGGTAGGTAACTTCCATCACCGTACCGCCAGTGAATTCAATCGACAAGTGCAGGCCGTTATGCCAGAGGAAGAAAACAGCAGCTAAGAAGGTAATTAAAGAAACCGCATTGAGCGCCAATGCATGGCGCATAAAGGGAATATCTTTTTTGATCCGGAAAAATTCCATGGCTTATTTCTCCTGTGGACGCCAAACTTGGCCAATAGCGAGTTTTTGAACTTTTTTACCTCTGCCGTACCAGAGGTTAACTAGGCCACGGGAGAAAAAGACTGCTGAAAACATTGAGGTCAAAATACCAAGGCAGTGAACTACCGCAAAGCCTTTAATTGGGCCAGAACCAAATGCAAGCAATGCAAGGCCGGCAATTAAGGTGGTGACGTTTGAATCCAGAATTGTTGCCCAGGCTTTATCAAAGCCAACGGCGATTGCAGTTTGTGGCGCAGCGCCGTTACGTAATTCTTCACGAATGCGTTCGTTAATCAAGACGTTGGAGTCAATTGCCATACCCAGTGCCAGTGCCATCGCAGCGATACCAGGTAAGGTTAAGGTTGCCTGCAGCATCGATAGAACAGAAATCAACAGCAATAAGTTCACCGCAAGAGCGACTACTGAGAACGTACCAAACAGTAGGTAGTAGGCGATCATGAAAATAGAGATTGCGGCGAAACCAATGATGAGGGATTTAAAGCCCTTCTCAATATTTTCTGCGCCAAGACTTGGTCCAATCGTGCGTTCTTCAATAATTTCCATTGGTGCTGCCAATGAGCCTGCGCGTAGCAAGAGGGCTAAGTCATTAGCACTCTCGGTCGTTGGTTGGCCAGTGATCTGGAACTTGGAACCGAATTCACCTTGAATGGTGGCGATGGTGAGGACTTCACCTTTGCCTTTTTCAAACAAGATCATGCCCATAGGCTTGCCAATGTTTTCACGGGTCACTTCTTGCATGACTCGTCCACCGGCAGCGTCTAGGGAGATGTTGACTGCAGGGCGTTGGTTTTGATCGAAGCCAGCGCTTGCATCGGTAATACGATCACCGCTGAAAATTACTGATTTCTTGAATACACCTTGGCGGTTTTCACCAAAGCGGAAAACATCCATCCCTGGAGGAGGGGTCTCGCCAATTGCAATCGTGGAAACGATTGGGTCAGCTAATCTGGATTCTAGCGTTGCAGTGCGCCCAATAATGTCTTTGGCGCGTGCGGTATCTTGAACCCCGGGCAACTGAACAACAATCCGTTCTGCGCCTTGCTGTTGAATGACCGGCTCTTTAACTGCTAATTCATTCACACGTTTATTGAGTGTGACGATGTTTTGTTTTACTGCGTTGTCTTGAATTTCCTTCAAGGCGGTGGGTTTGAATTCACCAACGAGTTTTGGAGATAGTCCAGTCGGTTTAATTTGCCAGATTAGTTCAGGCTGACTAGTCATTAATATTGATCGTGCTTTTTCAGCCTCTTCGGTACTACCGAAAGTCAGCGTAATGCTATCTTGCCCACGCTCAATACCCTGTTGGCGTATTGATTTATCACGTAATTGGCTGCGAATATCCGTTGCTAAAGAAGTCACTTTCTTTTGAACAGCACCCTTCATGTCAACTTGTAGCAAGAAGTAAACGCCGCCACGCAAGTCAAGTCCGAGGGGCATCGGTAATGCATTAAGTGCATTTAACCAGCTCGGAGTATTGGAGAGCAGATTTAATGCTACTGTGAAATTAGGTTCGTTTTGGTCGATGTTCAGCTTTTGTTGCAATAGATCGCGGGCACGTAGTTGAATATCGGTATTGTTAAAACGAATTTTGATTGAACCCACATTGCCTGTGGACTCAAAAAAGATGCCGGTGTTGCTAATGCTATCTTCAGTCAGAATTTTTTCAACTCGAGACTGTGTCGCCAAATCAACCTTGATGGTTGGTTTGGCGGACGAGACTTGAACCGCTGGAGCCTCTCCGTAGAAATTGGGTAATGAATATAGCCCTCCAATCAATAAAGCAAATAGGATGACTATGTATTTCCAGAGAGGGTAGCGATTCATTTTGAGATACTTTTCAGCAAGCGTATTAAGCGGACTTCAGTGAGCCTTTTGGCAATACTGTTGTGATGGCGCCTTTTTGCATTTGCACTTCAGTGCCAGCAGCAATTTCAACCGTAACAACTTGATCTTTCAATGCTGTCACTTTGCCGATGATGCCGCCACTAGTGACAACTTCGTCTCCAACTGACAAAGTCTCAAGCATTGATTTAGTTTCTTTTTGACGCTTCATTTGCGGGCGAATCATGATGAAGTACAGGACTGCAAACATCAACACTAGGGGAAGGAAGCTCATCAAGCCACCGGAATCTGCACCCGCGGCTGGAGCCTGGGCAAAAGCGTTACTAATCCACATACAAAACCTCCATTAATGACCAATAGGAAACTGCTTCAGTTTTAGGCTTTTTATGCAAAGCCGTAAACCCGCAATTCTAAACTGTATGGGGCTTGTAGGACTGATTTACTGCCCTAGGGCTATTAATCTTGTCCGGGCTCTACGCCCCGCTGGCGGTTCCGATGAAATTCCTCACGATAAGCGCTAAAACGATCCTTAGCCAAGGACTCTCGAACCTCTTCCATCAACTGGAGATAGTAGGAGAGGTTATGGATGGTATTTAGCTGCGATCCTAGGATCTCATTCGCTTTTTGGAGGTGATTTAAGTAGGATCTGGTGAAGTTTTGGCAGGTATAGCAGGCGCAGGTGGGGTCAACGGGGCGGTCATCCTCCTTGTAGCCAGCATTACGTAGCTTTAGGTCGCCAAAGCGGGTGAAGAGCCAGCCATTTCTGGCATTGCGGGTGGGCATGACGCAGTCAAACATGTCGATACCAAGGCTGACGCCCAGCATCAGGTCTTCAGGTGTCCCAACCCCCATCAAATAATGGGGCATATGCTCCGGTAGCTTGGGGGCAGTGAAATTCAAGATACGCTCAAACTCCGGCTTGGGCTCACCAACAGAGAGGCCGCCAATGGCGATGCCATCAAAACCTTGTTGGCTAACGGCATCTAGGGAGAATTCACGAAGGTTTTCAAACATCCCGCCTTGGACGATTCCAAACAGGCCATTACCAGTTTCTAGTTCCCTAAAGCGTTTTAAAGAGCGATCACCCCAGCGTAGGGACATTTCCAGTGAGGCACGAGCGGTTTTTTCTGAGGTTGCCTGTCCCTTGACCTCGTAAGGGGTGCATTCATCAAACTGCATGGCGATATCACTGTTCAGTACTGCCTGAATTTCCATTGACACTTCTGGAGACATAAATAACTTATCGCCATTGATTGGCGAAGCAAAAGTTACGCCTTCTTCAGAAATTTTCCTAAGAGCGCCCAAGCTAAATACCTGGAAACCACCGGAGTCAGTCAGGATGGGCTTATCCCAACCCATAAAGCGATGTAAGCCACCATGTTTCTTGATGACATTCAAACCAGGTCTTAGCCACAAGTGAAAGGTGTTGCCCAAAATAATTTGTGCTTTAGCTTCATTCAAATCTCGCGGGGTCATGGCTTTCACGGTGCCGTAGGTTCCTACTGGCATAAAGATTGGTGTTTGCACGCTACCGTGAGGCAGGTCAAGCTGACCCAAGCGTGCGGGGCTTGCGGAGTCACGCGCCAAGATATTGAAGTGAACGGGTTTTGTCATGAGTTTGTCTGGTTAAGGCGGCTTAGGAGCATCGCATCGCCGTAGCTGAAAAAGCGATATTCATTTTGGATGGCATGTTGATAGGCATTACGGATATTGTCCACGCCAGCAAAGGCACTGACCAACATTAATAAAGTAGATTTTGGCAAATGAAAGTTTGTTAGCAAGCAATCTACGGTTTTAAATACATATCCCGGCGTGATGAATAGATTGGTTTCACCACTATCTTGTTGAGTTTGTGCCTGACTCTCTAGAGCGCGCAGACTGGTTGTCCCAACCGCAATGACTCTACCGCCCGCCTTGTGGGTAGCTTCAATTGCTGCAATCGTTTCTGCAGGAACTGAGAACCACTCGTAATGCATTTTGTGTTTACTGAGGTCTTCTTCTCTAACCGGAGTAAAGGTACCCGCACCAACATGTAGGGTGACAGTGGCCTGCTTAATACCTAGCTCACGAAGTTCATTGAGAATCGCTTCATCAAAGTGCAGGCCCGCGGTAGGGGCCGCCACAGCGCCGGGATTCTTGGCAACTACGGTTTGATAGCGATTAGCATCTTCTTGATTTGGTTGGTGCTCAATGTAAGGGGGGAGTGGCAGTTCGCCGAAACGCTCCAACAGGGAGAAGACATTTTCCGGAAAACGCACTTCATAGAATCGGCCGTCATAGCCAATCATTTCGACAGGGAAGGTTTCACCTGCTTTGTTGTAGACATGAACGATCGTCCCAGTCTTTGGGGCCTTAGAGGCTCTAATTTGAACCCAAGCCTGATTTTCAGCGCTAATGCGTTCGATCAGGAGTTCGACATTGCCACCAGTCTCCTTTTTGCCATGCAGGCGAGCCGGAATGACTTTAGTGTCATTAAAGACCAGCAAATCCCCAAGTTTAATAAGGTTAAGAATGTCCCGAAATTGTCGATCGATCAATAGGGCGGCATTACTCCCTTCGGCCTTGACCTCTAGGAGGCGGCTATCCGTTCTATTGGCCAGCGGGTGCTGGGCAATTAGTTGGGGCGGGAGGTCGTAATTGAAGTCGGAAAGTTGCATAGCATTACCATCAGGTATTGGATTTTAACGATGACGACTAAGCGACCGCCAACTACACTCGAAAAGATGGGTTTAAACAGCCCTATGGCACTTGCTTTGCATCTGCCATCTCGCTATGAAGACGAGACTGAGCTTTTCACGATTGAGGAGGCTCTAGGGCTTGGAAGGTTTCAATCCATCCAGACTCAGGGCGTCGTGATTCGGAATCAGGTCCTGTTTCGCCCTAGAAGACAGCTTTTAGTCACGATTGAGGACGATACCGCTTCACTTCAACTCCGTTTTCTGAATTTCTACCCTAGCCAGCAAAAGCAAATGGCAGTCGGCAGTCATGTCCGTGTGCGTGGCGAGGTGCGAGAGGGCTACCTTGGTGCGGAGATGGTGCATCCCATCGTTCGTGCCGTCACTCCAGATGCGCCGTTATCCGCCAGTTTGACCCCGGTATACCCCGCCAGCGCTGGTATATCCCAAACCATTATTCGGAAAGCAGTCCTGCAAGCTTTACGCGATGCCAGTTTGAAAGAAAGTTTGGCAGAATTTCTCCCGCCTAAATTAATGGCAGAAATTTTGCCAAGCAATGATTGGCCTCCACTGCAAGAAGCAATCGTTTATTTGCACCAACCACCGGCTGATGCAAATACTCAGTCACTACTTGAGCGTACGCATTCTGCATGGCGTCGTGTGCAGTTTGAGGAGTTGTTGGCACAACAGATTTCTTTAAAGCGGGCGCATGCTATTCGTAGAGAAAGACGTGCCCCTAGTTTTAAGAAAGATCAACCAAAAACCAAGGCAAGCAAAGTAAGTTCAAGCATTGAAGAGGGCTTACTCAAAGTCTTGCCTTTCCAGTTGACGGGCGCTCAAACTCGCGTCTGGTCTGAGATTGGACTTGACCTGTCCAATGCTTTTCCGATGAATCGTTTATTACAAGGCGATGTGGGAAGTGGGAAGACAGTCATTGCCGCTTTAGCCGCAGCACGCGCCATGGATCATGGGTATCAAGCAGCCATCATGGCTCCGACAGAAATTCTGGCTGAGCAGCACTATCTTAAGATGAGGGAGTGGTTCGAACCTTTGGGTGTCAAGATTGCCTGGCTCTCGGGAAGCTTAAAGGCCAAAGAAAAAAGACTGGCGCAAGAGATGATAGGGGGCGGTGATGCGCAACTCATTATTGGTACACATGCACTCATTCAGGATAAGGTGAGTTTTGCAAAGCTAGGTTTAGCGGTGATTGATGAGCAACATCGTTTTGGTGTGAGACAGCGTTTAGAGATTCAGCAACGCGTTGGTTCGGAATTGTTTTATTGCCACCAGCTGATGATGTCAGCCACCCCAATTCCTCGCACGCTGGCGATGACCTACTATGCTGACTTGGATGTTTCTGTCATTGATGAGCTTCCACCAGGCCGCAAACCCATTACTACAAAGGTTGTTAAGGCTGCTCGCAGGGATGAGGTGATTGGCGGCTTACATGATTGGCTGGTTAAGGGTCTGCAGGCCTATTGGGTTTGTCCATTGATTGAAGAATCCGAAGTATTGCAATTACAGACCGCCGTTGAAAGTTTTGAGCAGCTCACGAAAGCATTACCTGATTTCAAAGTGGGTTTGGTGCACGGTCGATTAAAAAGTGAAGAGAAAGCTACTGTCATGGCTGCCTTCAAAGCCAACGAGATTCAACTGCTGGTGGCGACTACGGTCATTGAGGTGGGTGTAGATGTGCCTAATGCTGCATTGATGGTAATTGAGCATGCCGAACGCTTTGGTTATGCGCAGATTCATCAGTTAAGGGGGCGCGTAGGACGTGGTTCAGCAGATTCAGTTTGTATTTTGATGTACGCAGAGCCATTATCTTTAGCAGCAAAAGAGCGATTACAAACCTTAAGAGAAACTTCGGATGGTTTTGTAATTGCAGAGCGGGACTTATCACTCCGCGGTCCAGGCGAGCTTTTAGGGGCCAAACAATCCGGCGATGCGATGTTGCGTTTTGTGGATCTTCAGCGAGATGCTTGGTTAATTGAATTGGCGCAAATAGCTGCCGATCGTTTGTTGGCTGAGCATGGCGACCTAGTGGAAAGACACCTAGAGCGTTGGCTAGGATCTCGCACTGAGTTTCTCAAGGCTTGATAATTACGTCATGACTATGAAAAGACTATTTATCTAATGCGCGATCGTTTTATAGCTTACGCCTATTTGATCCGTTTGGATAAACCGATCGGAACACTGCTGTTGTTGTGGCCAACCTTATGGGCCCTTTGGTTGGCGAGCGGCGGTTTCCCTGAATGGCATCTCTTAATTATTTTTACCCTTGGAACATTTCTAATGCGTAGTGCAGGTTGCGCCATAAATGACTATGCAGATCGCGATTTTGATCGCCATGTATTACGCACCAAAGATCGACCCATTACGAGTGGCAAGATTTCCGGGAAAGAGGCTTTGCTTGTTGCTGGCGGTTTGGCGCTGATCGCCTTTTTGCTGATTCAGCCTTTGAATGCCCTCACTCAGGAGCTTTCTTTCTTTGCTTTGGCGGTTGCGATTGTTTACCCCTTTACCAAGCGCTTCTTTGCTATTCCACAGGCGGTCCTTGGAATTGCTTTTGGCTTTGGGATTCCGATGGCCTATGCGGCTGTGCTCGATTTCATTCCAGCAGAGGCATGGATTTTATTTATCGGTAATATTTTCTGGGCCATTGCTTACGATACGGCTTATGCCATGGTTGATCGCGATGATGATTTGCGTTTAGGTTTGCGTACTTCTGCCATTACCTTTGGGCGTTTTGATGTGCTGGCAATTGCCGTGAGTTACGGTATCTTATTGCTAAGTCAGGCATGGGTTGCCCAGATTGCAAACCTGAGCGATTACTTTTGGCTTGGGTGGGGGTTGGCACTGGCTTGTGCGGTCTACCATCTCAAACTAGTTTCCACCCGTAAGCGTGAAGATTGCTTCAAAGCATTTCGTCATAACAATTGGTTAGGCGGATTCCTATTTTTAGGAATCCTCTTGGGACTAGCTCGTATTTAGCTCGCCTTTAGTTCTTACCTAGTTCATCACCCATAGCTTTGCCACGTTGACTGGCGGCATCAATGGCTTTTTCCAGGGCGCCATGCCAATCGAGTTTCTTGAGCATATCTAGGGCTGCAGCAGTCGTGCCGCCTTTTGAGGTCACTCTCTCGCGCAATACACCTGCATGCTCATCGGAGTTATGGGCGAGTTGGGTAGCACCTTCTAGGGTTGCATAAGCTAATTTGCGGGCAGTGGCCGCATCAAGTCCGAGTTTCTCGCCACTAGATTGCATGGCTTCTAAAAAGGCAAAGACGTAGGCAGGCCCGCTCCCGGAAACAGCGGTAACAGCATCCATCAGTTTTTCTTCATTCACCCACACTGCTTGACCGACTGCAGTGCAGATGGTTTCCGCAAGAGCGCGGTCAGATGCATTGACTGCCGCATCTGCAAAGAGCCCTGTAATTCCTTTGCCAATGAGGGCGGGCGTATTAGGCATAGCACGAACGCAACGCTCATGGTCAAGCCAGCGACTCATGTCTTTAAGACGAATGCCAGCAGCAATACTCAGGATTAGTGGACCGGGCGCAGTTGCGTGTTTGAGTTTGGCACTCAGAGACTTGGCGACTACATTGAAGTCTTGGGGTTTGATCGCCATGACTACGACATTGTTCTTGGAAAAGTTAAAAGCGATTTGCTCTAAAGCACCAATAATCTGGACACCAAAATCTTGGTGTAGTTGCAGGCCGGTACTGGCATTAGCTTCAACTACGGAAAGTTGATTGGCTTCAAAGCCATTCGCTAGTAGTCCGCTAATTAAAGCGCGACCCATATTGCCACCACCAATAAAGGTAATGTGGGCATTCTGATTGATGTGTTGTGTGCTCATGCTTTTATCTTATCGCGCTTCCCAAAAATGGCACTTCCTATACGTACCATGGTGCTGCCCTCGGCTATTGCAGCCTCCATATCATCGGACATTCCCATTGATAGGGTATCGAAAAAATCATACCCGACATCGTTTGCGTGTTTTGCCTTAATCCCGGTAAAGCACTCTCGGACCGCTGCAAAGGCCTGATGCTGTTGGCGAACATCTTCGCTGGGTGCGGGGATGGCCATTAATCCGCGAAGTGCAATATTGGGTAATTTGGCGATCGCATCGCAAAGCACTTCTACCTCTTCGAGCGAGATGCCGCTTTTACTTTCTTCTTCGCTAACGTTAATTTGGACGCAAACCTGCAGCTCTGCTAATTCTGGAAATTCCCCGCGTTGACTAGATAGGCGTTCTGCAATTTTGAGTCGATCAATGCTGTGAACCCAATCAAAATGCTCCGCTACTTCTCGAGTCTTATTGCTTTGGAGCGGGCCAATGAAGTGCCATTCAAGCCAAGGGCGCAATTTGGCGAGTTGCTGAATTTTTTCTACACCTTCTTGGACGTAGTTCTCACCAAAAGCAGTTTGTCCAGCATGCATTGCCTCTTCAACTGCCCTGGAAGGAAAGGTCTTACTGACTGCGAGCAGTTGGATATCCTCTGGCTCACGCTTTGCTGCTATCGCTGCTAACTCAAGTCGTTGTTTTACCAACATCAGATTGGTGGTAACTTGACTCATTATTTTGTCAGACGTTGTTGGGTAATCAACTGATCAATGATCTCAATCCAATGGAGCACTGGTGTGTCGTCTTGTTGAAGGTGCGTAATGCAGCCAACATTTCCAGAAACAATTACTTGGGCGCCAGACTCTTCGCAAGCGGTTTGAAGGTGGCTCAATTTGTTTTTGCGTAATTGTTCCGATAATTCAGGTTGAGTTACCGAGTATGTGCCTGCAGAGCCACAGCAGAGATGGCTATCGGAACATAAGCGTACGCCAATACCAACACCACTTAAAAGCCCCTCTACTTTTCCGCGAATTTGTTGCCCGTGTTGTAGGGTACAGGGAGGGTGATAGACCACGCCTGACTTGGGATCTGACCCCACTAAAGCAAGGAGCTCACTTTGAAGTGTTGGCAGTATTTCAGAGATGTCTTTAGTGAGATCGGAGATCTTCTTCGCTTTGGCAGCATATTGCGGATCATTTGCAAACAGATGTCCATAGTCCTTTACCATGACACCACAACCAGATGCTGTCATCACAATGGCTTCTGCGCCTTGTTCAACCAGAGGCCACCAGGCATCGATATTTTGTTTGGCGTTATCTAGTCCACCGGCTTGATCGTTCAAGTGGTAGCGCAATGCACCACAGCAAGTGGCATTAGGTGCGCTGATCAGTTGAATCTTGAGTGCATCCAAAACACGCGCAGTAGCGGAATTGATATTAGGTAGCATGCCAGGTTGAACGCAGCCTTCAAGCAACAACATCTTGCGAGAGTGGCTTGTTTGTGGCCTAGCGTAAGGATCCGTATTTATATTGAGAGCTTTATTTTTAGCTTCTGGAATCTTGCGCTTGATGCCACTTGGCATAAGTGGACGTACTAGACGACCAATTGCCATTGCCGAATTAAATAACTTAGGGCTTGTTAAACCCTCTTTGAGGGCCCAACGTGTGAGACGTTGATTTAGAGGGCGCTCGGGAGTATTTTCCTCTGCCCACTTACGACCAATATCAATCAAGTTGCCGTATTGCACGCCGCTAGGGCAAGTGCTTTCGCAATTGCGGCAGGTGAGGCAGCGATCTAAATGCAGTCGTGTTTTCTCAGTAGGTACTTGACCTTCTGCGATTTGTTTAATGAGGTAGATGCGACCGCGTGGGCCATCTAATTCATCGCCCAGAATTTGGTACGTGGGGCAGGTAGCAGTACAGAAACCGCAGTGCACGCATTTACCAAGGATTCTGGCAGCTTCTATACCTTCAGGGGTATTGGCGAATTGAGGGGCGAGTTGAGTTTGCATAGGATTACTAAAAGAGGCGCTTAAGGAAGGCGTGAAGTTGCAAATACACCAGCGGGATCAAAGGAGGCCCTGAGGCGTGCTTGTACCGCCTCTAGTGCTGCTGAGTGCGCGTGTTCGCTCAATAGGGTAAAGCGTTGCTTAGTGGGATCAACATTGGCGCCTTGCTTAAAGCATGTGGCATGTCCACCGTTGGCATTAGCAAGCGCTTTGATAGACGCAAATGTCGCATCATCACCTGGCGCCGTAAACCAGCGTTGCTGCCCATGCCACTCCAAAATAATCTCATCACTCATCTTGGGGATGGTGACTGGACCGCATTCTGCAGGTAGCGCTAATCGATAAAGGACGTCATTACTATTGAGGTTGTGAAAAGCGGGTAGCTCTTGCTCGCGCAAGTTTCTCCAGAATGCTTCTGCAGCTTTTGGATCTAACTCTATTGCATGAACTGCTGCGCCCATCAGCGGAATGGCTGCTTTAACAGCGGCAGCCGCGCCAGCCAGACGAATAGTGAACTCACCATCACCATCTTTTGAGCTTCCAATCCAGCAACTTGCTGATAAAGGTAGGGGCTGCCCAGCCCACTCATTTGCGAGCTGCAAAGCACGTGCTTGAGAAATATGACAGCGCAGAGTAGTTGTTGCAGCTGGTCGTGGCAGTACTTTTACAGAGGCTTCCAGCAAGAGTGATAGGGTACCCATGGAGCCAGGTAGTAAACGTGAGACGTCATAGCCTGCAACGTTCTTCATGACCTTGCCACCAAAGGACAAGTCTTGGCCCTTTCCATCTAGGATGCGCGCACCCAGCACAAAGTCACGTAAGTTACCAGCGCTAATCCGCCCGGGACCCGCTAGCCCTGCAGCAATGGCACCACCAAAAGTTGCAGCGTCACCAAAGTAAGGTGGCTCGAAGGGCAGCACTTGATTCTTTTCGGCTAGAGCTGTTTCAATCTCTTTTAATGGTGTACCAGCGCAAGCTGTAATCACGAGCTCTTCAGGTTGGTACTCCAGGATTCCGGAGTAAGGGCGCGTATCTAGCGTAGTAAAAGTATTCGCATTACCGTACCAAGACTTAGTGCCACCACCTTGAATGGAAAGAGGTGTTTTGGTTTTGGCGGCAGCGAGAATTTGCTCTCGAAATAAATCTATATGCATGTTGGTGCTATATTTGGAGTTCGACATTAAAAGCGCTCCAACTCTGGGTGCGGTAAGTTGCCTCCGCTGATGCGCATACGGCCATACTCAGCGCAACGATTTAAAGTAGGAATAGCCTTATCGGGGTTGAGCAGTTTTTCTGGATCAAAGGCAGCCTTCACGCCCCAGAAAGATTCTCGCTCACCTTCACCAAACTGCACACACATTGAATTAATCTTTTCAATACCAACGCCATGTTCACCAGTGATCGTGCCATCGAGCTCAACACAGGCTTCTAAAATTTCAGTACCAAATTCTTCAGCGCGATGCCACTCTTCTTGATCAGCGCCGTTAAATAAAATCAATGGATGCATATTGCCATCACCCGCATGAAATACATTCAAGCAAGCGAGACCATATTTCTTTTCCATGCCCTGAATGCGCCTCAGTAGGGTGCCAATATTTCTGCGGGGGATGGTGCCGTCCATGCAGTAGTAATCAGGCGCCAATCGTCCTGCTGCAGGGAAGGCATTCTTTCGACCACTCCAAAACTGGAGCCGCTCAGCTTCGTTCTGAGAGATCCGAATGCCACTGGCACCAGCTTGCTCCAGCACTTTAGTCATGCGCTCGATTTCTTCAGCCACTTCTTCTGGTGTGCCATCGGACTCGCAAAGCAGGATGGTCTCAGCTTCGAGGTCATAACCCGCATGCACAAATTCTTCCACGGCGCGGGTAGTCGCTTTATCCATCATCTCGAGGCCAGCAGGAATAATGCCGGCGGCAATAATGGCGGCAACAGCATCTGCACCTTTTTCAATATCATCAAAGCTAGCCATGATGACCCGCGCTAACTTCGGTTTAGCAATCAGCTTGACGGTAACTTCAGTCACAACTGTCAGCATGCCTTCACTACCCATTACGATTGCCAATAAATCAAGTCCTGGAGAGTCTGGAGCAAGGCTGCCAAATTCCACAATCTCACCATTCATCAAAATCCCGCGAACCTTCAAAACATTGTGAAGGGTGAGGCCATATTTAAGGCAGTGCACTCCACCAGAGTTTTCATTTACGTTACCCCCAATAGAACAGGCAATCTGCGAGGATGGGTCTGGCGCGTAATACAGGCCAAGATGGGCGACTGCTTCGGAGATGGCTAAATTACGAACTCCTGGCTGAACCACTGCAGTGCGGGTGAAAGGGTCAATATTGATGATCTTCTTCAGTTTGGCTAGGGATAGAACTAAACCCTGGGAGATTGGCATGGCGCCACCAGATAACCCGGTTCCCGACCCTCGTGGGACGATGGGGACTTGCATGTCAAAGCAAATCTTCAGAATTTGGGCGACCTGGTCTTCGGTCTCTGGCAAGGCAACTGCCAATGGCATGCGCCGATAGGCTGCCAGACCGTCACATTCATAGGGAATCGTGTCCTCAGGCTCCCATAGCAAGGCATGTGCTGGGAGGACCGGTCGTAAGGCGGAAACCAATTTGGATTGAAGGGCGGTAATAGTCGCTAGCTCGGGGGGTGGGGTCACCATATTCATAGGAATCATTTTAGCCATTTACCTATAATTAGTTTCATGGGAAATCGACTTTCAAAAATAGCCACAAGAACCGGTGATGCCGGTATGACTGGACTTGGCGATGGCAGCCGGGTAGAGAAGGATCATTTGCGTATCTGCGCTATGGGAGATGTCGATGAATTGAACTCCGAAATTGGGGTTTTGATGACTGAATCCATTCCTGAAGGCATCGCTGCCGAGTTCAAAACCTTATTTTTGCAAGTGCAGCATGACTTGTTTGACCTGGGAGGCGAGCTTTGCATCCCAAATTACACTCTGCTCAAACCAGAGCATGTAACGCAGTTGGATGTTTGGCTTGAAAAATACAATGCCACTCTGCCCCCACTAACAGAATTTATTCTGCCTGGCGGGACGCGCGCCGCCGCTCAAGCGCATGTCTGTCGTACGGTCTGTAGGCGCGCCGAGAGATCAATCGTGCGTTTGGGTTGGGTGGAGCCCTTGTATGATGCTCCGCGTCAATACGTCAATCGCTTGTCTGATCTTTTATTTGTCTTATCGCGTGTGCTCAATCGCGCAGCTGGTGGCCAAGATATTCTGTGGAAGCATGAAAAAAAAGAGACTAAGTAAATTAGTCTCTTTTAGGAAAATAAAACAATATTCAAAGAAACATCATTTTTTAGCTTTTCTGCGATTTTTCACCGCTAACGCAAGACGTTGCAATACATTGACTGAGTCTTCCCAGTTGATGCAGGCATCAGTAATGCTTTTGCCGTACTCCAACTTATTCGGATCATCTTTTCCAGGTGTGAATTTTTGCGCACCATCATTGAGGTGACTTTCAATCATCACACCAAAAATTTGATGTGAGCCAGATTCAATTTGCTCGGCAATATTTTCTGCCACCACAATTTGACGTTCATGCTTCTTGCTAGAGTTCGCATGCGACAAGTCAACCATCAGGCTGGCTGGAAGCTTTGCTGCGTCTAGCTCAGCGCAGGCTGCCTGAACATACTGGGCTTCATAATTTGGTTCTTTACCACCACGCAAAATGACGTGACAGTCCTTATTGCCCTTAGTCTCTACGATAGAGACTTGACCATTCTTGTGTACTGATAAGAAGTGGTGTGGACGGCTAGCTGCTTGAATAGCATCAGTTGCAATTTTAATATTGCCGTCAGTGCCGTTCTTAAAGCCAATTGGGGCAGAAAGACCTGAAGCAAGTTCGCGGTGAACTTGACTCTCGGTTGTGCGTGCCCCGATAGCGCCCCAAGAAATCAGGTCGGCAATATATTGCGGAGAAATCACATCCAAGAATTCGCTACCGGCAGGCATACCAAGGCGATTAATTTCCATGAGTACTTGACGTGCAATACGCAGACCTTCTTCAATGCGATAGCTCTCGTCTAGGTAGGGGTCGTTAATCAAACCTTTCCAGCCAACCGTAGTGCGAGGCTTTTCAAAATAGACGCGCATCACAATTTCAAGTTCACCGGCAAAACGATCACGCTCAGCGAGTAGTCGCTGACAGTACTCTAAAGCTGCACTGGGATCATGAATGGAGCAGGGTCCAATGATCACTAAGAGACGATCATCTTTGCCATGAATGATGTCGCGAATCTTTTTACGTGTTTTGCTGATTAGCGTTTCAGTTGGTGTGCCCGAAATCGGGAAGAAGCGAATCAAATGCTCTGGTGGTGGCAGAACAGTGATGTTGTGAATGCGTTGATCGTCTGTATCCGACGTTTTGTCGACGGCAGCGTACCAGTTGGCGGGATTAGTATTTTGTTGGCTCATGCGGCTATTTTAAGCCGTATTAAGCGGTTCCCCCGACAGTCAGGCTATCGATACGTAAAGTGGGCTGTCCGACACCCACTGGGACGCTTTGACCTTCTTTGCCACAAACCCCGATGCCGCCGTCTAATTTCAGGTCATTTCCGATCATGGACACCTGTTTTAAGGATTCAGGACCGCTACCAATGATGGTAGCGCCCTTGACTGGGTACTGAATTTTGCCGTTTTCTACCCAATAGGCTTCTGAGGCTGAAAACACAAATTTTCCACTGGTAATGTCCACTTGACCACCGCCAAAGTTCACCGCGTATAGGCCGCGTTTGATGCTGGCCACGATCTCTTGAGGATCATCTTTCCCCGCCAACATATAGGTATTGGTCATCCGAGGCATGGGTAGGGAGGCAAAGCTCTCCCGCCGACCATTGCCGGTGAGGGGCATATTCATGAGGCGGGCATTGAGGCTGTCTTGGATATAGCCCTTCAAAATACCATCCTCAATTAGCGTAGTGCACTGGGTGGGGGTGCCTTCATCATCAATGTTGAGCGAACCACGACGACCGGACAGTGTGCCATCATCCACTACGGTAACCCCTTTAGCGGCAACACGTTGTCCAATACAGCCAGCAAAAGCGGATGAGCCCTTGCGATTGAAATCGCCCTCAAGGCCATGACCAACAGCTTCATGAAGCAATACACCAGGCCATCCTGGCCCCATCACTACAGTCATTGGGCCGGCTGGGGCAGCACGAGAGTCCAGATTAATCAGCGCTCCATCGACAGCTTCATCAACGTATTGATTAATCAGTTCAGTATTGAAATAGTGGTAATCATGGCGTGCACCACCACCTGAAGATCCAGATTCGCGACGACCATTTTGCTCGGCAATCACATGCACTGAGACTCGTACCAGCGGGCGCACATCGGCGGCTAATAGACCGTCGGCTCGCACTACAAGTACAACATCAAATTCACCAGCTAGGCTGGCCATCACCTGAATGATGCGTGGGTCACGTGCTTTTGCGCGACGCTCAATACTTTCAAGTAAAGCAATTTTTTCTTGCGGCGCAAGTGAGTCCAGAGGGTTTAGGTCTGAGTAAAGACCGTTCGACACGGGGGTAAAGATTTTGCTAGCGATAGCCTGCTTGCCACCTTGAGGGCCAATTACTCGAGTGGATTTCGCTGCCTTATTTAAAGCCTCTAAATTAATTTCATCGGAGTAGGCAAAGGCAGTTTTATCGCCATAAATTGCTCGCACACCAACACCTTGGTCGATGCTAAAGCTTCCAGACTTAACGATACCTTCTTCAAGGCTCCAGCTCTCGCTACGGGTGTGCTGAAAGTAAAGGTCGGCGTCATCTAGTTGGTGTGTAAACATGTTGCCAAAAGTGCGATGCAAATCTTGCTCAGAAAGGCCAGTTGGCTCAAGCAGAATAGATTTTGCTAGCTTGAGAAGGTCAGCCTGTTTTTTAGGCTTAGTCCAATTGCTTGGAAATAATGCTTCTGGTGCTTTCATTTTGTTCTGTTGAACTTTCTTTATTAAAGCCTGCGGTGTTTCAGTGCGGGTAGCTTAGAGCGTACCTCTTTTAATTTATCTTTGCTGAGCGTGCCCGTAATAAATCCCTCACCTTGCGGGAGATTAGCCAATATCTGCCCCCAGGGATCAATTAGCATACTCTCACCCCAAGTCCGTCGTTGATTGAGGTGAACGCCACCTTGCGCCGATGATAGGACGTAGCATTGATTTTCAATCGCGCGGGCACGCTGAAGAATTTCCCAATGATCTTTACCAGTGGTGTAGGTAAAGGCCGCAGGAATAATGTGGCAATCCACTTCGCCAATTGAGCGATAAAGCTCTGGAAAGCGCAAGTCATAGCAAATGCTTAAACCAAAGCGCCAAGCTACCCCGTTGACAGTAATTTGGAACTGACTTGGCTGACTACCGGGCGCAATGGTTTCAGATTCTTCGTAACGCTCTGTATCCGTTTGAAAACCAAACAAATGAATTTTGTCGTATCGAGCAATTTGCTTACCCCGTGGATTAAATACCAGGGATGTGTTGAGAACTTTGTTTGATTCTTTAGCCTCAAGAGGAATAGAGCCGGCAACTAGATAAATATTATTTTCTTGTGCAATTGCAGCGAGCCGCTCTTGAATCGGGCCAGACCCAGGGGTTTCACGCACATTTACCTTGTCGGTATCGTTCAGCCCCATTAAGCAAAAATATTCTGGTAGCACTACCAGCTGAGACCCGCATTCAGAGGCCGCTTTAATTAAGCGTGCAGCAACCTCAAGATTTTCATCTAGCTTGGGTGTCGATACCATTTGTATCGATGCAATTTTTAGTTCCGAAGCATTTGCAAGGGTATTCATAGTGGCTTAGCCTGGCATTTGGGTCGAAATATTTTGGTTCACTGGGGGCGGTGTAGGTACTGAATTTGGCAAGTTAGGTTTAGTTTGCTCTTTCAGCAGATTTTTTGTGCGAATCGTCTCTAGTGTTTTAGCATCGAGTGGTTGGCCTTTTTGGTCTAGCGGGATTACCTCTGGGTTTTCCCAAGAACCTTGTACTAAATAATCCGTTTGCATCGTGCGATTAATTTGGTTGGTGATGAGGTATTGCCCCAATACCGCTCCAAGGCCAATGATGGGGTTAATTGCAAAAGCAGCCAGCGAGCCTGCAGTGGCATCAATAGTGGGGAAGATCGTGATACGCAGATCTTGCGTTTCTTTCGGAACGTTAATTTGCCCGGTCATTGCCACTCTAGCTTGATCAAGAATCATCGTAAATTCTTGAGTTTGCGCGATACCTTGTGCAAGCTCGAAGTTGCTAGTAATGGTGTTGAACGGTGTCCCCTTAGTAGCTAAGTTTCCAAGGCTACCCTTCAAATCTAGCGTCGCGAATCTAAATAAACTCTGCAAACTCAGAACGTCTAATAATTTAGCTCCATCCGTATTGACTTCTAACAATCGACCTTTGGCAAGATTGATACTGACATTGCCGGCAAGGGAGTCATAAATTGGGGTAAATATCGGACCTGACCATGTTAAGTTGGCGGTGACCTTTCCTTCTCCGCCTTCTACGGATTTGGTGTTACTCCAATGCGCAATCATCTGACCTGCATCTTTTACATTGACCTCAGCAGCAATGCTGCTTTGCTCGGCTCCATTTTGGGTTTTACCAATCCATTGCCCCGTAACTATGGAGCTTCCTTGAGGATTGTTGATTTCGATAGATGAAATCTTCAATAGATCCTGTGAAGTTTTAGATTTAATCTTGACCGCACCCAATTTCGCCTTTGTCCAGATCAAATCATCTATTGTTAAATCTAGGCTAGGGATTGCATTGGGGCTCAGCGGCGTCTTATTTAATTTTTCCACCACTTTATTGCTTTGTGGAGTCGCGGTATCGCTGGTTAGAGCTGGATCGGGTAATTTGAGGCGCGAAATGCGACCACTTATCAATCCGCTTGGCTGATCTGGGTTGCTTGGATGCCATTGAACTTGGCCAGCAATTTGGGGGGCGTTGAGGCGCAACTGCCACACACCATTTTTTTCATGGGAGTTTAAGTTGAAATCATTCCACTCACGATCAAAAGCAATTAGTTTTTTGATTTGTGCGGAGACTTGAATATTGCTTTCTGGAGTATCAGTTTTTTTTGCTTCCGCTGTTTTATGACTTGATTTTGTTGTGCTCACAAATTCAACCCAGGTATCCAGATTTAACTCATTATTTGCTACATGCAGTGCAAATCCATCCGGCGGAAGGTTGGTACTTGCTCCAATGCCTAAGGAAGTCCTCAATTTATTTTCTGAATCTAGACTGCCCAAGAGGTAATACTGGTCTCCCAATTTACCTGATAAATCTGCACGTACGGCATTGGATTTGCCGGCAGGGTAAGTTCGTAAGGTCAGTTGTCCAAGCATTGCAGTGCCAGCCAATTTCTTCGCGGGTGCGGGTGCTGTACTTGCCCAGTTGCGTAAATCGAACTTCAGATTGGTTTGGCTACCAGTTTTATTAAAATTAATCAGGCCATCATATCTAGCTGAACCACTCATTGCATGAATTAATGCAGAGCTTATTTGGGATTTTTGGCTTTCTACTAAGTACTCTTTAATGGAGCTTGCATTGATATCACCACTGATATTAAAGCTGGAGTTATCTGCCGCAGATGGCGCACTTGAAATCTTTAGGGAGCCGCCGAGAAAGTTTGCGCTGATATTTTCAAACTCTGGATTTTTTTCGGTAATGCGTACCTTGCCTTTCAGGTTTTCTAGTGGAGGGATATCTCCCCATTGAGCCTTGTTGCCTGGCAATGTTAGTTTGGCATCTACGTTAGCATCATCATTTCCCGCCAGCGGGATTTTTAACCCAAGATCAAGGCTTACAGGGCCAGTAAGTGAAAGATTTTTAGCTAGATTGGGTTGCTGTACTCCAACTGGGGAGGCGATGAGGTACTCCATCATCTCGGCTGCGTCACCATTCGCAAAGCCATTGATGAGTAAGGTTAGTTGTTTAGCGCTGAGATTAGGAACTTGTGATTTGATATTGGTCAGTATTACTTTTTTAAAGTTTGCCTTGTCGATCTCAACGCTTAAAGTTGACTGCTTCATATCAATATTGCCGCTGACGTTGCTAAATGCTTGCCAAACCCCTTGGCTTTTTGGTAGCAAAGGGACTGGCTTGAAAGTTGCCCTAGAAAAAGGTAGGTGTAAGCTTAGCTCTCCAACTGTTCCGGTCGGGTAAGGCACTTGATTTGGATCGCCTTTAATGTGCAAAGAGCCATTTTGAATATCCCCAGCTTCAAAGGCTTTGCTCAGGTAAAGGCGGCTCTCTTTATCCATACCTACTGGCAGATAGCGATGTGCGGTAGCTAGCTTTGCCTTAACTAACTCCATATCGAGCGTCATCTGATCAGGCTGCTTGGATGCACTGATGAGATAGCTTAGATCTAGGTTGGTCGTGATTTCAGGATTGCTGAGCTGGAGTTGCTTGGCATTGATCAGCCAACCCCCTTTTTGCTTGGCCCAACTGATCTCACCCTTTGCGCGATCCAATTGAATCTGCGGGGAAGATAAAAAATCACCTATCTCAATCTCAAGGTCACTGGAGTTAATCGTAAAGTTCCCCTGCTTTTGATTGCTAGTCAGGTTTCCGGATAAATGGGATACCGAGGGCATTGATTTATTGATTCCGGTGAAGCTAATGTCACTCAATTTTGCGCTGATAGTGAAATTCAATTTATTGGCAGAAAACCAATTGCCCGCTATTGGCAGAGCCGATAAAGCAGATTGACTTTCAGACCAATTGATCTCTAAATTCTGCAGCTCTCCATCCGCCTCAGAGATCTTGATCCATTGGTGAATTTTTTTCGGCAAAGGAAGGTTTAGTGCAAACAGCGTAATATCTTCCATCTGTATTTTTGGCGATGAGAAGCCGAACTCTTTGATTTCGCCACCTTCGTTTGGCGGACGCCAGCGGAAGGTTATCGGACTTAAATTTTCAAGCGGTGCGGTCGCGGGGCTGTCAATATTTCGCCATGCCAATGTTTTGGTGGTGATGGAGTTCATTCCACCATCCGTATCCTGTACTAGATCCGTCTCGAGCCTACCAAACTCAATGGGGTCATCATCTTTATTCAGCTGCACCTTGATGCGATCCGCTATCAAAGACATCTGCCCGCCATCAGTCTTGCCGCCATCTAGCTTCAAGCTTCCTTTGGAGCTGATTTTTCCACCCAAGTCATATAGTGGAAGCCGAATATCCCGAGAGATTTGGCTAAGGTTTACATCGACGAGATCCCATGAAAAAGCGCCAACCCAATCATGCCAATTGCCTGCTTGCCCGCCAAGGTGATGCACAAAGTTGGCTTGAACTTTGATGGAGTTTGAACTCCATGGAGTTTGCGCAATCAATTTTCCTTCGTGACTGCGAATGCCATTGCTTAAATGAAGCTCTTGGATATCAATTGTAGTTTTTAGCTTTCGACCTTGTTGATCTTCCCAAAATATTTTGGCATTGTTAATTTGAATATCGTTTTGAGCGAGTAGCCAGCTTTCGGTAGAAAAATCATCGGCTTTGCCGTGTATTGGAATTCCGGCGATCGAGACCACACCTTTTGCATCACGTTGTGCGTATAGCTGCACCTGATCAAGAGTAATCTCGTGGAAATAGGGCGCTAAGTAATAGAAGGAAAGCCAGCTGAGTTGCCCGCTAATATTTTGAATGAGTAAAGGGCTGGGCGTGACATTTGAGCTGTTAAATCTCAAGCCTGCTATGACGAAACTCGGACGAATTCCAGTCCAAGAGACTTGGACCTCATCCATGGTGACATTGGTACCTAAGCGAGCACTCATTAAGCGCTCTAAGGTGGGTTTTGATTTCTCAATCTGAGGCCATAAAACGAAACGTACCCCAAGGTGGCCTATTACAAAAAAAGCTAGAGTGACACCAGTAAGAATCAGGGCACGCTTACGCCAGCGTCCACCAGAACCTGGAGGACGTCTTTGAAGCACGCTCTGCAGGCGAGTCCGGATGATGTTTCTAAGCATGGGCTCTATTATCCGTCAGCCTTTGGGCGATCGCCAAGCTTCTGAGGTTTTGGTCGAGAGTCAGATTAAGATGGAGAAATGACAAATTTTGCCAGCCAAATTGAATTTCTAAAGCAACATTCCAGTTACGCGCAACGCTGGCTGAATTCTCACCCTGAATGGCTGGAATGGCTCAGTATCCAGGGCGCTCAAAAAGTGGATGTGGGTGGAATTAGGGGTTTATTAGGCCCTTGCCAGGAGGCCCTAGCTTCACCAGAGCAGGATGAGGCTCAATTTATGGCGAGCCTGAGACTAGCTAGGCAGCGCCTCATGCTCTGGATTGCCTTCCGAGACCTGAATGGCAAAGCTGATTTAAAGGAGGTCACACATGCCCTGAGTCATTTTGCAGAGGAGGCGGTCGTCCTATCGATTGCCTACATTCGGGAAGATCTGCAGAGGCGTTTTGGACTTCCTTGGAGTAAGGTCACTGATGCAGAGATGCCCTTAATGGTGGTTGGCATGGGCAAGTTGGGCGGTCTAGAACTAAACCTTTCTTCTGACATTGACCTCATCTTTTTATACGAGCATGAGGGGGAGACTCAGGGTGCACCCAAGAGCTTGTCTCATCATGAATGGTTTACGCGTATGGGTAAGCGCTTAATTAAGCTCATGGCGGAGCATGATGAAAATGGCTTTGTCTTTCGGGTGGATATGCGCTTGCGACCCAATGGAGATTCTGGTCCGCTGGTCTGCAGTCTCGATATGCTCGAGGAATATTTACTGGTTCAGGGCAGGGAATGGGAGCGCTACGCCTGGATCAAGGGTAGATTGATTGCTCCAATGCCTGGTGCGCCTGCGTTTGCGTATTGCGAACGGGAGTTAGATCAACTCATTCGCCCCTTTGTATACCGACGTCATTTAGATTACGGAGTTATTGCCTCTATTCGAGATCTACATGCGCAAATACAGCATGAGGCAGATAAGCGTTCATCGAATCACCATGGTCGATCAAAAGATATTAAGTTGGGCCGTGGTGGTATCCGTGAGATTGAGTTTTTGGCGCAGATGTTTCAATTAATGCGCGGTGGTACCGATCCGCGTTTTCGAATTCGCCCCACTTTAGAAGTATTGGATCTGATCAAGCAGCAAAGTATTTTGCCTGCCGAAGAGGTCGATACCTTAAAGGTAGCTTATGTTTATTTAAGGCGCTTAGAGCATCGCATTCAAGTCTGGGAGGATCAGCAGACACACTATCTGCCCGAGGATGAAGTTGCCCGCACCCGCTTAGCCTCCAGCATGGTCGGTCCTAATGAGACTCAAGAGCAGAAAGACTTCTTGAGTGAGCTTGATCAACATCAAGCGGCAGTTGCCCAATATTTTGAAAAAGCATTTGTGCTCGATGATGCCGCACGTTTAGACAATACGTCATTGCCGGTTGGATGGGAACCTGATAGCGCAATCTTCTCGGAGTCTGCAGCTCGCTGGTTGACTTGGGCTGATAGCTATAAGCAAAAACAGTTGCCTGAGAAAAGTAGGTTAATTTTCAATAACCTTATTCGCAAGGCTGCGGACAGCTTACAAGCAGATCAGTCTATTTCTGATTGTGCAGACCTGACTTTGCTTCGCTTCTTTGATTTATTAGAGGCGGTTGCGCGACGTAGCGCCTATTTATCTATTTTGTCTGAATATCCTCGGGCCTTATCCAATGTCCTCGATCTGCTTAAGGCATCTCAATGGGGTGCGGAATATTTAACTCGACACCCCCACTTGTTGGATTACTTGCTCAACTCACGCACGGAGAAGGCGCTGATTGAGCATCCAGAGCAGTATTGGGAAGAGGTCAAAACCACTTTAGACATGCGTCTTGACGATGTCATGCTAGATGGAGATGGCTCTGAGCAGGCGATGGATATTTTGCGCGTGACCCATCACACCGAAACCTTTATTACTTTATTGGCAGATTTAGGGATTGGAGTTGATCATGAGCTTTCTGTAGAGAAAGTCAGCGATCATTTGTCTGCTTTAGCAGATTTAATATTGCAGACCACCTTTGAGCGCGTTTGGCCTGGCGTTGCTAAGAAGTTTGATTTACCTGCAGGAACGACCGCACCATTTGCAGTGATCTCTTATGGAAAGCTGGGCGGCAAAGAGCTGGGGTATGCCTCAGATCTGGATTTGGTTTTTTTTATATCAAGCTGAAGAAGCTGATTTTGCGGCTCAAGAAATTTATGCCCTGCTCGCAAAGCGGATGATTAATTGGTTAACGGCCTACACGTCGGTTGGAAGTTTATTTGAAATCGACACACGCCTTCGTCCTAACGGCTCCGCTGGATTCTTGGTGACTAATGCAGTTGCATTTAAAAAATATCAATTGCGCGAAGGTGACAATGCCGCATGGGTGTGGGAGCACCAAGCCCTTACGCGAGCAAGATTCTCTGCGGGATGCGAAATGGTCGGCACATTCTTTGATGATGTACGCTTTGAGGTCTTGAGTCAGAAGAGAGATATTGGTCAGCTGCGTCTCGAGATTTTAGAAATGCGTCGCAAAGTTCATGCTGGACATCCCAACCCTAGCGCTGATTTTGATTTAAAGCATGATGCCGGCGGCATGGTTGATATTGAATTTATTGTCCAATTTTTAGTTTTGGGATATTCAAATACCCGCCCACAATTAATCGGCAATCTCGGAAACATTGCCCTGTTGCGTATTGCTGGGGAGGTGGGATTAATTCAGATGCAGACCGCCCAAGAAGTCGGGGATGCTTATCGTCTTCTTCGCGCGCGACAACATCGATTGCGATTAGATGGCGCTGATAAGACGCGTGTAGATTTGGGGTTAGAGCCACAACTAGTTGAGGCGAGGAAAGTAGTGCTCGCCTTGTGGCAAGAAATATTTCTTGCCCCTTCTGATATTGGAAAAGCTTAGTTCTGCTCTAGTAGCTCTCGTGCATGACGACGCGTGGTGTCAGTAATCGTAGCCCCGCCGAGCATGCGAGCTACTTCCTCTACTCGTTCGGATCTTCCGAGTGGACTCACTTGCGAAAGGGTTTTATCGCCCGTTTGAGATTTGCTGACCTTTAAATGGTGGTTGCCCTGCGCAGCGACTTGCGGCAAATGGGTAACGCAAAGAATTTGATGGGACTCGCCTAGTTGGCGTAATAATTTTCCAACGGTCTCTGCAACGGCGCCGCCGATGCCGGCATCTACTTCATCAAATATGAGTGTTGGAGTAAATGAAGCTTTACTAGTGATTACGCTAATGGCTAGGCTGATACGAGCGAGCTCGCCACCCGAGGCTACTTTAGCCAATGAGCGCGGAGTACTACCAGCATGACCGGCAACTAAAAATTCAATTTGCTCAAGTCCATGGGCTCCGCTGTCAGCTAAAGGCAGCAATGCAATTTCGAGTTGTCCGCCAGCCATAGACAAGTCTTGCATGGCGGTTGTAACTTGATTGCTTAAGTCGACTGCCGCTTTACTGCGTTTTTGTGAGAGCTGTTTAGCAAGCTTGAGATAAGCCACTTCTTCCTGCTTGACCTTTTCTCTCAAGGCTTCAATATTTTGAGAGGCAGTGAGGGCTTCTAGGCGCTCTTCAGTTTCCTTTAGGAGTGCTGGTAAATCATCCGCTTCAGTGCGATATTTTCTAGCTGCACCATGGAGTGCTTGCATCCGATCCTCTACCTCGCTGAGGCGCGCTGGGTCTAAATCGAGCTTTTGTAAATAGCGATTCAGGCTATGAACTGCTTCATCAATCTGAATTTGAGCAGACTCCAATGCTTGACTGATATCGCTCAGCGCGGAGTCATGCTCTGCCAAGGCACTCATATTGGAGCTGGCTTTGGAGAGGGTGGACTCCACTGAATTTTCTGCATCACTTAAAACATCGATTGCCTCTTGGCAGCCACTCATAATTTTTGCGCCATTGGCCAGACGGGCATGCTCTCCTTGAATGGCAGTCCATTCGCCTACTTGCGGTGAGAGTTCGGTGAGTTCTTCTAGTTGCCATTCCAAGCGCTCACGTTCCCGTTCAATATCCTGACCGGCATTTTCTGCTTGCTCCAGTCGACGACGAGAATCATTCAGCATTTTAAATAGTTGAGCAACTTCACTCACTAACTCCATGTGATTGGCATGGCGATCTAGCAGTTCGCGCTGTGCACCTCCTTTGAGCAGGAGTTGATGTGCATGTTGCCCATGGATATCTACCAGTTGATCGCCAGCCTCTCTTAGCTGCGCTAAGGTTGCTGCGCTACCATTAATAAATGCGCGACTGCGTCCATTGGTTTCCACAGTTCTTTTGAGGAGCAGGCTTTGCCCTTCATCTTCCATTGGAAAGCCGAGCTCCTCTAACCAATGATTGAAGTGATTCATTTGCTGAGGATCAATCCGAAAGAGGGCGCTAATTTCGGCGCGGTTACAGCCTTCACGAATCTGACTGCTATCTGCGCGCTCGCCTAAAACCAGGCTGAGGGCATCTAAGAGGATAGATTTTCCGGCGCCCGTCTCACCGGTAAGGACTGTAAAGCCAGAAGAAAAATCTAGCTCTAGTTGGTCAACAATGACAAAGTCATGGAGCGCGAGAGTCTGAAGCATGCGTTAGCGTATCCAACAATTCGACATCAGAATGTCGATGGATACTCATTCCAATGTAACTTCTCTCGCAAGGTTTTGTAGTCACTATGATCGCGAGGATGAAGTAGGGTGATTGTTTTTTCGGATTGACGCACTTCAATTGTGTCACCAGATTGCAAGTCAGTTTGGGATTGCATATCAAAGTTCACAATCACTTCTCTGCCATCAACCACTTCAATACTCAGTGCAATATCTTGCGGCAACACAATCGGGCGATTGGATAAGGAGTGCGGCGCAATTGGCGCTAATAAAATTCCAGCTACCCGCGGATGCAGGATGGGGCCACCAGCGGATAAAGCGTAAGCGGTAGATCCAGTAGGCGTCGACACAATCAGGCCATCGGATCTTTGGTTGTACATAAAGGAGCCGTTAACGCGCACAGCGAGCTCAACCATGCCGGAAATTCCAGAGCGATTAACCACGACATCATTCAAGGCTAGAGCACGGTTAATGACTTTGCCATTACGTAGCACGACAGCATCCAATAGGGTTCTGGCGTCTGCTTCATATTCACCAGCAATCATTTGGGGAAGAACAGCCTGGACGTTATGGATAGGAATATCGGTCATATAGCCTAAGCGACCCATATTGATTCCAATCAAGGGTACGTTACGGCCAGCTAGCTGCCGTCCAATTCCGAGCATTGTGCCGTCGCCACCCAAGACAACCGCCACATCAATTGCCCCCGCAAATTCTTCTACTGTTTTGGTGGGATAGCCGGTAAGACTTAAATGAGATGCGGTAGAGGCCTCTACGAAGACCTCACAACCTTGCTTGGTTAGTAGTTCAGCAAGGTCCTTGAGACGCTCTTGCATGCCATCAGCCTGATATTTGCCAACAAGCGCAACCCGGCTAAATGCCTTTTTGCTGGAATTTGGGGATGGGCTTAACATATAACGATTAAACCATACGCATAAAATCCCTTCCACTATGGATGATCGCTCCCGCGCATTACTGAAAACCCTCATCGAGCGCTATATCGAGGAGGGGCAGCCTATTGGCTCGCGAACCCTATCTCGGTTCTCAGGGCTGGACCTATCTGCGGCCACGATTCGCAATGTGATGGCTGATTTAGAGGAAATGGGCCTAGTGACTAGTCCTCATACTTCTGCTGGGCGGATTCCTACCCCGAGAGGCTATCGCCTCTTTGTGGATACGATGGTGACCGTACGCCCTCTAGAAGAAATTGCTGCCCGTGAGATGGAAAAAGGGCTTTTGCCGGATTCTCCACAAAGGGTGATGAATTCAGCCGCGCAAATTTTGTCTAATTTGACCCATTTTGCTGGGGTGGTCATGACGCCGAAGCGGGCCCAGGTGTTTAAGCATATTGAGTTTTTGAGATTAGGTGAGGGCAAGATATTGCTCATCATGGTGACTCCCGAAGGGGATGTTCAAAACCGTATTCTGCCGACCACCCAGGACTACACGCCGAGCCAGTTGATTGAGGCAGGTAACTACATTAATGCTCAGTTTGCAGGCAAGAGTTTTGCTCAGGTCCGGGCGCATCTCGCTTCGGATTTGGACAATTTGCGTAGTGACATCTCTGGTTTGATGGCTTTGGCATTGCATAGTGGTGTGAGTGACTATGGCATGGGTCAGGGGGATATGCTGCTATCCGGAGAGCGCCGTTTGCTTAATGTGGGCGACCTGAGTGCCAATCTAGACAAGTTGCGCAAGATGTTTGACATGCTTGAGCAGAAATCCGTCTTAATGCAGTTATTGGACGTCTCGAGCCATGCAGACGGCATTCAGATCTTTATTGGTGGCGAGAGTGATCTACTGCCGTATGAGGATTTAGCGGTGATTAGCGCGCCTTACAGTGTTGATGGTCAGATTGTGGGAACCTTAGGCGTGATCGGGCCCACTCGTATGGCATACGATCGCGTCATCCCGATTGTCGACATTACTTCTAAGTTGCTATCAGGCGCATTGAGTTCTCCGATGAGCTCTTCATAACAATCATATTTTCTTCTTGCTCTCATTAATTCAGACGGATCCCCATTGAATCAAAATCCTCATTTACGCCCTTCAAAGACAGCAGTTTTATTGTTGAACTTAGGCACACCTTCGGCACCAACAGCTAAAGCGGTGAGGGCCTACCTAAAAGAGTTTTTATCTGATCCTCGCGTAGTGGAAATACCGCGGATTGTTTGGTGGTGTATCTTGAATGGCATTATTTTGCCGATTCGTAGTGGTGCCTCGGCAAAAAAATACGCTTCAATTTGGTTGCCAAAGTTGGGCTCACCTTTAATGCACTACTCCCGCTTACAGGCAAAAGAATTGGGTGAGAAATTTGCTCATCACGGTCAAGTGGTGTTGGTTGATTTGGCGATGCGCTATGGTCAGCCGTCAACCCAGCAAGCCCTTGAGGCCCTTCAGGCACAAGGCATGGAGCGCCTCTTATTATTGCCGCTATATCCACAGTATTCAGCGACGACTACCGCTTCAAGCTTTGATGAAGTATTTCGCATTCTAGGAACATGGCGCAACCAACCAGAGCTTCGCCTGGTAAAGCACTATCACGACAACCCTGCATACATCACTGCTTTGCGTGATCAAGTTCTCAGTGCATGGGACAAAGATGGGCGCCCTGATTTTGCAAGCGGTGATCGCCTCGTGATGTCTTTCCATGGGTTGCCAAAGCGTAATTTAATGAAGGGCGACCCTTACCATTGCGAGTGCCTGAAAACAGGTCGCTTGTTAGGTGAATCTTTAGGTTTAGAGCCGGGACAATATTTAGTTACCTTTCAATCTCGCTTTGGTAAAGCTGAGTGGCTAAAACCTTACACCGCGCCTACGATTGAAAAACTCGGTAAAGAAGGTTGTCAGCGAGTCGATATTTTTTGCCCAGGCTTTCCAGCCGATTGCTTGGAGACGCTAGAAGAGATCGCTATGGAGGCACGTGAGATCTTCTTGGAGCATGGCGGAAAAGATTACCGCTATATTCCTTGTCTCAATAGCAGCCCAAAGTGGATTGAGGCCATGTATGACATTGCCCAAGAGCATTTATCCGGCTGGAGTTTAGGCGTGGAGTCCGATGCCATATTGGTTGAGCGTGATCGCTTGGCCGAGTTGGCGAAGGCCAAAATTGCTTAAACTCAAGTGCACTTGAAATTGTCTTGATTGACCCCATATTGTTGAGAAGTAGCCATTCTGATAGAAAAGTGAATTTGCACCTATGACCCAAGAAAATCAAAACCCAGCTTCTGAGCAGGAAAATATCGCCGCCGATCCTCAGGCCGAAGGTGCTGCTGATGCAAGCCCAGCGGTTGCCGAAGTAAAGACTCCAGAGCAAGAAATTGCCGAGTTAAACCAAAAGCTCACAGAGATGCAGGATAACTATTTGCGCGCTAAGGCCGAAGGTGAAAACATTCGTCGCCGTGCTGCGGAAGATATTTCCAAGGCTCATAAGTTTGCAATTGAGAGTTTTGCTGAGCATCTCGTGCCAGTTACAGATAGCTTGTACGCTGCCCTCAATGCTGAGGCGGTCGATGCCAAGGCCTTTAAAGAGGGCCTGGAGATCACCTTGAAGCAGCTCTTATCTGCTTTTGAAAAAGGTCGTCTGACTGAAATTAACCCTGCTGTTGGGGATAAGTTTGACCCCCATCATCACCAAGCGATTGCCTCTGTGCCCTCTGATCAGGAAGCCAATACCGTGGTTTCAGTGCTCCAGAGGGGTTATTCCATTGCGGACCGTATCCTGCGCCCAGCCTTGGTCACGGTCAGCGCGTCTAAATAATCCAACAAAAACCCACTCAAAAGTGATTTTTGTGGGTTTTTAGGGTTTTAAAGAGTTTGGTGTGGGCAAAGTGGGATGAAAAAGGCAGATTTCTGCCTTTTTTTGCTTTTTGAGCCCTTGAATTCCCTCTTTTCGGCCCCATTTATTGAGTATCGATTTATTCGCAGTTTTACAAAATTACACATAACTTAATTTTTTGGAGCCATTATGGGAAAGATTATCGGAATTGACTTAGGAACCACAAACTCGTGCGTTTCTGTTGTTGAAAACAATGCACCTAAAGTTGTCGAGAACGCCGAAGGCGGCCGCACAACCCCATCCATCATTGCTTACGTTGAAGATGGCGAAGTATTGGTTGGCGCGCCCGCAAAACGCCAATCAGTTACCAACCCTAGAAATACTATTTACGCGGTGAAGCGTTTAATGGGCCGTAAATTTACTGATGCTGAAGTGCAAAAAGACATCGGCTTGATGCCTTACAAAATTGTTCAGGCAGATAATGGTGATGCATGGGTTGAAGCGCGCGACAAAAAAATGGCGCCACAACAAGTTTCTGCAGAAATTCTGCGAAAAATGAAAAAAACTGCCGAAGATTACCTCGGTGAAGAAGTGACTGAGGCGGTAATTACTGTTCCCGCTTACTTTAACGATAGCCAACGCCAAGCAACCAAAGATGCTGGTCGTATCGCTGGTTTGGATGTGAAGCGCATCATCAACGAGCCAACTGCAGCAGCATTGGCATTCGGCCTGGATAAACAAGACAAAGTTGATCGCAAGATCGCTGTGTATGACTTGGGCGGCGGTACGTTCGACGTTTCCATTATTGAAATCGCAAACGTAGATGGTGAGAAGCAGTTTGAAGTGCTCTCTACCAACGGTGACACCTTCTTAGGTGGCGAAGACTTTGACCAACGCATCATTGACTGGATCATTGCTGAGTTCAAGAAAGAACAGGGCGTCGATTTAAGTAAAGATGTATTGGCCTTGCAACGCTTGAAAGATGCCGCTGAAAAAGCCAAGATTGAATTGTCATCGGCTCAGCAAACTGACATCAATTTGCCGTACGTGACTGCTGACGCAAGCGGTCCTAAGCATTTGAACTTGAAGCTCACTCGCGCGAAGTTGGAGTCTTTGGTAGAGGAGTTGATCAACCGCACGGCTGGCCCTTGCTTGACTGCAATTAAAGATGCCGGCGTGAATCCTGCTGATATCGATGACGTGATCTTGGTTGGTGGTCAAACCCGTATGCCTGCTGTTCAGGACAAAGTAAAAGAGATTTTTGGTAAAGAGCCACGCAAAGACGTGAACCCAGACGAAGCGGTTGCTGTTGGTGCAGCGATTCAGGGTTCAGTATTGTCTGGAGATCGCAAAGACGTATTGCTCTTGGACGTTACCCCATTGTCTTTGGGTATCGAAACCTTGGGCGGCGTAATGACTAAGATGATTCCGAAGAACACCACTATTCCCACTAAGCATTCACAGGTGTATTCCACAGCAGAAGATAACCAGCCTGCAGTAACGATTAAGTGTTTCCAGGGTGAGCGTGAAATAGCGGTTGCCAACAAATTACTCGGCGAGTTTAATTTGGAAGGTATTGCTCCATCACAACGCGGTATGCCACAAATTGAAGTGACCTTTGATATTGATGCCAATGGTATTTTGCATGTCACTGCAAAAGACAAAACTACTGGTAAAGAGAACAAGATCACCATCAAGGCAAACTCTGGTCTGACTGAAGAAGAAATTCTACGTATGGTGAAAGATGCCGAAGCCAATGCCGATGAAGATAAAAAAGCATTGGAGCTGGTAACGGCCCGTAATACTGCTGATGCTTTGGCTCACTCTACCAAGAAGGCTTTGGAAGAGCATGGCGCTACTTTGGAAGCGTCCGAGAAAGAGGCTATCGAAGCTGCCTTGAAAGAATTAGACGAAGCAATCAAAGGCAGCGATAAAGCTGTAATTGAAGTCAAGACAGAAGCTTTGGGTAAAGCAAGTCAGAAGCTGGGCGAAAAGGCCATGGCTGCTGAACAGGCTAAAGCTGGTGGTGGTGCCGCTCCTGGCGCAGCACCTAGTGGCGCACAAGGCGCCGCTCCTGATGCTGATGTCGTAGATGCTGATTTCAAAGAAGTGGATGACAAGAAGTAATCCCGGATATTGAAGACCATTTAACGTAGTTTAGAAGTAATTTAATAACAAGTCGGCCTCGTGCCGACTTGTGTCATTCAGGTTGTTGAGAGGAATTTTGTGCCAAAAAGTAAACGCGATTATTACGAAGTGCTTGGTGTTGCAAGAGGTGCTAGCGATGAAGAGCTGAAAAAAGCTTATCGGAAGTTAGCCATGAAGCATCACCCTGATCGCAATCCCGATAGCAAAACAGCAGAAGCGCAATTTAAAGAAGTTAAAGAAGCTTATGAAGCATTAACTGACCCTAATAAACGCGCTGCTTATGATCAATACGGTCATGCGGGTGTGGATCAGTCCAGCGGTTTTGGCGGTGGCGGCTTCGGTGGTGGTGGCGGTGGTTTTGCGGATGCCTTCGGCGATATCTTCGGCGATATCTTCGGGCAAGGTGGCGGACGCCATGCGGGTCCGCAGGTCTATAAGGGCGCGGATTTACGGTACAACATGGAGGTCAGTCTCGAGCAAGCGGCCGAAGGTTACACCACTCAAATTCGGGTGCCGAGTTGGAGTAATTGCAAGCCATGTCATGGCACTGGCGCTGAACCTGGAAGTAAGGCGGAAAAATGTACAACTTGCGATGGTCATGGCCAAGTTCGCGTACAGCAAGGCTTCTTCTCAATGCAACAAACTTGCCCTAAGTGCCGCGGCACAGGCGAGTACCTCCCTAAGCCATGCAAAACTTGCCATGGTAGCGGCAAACATAAAGAACAGAAGACACTAGAAATCAAGATCCCCGCAGGCATTGATGACGGTATGCGCGTGCGCTCTGTTGGCAATGGTGAGCCAGGTATCAATGGCGGCCCATCTGGCGATCTCTATGTAGAAGTGAGAGTAAAACCCCATCAGGTGTTTGAGCGTGACGGCAGTGACTTACATGTCCAGATGCCAATCTCCTTTGCTGCTGCAACTATTGGCGGTGATATTGAAGTGCCAACTCTTTCAGGGCGGGTTGAATTCCCGATTCCTGAAGGTACGCAGACTGGTAAAACATTCCGCTTGCGTAATAAAGGCATTAAAGGATTGCGCTCAACTATGGTTGGTGACTTGTTTGTGCACGTTGCCGTTGAGACACCAGTCAAATTGACGGATGAGCAGAAAAAATTACTACAGAAGTTTGATGACAGCCTGAAATCTGGTGGTGATAAACATAACCCCCATCAAAAGGGTTGGTTTGAGGGCGTCAAAAGCTTCTTTAGTTAATGACTAGTCAGGAAGCTTAGCCAGCGAAGCCGTGTTCGGGTCCGGGAAACTTTCCGGATTTGACTTCTCGGACATAGGCTTTGACTGCCGCCTCAATAGAGGTCTGACCATCTAGGAAGTTTTTAACAAACTTGGGTGGCTTGCCAGGGCTAATGCCCAGCATATCTTGCAGCACTAATACTTGGCCGGAGCAATCTGCTCCTGCCCCAATTCCAATGGTTGGAATGGAAAGTGATTCAGTAATGAGCCTGCCTAATGAAGAGGGAATGGCTTCGAGCACAATCATTTGAGCGCCAGCCTGCTCGCAAGCAAGCGCTTGTTCCACCATGAGGTTAGCCGCATCTTTGGATTTACCTTGAACTTTATAGCCGCCCAAGATGTGAACAGACTGAGGCAGTAGGCCTAAGTGCGCACAAACAGGCACACTGCGTTCTACTAAATATTGAATGATGTCTATTTGCCAGTCACCACCTTCGAGCTTGACCATATCAGCACCAGCACGCATCAACTCTGCTGCTGAATCTAAGGCTTGTGCAGGATCGCCATAACTGGCAAAGGGAAGATCTGCAATCACAAAAGCATGTGAATTGGCACGAGCTACACATTCTGTGTGATACGCCACTTGTTCAACAGTGACGGGGGTAGTGCTACTGTGACCTTGAATCACATTGCCCAAGGAATCCCCAATCAGGATAGTTTCTACTCCGCAACGATTCAATAAGGCGGACATCGTTGAATCGTATGCCGTCAGCATCGTAATTTTCTCGCCCTCAGCACTCATGGAGAGGAGCTTAGAAATCGTTATTGGCTTTTCGCCTTGCAAGTAACCCATGGCATGAGTTTAATGAATTAATGCACCGATGGGCTATAAACGTCTTTTTCAACACAATTACAGTTGCGGCAAGGGAGTTTTTCAATGCGCTGATCGGCAACTTGAGGCAAATAGGTCTTGAGCTCACCCCAATTCGGCAAAAAGAAATCAGGGGCAATTTCTAGGAGTGGTAACAGGACAAAGGAACGTTCAATGATTTTTGGGTGGGGAAGGGTAAGCTCAGAATCTTCTTGAGATACGCCCTCAAAAGACAAAATATCTAAATCCAAAGTTCGGGGTGCGTTGGCATAAGGGCGCTCACGCCCAAACTCTTGCTCAACAGCTTGGCAGACATGCAATAGGCCATAAGGACTTAATTGGGTCTCGATTTCAATGACGGCATTAATGTAATCTCCGCCAGTAGCTTGAAAGGGAGCGCTTTGGTAAAAGCAGCTTTTAGTCAGAATTTGGAGTTCACAGCGCTGCGCAAGGCAAACAATCGCATCAGTAATGAGCTGACGCGTGTCACCAATATTGCCGCCAAATCCGATAAAAGCTCGAGCCATGTGCATCCCAAACAAAAAATAAAACGATACGAGACTACAAAATCTACTTTACTAAATTTTCCTCAAGTCCGCTTAGCTTGCTTCACCCTCGGCAGGTGAAGTGACTTTGGCTTTTCTGCGACGACGTCGCTTGGTAGGCGATGCGCTATTCCCACTCTCGTTCTTTACGCTAGCCATGAGGTCTTCCTGGCCGCTTGGATCTGCTTCAATAAAGTTAGTCCACCATTCACCTAAAGCGGGATTTTTCTCGCTAGTAGCGCAGCGCAGCAGCATAAAGTCATAACCCGCTCTAAAGCGAGGGGATTCAATAAGGCGATAAGGGTAGCGACCTACCCGTTTTTCAAAGCGGGGCTGCATGGACCAGATTTCTCGCATATCACTTTCAAAGCGACGCTGGATCACCATGCCACTACTTTGACTGGCGATAGTTTCATCCATCGCATCGTGCAATGCTGGGATATTGGAAACCCCTTTGGCAATATTTTTTTTCCAGTTACTTAAAAGATCGGGCCACAGCAGAGTGGCAAATAAGAATCCAGCGGAAACACTCTTACCAGATTGAATGCGTTCATCGGTATTGGCTAAAGCAATGCGAACAAAATCGTTAGCTTCTTTAGAGTCTGCCTTGTTATCCAGAATATGGTCAAGCAAAGGCAGGAGGCCGTGGTGCAGACCTGCATCTTTCAATCCCTGGATCGCCGCCCATGAATAGCCGGACATTAAGAGTTTGAGGATTTCATCAAACAGTCGTGCTGAAGGTACATCGTGAATGAGCTTACCAAGTTTAGCGATGGGAGCGCTTGTTGCTGCATCCAATGTAAAGCCTGTTTTGGCGGCAAAACGAATAGCGCGCAGCATGCGAATCGGATCTTCCCGATAGCGTTTAGCAGGATCACCAATCATGCGCAAAGTTTTCTTCTGCATGTCCGCCATACCGCCGTGATAGTCGAGTACAGTTTCAGTAGCAGGGTCGTAGTACATCGCATTGATGGTGAAATCTCGGCGCGCAGCATCTTCATGCTGGCTGCCCCAAACGTTGTCTCGCAAGATGCGACCATTCTCAGCTACATGCTCGCCAGCGTTCTCCAGCAAGGCTCTGAAGGTCGATACCTCAATAATTTCAGGTTGGCCCTTGCCAAAAAAAGTGACGTGCACAATCTGAAAGCGACGACCAATGAGGCGCGCTTTGCGGAATAGTTTTTGTACTTGCTCGGGGGTTGCATTGGTCGCTACATCAAAATCTTTAGGGCCAATGCCCAATGCTAAATCCCGAACTGCACCACCAACAATGAAAGCATCATAGCCAGCTTGCTGCAATGTATCCGTTACCTTCACTGCGTTCTTGGAAAGTAAATGAGGGTCAATGCGATGCGATTTTTTAGGAACGCGCTTTGGCGCACCTGATGTATGGGCTACAGTATGTCGGACCATGGGGTCGCGACGCAAAATACGTTTAATAAATTTGGTAATCATGCAAACAGTTCAAGTATGGGCCAGTGACGCTTTGAGGCTTCATCACGTAGGCGAGCATCTGGATTGGTAGCAACAGGATTGCTTACCTTTTCCAGGAGGGGTAAATCGTTCATGGAGTCTGAGTAAAAATAGCTTTGTGGTAATTGATCTAATACTAAATGTTGACTGGCAAGCCAATCGTGCACACGTTGAATTTTGCCCTCCCGAAAATTCGGGATCCCTTTTACTTCACCAGTGAAATTAGCAAGCGGGTTATCTCCTACGGTGGCTGGCTCAGTGGCAACTAAATGCTCGATACCAAAACTTTCCACGATAGGTCGCGTGACAAAACTATTGGTGGCGGTGACAACGCAGCAAAGATCGCCAGCATCTTGGTGGCGCTTCACTAGATCGACTGCCTGTTGACGTAGCTGACCAGTAATCACTTCGTGCATGAAGGCGTCATGCCATTCTTTGAGCTGCTCGCGAGAATGTTCTGACAGCGGTTTTAAAGCAAAGCGAAGAAATTGTTGGATATCGAGCTTGCCATCTTTGTAGTCTTGATAGAAGCGCTCATTTTGCTGCGCATAGTATTTGCTATCCACCGCTCCAATGCGAGCCAAGAACTGACCCCATTCGTAATCGCTATCGCAGGGGAGGAGGGTGTGATCTAAATCGAACAGTGCTATTTGAGTCATTAATATTTATTTAGGCTGTAAGAGCTCTCGTACAAGAGGCAAAGTTACGGCACGTTTTGTTTCTAGTGAATAAGCATCCAAAGCATCTATCAAAGCCATCAGGTTCGGCATATCCCGATAAAAGCGATTGAGTAGCCAAGGTAGTACATCTGGGGACAAAACCAAGCCACGCGCTTGCGCCGCTTGTTGTAATGCCTGTATTTTCTCATCATCGCCCAAAAGATGGGTTTGAAAGATTAAACCCCATCCTAGGCGGGTGCGCAGGTCTTCTCTGAGCTTGAGTGCGCCAGGAGCAGCATTGCCGGCCATAAAAATATGGATAGCCTTACTTCCTTGGATTTCATTCAGAATCCGAAATAAAGAGGCTACGAGGCGCTCATCTAGGCGATCTACGTCATCTACGGTAATGACAGAAGGCTGATTGCTGGTACTTAGGGAGGGAAGTCGCTCTTCAAGACTCACCCAAGAGATTGGTTCATTAGGGGTAAGAGGGAAATATTCCAGACCAAGTTCTTGCGCTGCAATGCCAATAGCGCTGAGCAGGTGGGTGCGTCCAGAGCCTTTCGGCCCCCACCAGTAGATCCAGCGTTGATTGAGGGGATTTTCACTGGCAAGTCTTGGGTGATTACTTTCCCAGGACTTCACGAGATCTTGCAGGGTGGAGTGCAGTGCGAGATTCTCACCGGCTAAAAAATTACTTAAGCTAGGCGTCGGTATATGACTGATATCGAGTGCAAATTGCCGTGGTAGCGGAGAGTTATTCATTGCTTCAGAAATTTACTTTTGGTACCACGGGCTTTGGGTGTAACGAGACCATCCGTACTGCAGCAGCACTAAACCTACTGCGCTAGTTGGTAGCGCCAGAAGTACCCCAAAAAATCCAAATAATTTTCCAAACAAGAGCAAGGCAAACAGCACGGCGACTGGATGTAGTCCGATCCGCTCGCCAACCAAACGGGGCGTTAAGAAAAAGCCTTCAATGAATTGACCTAGTCCATACAGGACTAGAACGCCAATGATTGCGCCGCTGGGGCCAAACTGCAAAAGGGCTGCAAGGATCGCCAAAGTGAAGCCTAGTGTGATGCCGATGTAAGGAATCACAATCATGAGCGCAGTAAATACACCTAATGCTGCTGAACCTTTAATGCCAATTACACTTAAACCAACGCTATAAAAAACAGACATGATAGAAATCACGATCAGCATGCCTCTGAGATATTGGGATAGCAAACCATCGGCATGCATCGCTAAGTGGTGCACAGTCTTTTGCGCACGGAGCGGCACTAGATTTCTGACAAGTTTAAAGAAGTGGTCCCAGTCGATCAAAAGATAAAACATCACAAACAGGATCAAAACGGAATTAACGAAGCCTGCAATGACAGAGCTGCCTGAGGTCAATACCGTCTCCAGGGTGGAGGACATTAGGGCATCGGAGTTGTCGTTGAGATGCTCCGTGATCTTCTGGGTAGCGCTAGTCTTGAGCGTGCCCCAGTCAAAATTAATATGAAGTTCATTTAACTTGGGCCCAAGCCAAGATTGGGTGTTTTGGACCCATTCTGGAAACTGGGCCTTGATGAGTGGGATTTCCGTTTTGAGGAGGGTAATAAAGAGGATCAAAATCGAAAATAGGACTGCCAGACCAATAATCATGGCAATTCCGGCGGCTGCCGCGCGAGGGAGGCGATGCCTCTCAAGCCACAAGCAAACAGGGCGCAAGGCATAAGCCAGAATAAATGCAGTCAGAAAAGGGGTAAAAATTTCAGCCATCTTGCTCGAATCCTCTAGAATTCAGTGATTCTACCGACCAAGTAGTGTTTTTTACTAATCCTCTATCTCTGCCATGACCTCATCTACTGATTCTTCCTCAAAAGGCCTTTCCTACCGTGACGCTGGTGTCGATATTGACGCTGGAGACGATTTGGTTGACCGTATTAAGCCTTTGGCTAAGAAAACCATGCGCGAAGGCGTACTTGCCGGGATTGGCGGCTTTGGCGCCCTGTTTGAGGTCCCAAAGCGCTACAAAGAGCCAGTTCTTGTATCTGGTACTGACGGTGTAGGTACGAAGCTCAGGTTAGCCTTTGAATGGAATCGTCACGATACGATTGGCCAGGATTTGGTGGCCATGAGCGTGAACGATATTTTGGTGCAAGGTGCTGAACCCCTCTTTTTCTTAGATTACTTTGCTTGCGGCAAGCTCACTGTTGATACTGCTGCAACCGTGGTGGGTGGAATTGCGATGGGCTGCGAGCTCTCTGGTTGCGCCCTTATCGGTGGTGAAACTGCTGAGATGCCTGGTATGTACCCTCCGGGTGAATACGATTTGGCCGGCTTTGCTGTTGGTGCCGTTGAAAAATCCAAAATCATTACTGGTGCGACGATTGTTCCGGGCGACGTGGTTTTGGCAATTGGTTCTAGTGGTGCACATTCCAATGGTTATTCATTGGTTCGAAAAATTATTGAGCGCGCTGGCGCTAAGCCAACCGATGACCTGGGTGGCCGTCCTCTAGGCGATGTTGTGATGGCCCCAACACAAATTTACGTCAAACCACTTCTCAAGCTCATCTCTGAGATTAATGTGAAGGGTATGGCTCACATTACTGGTGGTGGCCTCGTGGATAACGTACCGCGCGTACTTCCAGAAAATACTCAAGCCGTCTTGCATCGCGACAGCTGGCAAATGCCAGAACTCTTCCGCTGGCTGCAGATGAAGGGTGGCGTGGCTGATGCCGAAATGGTGCGTGTATTTAACTGCGGTATTGGTATGGTGGTGATTATGTCTGCTGATCAAGTGGATGTGGCAATCACCTCACTCAAGGCTGAAGGCTTAAATGCTTGGACTGTTGGTGAGGTTGTAGAGCGTCCAACTGGTGCTCCACAAACCATCGTTATCTAAGATTTTGTTTGCAGTACTCTAGGGCAGCCTTCAACTCATTGGGGTTGAAGGGGTCAAAAGTGTTTCTTCCGGCAATGGCTCGCAACCAAGTGAGCTGCCTTTTGCCTAGTTGCCTTGTAGCCGCTAGTGCTTTGTAGCGCATCTCCTCTTGATCAACTGCGCCATTTAAATATTCCCAGACTTGTCGATATCCAACTGAACGAATAGCAGGCAAGTCGGCATGCAGCCCTGGATTGTTTCTCAACGCCTCAACTTCTTCTAGTAGTCCACCAGCTAGCATTTCATCAAAGCGTTTTTCTAAATTCTGATGTAGGCGTGAGCGATCACTTGGCTCTAGTGATATCAGATTAATCCATTCGGGAATAGCAGACCCTTCCCTGCCATCTTCACTTGGTGACTCCGCCAATAGTTCGGACATGGGTTTGCCAGTGATTTCATAAACCTCTAGAGCGCGTTGCACTCGTTGAGAATCGTTGGGCTGTAAACGTGCGGCAGTCACAGAGTCGACTTTGGCTAATTCAGCATGCATAGCAGGCCAGCCAATCATTTTCCCTTGTTCGTCTAGGCGGGCGCGAATTTCTGGATCGGCTGGTGGAAGTGAGGAAAGGCCATGGGCCCATGCACGCCAATACAACATCGTTCCACCCACCACGACAGGAATGTGTCCTCGCGCACTAATTTCTTCACACAGTCGTTTGGTATCGTTCGCAAAGCGCGCTGCTGAATACGACTCAGTGGGTTCCAAAATATCAATCAGGTGGTGCTGAACTGCTGCCTGCTCAGCCTTAGTTGGCTTAGCGCTACCAATATCTAGTCCGCAATACACCAGGGCAGAGTCCATACTGATTAATTCAATGGTTTGACCAATAGATTTGGCATGCTCTGCTAAAGCCATGGCGAGATGGGTTTTGCCTGCGCCCGTGGGGCCAACAATACAAAGTATGGGTGGCTGATCAGGTAAATGCGTAGGCTGAATGTGGGGTTCAGTTTGCATAGCTCATTATAAGAATGAAATGTAGCAAGCTGTATTGCCAGCCTGTTAATATCCTTGCAAACATAAAGGAACGCCAGTTGATCGACACCCTATTGCAACTCAGTGATTTGTTATTGCATATTGATCGCCATCTTGATGTGGTGATTCAGCAGTATGGATACTGGGCTTATGGCCTGCTATTTGCCATCGTATTTGCTGAGACAGGCTTGGTCGTTGCCCCTTTTTTGCCGGGTGATTCACTGTTGTTTATTGCGGGCGCCTATTGTGCTACTGAGCACTTCAATCTGTGGACTCTTTGTATTGGCTTATTGATTGCCGCTATCGGTGGCAATACCGTGAACTACTTTATCGGCCGTTGGATTGGTCACCGTATTTTTAGCAGTGAATCTCGCTGGATTGACCAGGCAGCCTTGCGTAAGACGCATTCTTTTTATGAGAAGCATGGCGGCAAGACGATTATTGTTGCGCGTTTCTTGCCGATCATTCGCACCTTTGCACCGTTTGTTGCTGGCGTATCAGAAATGAACTTTTCGCGCTTCCAGTTTTTTAACATTACTGGCGCAGTCTTGTGGGTATTTGGATTGGTAGTGGCCGGCTACTTCTTTGGCAACATTCCGATCATTCGTCAGAATCTCAATGTCATCGTGTTGATTGGTATTGGCGCTGCTGCTATTCCGATTGTGTTGGCCGCTGCATACAAAATCTTTCAGCGCAAAAAGAAATAAGCAGCAGTAATCAGTAATCTTTTTGAGAGTACTGAGCTTAATAGCTTAATGCAGCTTGGTTTGACTCTCGAGCGTGGCGATGTGCTCTCGAATATCTACTGCATCTTCAGCGCCCGGCATTTCACTTAAGTAGTGATGTAGATCAGCTATAGCAGGGCGCACGTATTCTAGTTGCGCAAAGATCAAGCCGCGGTCGCGCACTTCTTCGGTCGAATCTGGTAGCAAGATCACCAGACGCTCTTGAATTCCAAGTAGACGCTCCCAACGCTCATCCTCTGAATAAATCATTTTGAGATTTCTCATAAAGCGTGAGAGGATTTCTCGGGCGCTGGAAGCGCGCAAGAAAATATTCAGCGGTAAGCTGAGTTCACCACGATAGCCTTTGGCATCGAGGTAAGGGTCGAGCATTTCCTGTAATTGATTCTTGGATAGAGAATCACCAGTCAATGGATCCATGATGATTTCGCCCTGCTGGAGAGAGATGCGCATCATGAAGTGATTTGGAAAAGAGATGCCACGAATATTTAAGCCAATTTGCTGGCCGAGCTCCATCATCAAAATAGCTAGTGAGATAGGAATGCCGCGACGATTTTCAATAATCTGATGGAGATAAGAATTCTCAGGTGCGTAGAAGTCATTGGGGTTTGGACCAAAGCCTAGCTCGTTATAAAAGAAATGCTTTAACAGTTGCAGGCGCTGAATCGGTGGTGTATCTGGGGTAATTTGTTTCTTGAGCTTATTACCCCATTGATCGATCTTATCGAGTACGCCTTGCACATCCAGGTCGGGGTAGGCGTGCTGCGCTACTGCTACTGCTGCCTCGGTCAAAGGGAAGTGTTCGTCCTCAGCAACCAGTGAGGTGAAGTAGTCGAGTTGTTGTGTTGGCATATCAGCTATTTTGCATGACGCAGGAATTTTTGCCAGCGGATGCCAACAAGGGCGAGAGCTCCAAAGTAAATTACTGCAGCCGCACTAAGCCAAGCAGCCAATAATCCAACTCTGGTCCAAGGAGTTTGCTGAAGCGCAATCCAATCATGCGCAGTAGCTGCGTAATACAAGAGGAGTGAGAAGGGGATTAAAGCCAGCAGAAGTTGGCTCAAATACTTAAGCCAGGCAGCACTAGGAAGGGCGCCACGTCGATGCAGGCCTACCCAAAGTAGTGTCGCGTTGAGACAGGCGCCAGCGCCAATGGACAGCGCTAGTCCTGCATGCCCGAGCCAGGGAACAAAAACCACATTGGCTAATTGCGTTGCCACTAAAACGAGCAAGCCAATTTTTACCGGAGTACGGATATCTTGACGTGAGTAAAACCCAGGAGCCAGGATCTTTACCAAAATGAGGCCAATCAATCCAACACCATAAGCTGCTAATGCACGTTGCGTCATCAATACATCGAGAGCAGTAAATTTCCCGTAGTGATACAAGACTGCTGCGAGAGGCTCGCCAAAAATAAAGAGGGCAATAGCGCAAGGGGCCGCAAGTAGGAAGGTGAGTTGCAATCCCCAAATTAATAGTTCGCCAGCGTGAACCAAATCATTATTCGCATTTGCTTTACTGAGGCTAGGGAGAAGGACGGTGCCTAATGCAACACCCAAAAGTGCTGTCGGAAACTCCATTAAACGATCGGCATAAGACAGCCAAGAAACGCTGCCTGTTTGTAAACGTGAGGCGATATTAGTGTTGATGATGAGAGAAATTTGGGCGACGGATACTGCAAACACAGCTGGCCCCATCAATTTCATAACCCGACGAGCATCCGGATTTTTAATGGCTGTCGCAATCGCTCCAGGCAGCAATCCCACTTTTGGCAATAGGCCAAGGCGAGAAAGTGCCGGTACTTGAATCGCGAGTTGCAAGAAGCCGCCCAAGAGAACGCCAATGCTCAGGGCATAAATAGGTTGCTCTAGGTGGGGTGCTAAAAAGATTGCGCTACCGATAAGGGCTAAATTGAGTAAAACCGGGGTAAAGGCGGGAATGGCAAAGCGCCCAAAGGTGTTGAGAATTCCCGCAGACAAGGAAACCATCGAAATCAGGCCGATATAAGGAAACATGATGCGGGTCATGACTACGCTGGCTTCATATGCGGGCCCGCCTTTAAAGCCAGTGGCGATGGCTAGAATCAGCAAGGGCGCGCCGATTACCCCCAGCAGTACCGTGAGCAGTAAAGCCCAAAATAAGAGCGTGGCAACGGCATTTACGAGGATTTGGGACTGCTTTACATCCCCTTTGCTGGAAATTTCCCCCAAAATAGGCACAAATGCCTGGGAAAAGGCTCCTTCAGCGAAGAGCCGGCGCAGCAAATTCGGTAGTCTGAAGGCCACATTAAAGGCGTCAGTCCACTCAGAAGCCCCAAAACTACGGGCAATCAGGGTTTCCCGGAGAAGTCCGGTAATCCTGGAGAGCATTGTGAGGGAGCTAACCTTAGCAGCAGCTGAAAGCAGATTCATGGGCTAATTTTCCCCTATTTATCAAGTGGCTGGGCTTTTTTAGTCCTTTAATGTAAAATCTTGGGTTTTGGTGAGTCAGCTTACAAATTTGGCGAACCCACACAGAATTTTAGTTAACCGTATTTTGTAATTTTTATATAGCAAGGTTTAAAGATGGCCAATACCGCACAAGCGCGTAAACGCGCACGGCAGGCAGTAAAACAGAATGAACACAACTCTAGCTTGCGTTCAAAGCTCCGCACTTCCATTAAGGCAGTTCGTAAAGCAATTGAAACTGGCGACAAGGATGTTGCAGCAAAAATCTTTGCAGCGACTCAGTCAACAATCGATAAGATTGCTGACAAAAAGATTGCTCACAAGAACACTGCATCACGTCAGAAGTCACGTTTGTCTGCAGCTATTAAGGCAATGGCAGCGTAAGACTTTTATAGTTTTAGGCAGGCTCTAGATTGATCTGGGCCTAAGCCCGCTCCTTATCAGAGCGGGTTTTTGTTTTTAGGACTGAGAGCGCGAATTCGGCTCGAATTCGCAGGCTTCTTCGATTGGCAGGCTGTTGTCTTTGGCGAAGTTCATGACAAAGTCGAGTGCTCTCGGATCAAGGTCTCTTAGTCTGGTATCAATAACAACGCATTTCACTGTGGCAATGACCACTGGCCTGACATAAGGCGAGTAAGTGAAGCGGGGGTCGCCAGCATCGCCTGGCGGGCGAAAAGTGGCCATTACTCCGCAAAGACGTTCGGCCCAGTCGCTGGGGCGGAAAGGTTTGCCAGAAGTTGTAATGCCTTGAATGAAAAGCTTTTTGTGGTTCAAGTTGGCGTAGAAATCGTTGTAATGAATAAGTGTTGCTCAGCCCTCTAGCTTAACAGTCTGAGATGGCCTTAAGATGACTTTAGGAACTATTTTCGTGCAGTTCGATGCCCAAACAAACAATGCAAGCTAAAACTCAAGTAGAAAGCTCAACTATGACATCTTTGGCAAAGCCTCAAGTGCCTGGCCAGGCTAAGCATTACTTGCAGTTTGCCGACCTGACTCGCGAGGAGTATGACTATCTGCTCAAGCGTGCTGCTTGGCTTAAGACCAAGTTTAAAAGTTATGAGACTTGGCATCCCTTACACGACCGCACCTTGGCGATGATTTTTGAGAAGCACTCCACTCGTACTCGCCTCTCCTTTGAGGCAGGTATACACCAGCTTGGTGGCCATGCCGTTTACCTGAACACCCGAGACACCCAGCTAGGCCGTGGCGAGCCTGTAGAGGACGCTGCGCAGGTGATTTCACGGATGACGGACATCATCATGATCCGCACCTTCGGTCAAGAGATTATTGAGCGCTTTGCGGCTAATTCTCGTGTGCCAGTGATTAATGGCCTAACCAATGAATTTCACCCTTGCCAAGTTTTGGCTGATATTTTTACTTTTGTAGAGGCGCGCGGCCCAATTCAAGGAAGAACAGTTGCTTGGGTGGGTGATGCCAACAATATGGCCTATACCTGGATACAGGCTGCTGAGTGTCTAGATTTTCAGATTCGCTTTTCTGCACCAGGGGGCTATCAGCTGGACAGTTCAAGACTGACTGCCAAAGCGTTGAAACACCTTACTGTTTGCGCTGATCCGATGAATGCCTGCAAAGACGCTGACTTAGTCACCACTGATGTGTGGACTAGCATGGGGTACGAAGATGAAAATACTTCCCGTATGACTGCCTTCAAAGACTGGATGGTTGATGAAGAGTTAATGGCATTGGCTAAGCCGAATGCATTATTCATGCATTGCTTGCCAGCGCATCGTGGTGAAGAGGTTTCTGCGGAAGTGATTGATGGCCCTCAAAGCATTGTCTGGGAAGAAGCAGAAAATCGTTTACATGTTCAAAAGGCTTTGATGGAGTATTTGCTCTGCGGCCGTTTGGATTAATTTTTAAAGTAATTTGCCTTAGTTATTTATTGATTCATTTTTTTGATTGAATAGAAATCATGTCTGATATTAAAAAAGTAGTTTTAGCGTATTCCGGTGGTCTTGATACTAGCGTGATCTTGAAATGGCTTCAAGATACCTATCAATGCGAGATTGTTACTTTCACTGCCGATTTGGGTCAGGGTGAAGAGCTTGAGCCAGCGCGCGCTAAAGCGCTGCAATTTGGCATCAAGCCAGAGAATATTTATATCGATGACTTGCGTGAAGAGTTTGTACGTGATTTTGTATTTCCGATGTTCCGTGCCAACACGATTTACGAAGGCGAATATTTATTGGGTACCTCAATCGCACGCCCACTTATTGCTAAGCGTCAAATTGAGATTGCTCGTTTGACTGGCGCAGACTCTGTATCGCACGGTGCGACTGGCAAAGGTAATGACCAGGTACGCTTCGAATTGGGTTACTACGCACTCGAGCCAGGAATTAAAGTCATTGCTCCGTGGCGCGAGTGGGATCTACTCTCTCGTGAAAAGCTTATGGCTTATGCGGAGAAGCATGGCATTCCCGTTGAGATGAAGCACAAGCAGGGTGGTTCACCCTATTCAATGGATGCCAACTTATTGCATATCAGCTACGAGGGTCGTCACCTTGAGAACCCTAATGCCGAGGCAGAAGAGTCGATGTGGCGTTGGACTGTATCCCCTGAAAAAGCTCCTGACGCTGCAGAAATTATTGAAATTGAATTCCGCGCGGGTGATCCAGTAGCGATTAATGGAAAAGCCTACAAGCCGCATGAGTTGTTGGCTGAGCTCAATCGTATTGGTGGCATGCATGGTATTGGTCGCTTGGATTTGGTTGAGAACCGCTTTGTTGGTATGAAGAGCCGTGGTTGTTACGAAACCCCTGGCGGCACCATCTTGTTGAAAGCCCATCGCGGTATTGAGAGCATTACTTTAGATCGCGAAGTTGCGCATCTTAAGGATGACCTGATGCCACGCTACGCTAGCTTGATCTACAACGGTTTATGGTGGGCGCCAGAGCGCCTCGCTTTGCAAACCTTGATCGATCATACTCAACAGATGGTGAACGGTGTAGTGCGCTTGAAGCTCTACAAGGGATCTGTATCGGTGATCTCACGTGATTCCGCGAATACCTTGTTTGATCAGACGATTGCTACCTTTGATGATGATGGTGGCGCATATAACCAGGCGGACGCTGGCGGCTTTATTAAGCTCAATGCATTGCGTATGCGGATTGCTGAAACTGCAAGACGCAAACGCGCCAAGTAATTAATATCAACAGTAAATAAAAACGGATTAGAAAGAATAAAGATGCAATTTGATCAAGTTTCTGTCGGCAAAAAAGCCAATGTATTTTTTGACGGTAAGTGCGTATCTCATACTGTGACTTTGCCAAATGGTGTTCGTAAGTCGGTTGGCGTGGTATTGCCAAGTACCTTACGTTTTGACCTCAGTACAAATGAAATTATGGAAGTGGTGGACGGCAATGCTTTTGTCAGCATTAATGGTGCCCCTGAAGTAGAGTTCAAGGCAGGTCAAAGCTGGGAGGTGGAAAAGGGCGGTTATTTCATCATCCGTGCTGAGTCCCCAGTGCACTATGTTTGCCACTTTGAATAAGTAGCAACTATTACTAGGCATCCAAACCACCTGCGGGTGGTTTTTTTGATCTGAATCTGTGTAAAAAAGAAAATATGAAATTAACTCCACTCATCATTTTTATGGGAATCCTATTCTCCGGCTTGGCGAGCGCTCAGGTTTTTGATGTTGCCTATAAAGATGACGGCCCCACTAGAACACTGTTGCTCCCCGTTCAGAATGCTAAGGCAGTAGTGTTGCTATTCCCAGGCGGCGGAGGAATGCTGCGGCTAAAAGATGATGGATCTACCAGCAGCTTTCATACTTTCGTGAGATCTAAAAATCAGTGGGCCCAACATGGAATTGATGTGGTGCTGGTTGATACCCCCTATGACTTAGGTAATGGCAGGGCGCACTCTCGTTCTGTGCGGGATCATCAGCAAAGAATTCTGAATGTGGTGCGTTATTACAAGGACAAGCTCAATTTACCCATTTGGATTTTCGGTCACAGCATGGGCACGATGAGCGTCACCGAGTTTGTGAATGGCGGTAAAGACCAAGAAAAACTGATTGCTGGAGTGATCGTAGCTGGTACTTATCGGTCAGCTTCAATAGATTCTGATGTAAGTATCCCAGTATTGGCTATTCACCATGTAGATGATGGATGCGCAAATACGCCGTTTTCCACCTCCGAAAGCATTATTAAAAATAGACCGAATACATCAGCGGCCCAATTTGTTTCGATGGATGGCGGGGTGAGCGAGGGGGATGTTTGTGGGTCTACTGCTTATCACGGTTTTAATAAAATTGAGCCGGAGTTTATTAAAGCTGCAGCCCAATTTATTTTAAAGAACTAAACCGCTTACTTCTTAGGTAGCCCTTGAATTAAGGCGCCTGGCACGATAACTCTTTCAGAGAACCATTGCTTGTTCATTTCCAATGCGTAACGCACGGCCACTTTGGGGCAGTGATTATTGGTAGTCCCCGCTTGCATTTCTTCGATATTTACAATCCTACCGTCGTCGGCAATGAAGGCGATGGATAGTGGAATCCTGGTGTTATTCATCCAGAAGCAATGCCCTGCTTTTTGCTCAAAGATAAAGAGCATGCCTGAATTGGTTGGCATGCTAGCGCGATTCATGAGTCCGACCTCACGTGCCTTAGGGTTGTCTGCTAGTTCTGCTTGAATGCGGTAGATCCCCGTCTTGAGTTCAATCGTAGGTAGGTCAATATTCTGCTGTGCGAACGAAATGGATGAAAGGCTTCCAATGATCACTGCAAGTGTGAGGATAAATTGTTTGAAATTGAGTAAACGCATAGTGATCTGAGTGGGGGATGTGAGAGAAGACAATTCTAAGGCACGGTTAGTAAAGCCAGAAAATGCAGACGAAAAAAAACCCAGGAACAAATCCTGAGTTTTTAATAATGATCTAAAGCAGATTAAGCTGCTTGGATATTAGTAGCTTGTTTGCCTTTAGGACCTTGGGTAATGTCAAACGTTACCTTTTGGTTTTCCTTGAGGGTCTTGAACCCAGGCATTGTGATTGCGCTGAAATGCGCGAACAACTCTTCTTCACCATCATCAGGTTTGATAAAGCCAAAACCTTTTGCATCATTGAACCACTTAACAATTCCGGTCGCCATGCGAACTCCATTACATAAACTTAAAACAACCGTGATGAGGGTGAATACTTTTTAATCAGTCTCGCTCTACAACACGCCTAAATAGGACCTCAAATGAAGCCTACGAGACAATTGTTTGCCCTTTATGCTGGGGTGTCAAGGGGTGGGGTAAAGATAGTTACCAGTAAAGCCCCCTTTTTTTATCGAAAAATGCCCCAATATGGGTTTAAGAGGTCTTTATTGATGGTTTTTTGCAACAAAGCCCTCAAATCCAAATTTATATATCTGTGTTTAGAATGTTTCTCATGAGTCGCACTACGAAAAATCCCACGGTTGGCAATCCAAACAACCCCCACATTGAAGACACTATTCTTCTCGAAAAGCAGGCCGAGAAATTAAAAGCGCCTTCGATGTACAAAGTCTTACTATTGAATGACGATTACACGCCAATGGAATTTGTGGTGATGGTGATTCAGGAGTATTTTAATAAAGATCATGAGACAGCTACACGGATCATGTTGCAGGTTCATTTAGTTGGCAAAGGCATTTGCGGTGTATTTACACGTGATGTTGCGGCAACAAAAGTGCATCAAGTTATCGAGCTCTCCCGCGAAGCGGGTCACCCACTACAGTGCACTATGGAGGAAGCATGATTGCCCAGGAATTAGAAGTGAGTTTGCACATGGCGTTTGTTGACGCGAGAGCCTCAAGACATGAGTTCATTACGGTAGAGCACTTGCTTGCTGCTTTACTGGATAACGCGACAGCAGTCGACGTCTTAAAGGCCTGCGCTGTCAATATTGCTGAGCTTCGTGCGCAGCTGAAAAATTTTATTAACGACAACACACCTGTCGTCCCTGGAAGCGATGAAGTTGATACGCAACCGACTTTGGGTTTTCAACGTGTGATTCAGCGCGCCATCATGCATGTGCAATCCACATCCAGCGGCAAGAAAGAGGTGACTGGCGCCAATGTGTTGGTCGCCATCTTTGGTGAAAAAGATTCTCATGCGGTTTACTTCTTGCAACAGCAGGGGGTGACGCGCTTAGATGTGGTGAACTTTATTAGCCACGGGGTTCGTAAAGATCAGACTGAGCAGGTTAAGCCTGCCGAATCCACTCCAGAAGCCGAAGAGGCAGGCTCTAGCGGCAAGGAGAGCCCTCTCGAGCAATACACCCAGAATCTCAACGTCTTGGCCAAACAAGGCAAGATTGATCCCCTAATTGGGCGCGATAGCGAAGTTGAGCGCGTGATTCAGGTGCTGTGCCGTCGTCGTAAAAATAATCCACTCTTGGTGGGTGAGGCAGGCGTTGGTAAGACTGCCATTGCTGAGGGTCTTGCCTTACGCATTGTGAAGGGTGATGTTCCCGAGATTTTGGCGGATGCCACAGTCTATTCATTAGACATGGGCGCATTATTGGCGGGCACTAAATACCGTGGTGATTTTGAGCAGCGCTTAAAGGGTGTGTTGAAGTCTTTAAAAGACAGCGCTCACGGTGTTTTATTTATTGATGAGATTCACACTTTGATTGGTGCGGGCGCTGCCTCTGGTGGAACGCTAGATGCAAGCAACTTACTCAAGCCCGCATTGTCTAATGGTCAGCTCAAATGTATTGGCGCAACTACCTTTACTGAGTATCGGGGTATTTTTGAAAAAGATGCTGCTTTATCCCGTCGCTTCCAAAAGGTCGATGTGGTTGAGCCAACCGTTGATGAAACTGTACAGATCTTGCGTGGCCTGAAATCTCGCTTTGAAGAGCATCACGGCGTTAAATATGCGTCCGCTGCTTTAGTGGCTGCCGCAGAGCTTTCTGCACGCTATATTAATGATCGTCATTTACCAGATAAGGCGATTGACGTGATTGATGAGGCTGGCGCTGCTCAACGCATCCTGCCTAAATCTAAGCAAAAGAAAACCATTGGCCGCCCAGAGATTGAGGAGATCGTAGCCAAAATTGCCCGCATACCGCCACAGTCTGTGACTGTGGACGATCGCAGCAAGCTACAAACCTTAGATCGCGATATTAGGAGCGTGGTATTTGGCCAGGATCCCGCAATCGAGGCTTTGGCTAGTGCTATCAAAATGACCCGTGCCGGCCTTGGCAAGATAGATAGGCCTATTGGCTCTTTCTTATTCTCAGGCCCAACGGGTGTGGGCAAGACTGAGGTTGCCAAGCAGTTGGCTTATATCTTGGGTATTGAACTCTTGCGCTTTGATATGTCGGAGTACATGGAGCGTCATGCGGTAAGTCGCTTAATTGGTGCACCTCCAGGATATGTCGGCTTTGATCAAGGTGGTTTGCTGACTGAGGCCGTTAATAAGAAACCGCATTGTGTTCTCTTGCTGGACGAGATTGAAAAAGCCCATCCGGATATTTTCAATATCCTCTTGCAGGTCATGGATCATGGCACACTTACAGACAACAACGGGCGCAAGACAGACTTCCGTAACGTGATCATTATCATGACTACCAATGCTGGTGCTGAAGCGATGCAGAAGTCTACTATCGGCTTTACCAATGCGCGTGAGTCTGGTGATGAGATGGCGGATATTAAGAAGTTCTTCACGCCAGAGTTCCGTAATCGTTTAGACGCAATTGTTTCCTTTAAGGCGCTTGATGAGACCATCATCATGCGTGTGGTTGATAAGTTCTTAATGCAACTAGAAGAGCAGTTGCATGAAAAGAAAGTAGATGCCACATTTAGTTCGGCATTGCGTGCTCATTTAGCGAAACATGGTTTTGATCCACTAATGGGCGCAAGACCAATGCAGCGGATTATTCAAGATACGGTTCGCAAAGCTTTGGCTGATGAACTGCTCTTTGGTAAGTTGGTGCAGGGCGGTCACGTTGCCGTGGATGTTGATGCGGACGGTAAGGTACAGCTTGAGTTTGATGCACCGGTGGCTCCGGGTAAGCGACCTAAGGCAGATATAGCGCCAGTTGAGGAAATTTAATTCTTCTTAAAGTGGCAATGCTTTATAGAGTATTTCGTTGGAATTAAAAATCCACCCTCGCGGGTGGTTTTTTAATTTGAGTAAGTAATGCCATCGAAAAAGTCTAGCTTAGACCCGACCAGTGCTCCCAAATCCACCAGCGCCCCGACTGCTCTCAGTAAACTCTTCAACAACTTTGAGTTCAACTTGTATTACTGGCATCACTACCAATTGAGCTAAGCGTTCCATTGGCTCGAGCTTAAATGTTGTGGAGCCGCGATTCCAAGTGCTCACCATCAGTTGACCTTGGTAATCGGAATCAATTAATCCCACCAAGTTTCCAAGCACGATGCCGTGCTTATGGCCAAGCCCTGATCTTGGAAGGATGAATGCTGCATACCGAGGATCTTCAACAAAGATAGCTAAGCCAGTTGGTACGAGTATGGTTTGACCTGGTGCAATCTCGATGGCTTCATCTATACAGGCGCGTAAGTCTAGGCCTGCGCTACCAGGTGTGCCATACACTGGAAGTTGATCACGCATACGTTCATCGAGAATTTTGACTTGAAGTTGTTGCATAAAATTTCCTAAGACTGGGTTTGGGTATTTTGGTATTTCAGTAGTTGCGAGGTTAAAAATTATATTTTCTTAGCCACAAGTTGAATGAGCTGACGTGCAAGCTGAAGTTTCTCTGCCTTGGCGATTTTCTTGCTCCCACTTTCATCAATGATGAGTAGTTGATTGAGATCGCTACCAAAGGTATCCGGTCCAATGTTGCCGACCACCATTGGAATGCCTTTGCGCTTGCGTTTCTCTTCAGCATGTTTTTGGAGATCGGTAGATTCAGCTGCAAAGCCAACGCAATAAGGATGTGGCTTGCCACCTTTGGTTTTGACTGTTTTAGCAAGATCCGCAAGGATGTCGGGATTAGCAACGAACTCCAGAATTGGAGCCTGTTTTCCTTGGCGCTTCATTTTTTCTTTTGCGGGTTTAGCAATGCCCCAGTCAGCGACTGCAGCAACAGCAAAAAAGATATCGCAATCCACGGATTGCATAGTGGCTGCATGCATTTCTTTAGCGCTGACCACATTAGTGCGGGTAATTTTCCCTGTTGCTTCTAATGGTGTGGTGAGATCGCATGGACCTGCAACCAAGTGAACCTGGGCGCCTGCCTCTAGGGCTGCGCGAGCAATGGCAAAGCCCATCTTGCCTGAGCTACGGTTAGTGATACCGCGTACCGGATCAATCGCCTCAAAGGTGGGTCCAGCAGTAATGAGTACTCGTTTACCGAGGAGCGGCTTCTTTTGGAAGAAGGCAATCAGTTGTTCGGTAATTTCTGCTGGCTCGAGCATGCGCCCAAAACCTACCTCACCACAAGCCTGAAAGCCACTAGCAGGACCGAGTAAGGTAACCTTATCTTCAATCAGACGCTGCGCACTTCTTTGGGTCGCTGCGTGCTCCCACATTTGTTTATTCATGGCAGGGGCTAGGAGGAGTGGGCAATCTTTTGCTAGGCACAAGGTGCTTAGCAAATCATCAGCCAAGCCCAAAGAAAGCTTTGCCATCAGATCTGCACTGGCAGGCGCAATCAGAATGGCGTCAGCCGCTCTAGACAGTTCAATATGCGCCATATTGTTGCTAATGCTGCTATCCCATTGACTGGTGTAAACCGGATTGCCAGTAAGCGCCTGCATGGTAACGGGCGTCACAAACTGTTGAGCAGCCTGTGTCATGACTACTTGAACACTTGCGCCCTCTTGCATGAGCAGGCGTGCTAACTCAGCGGATTTATAGGCTGCTATTCCGCCGGAGATGCCCAGAACGATTTTCTTATTCAAAAGTGATTGCATGGCGCCAGCTTAAAGGGATTGGGAGGTTTTGCCAAATGACTTGCGTAGCTCGCCCCAAATGATGAGTCCTGCCCCAATACAAATAGCACTATCGGCAATATTAAATGCTGGCCAATGCCAATTGGCGTAATGCAGGTCAATGAAGTCGACTACAGCGCCATACATGATGCGATCTAGGACATTGCCTAAGGCGCCACCCAGAATGAGGCTAAGAGCCCAGCACAGCATCTTATCCCCTTGACTCTTGTGGAGTAACCAGAGGATATAAGCTGAAGCAGCTAAACCGAGGGCCGTAAAAAACCAACGTTGCCATCCAGAGCCCTGCGCCAAGAATGAAAATGCCGCCCCCGGATTAAATAGCAAAAGCCAATTTAAGAAAGGCAATACAGGCTCAGGTATTCCGATGTGCAAATTGCTTAGGGCGGACCATTTACTCAGTTGGTCCAGCAATAGCGTGATAACAGCAATTGCTAGGCAGCGGAGGAATGACAGGTTTGTAGTCATAGCTTGATATCAGTCTATTTGTTATCTTGCTTACGCAAACAAGCGGCTTTCACCACTTCCAAAAAGATTACTAATGCAGCGACTACACAACTCTGGATGTTCGACATTAGCGCCAACATCTTGAGTGTGATGCCAGCAGCGACCACATTTCTTATATTGGCTGCCGCGCACCAGCACTTCTAGGCCCGCATTGCTCAGTTCTAGGTTGGCACTTGAGGTAATAGTGACAAAACGCAAGTCATCTTCTAATGAATGCAGAATTGCAAAGTCAATATCACCCACTTTAATGGTGAGCTCGGCTTGTAAGGATGAGCCTACATTACCAGCTTCACGCTCGATCTCAATCGCCTTAGTCACCTCAGAGCGAATTTCTCGTATGCGATTCCACTTGGCGAGCAATTCTGTAGCCTGGGCGATTTCTGGGAAAGCGCCAAACTCTTCCATAAAGATGGATTCACTTGGCTTCTCCCCAACACCATGCGGGAATGACAGCCACGCTTCTTCTGCAGTGAAGGAGAGGAAGGGCGCCAACCATTTCAAGAGGTTGCGAGTGATGTGGAATAGCGCATTTTGTGCAGCACGACGCTCTTTCGAATCCGGTGCACTCGTGTAGAGACGATCTTTCAGAATATCCAAGTAAAAACCACCCAAATCTTCTGAGCAGAAAGTGAGCATGCGTGCTACAGCAGGTTGGAATTCATAAGCCTGATAGTGTGCTTGAACGTCTTGCTGCAATTGATTGGCAAGTGCCACGGTGTAGCGATCAATCTCTAGCCATTCGTTAACTGGCATCGCATGCTGACTTGGATCAAAGTCAGATAAGTTGGCCAATAGGAACCGCAGGGTATTGCGAATGCGGCGATAACTCTCCACTACACGCTTCAGAATCTCATCGGAGATAGTCATCTCACCGGAGTAATCAGTAGAGGCTACCCAGAGGCGAATAATTTCTGCGCCCAACTTATCGGCAACTTGTTGAGGGGCGATCACATTACCAACGGACTTACTCATCTTGCGGCCTTGACCGTCAACGGTAAAGCCGTGAGTGAGTAGTGCTTTATAAGGCGGTTTGCCATCGAGCATGGCGCCAGTGAGCAAAGAGGAATGGAACCAACCGCGGTGTTGGTCTGAGCCCTCAAGATACAAATCCGCCAAACGACCATCTGCAGTCTCAGCTTCGGGGCGATAGAGCTCATCGCGATGTGAGCCACGAATGACGTGCCAGTGGGTTGTGCCAGAATCAAACCAGACGTCCAAGGTGTCACGATTCTTTTCGTATTGCGCAGCCTCTTCGCCAAGCAGATCGGCAACCTCGAGTTTTTGCCAGGCTTCAATACCTTCTTTTTCAACACGCTGAGCAATTTCCTCAAGCAATTCCACTGTGCGTGGATGCGGTTCACCACTTTCCTTGTGAACAAAGAAGGCCATCGGTACGCCCCATTGGCGTTGACGCGACAAGGTCCAATCGGGACGGCTGGCAATCATGCTCTTCAAGCGCTGCTTACCCCATGCCGGGAAGAACTCGGTATTCTCAATACCAGCTATTGCCGCTTCACGTAAGCTTGCTTTGCCATCGGATGGCTTTTTATCCATACTCGCAAACCACTGTGAAGTAGCACGATAAATAATTGGGGACTTGTGACGCCAGCAGTGCATGTAGGAGTGGGTATAAGTCTTATCTCTAAGCAGACTTCCCGCTTCACGCATCGCTTCCACAATCTTGGGATTGGCTTTCCAAATATATTCATTTGCAAAGAGTGGCAGCCAAGAGGCATATACGCCATTACCCATGACTGGGTTCAGGATATCTTTATCAGCGAGCTTGTTTGCTTTGCATGATTTAAAGTCTTCCTCACCGTAGGCTGGTGCTGAGTGGACTACACCGGTACCGGTATCGAGCGTCACATATTCAGCAGGGTAAATTGGGGAGAGGCGTTTATAGCCTTCATGCAATGGAGCCAGCGGATGCCAAAAAGAAATATTTGCCAACTGACTGCCCAAGCAAGTGCCAATGATTGCCCCCTCAAGCCCGAAGTCTTGCAAGCAAGTTTCTACGCGATCTTCTGCCAGGATGAGCAACTGATCGCCAGTGTCCACTAAGGCGTAGCTAAGCTCCGGGTGAACATTTAAGGCTTGATTTGATGGAATGGTCCAAGGTGTTGTTGTCCAGATCACAATCATTCCAGGCTTAGCTGGAATCTCAGGAAGACCAAATGCTGTTGCCAGCTGTGGACGTTGCGCGTCATCAAAAGCAAAGCCAACGTCTACTGTTGGGTCAGTCTTATCTTGATATTCCACTTCGGCTTCAGCAAGTGCGGAGCCGCAATCGAAACACCAGTTCACTGGTTTCAATCCACGAAAGACATAACCCTTTTCCCAGATCTTGCCCAGCGCACGAATCTCATCCGCCTCATTGCGGAAGTTCATGGTGAGGTAAGGGTTATTCCAGTCGCCCAAAACGCCTAAGCGCTCAAAGTCGATCTTTTGCTTATCTACTTGCACTTGTGCATAAGCGCGCGCCTTGGCTTGCACTTCAGCCGTCGGCAAATTTTTGCCAAACTGTTTTTCAATCTGAATCTCAATTGGCATCCCATGACAATCCCAGCCTGGCACATAGACAGAGTCTAAGCCCATGAACCAGCGAGACTTCACAATCATGTCTTTAAGAACTTTGTTTACCGCGTGACCAATATGGATGTCGCCATTTGCATAAGGAGGGCCGTCATGCAAAATGAATTTAGGTTGATTGGCATGCGCCGCACGAATCTTTTCGTAGAGTTTATTTTTCTGCCATTGTGCAACCCACTGGGGCTCACGTTTCGGCAGATCTCCCCGCATCGGGAATGAGGTCTCTAGAAGATTGACGGGATAAGAGTTTTCTTTTTCAGACATAAGTTTTTTTCTGGAAATAATTTCTGGCATGCGCTGCATCAGATGCAATCGCTTTGGTAAGGGTGTCAAGGTCAGAGTACTTCGCCTCATCACGAATTTTTTCTAAGAGCTCTACGGTAATAATTTTTCCGTAGACATCTGCGTTGTAATCAAAGATGTGGGTCTCCAGCAATACGCGACCCTCATCTTCAACGGTCGGCCTCACGCCTAGGCTGGCTACTGCGGGAAGCGGTTTATCACTAAGGCCTACTACCTGTGCGGTAAAGATACCAGAGCATGCTGGCTTGCGGTGATGCAGATGATTGGCAACCGCAAGATTCAATGTGGGGAAACCTAAAGTACGCCCTAGTTTTTGACCATGAATAACGTGACCAGAAATTCCGTAAGGACGACCGAGTAATTTACTGGCTTGCTCCATATTTCCATTGGCCAATGCATTACGCAATGCTGAGCTAGAAATTCTTTCGCCATCTTCAAGTACAGTGTGAATGCTTGAAACTTCAAAACCATATTTTTTACCAGCTGCCTTTAGGCTTGCAAAATCGCCGGCGCGTTTTGCACCGTAGCAAAAATCATCCCCGATTAAAATCCATTTGGCATTGAGTTGTTTAACAATGACTTCAGAAACAAATTGTTCCGGCGTGAGGCGAGCAAATGCACTGTTGAAGTGCTCTACAACAATGCGGTCGATGCCGATGTCTGCAAAAGCAGCGAGCTTATCTCGCAAATTCAGAATGCGTGGAGGTGCTTGTTCTGGAGAGAAAAATTCTTTGGGGTGCGGCTCGAAAGTCATGACGCAGCTGACTAAGTTACGTTCTCGGGCTCCATCTTTGAGCTGTTTTAGTAGGGCGCGATGACCCCTGTGCACGCCATCGAAATTACCGATGGTTAAGGCACAAGCTGGTCCAGCAGAAAACTGGGTAGGGCCACGGAATACGTTCACTAAATTGCTTTCAGGGTCGCTTTCGGGGTAACCATCAATTATATTGTGGGCATGCCATCAATCGTTACCTTAATCTCAGGCCGTGGATCCAATTTCGAGGCCATTGTCAAAACTGCCCAAAAAGAGGGCTGGCCCGTTAAATTTGCCGGGGTCATTGCTAATTATTCCGCTGCTAAAGGGCTTGATTTTGCACGCTCTCAGGGTATTCCATCCTTTGCCATTGAACATCGGGAGCATGCCACCCGTGAGTCCTTTGACGCCGCCCTGATTCAGAAAATTGATGAATTAGGGGCTGATTTGGTTGTTTTGGCGGGTTTCATGAGAATTCTCACCCCAGGCTTTATCCGTCATTTTGAGGGTCGCCTCATCAATATTCACCCAGCTTTACTGCCTGCTTTCCCAGGTTTACACACCCATGAGCGTGCTTTAGAGGCTGGGGTTACTGAGCATGGAGCTAGCGTGCACTTTGTCACTGAGGGGGTGGATGAGGGTCCGATCATTTGCCAGGCCTCGGTTCCAGTGCTCCCAGATGATGATGCCGACAGTTTGGCGGCCCGAGTTTTGGCTGCTGAGCATCAGATTTACCCGCGGGCCGTAAAATGGTTCCTTGATGGACGATTGCGAATAGAAGGTAATCAAGTTCAGGTACAACCACCGGAGTCGCAATTAATAAAATTATGAGTAAAGAACGTTCATCCCGCGGAGCCAGCACCGGATCAAGATCCGGATCCAGACTAGGCCCACAAAAAAGTTACGCTTCCAAATCAAAAGATCCTTTGCGTCGCCCAGAGCGTCGTAATGCGAGCGGCAATATCATTGCACTAGAAGGTCAAAAAAACTTTTCTAATGCCAAGGCTTTGCCTCAGCATGCCATTCATTTAGAACGATTACTTCCGGAGTTATTAACTTTCGAGCAGCCAGCCGATCGGGTTGTGAGTCGGTATTTCCGCTCTGAGCCACAGTTGGGCAATCGTGATCGCGCCTTGATCGCGGAGAGCGCTTTTGCTATTTTGCGTCGTAAAAATGAGTTCTCACAGTTTGCTTCCAGTGGCGAGGGCTCACAGGCTAGACGCTTAGCTCTATTGGGTTTGATGTCCGCGCTGACTGAAGGCGGTCTCGGTTCAGCTAACCGCGCAGAGAGTGCGATTGCTGATTTGGCTCATGTACTAAAGCCTGGTGAATATGAGTGGTTGCAACGTTTTGCTACCGTTGATCCAACAGCGCTCAATCCATTGGTTCGCAACAATTTGCCTGAATGGCTTTGGGATGCATTTGGAAAATATCCTGGCGAAGAAACGCGTGAAGCGCTAGCTAAATCATTGATGCACCCAGCCCTATTAGATCTACGTGCCAACACCATGAAGACGACTCGTGAGCAATTGCTTGCCGAGATGAATGCACTAGGTGGCCGCTATCAAGCTATCCCAACTCCTTACGCACCTGATGGTGTGCGCATTATGGGTAAACCTGCCTTGCAAAACACAGTTGGCTTTAAAGCGGGGATGTTCGAAGTTCAAGATGAGGGTAGTCAGCTCTTGGCTTACTTGCTTGCGCCTAAGCGTGGCGAGATGGTGGTGGACTTTTGTGCGGGTGCTGGTGGAAAGACCTTGGCGATTGGGGCGCTCATGCGCTCTACAGGGCGCTTGTACGCTCTTGATACGTCTGAGCGTCGCTTAGCCAATTTAAAGCCACGACAAGCCCGTAGTGGCCTCTCTAATGTCCACCCTGTATGGATCGATAGTGAGAATGATGCCAAGATCAAGCGTTTGGCTGGCAAGATCGATCGTGTCTTGGTAGACGCGCCTTGTAGTGGCATGGGAACTCTGCGACGCAATCCAGATCTGAAGTGGCGTCAGACCCCCCAAGGCGTTCTAGAGCTTAATCAAAAGCAGACAAATATTTTAGCCTCAGCAAGTCGCTTATTAAAACCAGGCGGACGCTTGGTTTATGCCACTTGCAGCCTTTTGCCCCAAGAAAATCAACAGATTGCAGAAGATTTTCTGGCAAAACACCCTAATTTTGAGGTGGTTCCAGCTGCCGAAGCTCTCAAGCCTCTATTTCCAAAGGATAAATTGCCTTTAGGTTGTAGTGCAGATAATCCATGGTGGCAGTTATGGCCCCATATCCACAGCACTGACGGTTTCTTTGCTGCGGTTTTCCAAAAGAAAGCTGCCGCACCTGTGGCAAAGGTTGATGATGAGGTTGGAAAAGACGAGGAAAAAGAGATCTATGTCAAAACCAAGAAAGCTGGGAAAGAACTAAAATAAGGGTTTAGACTTTCTAGGATGCCCTTTTGAATACAGCTTCAGCTTTTGAGTTATTCCTTAACTGGCTTTCCCATGGTTATTTAAGTTGGACTTGGTGGCAAATCCTCGTTTTTACTCTGGTTGTCACCCACATCACCATCGCTGGCGTCACGATTTTTTTTACATCGTTGCCAAGCGCATCGTGCTTTGGACTTACATCCCATCATGTCCCATTTTTTCCGTTTCTGGCTTTGGTTAACAACGGGCATGGTTACTAAAGAGTGGGCAGCCATTCATCGCAAGCATCACGCTAAGTGCGAGACGATTGATGATCCACACAGCCCACAAGTGTTGGGCATTGGCACAGTCCTTTCTCGCGGTGCTGAGCTGTATAAAACGGAATCACAAAATCAAGAGACTGTAGATAAGTTTGGTCATGGCACGCCAGATGACTGGCTCGAGCGCAAAATCTATTCCAGATGTTCTTGGCAGGGTCTTGCCTTAATGCTCGTTGTTGATGTGTTCTTGTTTGGTGCAATTGGTTTAACAGTATGGGCCGTCCAAATGCTGTGGATCCCGATTACAGCCGCTGGAATTATTAATGGCATCGGTCACTACTGGGGCTACCGTAATTACGATTGCGAAGATGCTTCAACCAATATTTTTCCTTGGGGAATTTTGATTGGTGGTGAAGAGTTACACAATAATCACCATACTTTCGCTACTAGCGCTAAGTTGTCTAGTAAATGGTATGAGTTCGATATTGGCTGGATGTACATTCAGATGATGAGTGCTGTAGGCTTGGCTAAAGTGAAGAAGACTTCTCCTAAGCCAGTTCTCAGTGACTTGCGTCCCGCAGATCAGGGAACGCTTGAAGCCATCATTGCTAACCGTTACGAAATCATGGCTCGCTACAGCAAGACTTTGCGTAGCTTCTTCAATAATGAAGTTCAGCATATGCAAGTGTTGGCCGCTCATCTTAATGATGCGCGCACTTGGTTGGGTAAGGATGAATCTCGTTTGACCGCAGAAGAAAAGATCAAGCTGGAAGAGTTGATGGCAACGAATTCTCAGTTACGTAAGATGATTGAGATGCGTCGTGATTTACAAGCGATCTGGAGTCGTTCTAATGCCACTGGCGATCAATTGCTATCTCAATTGCACTCATGGTGCCACCGCGCAGAAGATAGCGGCTTATCTAGTTTGCGTGACTTCTCCTTAAGATTGCGTCGTTACATTTAAGTCACTAGCTTCGGAATAACTAAGACAATAAAAAACCCGCTACTAGTAGCGGGTTTTTTATTTGCTGCGAATAAATATCGAATCGATAAATTATTTCAGCTTTGTTTCTTTGTAAGCAACGTGCTTGCGAATAGTGGGATCGAACTTCATAATCTCCATTTTCTCAGGCTTTGTACGCTTGTTTTTTGTAGTTGTATAGAAGTGACCAGTACCAGCTGATGACTCTAATTTGATTTTTTCTCTGCCGCCTTTAGCCATTTTTGTGCTCCTTAAATTTCGCCGCGTGCACGTAGATCAGTCAAAACAGCATCGATGCCGTTTTTGTCGATAACGCGCAAACCAGCATTGGTTAAGCGCAAGCTAATCCAACGGTTTTCAGATTCAACCCAGAAACGACGATTTTGCAAATTCGGCAAAAAGCGACGCTTCGTTTTATTGTTTGCATGGGATACATTGTTGCCAACCATCGGCTTCTTCCCAGTGACTTGGCAAACTTTTGCCATGACATAACTCCATTAATTGCGAAAAAAAAGATTGTATCAGCCTCAGCCCACTTTGATCTACCCCTATTTCGCTTTAGTTATGAGGATTTAGTCAGTAGAGGCTCAATTATGCTAAAAATATCCCACTAAGTTAGTAATCACTATCTTTTTTAGTCATTTTTCATAAGACCTGAATCGAAAAATGAGAAAAAACCACTGCCATTCACAATGCAATGATTTAAAAGCGGAATATCGACCAATTGCAAGGCTTTGGAGAGTGTCTTGGTTAATTCTTGATCGGCAAGGCTAGGAAGCGGGTTTCCACTGGGGTGGTTATGAACCACGATCAGGGCCTAGCATTCCTAAAGAAGGCTTCCTTGAGGATTTCTCGGGGGTAGACAGTCGTATGGGTCAGGGAGCCTCTAAAGAGCTCCTGGCGATCAATTAGGTGTAGGCGGGAGTCAAGGTAGAGACATGGAAAAACTTCATGCGGTAGACACCCAAATTTGGCTTACAGGAACTCTCTCACATAGCCGGGGGATGAAAAAATGGAATCCTGAGTAAGTATTTTCTCAAGACTGCGCTTCACTAGCTCATAGGCAGCCTGAATTTGAGACCACTTGGAAATACCCATGCTTTGAATCTGGGTTAATTTCTCTGGGGTGTTGGACAGTGGGCGCAGCAGATTGCCAAAATGGTGGAGAAGGTCCCCTCCTAAGGCCATGGCAGTTTTTTCTTTAATACCAACTCGCAAGAAGATGGTTAGTAATTCTGCATCGTTCAGAGCGCCTACCCCCTAGGGCACGCAGTTTTTCGCGGGGCTGATCCATTGTGGGCCATTCGGTAATGGGCGAGTGCACGCTGGCGTCAGGCCTAGATACAATTACCTTATGACTAAGATTACGGTTTTGCCTAACTCCTTCCTGACCCTCAACTATCGGCTGACTTTGCCCAGTGGGGATGATTACATCAATACTTTTATCGATCGCCCTGCGACGGTAATGATGGGTTCTGGACAATTTGCGCCTTGTTTTGAGAGGGTGTTGATTGGATTAAGTGTTGGGGAAAAGAAAAGTGCCTTAATGCCGCCTGAAGAGAGTTTTGGTGAGCGCAAAGAAGAGTTAATTCAGTGGGTTTCTCTAGGTGCGCTCAAAGAAGGTCGCGATGATGATGTGGAATTTAATCCGGGTGATGTGATTGAATTTAATGCGCCTGGTGGCGCCCAATACGCTGGTGTCTTGCAATCGATCAATGAAGAGGGCGCTTGGTTTGATTTCAACCACCCGCTTGCTGGAAGGCCTGTGACCTTCGAAGCTGAAATCGTGGCTATTCTCTAACTGATGAATACACCAGATTCTGCAGAAATATTGATGGCGCAACCCCGTGGGTTTTGCGCGGGTGTAGATCGGGCAATCAATATTGTGGATGAAGCGCTGATCCGTTTTGGTGCGCCGATTTATGTGCGTCATGAGATTGTTCACAATGCTTACGTTGTGAATGGCCTGCGTGAGAAGGGCGCGGTATTTGTTGAAGAGCTAGATGAGGTTCCTAAAGGTGGCATTGTGGTATTCAGTGCACATGGCGTCTCTCAAGAGGTTCGTAAAGATGCTGAGGAGCGCGGGCTGCAGGTGTATGACGCCACTTGCCCGTTGGTAACTAAAGTCCATCTTGAGGTAGTGAAGATGTGCAAAGAAGGTTTTACGGTCTTGATGATTGGTCATGCTGGGCATCCAGAAGTGGAAGGCACGATGGGGCAGGTAAATGAAGGCGTTTATCTGATTGAAAAAGTAGCTGATGTTGCTGGCCTGCCTTTTGCTGAGAATGAAAAAATTGCTTTTGTTACCCAAACTACACTCTCTGTCGATGAGACCAAAGAAATCGTTGAGGCCTTAACTCAAAAATTCCCGAATATTGTTCAGCCTCGTAAACAAGATATTTGCTACGCCACACAAAATCGCCAAGATGCTGTGAAATTCATGGCGCCCCAAGTGGAGGTGGTTATTGTGGTGGGAAGTAAGGCGAGCTCGAACTCGAATCGCTTGCGTGAATTGGCTGAAAAGCTGGGGGTACCTGCTTACATGGTGGATGCTCCCGAGCAGTTGCAGGCGGAATGGTTTGTTGGCAAGAGGCGGGTTGGACTTACGGCGGGCGCCTCAGCTCCTGAAAGCTTGGCGCAATCGATTGTCAGTAAGATTCAAGAATTTGGTCCGCGCAGCATTCGCAACCTAGAGGGTGTGGTGGAGGACGTTACATTCTCTTTACCGAAAAATTTGGTTGGTAAGTAAGCGCTTTGATTGATGCGATAAAAGATAAAGGGGCTCAAGGCCCCTTTATTGCATTACCTCTTGGTATTTTTAAGCAACTTGCTTGAGCAGATCTCTCAATGTTTTGCACATGTGACGGATTTCATCATCACTCACATTGAGTGCTGGCATAAAACGTAGCAGATTGGGTCTTGGTGAATTAATCAGCAAACCTTCTGGATTGCGATCACGAGCCAGCTCAACTAATTTGCCACCAATATCACTATTGAGTATGAGTGCGCGCAACAAACCTTTACCGCGCTCGCCATTTAAATTAAATTCTTCAGAGATGGAGAGTAATTCTTTGCTAAGTAACTCACCTTTTTCACGAACTGATTCTAGGAAGCCTGGCGCCAAGAGCTGTTCAATCACGCTGATCCCCACTGCAGTCATAAGTGGATTGCCGTTATAGGTTCCACCCTGATCGCCTGGTACGAAACAAGCAACAGCATCACTTGCCATCAGTGCGGCTAGTGGAACGCCACCACCAATACCTTTACCTAAAGTCATGATATCTGGCTCAATACCATAGTGCTGGTATGCAAAGAGCTTGCCGGTACGACCACAACCAGCTTGCACTTCATCCACGATCAACAGAATATTATTTTCTTTAGTGAATTTGCGCAGGCCTTGCATAAATTCTTTGGTGACTGGAATCACGCCGCCTTCACCTTGCACCGGCTCGAGCATCACTGCAACCGTCTTATCTGTCACGAGTTTCTTAACAGACTCTAAATCATTTAAATCTGCTTTTGGGAAGCCGGGAACTTGTGGGGCAAACATGGTATCCCAACCTGGCTTACCAGAGGCGCTCATGGTTGCTAAGGTTCGGCCATGGAAACTGTGATCAAAGGTAATGATTTCAAAAGCGCCGGATTTATTGAGCTGCCCCCATTTGCGCGCTAATTTAATCGCGCCTTCATTAGCCTCTGCGCCGCTATTGGCAAAAAAAACCTTATTGAAGCAACTATTGTCCGTGAGCAAATTCGATAAACGAATCATCGGCTCGTTATAAAAAGCAGGGCTTGGATTAATCAGCTTCTTGGCTTGCGCATTGAGTGCTTCAATCATCCCTGGATTGCTATGGCCTAGGCAGTTCACTGCCCAGCCTTGCAAGAAGTCCAAGTAGCGCTTGCCATTGTTATCTGTCAGCCACGAACCTTGACCCTCAACCATGACCACTTCTGGTCGTGGGGTAATAAACATCACTGAGTGAGCATCTACGGATTGGGCTGGCTTATTCATATTGTTTGCTTGGTGAGATCAAATCAGGTTTCTATTATCACGCTAACTAACTTAGTTAGTAACTGAGTTAGTTTGTTGCAAGGTCAGCGGCACTAGTAAAGGAGTCCGCATAGAATTCTTCCTCAGGCAGATGACATTCAGATGAAAAGTCCTGACGGGCCGCATTGACCATGACGGGAGCGCCACAAGCGTAGACCTGAAAACCTGCCATATTAGGGTGGTCAGCAATGACCGCTTGATGTACAAAGCCAGATCTTCCTGTCCATCGATCCTCTGGCAAAGCATTCGAAATCACTGGGATATAGGTAAGGCCGGGGATATCTTTTGCCCAAGCTTGGCAGAGTGCATCGAGGTAGAGATCGCTGGGACGACGTCCACCCCAGTACAAATAAATGGGACGCTGGATCTTCTTGATCTGCATTTGTTCCACGATGGACTTAATGGGTGCAAAACCGGTACCTGCGGCAACGAAAATAATCGGTTTCTTGGAGTCTTCTCTTAAGAAGAAGCTGCCCAGCGGCCCCTCAAAACGCAGAATATCTTTCTCTTTAAGCGCAGGCTCTTTTGCACCAAAGACGAAATCGGTAAACAGACCGCCCGGTAAATGACGCAGATGCAACTCGAGAGGGCCATCTTGATTAGGGGCGTTTGCAATGGAGTAGGCACGGCGCTGGCCATCTTTCAGTAGAAATTCTAAATACTGCCCAGCTAGAAATTGAAAGCGCTCCGTTGCCGGAAGCTGTAGCTTGAGAATCGCCACATCTTCACTGGGTTTTGAAATCGAATTCACGCGGCAGGGCACTTTACGGATAGCAATATCGCTAGCCCCCTGAACTTCACGAGCCTCTATGAGGAGATCGGATTTGGGGTGGGCACAGCAAAATAAAGCGCCACCAGAAGCCTCATCAGCTGGGCTAAGAGCAGTAGCGCTATGCTGGCCATGCTCAACCTGACCTTCCAATATTTTGCCCTTGCAGGATCCGCAGGCACCATTTTTACAGCCGTAGGGGAGCGTAATGCCTTGCTGTAGGGCGGCCTCTAGCAGGGTCTCATCCTTCTGGACAGTAAATTGTTTCCCGCTCGCTTTGAGCGTGACTTGGTAAGACACTCTCATTCCTTTCAATAAATCGTTACGATATGACCTATGCAATCTTTTGGTAAATCTCGAATCCTGATTATTGGTTGCGGTGACATTGGTCTGCGCGTGGCCAAGCAGCTTGCGAAAAGTTGCCGCGTTTACGCCTTAACTTCCCAGAAAACACGTTTTCAGGAGTTGAGAGCAGTTGGCGCGATTCCGATTTTGGGGGATCTGGATAAGCTCGACAGCTTGTGGCGCTTGAGTGGATTGGCAGAAACCGTAATTCACTTAGCACCACCCCAAAATGCAGGTCATCGCGATTGCCGAACTCGCAACCTCCTCCGAATTTTAGCCCAAGGCTCTGGTTCCGTCAGGCGCTTGATTTATGTGAGCACTACCGGCGTCTATGGAGATCATGCGGGTGGCAGGGTGAGCGAAGTTACCCCAGTAAATCCGCAAAGTGAGCGCGCTAAGCGACGGGTTGATGCTGAAAGTAGCCTACGTTTATGGGCGCCTGCCCATGGTGTGGCCCTCACCATTCTCCGTGTACCTGGCATCTATGCGGCAGACCGATTACCGGTGGAACGCATTCAGGCGGGTACCCCTGCATTAATTTCGGCTGAAGATGCGTACTCAAATCACATTCAAAGCGATGATTTGGCAAGGCTAGTATGTGCTGCCGTATATCACGGCAAGCCGCAGCGCATCATTAATACGTGTGACGGCGGTGAAACCAAGATGGGTGATTACTTTGATGAAGTGGCAGATGCCTTTGGTTTGGATCGACCGCCAAGATTGCCGAGTACAGAGTTACAGAAAATAGTTTCCCCCATGCTCTGGTCATTTATGCGGGAGTCACGGCGTGTAACGAATGCGCGACTACAAGAATTAAAAACCCCGCTACGCTATCCCAGCGTGGCAGAGTTTCTGAAAACTATTTCCAAGAATCCTTAAGACCAACTGTGCGGTTAAATACCGGCTTACCAGGGGTGGAGTCGTTTTGGTCGGCAACAAAGTAACCGTGACGTTCGAACTGAAAGCGATCCCCAGCCTTCACCTCTTTCATGCAAGGCTCTAAATAAGCTGTAATGGTTTGCTTGGAGTTTGGATTGATTGCTTCCAGGAAATTCTTATCGCCACCGTCGGGATGTGGGTCATTAAATAAGTGGTCATAGAGACGCACTTGCGCAGGCACAGCCTCTGCAGCGCTTACCCAATGAATATTCCCTTTAACTTTATAGTTATTTGAACCGGGGGTTCCGCTCTTGCTATCAGGGAAATGAGTAGCGTTGACTTGAGTCACATTACCATTGGCATCGACTTCAAAGCCAGTGCATTCAATAACGAAGCCATGACGCAAGCGTACTCGTCCACCAAGTTGATCGCCAATCGGTGGGTAGAGTCTGAAGAAGCCCTTAATTGGCTCTTTCATGAAGTCATCTTCTTCAATCCACAATTCTCTTGTGAAATGAAAATCGCGATTACCCCACTCGGGGTGCTGCGGATGACGTGGTGCAGAGCAAGACTCACTTGCAGAGGCATCAAAGTTTTCAATCACGAGCTTGAGTGGTTTGAGTACCGCAGTAGCGCGCGGTGCTTTTGCCTCCAGATCATCCCGCAAGGCTTGATCGAGAGTACTCATATCAATCCAGCTATCGGCCTTGGATACGCCAATGCGTTCACAGAATAGGCGAATACTCTCTGGTGTATATCCTCTACGGCGTATGCCTACGATGGTCGGCATACGGGGATCATCCCAGCCCTCAACATGCTTCTCTTCTACCAATTGCAGAAGCTTGCGCTTGCTGGTGATGGTGTAAGTCAAATTGAGGCGAGCGAATTCATACTGGTGGGGCACAGGATTTTTGAAGACTCCCAATTCAGCTAATGAAGCGACGATCCAGTCATACAGCGGACGATTATTCTCAAACTCCAAAGTGCAAATAGAGTGCGAGACATTCTCCAGCGCATCAGAAATGCAGTGCGTGAAATCATATAGAGGGTAGATGCACCACTTGCTGCCAGTGCGGTGATGATCGGTATGGCGAATACGGTAAACCACAGGATCGCGCATCACAATATTTGGATGCGCCATATCAATCTTCAGGCGAAGAACATGTTCACCATCTTTGTATTTGCCATCGCGCATCTCGCGAAAGAGCGCCAGATTTTCATCGGGGGTGCGGTCGCGATAGGGGCTATTTTTTCCCGCTTGACCAAAGTTACCGCGATTGGTGTGAATATCATCAGCACTTTGACTGTCGACATACGCTTTGCCATTCTGAATCAGAATCTCTGCAAACTCATAGAGTTGATCGAAGTAATCGCTCGCATGATAAAGATGCGTGCCCCAATCAAAACCAAGCCATTTAACTGCATCCAAAATGCTGTCTGCGTACTCGACATCCTCTTTAACGGGATTAGTGTCATCTAGGCGCATATTGCAACGCGCACCACCTGCTTGTTGGTTGTAGTCGGCAGCTAAGCCAAAGTTGAGGCAGATACTCTTAGCATGACCAATATGTAGATAGCCGTTTGGCTCAGGTGGAAAGCGCGTAATGATCGAGGGAATAGCTTCACCGTCTTGATTGCTGCGGTTCTGATATGCACCACTTGCCAGGTCGTGATCGATGATCTGGCGTAAAAAATTGGATGGCTCGGTAACTGCGCCGGGAGGTGTTTTGGATGGTTTGCTATCTTGGGACATGGCTCATTGTAGAGAAAACCCCGCCCATAAAGAAAAAAGCCCGCAAACTGCTGCGGGCTCGTTTCTGAGAAGCAATTGAGAATTAATCTTCTACAAAAGCCTCTTCACGGGTTTTCTTCACTGCAGGTAAGGCCACGATCACAACTAAAAGGGCTGCTGCGATGAGCAAACCTAAAGACAGTGGACGGGTTAAAAAGGTTGTGAAATCACCACGTGACAACAGTAGGGCGCGACGGAAGTTCTCTTCCATCATTGGTCCGAGCACGAAGCCGAGGAGCAATGGAGGGGGTTCGCAACCGAGTTTAAAGAAGAGGTAGCCAATCAAGCCAAAGGCTGCGGTGACATAAACGTCAAATACGGCGTTATTAACGGTGTACACACCGATACAGCAGAACACCAAAATGGCTGGGTACATAAATCGATAAGGAATCTTCAAGAGCTTTACCCAAATACCGATGAGTGGCAAGTTCAAGAGAATCAACATTACGTTACCAATCCACATCGAAGCGATCAGACCCCAGAACAAGGCTGGATTACTGGTCATTACTTGTGGGCCTGGCTGAATGTTGTGGATTGTCATCGCACCAACCATCAGAGCCATCACGGCATTTGGTGGGATGCCTAAGGTGAGCAATGGAATGAAGGATGTTTGAGCAGCAGCGTTGTTAGCTGCTTCAGGACCTGCTACACCCTCAATTGCGCCTTTACCAAACTCATGGCTGTACTTGGAGGATTTTTTCTCGACCGAGTAGGCGCCAAATGCCGCCAAAGCAGCGCCACCGCCTGGCAAGATCCCTAAAATCGAACCAATGGTTGTGCCGCGCAAGATTGAAGGAATCATGCGCTTCACGTCTTGCTTGGTTGGAATCATGGTGGTCATCTTGTTTAAGAAGCCCTCATCCTCCCCCTTTTTCTCGAGGTTACCCATGATTTCTGCAAAGCCGAAAACACCCATTGCTACGGCTACGAATCCAATGCCATCGCTTAATTCAGGAATATCAAAGGCATAGCGGGAAACGCCAGAGTTCACATCGGTACCAATCAAGCCCATCAACAGACCCAAAATGATCATGCCGATCGCTTTGATTAAGGAGCCTGATGCCAAGACAACTGCACCAATTAACCCTAGAATCATTAAGGAAAAGTATTCGGCTGGACCGAACTTAAACGCCAATTGCGAGAGGGGCGCAGCAAAAGCGGCTAATACCAAGGTAGCTACGCAACCAGCGAAGAAAGAGCCCATACCAGCGGTAAAGAGCGCTACACCTGCTCGACCATTTCGGGCCATTTGATAACCATCGATTGCGGTCACCACCGAGGACGTTTCTCCTGGGATGTTGAGCAAAATCGCGGTTGTAGATCCGCCATACTGTGAGCCGTAATAAATACCAGCCAACATAATCAAGGCGGCAATTGGAGGCAAGGCGTAGGTTGCTGGCAAAAGCATGGCAATCGTAGCGATTGGACCAAGACCTGGCAAAACACCAATGAGGGTACCCAAAATACAACCAATGAGGCAATAGAGCAGGTTTTGTAAAGTAAATGCGGTATCGAAACCGAGGGCTAAATTAGCAAATAAATCCATTTTTCAGTATCCCGGTCCGTTATTGAAGGAAGAAAGGCAGTAATGGGAACTGAAGCTTCAGTCCTAATACAAACACCGAGTAGGTAAATATAACCAAGAAGGTGGCATTGATTAAAGTGCCCTTCCAGTGAAACTCATGACTCGCGCTGGCCGACATGAAGACCAGAACAAATACCGCTACAACAAAGCCCATGGTTGGCAAAAGGATGCCGTAAAGGACTACGGAGCCAGTAATTAAGCCGATGATGCGCCAGTTAAATTTGGGAATGCTTTCAATTGCAGCTTTTGCCCCTAAAGATTTAATGAGCACCAGCAGACCTAAAAATGACATCAAGATGCCGAGGAAGAATGGGAAATAACCGGGCCCCATCTTGGCTGCAGTACCCATTGGGTATTGCGTGGCAACTATTGTGAAGAATAGGCCGATAACCATATACATGATTCCAGCGCCAAAATCCCGTTGATTGCGAATTTTCAACTTGAGCTCCTTGTGTATCGACTTAAATATGTCGATCTATTTATTAATGTTACGGGATTGTAAGGCAGGATTGGGGAGCTTTGCCTAGGGTTTGCCCCTGACTAGTGCCAATGCGATAATTATTCGCATGAAAGTCTCCCAAATTCGCCAGGCATACCTGGACTACTTCGCCCAAAAAGGCCACCAAATTGTCCCATCCAGCCCGGTAGTGCCTGGAGATGACCCAACCTTGCTATTTACTAATGCGGGGATGAATCAGTTTAAGGACGTTTTTCTAGGCTTTGATAAGCGTCCATATCACCGTGCTACTACAGCCCAGAAATGCATTCGGGCTGGCGGCAAACATAATGACCTGGATAACGTTGGCTATACAGCCCGACACCACACCTTCTTTGAGATGCTGGGTAACTTCTCCTTTGGGGATTACTTTAAGAAAGAGGCGATTCAGTTTGCATGGGAGTTATTGACTGAAGTTTTTAAGCTCCCCAAGGATAAGTTGCTCGTTACGGTTTATGCGGAAGATGATGAGGCATACGAGATTTGGAATAAGCAAATTGGTGTGCCTGCTGAACGCATTATTCGTATTGGTGATAACAAAGGGGCCCGCTACGCCTCAGATAATTTCTGGATGATGGGCGATACAGGGCCATGCGGTCCTTGTACTGAGATCTTCTATGACCATGGCCCTCATATTGCTGGAGGCCCTCCTGGTAGCCCAGACGAAGATGGCGATCGCTATATTGAGATCTGGAATAACGTCTTCATGCAATTTAATCGCGATGAAGCCGGCAATATGAATCCGCTGCCTAAACCTAGCGTTGATACAGGTATGGGTCTTGAGCGGATTGCCGCAGTCTTGCAGCATGTTCACTCTAACTATGAGATCGACCTCTTTGTTCATTTACTCAAAGCTGCCAAAGAAGCGGTTGATGCTGCTGGTGGTGAGAATTGCGACCCAGCGAGCCCATCGCTAAAGGTGATTGCAGACCATATCCGCGCTTGTAGCTTTATTGTGGTGGATGGCGTGATTCCTGGAAACGCTGGCCGCGGTTATGTGCTGCGTCGCATTGCTCGTCGCGCGATTCGTCACGGTTATAAATTAGGTGCCCGTAAGCCATTCTTCTATCAACTCGTTCCAGCCCTGGTGAAAGAGATGGGCACAGCTTATCCAGAATTACTGGCAGCGAAAGATAAAGTCAGTGAAGTGATTAAACAAGAGGAAGAACGCTTCTTTCAGACAATTGCCAATGGCATGGAGATTTTGGACGGTGCGCTTGCTGGTGGCGTCAAGACAGTTGACGGTGAAACCGCTTTCCGTTTACATGACACCTTTGGTTTCCCATTGGATCTGACCGCTGACGTTTGCCGTGAACGTGATGTCACAGTGGATGCTGAAGGTTTTGAATTGGCAATGCAAAAGCAACGTGATCAAGCAAGAGCGGCTGGTAAGTTCAAGGTAGCCCAAGGCTTGGAATACTCTGGCAAGCCAACGCAATTTCATGGCTATGACACCTTGAAGCATGAAGGCGCCAAAGTGACCGCGCTTTATGTGGATGGCTCTGCTGTGCAGTCCGTGAAGGCTGGCGATGCTGCAGTGATCGTATTAGATAACACGCCTTTTTATGCTGAGTCAGGCGGGCAGGTTGGTGATAAGGGCGAGTTGCGTAATGAGTCAGTTCGCTTTACTGTTGAAGATACTTTCAAGATTCAGGCGGATGTATTTGGCCATCAGGGCGAAGTTCATGAAGGCGAGCTTAAAGTGGGTGATGTACTTAATGCCTTGGTGGATGTTCAGCAAAGAACAGAAATTATGCGTAATCACAGCGCCACGCACATTTTGCATAAAGCATTGCGTGAAGTGCTTGGCGATCATGTACAGCAAAAGGGTTCTTTGGTAGATGCTAGCAAAACCCGTTTTGACTTCACTCACAATGCGCCCATTACTGCAGCTGAGATTCGTCGTGTGGAAGATATTGTGAATGCCGAGATCTTGGCCAATACCGCAACTTCTGGAAAAGTGATGTCATTAGATGATGCTCAGAAAACGGGCGCCATGATGCTCTTCGGTGAGAAGTATGGTGACGAGGTTCGTGTATTAGAAATCGGTAGCTCTAAAGAGCTCTGTGGCGGCACTCACGTAGGTCGCACAGGTGATATTGGTAGCTTGAAGATTGTTTCTGAAGGTGGCGTTGCTGCAGGTATTCGCCGTATTGAAGCGGTTACTGGTAGAAATGCATTGAACTTCTTACAGGGCCTAGAAGACAGGATTAATGAAGCAGCGGCGATTCTGAAAACCCATCCGGGTGATTTGGTGAATCGCGTTGCCCAACTACAAGAAAGCCTGCGTCAGGCTGAACGTGAGTTGGACAAAGTGAACTCCAAGTTCGCTGCAAGTCAGGGCGATGAGTTGGCAACCCAAGCAATTGATGTCAATGGCCTTAAAGTATTGGCTGCTCGCCTGGATGGCGCTGATGCGCAAGTATTGCGTGAGACCATGGATGCCCTGAAAGCGAAACTAAAAACTGCAGCCATTGTTTTAGCCTCAGTGCAGGGCGATAAAGTAAGTTTGATCGCTGGCGTGACTGCAGACTCGATTGCTAAAGTAAAGGCGGGTGACCTTGTGAACTTTGTTGCCCAACAGGTTGGCGGTAAGGGCGGGGGCAAGCCGGAGATGGCAATGGCTGGCGGTACTGATCCCAGTAAGTTGGGCGCGGCATTAGCTAGCGTTAAAGATTGGGTGGCATCTAAATGAGTGATGCCATTGAATTTAATCTCGAGGTAGATGCCATTGGTATGAATTGCCCACTCCCAATTTTGCGCACCAAGAAAGCCTTGGCTACCATGCAATCAGGCGAAATCCTCAAAATAAAAGCGACCGATGCAGGTGCAGCCCATGACTTCCCTGCGTTTGCTAAACAGACTGGTAATGAGCTCCTATCTAGCACTACCGAAGGTGATGTTTTGGTCTTCTTTATGAAGAGAAGATAAGGGTTAATCGGTCCAGGAAGTACAGGCAGATGCAGTGCTGAGTACTAAAAAGAAAAAGCGGAAATATTTCCGCTTTTTCTTTTTCATCTCTCAAGAGATCAAAGGGTCTAGGCCTAAAGTAAAGAGCGGCTCTTTAAATAGGCTGCAAACTCAGTATTGACTTCGGGGTGACGCAAAGCAAACTCAACAGAAGCCTTGAGATAGCCCAGCTTGCTGCCGCAGTCATAGCGCACACCATCGTATTCATAAGCGAAGACTGGTTCTTCTTTGAGCAAAGAGGCGATCGCATCTGTTAGTTGAATTTCACCGCCAGCACCAGGCTTGAGATTGCGAATATGTTTGAAGATGTCCGATGAAAGAACATAGCGGCCCACCACCGCTAAGTTAGAAGGGGCGTCTTTGGGTTGTGGTTTTTCCACAATCCCATTTAAGCGATAGATGCCCTTACTCACTTCAATACCATCAACAATTCCATAGGAACTACTTTTGGCAGGATCAATTTTTTCGACAGCCAAGACCGAACCATTTTGCTCGTCAAATACCTTGAGCATTTGTTTTAGTACTGGTGTCTTGCCGTCGAGCAAGTCATCTGCAAGAATGATGGCAAAGGGCTCATCACGTACGAGTTTTTCTGCACACAAGACAGCATGACCAAGACCTAATGCTTCGGGTTGGCGGACATAAACGCAATCCACATGACTTGGTTTAACGCTGCGCACAATCTCTAGCAAGGCAGTTTTATTTTTGGCTTCGAGCTCAGCCTCTAATTCATAGGCTTTATCAAAGTGATCCTCAATTGCACGTTTGCTGCGACCGGTAACGAAAATCATTTCGGTAATGCCGGCAGCAATCGCCTCTTCAACCGCATATTGGATGAGCGGCTTATCCACCACATTGAGCATCTCTTTCGGACTAGCCTTAGTGGCTGGCAGGAAGCGAGTTCCTAGTCCTGCAACCGGGAAGACGGCCTTGGTAACGGCTTTAGTGCTTAATTGCATGGAAATTCCGATCGCTTTAGACTTTACTTTAGTTGGCTATTTTTATTTGAGTCGCTCTAATTGTGCAACAAGCTTCTCATGATTTTGCTCAAAGCCAGCAAGGCGTTGCTTTTCCTGAGCTACAACCTCTTCTGGAGCTCTAGCCACAAAGCTTTCATTACCCAGCTTACTGCGTGCCTTTGTGATTTCATTGGCCAAGCGCTCAATTTCCTTGCTCAGGCGAATTCTTTCAGTCGCAACATCCACTTCAATTTTGAGTAATAACTTCAAGTTACCAACCAGAGCCATTGGTGCGTCAGGCGCATCTTTCTCTAGAGCGGATTCATCATCATAGATTTTGACTTCTGAAAGCTTAGCCAATGCCGTGAGGTAAGGGCTTGCCTTATTTAGGAAATCCTGTGGTCCGCTAATCCACAAAGGCACCTTGAGCGCAGGGGAAACTTGCATCTCGCCACGTAGATTACGGCAGGCATCCACGATGGATTTAATTTGAGCAACCCAGGCCTCGCTTTGCTCGTCAATCTTGTCGAGTTGAGCAACAGGGTAAGGTTGAAGTGCAATGGTTTGTTTATCTTGCTTTGCCAATTCTTTACCAACCTTTGGTCCAACAGTCTGCCAAAGTGTTTCAGTGATAAATGGAATCAGTGGGTGAGCCATGCGCAAGATGGTTTCTAAAACGCGCAAGAGCGTACGGCGGGTAGCTCGTTGCTGTGCGGGGGTCCCAGTCTGCAATTGAACCTTTGCAAGTTCTAGGTACCAATCGCAATACTCATCCCAAACAAATTGATAAATGCTGGTGGCGATATTATCAAAGCGGTAGTTCTGGAAGCCCTTGGCTATATCAGCCTCCGTTCTTTGCAGTAGCGAAACAATCCATCTGTCTGCAGGAGAAAAGTCTAACTGGCCCTCAGGACCACATTCGTTATCGCACGGTGCAAAGCCATTTTCTTCATTGGTGCCTGGGCAGTTCATTAGAACAAAGCGCGTTGCATTCCACAGCTTGTTACAGAAATTGCGATAGCCTTCGCAGCGCTTCTGATCAAAGTTAATATTGCGACCGAGTGAGGCGAGTGAGGCGAAGGTAAAACGCAGCGCATCTGTACCAAACGCTGGAATGCCATCCGGAAACTCTTTCTTGGTTTTCTTACCAATGCTTTCAGCTTGCTTGGGATTCATCAAGCCGGTTGTACGCTTGGCAACTAAGTCCTCAATCTGGATGCCATCAATCAAATCGATTGGATCTAAAGTATTGCCTTTGGACTTACTCATCTTCTGGCCTTCGGCATCACGCACTAAGCCGTGTACATATACCGTATTAAATGGTACCTTGCCCGTGAAGTGGCAAGTCATCATCACCATGCGGGCAACCCAGAAGAAGATGATGTCAAATCCAGTCACCAATACTGATGAAGGTAAGAAGTGCTTGAGCGCAGGCGTCTCTTCAGGCCAGCCTAAAGAGCTAAATGGCACTAGTGCTGAGCTAAACCAAGTGTCTAAGACATCGGGATCACGATTGAGTTGGCCTGTATAGCCAGCGGTTGATGCTTTGACTTTGGCTTCTTCTTCAGAGCGCGCTACAAAGATTTGGCCGTCATCGCCATACCAGGCGGGGATTTGATGGCCCCACCAGAGTTGTCGAGAGATGCACCAGTCCTGAATATTTTCAAGCCATTGGGTGTAGGTGCTAATCCAGTTTTCCGGAACAAGTTTGATATCACCCTTAGTCACGGCTTCTAAAGCGGCGCCGGCAATGGATGAGCCAGGTTGATATTTGTTATCAGGACTTGGTTTGGATACTGCAACAAACCACTGATCAGTGAGCATAGGCTCAATGATAGTTTGAGTGCGATCGCCGCGCGGCACCATTAATTTGTGAGGCTGTACTTTATCTAACAGTCCTGCAGTCTCTAAATCAGCAACTACTTGCTTGCGCGCCACAAAACGCTCTAAGCCTTGATATACAGCGGGTGCGTTCTCATTGATCTTCGCATCGAGAGTCAGAATATTAATGAGCGGTAATTGATGTCGCTGGCCAACGGCATAGTCATTGAAATCATGTGCTGGCGTGACTTTAACAACGCCGGTACCAAAATCTAAATCCACATAATCATCTGCAATGATAGGGATCTCACGATTACAAAGTGGTAGTTGTACGGACTTGCCGATGAGATGTTTGTAGCGTTCGTCATCTGGGTTGACCATGACAGCAACGTCACCCAATAAAGTTTCTGGGCGAGTCGTGGCAACGGTCAGGTGTCCAGAGCCATCGGCTAAGGGGTAGCGGATGTGCCACATCGAGCCATCTTCTTCTTCGCTTACCACTTCTAAATCTGAAACCGCAGTGCCAAGGACTGGATCCCAGTTCACCAGACGTTTGCCGCGGTAGATTAAACCTTGCTCATGCAGGCGTACAAATACTTCCACAACGGCCTTGGACATTTTGCTGTCCATGGTGAAATATTCTTTACCCCAATCAATCGATGCACCTAAGCGACGAATCTGACGGGTAATGGTGGAGCCTGAAGTTTCTTTCCATTCCCAGACTTTTTCTAAGAATTTCTCGCGACCTAGATCATGGCGAGAAACTTTTTTCGCATCGAGTTGGCGTTCAACAACAATTTGCGTGGCGATACCGGCATGATCTGTGCCCGGTACCCACAAGGTATTTTTCCCAGACATGCGAGCGTGACGTACCAAACCATCCATGATGGTTTGGTTGAAGGCATGACCCATATGCAAGGTGCCGGTCACGTTCGGTGGGGGCAACTGGATGGAGAAATCCACTTTGCCTTCATCTAGAGTGGCATCGGCAATGCCTCGGCGCTCCCATTCCAGGCCCCAATAAGCTTCAATTGGAGCGGGTTCGTAGGATTTGGCTAGTTCGTCTAAAGAACTGGCTAATTGAGAATTGGGTAAATTAGGGGTATTCGAAGCATTTGGCATAAGAGGCAAATTATAATTGGGGCGATGTACTCAGACCTCCTCGCAAACCTTAATCCAGAACAACGCGAGGCAGTGACCCTCCCGCCCGTCAATCAACATGCTCAGGCCCAGTCCGCCCTGATCCTGGCTGGCGCTGGTAGCGGAAAGACCCGCGTACTCACTACCCGTATAGCTTGGCTGATCCAAACAGGCCAGGTTTCACCTATTGGGGTCTTAGCGGTCACCTTCACTAATAAGGCTGCCAAGGAGATGATGCTGCGCTTAAGCGCCATGTTGCCCATCAATACCCGCGGCATGTGGATCGGCACTTTTCATGGTCTTTGTAACCGTTTATTGCGTGCGCACCATAAAGAAGCTGGTTTGCCGTCTACTTTTCAGATTTTGGATACCCAAGATCAGTTATCTGCCATTAAGCGTCTTTTAAAGGGTTTAAAGGTCGATGATGAGAAATATCCCCCTAAGCAGCTGCAATACTTCATTGCGCATGCCAAAGAGCGTGGTCAGCGTGCTCGTGAACTATCCGTAGGGGATGATTTCCAGGCCAAGATGGCTCAGCTATACGAAGCCTACGATGAGCAGTGCCAGCGTGAAGGCGTAGTCGACTTTGCGGAACTCTTATTGCGCAGCTATGAATTGCTCAAGCATAACGAAGCGATTCGCACGCATTACCAAGAGCGTTTCCGTCACATCTTGATTGATGAGTTCCAAGACACCAATGCCTTGCAGTACGCTTGGCTCAAATTGCTTTCTGGGCACGATGCCAGTCGCGTCAATGTCAGCAGTGCTGGCAGTAGTGCAGTCTTCGCAGTGGGCGATGACGATCAAAGTATTTATGCCTTCCGTGGTGCTGACGTCGAAAACATGCGTCTCTACGAAAAGCAATACCACCCGATGATGGTCAAGCTCGAGCAGAACTATCGCTCGCATGGCCACATCTTAGATACTGCGAACTACCTGATTTCGAATAACACTGATCGCCTTGGGAAAAACCTTCGCACTGATGCGGGGCATGGCGAGCCAGTCCGCATCTACGATGCGCCAAGCGATCACGCTGAAGCAGCTTGGCTCGTTGATGAAATCAAAGCGCTAGTCAATAGCGGTATCAAGCGTACTGAAATCGCCTTACTTTATCGAAGCAATGCGCAGTCACGCATCATTGAGCACGCCTTATTTTCTGCAGCGATTCCCTATCGTGTTTATGGTGGATTACGCTTTTTTGAGCGCGCTGAGATCAAGCATGCCTTAGCTTACTTACGTCTTTTGGAAAACCCCAACGACGACACCTCATTCTCACGAGTGGTCAATTTCCCGACACGCGGTATTGGTGCGAGATCCATTGAGGCTGTGCAAGATGCGGCTCGCGCTCAGAATAGCTCCTTGTATTTAGCAGCATCGACTCTGGATGGCAAAGCAGGTGCAGCGCTCGGCGGCTTTGTGCGTTTGGTTGATCACATGCGCGAAGCAACTCGCCACAACACCTTACCCGAGACGGTGGAGTTCGTGATTCAGCATAGTGGCCTCATTCAGCACTACCTCTCAGAGCGTGAAGGTCAAGACCGGGTAGAGAACTTACAAGAATTGATTAATGCGGCCACTGCATTTATTGCAGAAGAGGGTTATGGTCAAGATGCAAGTGCTGCTACTCTGCCGGGTGAGAATGCCCCTGGTATGGTGGAGGTATCACCCTTAGCAGCATTCCTCTCACATGCATCATTGGAGGCTGGCGACAACCAAGCGCAAGCAGGTCAAGACGCCGTTCAACTCATGACTGTTCACTCTGCCAAGGGCTTGGAGTTCACGGCAGTATTTATTACTGGCCTAGAAGAGGGCTTGTTTCCGCATGAGAACAGCATTAATGAGCAGAACGGCTTAGAAGAAGAGCGCCGCTTGATGTACGTAGCGATTACCCGCGCCAAAGAGCGCCTCTATCTCTCTCATACCCAATCCAGAATGCTGCATGGTCAGGTGCGCTACAACATGCCATCTCGCTTCTTGGAAGAGTTGCCATCCGATTCATTGAAGTGGCTCACTCCGAAGGTGAAAGATGCTCGCTGGAATGGCGGTAATAGTTACGGTAATGCCGGTCGTTCAGGATCCGCCTGGCAAGATGGCTATACCCGTCAGCGTGACTCAGAGACTAATGATTTTTTTGACTCTGGTAGTGATCGTCAGCGACCTGCTAAGCAGCTTGGGCGTGTTGGCTCTGCCTCTACAACCGTGACCAGAATGGCTTCGCCGCCACGAGGCAATTACCCATTCACTATTGGTCAAAATGTTTTCCACACCAAGTTTGGTGAGGGGCGCGTGACAGGTTTAGAGGGTAATGATGCAGATGCCCGAGCTCAAGTGAACTTCAAGCGTCATGGTGTGAAGTGGCTGCAGCTCAGTATTGCCAAGCTTGCAGCGATAGACTGATCGGCTAACTAAGCAATCAGAGTTGCTGACTCTTTTTCGGCAAAGCACGCTTTCCAGGTCGCAAAGAAAGAGCAGTGCATTACTGTTAGTCCGGCCATTGACAGTGGGGCGATGATGAAGGATGCGGCTTGACCTAAATCCAGTGCATCAAGGATAGATCCAATCGTTAAGGGAATGGCGATCAAGATCGCACCCCAAATAGCGATATACAAAAAGAACGCACCACGGTTTGCCCAGCAAGCAATTGCGCTTGAAAAGAGCGCTTGCGGTACAGACATCTCGGCCCAAGCAATTAGCACCGGTGAGAACCACATCAACATGGCTACGGGTACGTAGAGCAAACCACCAAAAAATAGAATCAGGTAGATCTCGCGCACCGCTTCAGGCGTAATCGGCTTATCACCAGTCATAAGTGGTAGAAGTAACTCAAAATCCACCAACATGCTTAAGATAAAGCTGAGAGCCAGAATAAGGGCCGAGTACACCAAGCCTAATTGCAGAATGCGTTTACGAATCACGGGTGTTGATTGCAGGGCAATTAGATATACCGTTGGACGAATACGTTCTTTTTGGATCGCTTGTCGACAGGCCGTCATGAAACCAACCGATAAGGTTGGTGTGAGCAATAGCACTGCAAAAACGCCAATCACCGGTACGAGTACCGCTAACTGTGCAACAAAAACATACATAAATACCAGCATCAGAAAACCCAAAGGATTTTGTTTAAATAACCAAATGCCTTGGCGTATCCAGGTGTAACCCTCTTTATGGGCGACAGAATTTAGTTTCATATTGCTTTGCGACTTAGGAGAATATTTTCAAAATGACGGGGGTCATGCGGGGTAAGCATGTGAGCGTCGCGCGGTAGGTAAAAATCCCACAGGCGTGAGATCCAAAATCGGAGAGCTGCTGCGCGCACCATTAGCGGCCAACTTTGTTTCTCGTTGTCAGTGAGTGGACGAACAGACTGATAGGCATCCATCAGAGCCTTAAAACGTACAGGATCTAAGTCTTGTTTATTTTCCGCAAGACACCAATCATTTGCAGTTACTGCTAAATCAAATAACCACTTATCGGTGCCAGCGAAATAAAAGTCGAAGAAACCACCCAGCTGATCCTGCGAGCTATCGCTCGCATCTTGAGAATCAAAAAGGACGTTGTCTCTAAACAGGTCGCAATGGCTTGCACCCTGTGGCAGCGACGCATAAGCCTCTGAGGTAAAAAATTGCTCTTGGGTGGCGAGTTCGCTTATTAGCAATTCTTTTTGAGTGTTGCTGAGGTATGACAAAACTTGCGGCACTGTTTTTTGCCACCAAGAAAGGCTGCGAAGATTTTCTTGGGCGCGCTGAAAGTCTGCGCTAGCCAAATGCATCTTTGCTAAATTTTCACCGACTAATTCACAGTGCCTTGCTTCTGGTGTCAGTCTGGACAGACCTGGGAGCTTGCTGACAATTGCCGCTGGCTTGCCCTTTAGAGAAAATAAAATTTCTCCATTGATATTTTCTAATGGCTTGGGCACGGGAATGCCTTTATTGGCCAAGTGACGCATCAACTCTAAATAGTAAGGCAGCTGCGCTGCTGACAGCCTCTCAAAAATCGTCAGTACATATTCATACTTCTTGCCATCTTTTTCGGTATCGAGAAAAAAGTTGGAATTCTCAATGCCGCCATGTATTCCACGAATATCTATGGCTCTACCAATATCAAAATCGGTTGCGATCCAGTTGGAGATATCACTCAGCTCAATGGGTGTGAATACGGCCATGACTAATTAAACAATGAGGTACAGAGGGAATGGAATAATTCAGCTTAGAAAGGGATGCTGATGCTGGGCACGCTGATGAGATCAGTTTCTTTTGGTACGCCCGGCATGACCGTTGCTGGAGGTGCCATTTCGTAGCTGGTATAGCGGGTCTTTACATCCACCTGAGTTGGTGAATTGGTATCTTTGTATTCGGTAACTTCAGTACCCGTCACTTCTTTGTGTTGAAAGCTCGGTTTACGGCCTTGAGGGGCGTTGGTTGCTTCGGCTGCGCTCACTGTTGGCGCTAATGGCTGGTTATTAATCCGTTGCAGCTCTGATGGGCTCAAGGCTTGGCTATTGCTCTGCGCATTTGCTGAATGCAGGCCAAAAGAGGCGAAAGCCGCTAAAAAGCCTGCAAGAACAAGGGCTTGGCTCAATGAAGAGTGGAGTAAGTTAGTTAGAGCGTGCATCATTTTTCACCTTTTTAGGCCTCTTTTCAGGAGGATTTAAACCTGATCTGTAGGCAGTTAGCAACTAGATTGTACGATTGCGGTATGACTAAACATAGACTCTTGTTGGTAGACGGTTCTAGCTACCTCTACCGCGCCTTTCACGCCATGCCAGACCTTCGAAATGGGGCCGGCGACCCAACGGGGGCGATCTATGGGATGGTGAATATGATGCGCCGAGCTCGGTCGGAACTCAAGGCCGACCATATTGCCTGTGTTTTCGATGCCAAAGGGAAGACTTTCCGGGATGAAATGTACCCCGAGTACAAGGCGCACCGATCTCCTATGCCCGAGGATTTAGTAAGGCAGATAGAGCCGATTCATGCCATGGTGAAGGCCTTGGGCTGGCCAGTATTGATGGTTTCTGGGGTTGAGGCGGATGACGTCATTGCTACCTTGGCTTGCCAGGCAACCCAAGCTGGATGGGAAACCATTATTTCCACGGGCGACAAAGATTTAGCTCAATTGGTGAACCCCTCTGTCACCTTGATTAATACGATGACCAATGAAAAGCTGGACATTGCGGGGGTGATCGAAAAATTTGGCGTGCCCCCGGAGCGGATTGTGGATTACCTCTCCATCATTGGTGACACGGTAGATAACGTCCCCGGGGTTCCTAAGGCTGGCCCAAAAACCGCAAACAAATGGTTGGCTGAGTTTGGCGACCTGGATAACTTGATGGCGAATGCCGATCAAGTGAAAGGCGTTGTGGGAGAGAACTTGCGCAATAGTTTGCAGTGGCTTCCGCAGGCCCGACAGTTAATTACCGTTAAAACGGACTGTGATTTATCCCCCCATTTGCCCGGGCTAGATGACCTTCATGCAAAACCAGAAGACGCGCCACTCTTACGGGAATTATTTGAGCGCTACGCATTTAAAACTTGGCTACGTGATGTGGAGAGGCAGCTTGGTGGGTCAGCTCCGGAAGTCAGCGGTGGTTTTGATTTAGCAGGGAGTCCAATCAAGAGCGCACCAGAACTTAAGGAAAAAACTTCTAGTAATCCATTTGGACCTACAGCTACTGCAGCTACCACAGCACTATCTCAAGAGACTACAGACTTGCAGAGTGCCATCGAAAAAAGTTACGAGTGCGTCGTGGATGAGATCGCATTAGAGCGCTGGTTAAAAAAGATTGAGAGTGCAACGTTAACGGCCGTAGATACAGAGACTACCGGCTTAGACGCGCTCACCGCAGAGTTAGTCGGCATCTCATTGTGCGTGACTCCAGGAGAGGCTTGCTATATACCAGTAGCGCATCGTAACGGAGAAGATCAACTTAGTCGTGAGATGGTCTTGGCGAAGCTAAAGCCTTGGCTTGAGAGTTCTACGCATTTAAAAGTCGGCCAAAACTTAAAGTACGATGCGCATATTTTTGCAAACTACGAAATTACTTTGCAAGGCATTCAATTCGATACCTTGCTCGAGTCCTACGTGCTTGAATCGCATATGCCGCACAACATGGATAGCTTGGCTGAGCGCCATCTTGGCATGAAGACCATTCGCTATGAAGAGGTTTGCGGTAAAGGCGTTCATCAAATTTGCTTTGACCAAGTCGATCTGAAGATTGCCACAGATTACGCTGCTGAAGATGCTGACATTACCTTGCGCCTGCATTTAGTTTTATGGCCACAAATTCAGGGAAGCCCTGGACTGCTCTACGTTTATGAAACGATTGAGATGCCAGCGATGCGTGTCTTGGGAATCATGGAGCGCAATGGTATTCGGATTGATTCAGCATTGCTTTCTCAGCAAGGTCAAGAGGTTGGTAAGCGTCTTCTCGCATTGGAGGGTGAGATTCACAAGCTAGCAGGTCAGCCGTTCAATATTCAATCGCCCAAGCAGATTGCAGAAATTTTATTTGGACAGTTAGAGTTACCCGTCATCAAGAAGACGCCATCGGGTGCGCCATCAACTGATGAAGAGGTTTTGCAGAAGTTGGCCGAAGATTACCCTTTGCCGGCGCGCATCTTGGATTACCGCAGCTTAGCTAAATTGATGTCGACTTATATTGAAAAACTGCCACGCATGGCAGATCCCAAGACTGGGCGCGTACACACCAATTTTTCTCAAGCGACTGCGGTGACGGGACGTTTGGCCTCGAGTGAGCCGAATTTGCAAAATATTCCCGTACGAACAGAAGAGGGTCGTCGCATTCGTGAGGCATTTATTCCGGCAGATGGTTGTAAGTTGTTATCGGCCGACTATTCTCAAATTGAATTACGCATCATGGCGCATATTGCCGAGGATGAAAATTTGCTAGCTGCGTTTGCCGCTGGTAAAGATGTTCACCAGGCCACTGCTGCGGAGATTTTTGGTGTGCCTCTAGAGGCCGTCACCTCAGAACAGCGTCGTTATGCCAAGGTGATTAACTTTGGCCTCATCTATGGCATGAGCGCTTTTGGTCTGGCTAGCAACTTGGGTATTGAGCGCTCAGCGGCGCAAAACTACATTGCCAAGTATTTCGATCGCTATCCAGGGGTGGCTCAATACATGGAGCGCACCCGCGTAGAAGCCCGAGAGAATGGCTATGTAGAGACGGTTTTTGGCAGACGTCTGTGGTTGCCAGAGATCAAAGGCTCAAATGGCCCTCGTCGCCAAGGCGCAGAGCGCGCAGCGATTAATGCGCCGATGCAAGGTACTGCTGCTGACTTAATCAAGTTAGCCATGATTGCGGTTGAGAACTGGCTTGAAAAAGAGCAGTTAAAGACCCGTATGCTGCTTCAGGTACACGATGAATTGGTATTTGACGTACCCTTGGATGAGCTTGAGCTGTTACAGGCAAAATTACCTGACTTGATGTGCAAGGTGGCAGAACTTAAGGTTCCTTTGGTAGTTGGTATTGGAATTGGCGATAATTGGGAAGAAGCCCATTAAGCGGAGATCAGAAAAAATGGTAGATAAAAAAAATCAAGACTTAAAACCAGTGTCTGGCGATAGAAGAAGTTTTATGAAGGCTTCCGCCATTACTGCCACCACCATGGGCATTGGATTTGTAGCTGCTTCTGAGCCGGTCATGGCTGCTGCGATTGAAACGGATTTCACTGGCATTAAAGCAGGCGAGCAAATGATTCCAGTGGGAAGCTTTCAGATGCCGGCTTATGTTTCTCGTCCAGAGAAAGCAAAAGGCTCTCTGCCTATTATTATTGTTGCGAGCGAAATCTTTGGCGTGCATGAATATATCGCTGACGTCACAAGACGTTTCGCTAAATTAGGCTATCTTGCTATTGCCCCAGAATTCTTTACCCGCGCTGGTGATCCCAATACCTTCGGTACTGTTGCTGAGATTCAAAAAAATATCGTGGCTCCAACTTCGGATACGCAAGTCTTAAATGATTTGCAGGCCGCATTAGTTTGGGCTGGAAAAAATGGCGGTGACTTGAAAAAAGTCGGCGTAACTGGATTTTGCTGGGGTGGCCGCATTACTTGGCTAGCAGCCACACTGCCACAGGTTAAGGCTGGTGTAGCCTGGTACGGTCGAGTCATCGGTGAAAAAACAGAAGGCAACCCTCGCCACCCAGTCGATATTGCTGCTGAGCTCAAGGCTCCCGTCTTAGGCTTGTATGGTGGCGCTGATACCGGCATCTCCCTGGAGAGTGTTGAGCAAATGCGTGAGGCACTTGCAAAAGTAGCCCCAAAAAATCCAGCAGCCAAAGCCTGTCGTTTTGAAATTTACCCGGATACACCCCATGCTTTCCATGCAGACTATCGCGCTACTTATCGTGAGGGTCCAGCTAAAGACGGCTGGGAAAAGTGTGTTGCTTGGTTTAAACAAAACGGGGTAGCGTAATTTATATGTCAGTACTGCAAAGCATATTGTTGGTAACAGCGCTAGCTGGAACGGCGAGCGTCCTGGTTGCTGCGAGTTTTTCATTATCTTTGCTGTCGAAAATGGTACACGGCATGGTGAGTGTGTCAGTAGGTATTTTGCTAGCAACGGCCCTGCTACATTCTTTGCCTGAGGCTTTTACGATGCCCGGGACAAGTCCTCAGTTGTTATTTGCTACCTTGCTTGCAGGCCTCCTTGGCTTCTTCTTGCTTGAGAAAATTGCCCTATTGCGTCACAACCATCATCATGAGGGTGATGGTCATGGCCACCACCATGGTCATGATGCTGAAGTGGCGGGTCGAAGTGGCTGGATGATTCTGGTGGGTGATGGCCTGCATAATTTTGTTGATGGTGTTTTGATTGCTGCCGCATTCATGGCAGATTACCAAGTGGGTATTTTTACTGCCATTGCCATCATCGCCCATGAGATTCCGCAAGAGATTGGGGATTTTATTGTGCTGCTCAATGCAGGCTTTTCCCGCACTCGCGCTTTGTTCTACAACTTCATTTGTGGCTTGTCTGCAGTGCTAGGTGGGGTGCTGGCTTATTTCTTTTTGGAAAAAGCCCAGGGAGCAATGCCCTATTTACTGGTGATTGCTTCAAGCAGTTTTATTTACATTGCAGTAAGTGATCTCATTCCACAAATGCATCGTCGCCCACATTGGGCCGAGTCTTTGCGTCAAACGATCTTGATTGCTTGTGGCGTTGGTTTTGTAATCCTGCTGTCGCTACTGCATTAAAGCGCCACTGGCCTACTAGGGTCGGCGCACCATTCACTCCAACTACCCGCATAAAGTCGTGAGCCTTTGAGGCCAGCGATTTCCATCGCCAGCAGGTTGTGACAGGCTGTTACTCCAGAGCCGCATTGGTGAATGACTTCAGAGGCTTTGGTGGAGCCCAAGAGCTCATGAAAATCTTTATACAGTTGTTCGGGAGTCTTAAACAATTTTCCGGATAGGTTATCTCTAAAGAAATAATTAATCGCATCGGGAATATGCCCCCCAATAGGATCTAGGGTCTCGTTTTGACCGTGGAAGCGATCGTTTGCGCGGGCATCGATCACTACACTCTTTTTGGTTTGGAGATTTTCAACAATACCCCCCACTGGCACTAAGCCAACATATGGCATTGCGGGTACTGGCGTATCCGTGGGCTTTGCTTGGCGAGGCATGGTGCCAATCGGGCCGTTCCAGCTATCTAGACCTCCATCTAAGACTTGCACCTTAGCGTGACCAGTTGCCTTGAGCATCCACCATAAGCGACTGGCATATACGGAGCCTTGACCGTCATAGGCAACCACCAAAGTTTTAGAGTCCATTCCTAAGCGCGATTTAGTTTGCGCCCAAGCTTCAGGGGTGGGTAGTGGGTGACGACCATTTTTTCCGGTTTTGGGGCCGGATAGATCCTGATCAAGATCGACATAAACGGCGCCCGGAATGTGACCTTCTTCGTATGCTTTTTTCCCTGCTTGCGGATCGACTAAATCAAAACGGCAATCGCACAGTAAAACATTCTCGCCGCTGTTGATGATTTCTTCTAACTGGTTTGCAGTAATGAGAGGCGTCATGAGGGCTTCCTATTGAGGGCGAGTTGGGTGTTACTGGATTATGCGCCTTGATAGTTCATGGCGCGACGGTACCATTCATGAAAATGTTGCATGCCGTCTTCCATGGGGCTTTGATAAGGACCCACTTCATTTTCATTACGAGCCAGTAGGGCTGCACGTCCAGCATCCATGCGTTCTGCAATCTCGTCATCCTCGATACACGTTTCCATATAGGCTGCGCGCTCTGCCTCAACATAATCGCGCTCAAAGAGGGCGATTTCTTCAGGGTAGTAGAACTCAACAATATTGCGCGTTTTGTTTGGGCCCATGGGATGCAAAGTGGAAACGCACAGGACACCTGGATACCACTCGACCATCACATTAGGGTAGTAGGTAAGCCAGATCGCGCCGTGGCGCGGTGCCTTTCCTTCGTGGTAGCGCAATACGGCTTCATGCCATTTTTGGTAAACCGGTGAGCCTGGCTTCTCTAGGTCTTTGTGAATACCAACAGTTTGGACGCTATGCCAGTCGCCGAATTCCCAGCGCAAGTCTTCGCAAGAAACAAACTTGCCCAGTCCTGGATGAAACGGCACCACATGGTAGTCCTCGAGATAGACCTCGATAAAAGTTTTCCAGTTGTAATTACATTCATGGACTTCAACGTGATCGAGAACATAGCCTTCAAACTTGAGGTCATCGGCTACGCCAAGTTGGGCGAGGTCAGTGCGCACATCGCGAGGGCCCTCAAACAATAGCCCTTGCCAGTTCTGTAAGGGGGATTTGCCAAGATTGAGGCAAGGCTTATCTTCAAAATGGGGCGCACCCAATAATTCGCCATGTAAATCGTATGTCCAGCGATGCAGGGGGCAAACGATGTTGTCTGCCTTACCGGAGCCATTGAGCATGAGGGCTTGACGATGGCGGCATACATTGGAGAGGAGTTCAACGCCTTGCTGGTTGCGAACCAGTAAACGACCTTCATTTTCAGAGATCAAGGTTTGATAGGAGCCCACTTCAGGCACAATGAGTTCGTGGCCTACATAGCCTGGGCCCTGCTTAAAAAGCAGTTCAATTTCGCGCTGATAGAGATCAACGTCAAAATATGCCGAAACCGGCAGTTGTAAGTTGGACGGCGCAAGCAACTGCGCGGTAGCCAGATTAGTCATTCTCCCCACCCCCGAAAACGTCAGCCGAAGCTAAGCGGAACAACCAATCCAACCATCGACGGATCGATATTGGAAAGGAAGGAAGGGATTATACCCATCTGACCCCCGTCTCGCTTTAATATGTAGGGCTATACCTGTAAGAAATATGATGGAAAGAAGCCAATGCCAGCAAAGAAATCTGAGAGTCAGAAACCCGGTCTTGAGGTTCATATCGACCCTAACTTGCGTTATGAGCAGGCGGTAAAGGAGTTGGAAAAGCTTATTACTGACATGGAATCCGGCAAATTTTCCTTGGAAGAGACGCTTTTAGCCTATCAACGTGGCGCTGCCCTCTTGAAGCATTGTCAGGGCATGCTGGCTCAGGTCGAGCAGCAAGTTCGCGTATTTGAAGCTTAAATTGCCCTTAGATTTGGACTTGATGAACAGCAAATTGCAATTCGAGGGATGGCTTCGCACCTATGGTGAGCGCTCTGAATTAGCCTTGGAGCGTCTGCTTGATGCTGCCAATACCAATCCCGCCCGCTTGCATGAGGCGATGCGCTACGCCGCTCAAGGTGGTGGCAAACGCATTCGTCCTTTATTGGTTTATGCCGCCGGGGAATTGGGTGATAACGCCAGCACAGAAACACAAGCTGCTTTAGATGCCGCTGCCGCTGCGATTGAATGTATTCATGCTTACTCCTTAGTACATGATGACTTGCCCTGTATGGATGACGATGACTTACGTCGTGGGCGACCTACGGTTCACAAGGCATATGACGAAGCGACTGCTTTGCTAGTGGGGGATGCCTTGCAAACACGTGCATTTGAGATCTTGGCAAATGTTCAGTGTGATGTGAATATCCGCCTGGAAATGATTAGTGCATTAGCCAGTGCATCAGGTTCACGTGGCATGGCGGGTGGCCAAGCGATTGATCTGGATAGTGTCGGTAAAAAATTAGATCTCGCTGGCTTAAAACAAATGCATGCAATGAAGACGGGCGCTTTGCTTTCTTGTTCGGTGCAGCTGGGTGGTATTGCCACTCAACTTCACCCAAGCCAGATGCAGCATCTCGCAAATTACTCTGAAGCTTTGGGTTTGGCCTTTCAAATTGTGGATGACGTCCTCGATGCGACTGCTGATAGCCAAACCCTGGGTAAAACCGCAGGTAAAGACGCCGCAAACGATAAGCCGACCTACGTGACCTTGATGGGTTTAGACTATGCCAAGCAGGCAGCGAAAGATTTACAAGAAACAGCTCTTGCTAGCCTAGAGAGTTTTGGCCCTAAAGCCCGGACTCTGAAAGATTTGGCTCTGTTAGTGGTTAACAGGGGCAAATAAGATTACTGAAGATTTGATGACTTTAAATTCCATTCATTCTCCTGCAGACTTAAAAAAACTCTCTCGTGAGCAGCTACCTGCGCTTGCTGATGAGTTGCGTCAGTTTGTACTAGATTCCGTCTCCAAAACTGGCGGACACCTTTCCTCCAATTTGGGAACGGTTGAGTTGTCGATTGCTCTGCACTATGTGTTTGATACGCCACATGACCGAGTTGTGTGGGATGTGGGTCATCAAAGTTATCCGCATAAAATTTTGACTGGCCGTCGCGATCGTATGAATACCTTGCGTCAGTTCAATGGACTGTCTGGTTTTCCGCGTCGCTCTGAAAGTGAATACGATGCCTTTGGTACCGGACATTCTTCGACCAGTATTTCTGCGGCGATGGGAATGGCGCGGGCTTTTCAGACCAAGGGTGAAAAACAAGTTGCTGTAGCGGTGATTGGCGATAGCGCAATGACTGGCGGCATGGCCTTTGAGGCGATGAACAATGCTGGCGTCTACGACGATCTGCCTTTAATAGTTATTTTGAACGACAACGATATGTCGATCTCTCCAGCAGTGGGTGCACTAAATCGTCACTTGGCGAGATTGCTGAGTGGCAACATCTATTCCGCCACTAAAAAAGGAATCGACAGCGTCTTATCGATTGCCCCACCGTTGCGAGAATTTGCCAAACGCCTAGAAGATCACGCCAAAGGCATGGTCTCACCCTCGACGATTTTTCAAGAGTTTGGTTTCAATTACTTTGGCCCGATTGATGGCCATGATTTGGATGCTTTGATTCCTATGCTACTGAATGTCCGTCGCTTAGCGCTCGAGGGTCGTGGCCCACAATTCTTGCATGTAGTGACTCGTAAGGGTCAGGGCTATGAGTTGGCAGAAGCCGATCCAGTGCTGTATCACGGTCCAAGTAAGTTCAATCCAGAAGAGGGCGTGAAGAAATCAACGAGCCCCGCTCAGAAAACCTTTACTCAAGTATTCGGCGAGTGGTTGTGTGATATGGCGCATGCCGATCCATTGTTGGTTGGTATTACTCCAGCAATGCGTGAAGGCTCCGGCTTAGTTGAGTTCGAAAAGAATTTCCCGAAGCGCTATTACGACGTGGGTATCGCCGAGCAACACGCAGTCACATTCGCGGCAGGCATGGCATGCGAAGGTATGAAGCCGGTCGTGGCAATTTATTCCACCTTCTTGCAGCGTGCTTACGATCAACTCATTCATGATGTAGCGATTCAAGATCTGCCCGTGTTGTTTGCGTTGGATCGCGCCGGCTTAGTGGGCGCTGATGGTGCAACCCATGCGGGTGCGTATGACATTCCATTTCTGCGCTGCATTCCGAATATGCTGGTCTTGACACCTGCTGACGAAGCAGAGTGTCGTGATTTACTAACGACGGCATTTCATCAACCGCATCCAAGTGCAGTGCGCTACCCGCGTGGCGCTGGTGTTGGCACCATTCCATCTAAAGAGTTACGCACTGTTCCATTAGGTAAGGGTGAGTTGCGTCGTAAATCCAACGCGCCAGCTGGTCAGCGTTTAGCCATTTTGGCCTTTGGAACGCTACTGTATCCAGCTCTCGAGCTTGCGGGACAGTTTGATGCCTCGGTTGCCAATATGCGTTTTGTAAAACCACTAGATGTCGAACTCCTTAAATCGTTGGCGCAGGATCATGATTATTTTGTGACGATTGAGGATGGTGCAATTCAGGGTGGTGCAGGCAGTGCCTGCCTAGAAGCGCTCTCTGCTATGGGTATTAACAAGCCCTTACTGCAATTAGGTCTTCCGGACAAGTTCGTGGAACATGGTGATTACAAACTCTTAATGAGTCAGTGTGGCCTTGATTCTGCTGGGATCGCTCAGGCGATTTCGCAACGTTTTCCAGGGGTAAATTCCGCTAAAGCGGAAGCAAATGCTGTGGTCGTGGGCAAATAAGTCATTTTTGTCTGAAAATATACTCATGAACGATATCAATACCGCTTTTCTCAAACCGCAAACTATGCCGGATGTGCAGTCATCGCATGATGAGCGTGCATTGCCAATTGAGCAGGTAGGTATTCGGGGATTGCGTCATCCTCTGACTATCCGAACTAAGACGGGCGTGATGCCAGCTGTTGGTAATTTTGAGATGGATGTGGCTTTGCCCGCCCATGTGAAGGGTACGCATATGTCCCGCTTCATTGCGCTCTTGCAAAAATACAATGAGCCGATTGACAGTGCTTCAGTCGTTTCTATGGTGCGCGAGATGCTGCCACTACTCGATGCCACTGAAGGCCGGATTCAATTTACTTATACGCACTTCGTAAAAAAAGCAGCACCAGTATCTGGGGTGGAAAGCTTGATGGATTACGAAGTGACTTGGATGGCCAAGGCTAAACAAAATGCAATGGGCTCAATCGATGTTGAATTAAATCTTCGCGCTTTAGTTCCAGTCATGAGTTTGTGCCCTTGCTCGAAAGAGATTTCTGAGTATGGGGCACACAATCAACGCTCCCATGTCACGATGTCGGTAGAGCTTGATTCGCAGACCAAGATGACTGTGGAAGATCTGGTAGCAGCCGCTGAGAGCCAAGCCTCTAGCGAGTTGTGGGGCTTGCTCAAGCGCCCTGATGAGAAGTGGGTTACTGAGCGTGCTTACGACAATCCCAAGTTTGTGGAAGACTTAGTGCGCGATGTGGCTGGCCAACTCAAAGATGATCAACGGATACTGTCTTTAGTGGTTGAAGCTGAGAATTTTGAGTCTATTCACAATCACAGTGCCTACGCCAAAATCAGCTTAGCAAAGTAATCAGTAGGCATTTCTTAAGCAAGATTGTTGCTCGCTAAGTCCCAACGAGGTTTGATATCAAATGCCCCTGATGTTGTGGAGCCATTATTTTCCGCCAACATCCGCAGTGCTCCAGCAAAAGCAATCATCACGCCGTTATCAGTACATAAATCTACTGGCGGGTAGTGCACTTCAAATCGATTCTTTTTAGCGCTCGCATTTAAAGCGGCACGCAATTGCAGGTTTGCACCCACACCACCGGCAAGCACCAAATGTTTGCAATCTGATTGCTTGAGGGCTTTTTCTGACTTACTGACCAACACAGCCACCAAAGAATCTACAAACCCTCTCGCGAGATCCGCCTGAAATGTCGCAATCTCTGCGGCATCAGAAATACCCAGTACCTCAAATTTTTTCACCTGGTTCAAAACGGCTGTTTTGAGCCCGGAGAAGGAGAAATCCAAATCTCCTGAGTGCAGCATCGGTTTGGGGAGGTTAAATCGCCCAGGCTGCCCTTTTTCTGCCAATTTGGAGATTGCGGCACCGCCCGGGTAGTCCAGGCCGAGTAATTTAGCTGTTTTATCAAAGGCTTCGCCAGCGGCATCATCCAAGGTTTCGCCTAAAAGTTGGTATTTGCCAACCCCGCTCACCAACATCAGCTGGGTATGCCCGCCCGAGACTAGTAGGGCGATAAAGGGAAATTCCGGTACAGAAGTCCCCAGCAGCGGTGAAAGCAGGTGCCCTTCAAGGTGATGAACTCCAATGGAGGGTAAATTGAGGCCTTGGGCGAGGGATTTGGCAAATGCGCTACCCACTAGCAGGGCGCCTGCTAATCCAGGGCCCTGGGTGTATGCCACGGCATCGATATCCTTTAATTGGAGCTTAGCCTCATGCAAAGCGTCATCTAGAAGAGGTAAAACCCGTCGTATATGGTCTCTAGAGGCTAGTTCAGGGACAACGCCACCATACTCTTGGTGCATAGCAATTTGGGAGTGCAGCGCCTGACCTAGAATGCCCTGATGGGCTGGGGCGCGGTTTTCCCAAGGGGTGGTGTTATATAAAGCCACCCCGGTTTCGTCACAAGAAGTTTCTATGCCTAAAACAATCATTTTTTGCTTGGTCGTGCTAGAATCGCGTTTCAGTTAATTTTTCGATATTTTTCGAGCATATACGAGTTAAACAAGTATGACTACAGTCCGCCTACGTGAGAACGAACCTTTTGAAGTGGCATTGCGCCGTTTCAAGCGCACCATTGAAAAAAATGGCCTATTGACCGACTTGCGTGCCCGCGAGTTCTACGAGAAGCCAACAGCTGAACGTAAGCGCAAGAAGGCAGCTGCTGCTAAACGCCATTACAAGCGTATTCGCAGCCAGATGTTGCCTAAAAAGCTTTATTAATAGAATTTAAAAGCTCTCCTCACCGAGAGGCTTTGAAACCCGCTGACGGTGAAACGTAGCGGGTTTTTGCTTTTTAAGATATTCACAAAAAGCCAATACACTAAACATTGAATCAGCATTAAACCTATTAGGAGTGAATTCCATGAGTCTTAAAGATCAAATTACTGAGGATATGAAAAACGCTATGCGCGCAAAAGAAGTAGCGCGCTTAGGAACGATTCGTCTTTTGTTAGCAGCCATCAAGCAACGTGAAGTGGATGAGCGCATTGAGATGGATGATGCCTCTGTGATTGCGACGGTTGAAAAAATGATCAAGCAACGCAAAGACTCGATCTCCCAGTTTGAAAAAGCAAATCGTGATGATTTGGTAGCGATCGAAGCTGCCGAGATGGTGATCTTGCAAAATTACTTGCCGGCGCAGTTTTCGGATGCTGAAGTAGAAGCTGCGGTAGCTGCCGCTGTAGCATCAACGGGTGCAACTGGTCCTCAAGATATGGGTAAAGTGATTGGTGCCCTTAAAGCTCAACTGGCTGGTAAAGCAGATATGGGCAAAGTTTCTGGTTTGGTAAAAGCCGCTCTTGCTAAGTAAGCACCCACAACACTAAGCTAAGCCCAATCAAGTACTGATGGCTCTCATACCCCAATCCTTCATTGCCGATCTATTAAATCGGGTCGACATTGTTGATGTGGTTGGGCAGCACGTGAAATTAAAAAAAGCGGGCGCGAACTTTCAAGGTTTGTGCCCCTTCCATTCAGAAAAATCTCCCTCATTTTCAGTTTCCCCAACTAAGCAGTTCTATCACTGCTTTGGTTGTGGAGCTCATGGCTCTGCGATTAGTTTTCTCATGGAGTACTCCGGCCTTGGTTACGTAGATGCCATCGAAGACTTGGCGCGTTCTGCAGGTTTAGATGTGCCGCGCGAAGAGCGCACCGCCAATGACGTTGCACGCCAACAGCAAACGATGGCCTTGAGTGAGGTGATGAGCGCAGCAGCAGATTGGTATCGCCAGCAACTCAAAGCAACCCCCCGCGCAGTGGAATATCTCAAGGGTCGTGGTCTGACCGGTGAGATCGCTAAGCGCTATACCTTGGGTTATGCGCCCGATGGTTGGCAAGGTCTTGAAGCGGTCTTTGGTACTTATGCCAATGATGAAGTGGCCAAGACTTTATTAGAAGGCGGTTTACTTATTCAGAGTGAGCCTAGTGGTGACAATCAAACTGCAAGCCAAACAACTCGGCGCTACGATCGTTTTCGTGATCGCATTATGTTTCCCATTCGCAATCCGAAAGGTCAGACTATTGGCTTTGGTGGGCGCATCTTGGATCAAGGTGAGCCCAAGTACTTAAATTCTCCCGAGACGCCACTGTTCTCTAAGGGCAATACGCTCTACGGATTATTTGAGGCTAGGCAGGCGATTCGCTCTCAAGAGTATGTTCTCGTGTGCGAAGGTTATATGGATGTTGTAGCGCTCGCACAGTTAGGTTTCCCAAATGCAGTGGCGACATTAGGCACTGCCTGTACCGCTAATCACGTGCGCATGTTGTTGCGCCAAACCGATCGCATTGTGTTTTCATTTGATGGCGATGCTGCAGGTCAGCGTGCTGCGCAACGCGCATTAGAGGCATGTCTGCCATTAATGTCGGATGACAAGGAGATTCGCTTCCTGTTCTTGCCTACAGAACATGATCCTGATAGTTATGTCCGTGCTTATGGCGCACCGGCTTTTGAGAAGGTAATTAAAGAAGCGATGTCGATCTCCAGCTTCTTCTTTAAGATCGCTAGTCAAGAACATGAGCTCACTACTCCTGAGGGTAGGGCGCAAACACATCATGCTGCTAAGCCATTATTACTCTCGATGCCCCCCATAGCTTTGCGTACGCAAATTTTGCGTGAGCTAGCAATTCGGACCAACTCTACACCCGCTGAATTAGAGTCTTTTTGTGGTTTAACTGTGGCGCCTGCACCCGTGCAGCAGGGCTCTTATGCAACTACAAATCAGCGCGCACCGAACTTTGTACAGGCCAATAGCGGTAATAGAACTCAGGGCGCACCTTGGCAAGCATCTAAAGGCTCAGCGAAGAGGGTGGCAACGCAAAATATTGCACCCCCTCAAGCCCCAACGGATTTAGCAGAGCAGATGTTGCGTGTCTTAATTCAGTTTCCGCACTTAGGAAAGGCATTGGATGCCAATAAGAGGGCGCTTGCCCTGAAAGCCTCTGAGTTGCGATCCGCAAAAGCATTGGAGCTAATGAAAGACTTGCTGGCTCAGTGTGATTTAGTCGAATTGATCCCAGGTGAGAGCGGTAAGCCGCCAGCCGTTGGTGCAGGGGCTTTTGCTTTATTCCAAGAGCAACTATCCCGTAGTGAGCTAGCGCCACTCTATGAGGTACTGAGAAAGCGTGTCATGGGCTCTGATTTGGAGATTGAAGGGGCAATTGCGGATCTGGATGGCGCCTTTAAAAAGCTGGAACTCACTCACCTCAAAACAGAGATGACAGAGATTGCTCAAAAGATCGCTGGAAGTACTGCCACAGAGCAAGATCGAGCCCGCTATCGTGAATTAGGTGAAAGATTGAAGTTCGCTTAAGAATTTTTTGAATAAGCCCTCGAAAAACCTGAAATTGACCCCCCATTTTTAGTGTTTGCGGGGGTAAAAAAGTTGCAATCGACTATAATCCTCTATTCCCAGAAAAAAACCGATTTAATTCAGCCACTTGCGCTTTATTTTGAAGAAATTTGGGGCAAGTGGACAACGAGGCTGTGCTTAATCAGTCGTGATCAATCATCAGTAATGTGAGTAAGTGCTAATAAATGCCAAATATCAAGAAAAAACCAGCTAAACCAGCCGCCAAAGCACCAGCAAAAGCAGCCAAGCCAGTCGTAAAAGCGAAGGCTCCTGCCAAGCCAATTGTGAAAGCTAAGGCACCAGCTAAACCAGTTGCTAAGGCGGTTGCAAAAGCGGTGAAAGCACCAACCAAGCCAGTCGCCAAAGCGAAGGCTCCAGCCAAACCAGCCGTGAACGCTAAACCAGTTGCTAAAGTGGTTGCAAAAGCAGTGAAGGCTCCAGCTAAACCAGTCGCCAAAGCGAAGGCTCCTACCAAGCCAGTTGCAAAAGTAGTGAAGGCGCCAGCCAAGCCGGCAGCTAAGGTTGCGGCAAAAGCACCAGTAAAAGCAGCTAAGCCAGTCGTAAAAGCGGCTGTAAAGCCAGAAGTTAAAGTGGATGCGCCTAAAAAAGGTAAAGCTGCTGCTCCAAAAGCTGAAGTAGAAAAAGATACCAAGGAAGCTAAAGGCAAAAAAGCTAAGGTCGTTGAAATTGAGGTTGTAGCGACTGAAGAAGTTAAAAAAGGACGCAAGCCAAAGGCTGATGCTCCTGCTGAAGGTGCTGAACCAGTTTTGACGGATCGTCAAAAAGCGCGTGAGCGTAAGGCAAAAGAAAAGGCGCTCTTAAAAGAATTCGCAGCACAACAGTTGGGCTCTGAAGAGCAGCAAGAATTACGCCGTACTCGTCTGAAGACATTGATCAAGATGGGTAAGTCCAAGGGTTACTTAACTCATGGTGAAATGAATGACGTGATGTCAGATGAGTTGTCTGATGCTGATGCATTAGAAACGCTGATTAGCCTCTTAAATGACATCAACATTACTGTTTACGAGCAAGCCCCTGATGCCGAAACATTGCTGCTTAATGAAAATGCTTCAGCAACAACTTCTGAAGAAGAGGCCGAAGAAGAAGCAGAAGCCGCTTTAGCTACTGTTGATTCAGAGTTTGGTCGTACAACCGATCCAGTGCGTATGTATATGCGCGAGATGGGCACCGTTGATTTGCTGACTCGCGAAGGCGAGATCGTGATTGCGAAGAAGATTGAAGCTGGTCTTAAAGACATGGTGATGGCTTTAGCTGCCTGCCCTGTCACGATCAGTGAGATTCTTGCTAACGTAGATAAGATCGCCAGTGGTGAGATGGAAATCGATCAATTTGTAGATGGATTGGTTGATCCTAATGCGGAAGATATCAAGCTAGGACCTGAAGAGCCAGAAGTTGACCCTGATGCAGAAGAGGGTGACGAAGAAGGCGCTGAGGACGAAGGCAGCGGCGGTGGCGGTGCGGCTACAGCTAACGCTAAGCAATTAGAAGAATTAAAGCAAATCTCTTTAGAGAAGTTTGCGATTGTTCGTACGCAAGCTGACAAGATGCGTCGTGCCTTTGATAAAGAGGGCTATAACTGCCCAGCTTATATCAAAGCGCAAGAGGCGATTCGTGGTGAGTTACTTGGTTTCCGCTTGACCGCAAAGAGTGTTGAGAAGTTGTGTGACACCATGCGTTCACAGGTAGACCAAGTATGGAAACTCGAGCGCGGTATTGTGAGTTTATTAGTTGATAAGGTGGGCGTGAACCGTGGTGAAGTATTAAAAGACTTTCCTAAGATGTCGATGAACTTAGAGTGGACAAACAAGTTACTCAAAGAAAACAAGCCATACACAGCGCTATTGCAACGCAACGTTCCAGCAATTCAAGAACTTCAGCAGAAGTTAATTGATATTCAGACTCGCGTTGTATTGCCACTTCCAGAATTAAAAGAAGTGAACAAGCAAATGATCGCAGGCGAGAAGCGTGCACGTGAAGCGAAGCGTGAGATGACAGTAGCCAACTTACGTTTGGTTATCTCGATTGCTAAGAAATACACCAACCGTGGTTTGCAGTTTTTGGATTTGATTCAAGAAGGCAATATCGGATTGATGAAGGCGGTAGATAAGTTTGAATACCGTCGTGGTTATAAGTTTTCTACTTATGCAACTTGGTGGATCCGTCAGGCAATTACCCGTTCGATTGCTGACCAAGCACGTACGATCCGCATCCCAGTTCATATGATTGAAACGATCAATAAGATGAACCGTATTAGCCGTCAAATCTTGCAGGAAACTGGTCATGAGCCAGATGCTGCAACCTTGGCTCTCAAGATGGAAATTCCTGAAGACAAAATTCGCAAGATTATGAAGATTGCTAAAGAGCCAATCTCGATGGAAACACCGATTGGTGACGATGCAGACTCCAATTTGGGTGACTTCATTGAAGATAGCAATACATTGGCTCCAGCAGAAGCGGCATTGCATGAGTCCATGCGCGACGTCGTAAAAGATGTATTGGACTCATTAACACCACGCGAAGCAAAAGTATTGCGCATGCGCTTTGGTGTTGAGATGAGCACAGACCATACCCTCGAAGAAGTAGGTAAGCAGTTTGATGTAACGCGTGAGCGTATTCGTCAGATTGAAGCCAAGGCTTTGAGAAAGATGCGTCATCCAAGTCGTAGCGACAAACTCAAGACCTTCCTCGAAGAGGATTGATCCAAAGACTAACGGGCCTATAGCTCAGTTGGTTAGAGCAGAGGACTCATAATCCTTTGGTCCCAGGTTCAAGTCCTGGTGGGCCCACCAGAAATGAAAATACCAACCTTCGGGTTGGTATTTTTTTGAGCGTTACTTAAAGTAACGCTGGGGGTAAATGCCTAGAGCAATCGATATACGAGCCCTCTAGTATTGGAAGATGTCTCAGCTAATCGAATTAACTTACGTGAGTGAACCAGCGCAAAATATGTCATTTTTGGGCTTGATGAGGCTCTTATATCACTCGTATTCCAATAACCAAGCCTCAGGTATTACTGGCGCGCTCATTTATGAGAATAATAAATTTGGTCAAGTGATTGAAGGACTTGAAATGGATATTGAAGTCTTATGGCAAAAAATTCAAAAAGATACCCGACACAAAAATGTCCGCTTAATAGAATCTAAACACATAAGCGAGCGCAGCTTTAGTAAATGGACAATGGTTTTCCAAGGAAATGAAGAAATTGCTAAAACCTTGCCAGATGTTAGCGCCGCTATTGAGGATGTTGATTTTCCGGTAGATCACCCGTTATTGGTTGCTTTGAGGGACGGCGGCTAGTTCTCGCTGGACTCAATTTAAATCTCATCGTCGATGATGGATTTTACAAGTGTTACTTAAAGTAATGCCTGTTACTCATATTGCGGTTTGGGGCAATGAGGTTTTTAGGTCATTACTCCAAAGCTATTTGATTTTGAAAACCAAAGAGTGAGTAAGCGTTTCTTCTGATCTCGTTAAATTAGTCACGCATACGCTCACACACCGGTAAATAGGAGGCGTAACCTCTTGAAATCCTGATGATTTTCTTTGGTTGCCTGCTCTCATAATCCTTTGGTACCAGGTTCAAGTCCTGGTGGATTCACCAATTAAATCAACAGCTGAGTGAGAAATTCCTCGGTCGTTTGTTTGTGCCGCCAAGTGCGAGTAATCTCCACACACCTTCCATTGCAGCCCCAATAAATGTATAAATTAGGCAGTGGAGCAATGAAGCGCTTCTTGATTTGGAGTTCTACAAAGTCTCAAGCAATTAGCGTCATGCTGAAGATACTTCATCAAACTCTATTTTCAAATAATTTTTCTCAGAGATAGATTCATGACTAATCACTGCAAAGATGGCATCTTCAGTCTTTAAAGGAGCGACTCTCCCAATAAACCAGCGTTTCTTATTGGGAGAGTGGCAAAGATACTTAACGGCAAAGTCTTCTAGCTCGCCTTTGAGTACATTGCGGATACCTAATGCCATGTCCCTAGCAGTTTGTGTCCCAGAGCCTACAGCGTTTTCGCATACTTTTAGATAGTTATATCCTAAGAAAAAATTTTCATCCGGAATTTTAGAATTAGAAGCAGAAAATTTACGCCATGATTTATTAACTTGAACAATCTCTCCGTTAGAGTTGGTTACAGCAATTTGCAAGCTAAGCGAGTCTAATATTTGTTGGGCGCAAACCTTATTTTTCTGATTGGAGTTTATTGCAGGGTTTAAACGAAAAGAGTCAGGTTTATTGCTCTCCATTAATTCGACTAGAAAATCGCTGGGGTTTAGTTTGAGCCATTTAATTAGGATGAATAAATGGCTTGGAGAGGGAAATGCTATTCCATTGGACCACTTTCTGGCAGTTTCGCGACCGACAACACTAGTCCCATGTGCTCGAAGATTAAATTGCATCGAAATAAAATTGGATGATGGGACTTCCCCATACTGTTTTTGCAGGCCCAGCCTAAATGCTATTGAAAATAGTTCAGTTGTTTTTAAACGATTGTTCACATTGAACCTTTAAGTGATTGGTAGAAACCCTACATTAGTTGAAGCTTTCTCCTTTTTTAAATTTGCCCACTTTAAGTAGGCAAATTTAAAAAAGAGACTACTTAAAATCAAAAACAGCATTACAAAATGAAAAAAATTTTCAAGGAGAAGTTATGGAATTGAATCATATAGAGAATAAGTTAAAAGTCGTATTGGGGTCTTGTCTCGGATTAGCCCTTACTAGTTCACCGGTTTGGGCATCCTCTGCTGTTTTGAAGCCAAATGATTTTGTTGGTATTACCTTTTGGTTGATTTCAATGGCCTTGGTTGCTTCAACTGCCTTCTTCTTCTTAGAAAGAGACCGCGTCTCGCCTAAATGGAAAACATCATTAACTGTTTCTGGCCTTGTCACTTTAGTTGCTGCAGTGCACTACTTCTATATGCGTGAAGTCTGGGTAGAAACAGGATCAACACCAACGGTGTATCGTTATATTGACTGGTTAATTACAGTACCTTTGTTGATGATTGAGTTTTATCTCATCCTGTCAGCAATCGCTAAAGTTCCAGCAGGTGTTTTCTGGCGCTTGATGATTGGTACTCTCGTAATGCTCGTAGGCGGGTACTTAGGCGAAGCTGGCTACCTAGCTTTGTGGCCTGCATTTATCATCGGTATGGTTGGTTGGGCATACATTTTGTATGAGATCTTTGCGGGTGAAGCCGGCAAGATTAATTCAAATAGTGCTCCAGCTTCAGTTCAGTCAGCGTTTAAAACAATGCGCTGGATCGTGACCATCGGTTGGGCAATCTATCCTATTGGTTACTACGTTGGCTACCTTACAGGTAGTAGCCCTGCAGATAGTGCTGGCTTACTTAATATTATTTACAACCTAGCTGACGTCTTAAATAAGATTGCATTTGGTTTAATTATTTGGAGTGTTGCTGTTACTGAATCAGAAGCGAAGCACTAATCGTTTTGTTCTTTATCTAAAAATCTCCGGTTAATGCCGGAGATTTTTTTTCTTAGGCTGAAATAAAGTGACTTATAACGTTCAACTAGAGATTCAGAGTAGCTTCTTAGCTGAAGAGGCAACTCCAAGCTATTTAATTAGCAAACCAGATGCTTTATTGGAAAAAGTTGAGGACTACATGACGGAGGCCCTAGTGAGTGGCTTTGAGATGAATGTAGATGGCTCTGCTATTTTGAATGAGGCAATTGAGCATCACCTTAGTTCTGGGGGGCAAAGGCTGCGAGCTTGTCTTGCCTTGAGTGCGGGGCAAGCTATTGGCTTAAGTGAGAATGACTGTATTTGTATAGCATCTGCTGTTGAGTTATTGCATAACGCCTCGTTAATTCACGATGATCTTCAAGATGGGGATCAATTCCGCCGAGGTCAAGAATCGGTCTGGAGCAAGTTTGGAGGCAATACAGCAATTAGCTGTGGAGATTATTATCTGTCGACTGCCTACGCAGCTCTTGCTTTGATAAGTAAAACTGATTTATTGCCTCAAATGATTCAAATAATGCATCAGAGGGTGTCTCAAGCAAGCCATGGGCAGTCTGCGGATTTATCTACTACGCTAGATCAGATGACGCTTGAATCTTATCTTGAGATAGTGATGGCTAAATCAGGGGCTTTATTAAGTCTGCCATTGGAGTTTGTATTGTTGCTCGGCGGTCATCATCAAAGTATGCCTATTGCGCGTCAGGCCTGCAGAGATTTTGCAGTAGGATTCCAGATATATGATGACGTGCGAGATATTTCAACAGATTCTGGCCAGGCAGCAGATGGAGGAGATCGACTTAATATCATCTCGATATTTGAACATTTGAATCGGGGCTTAGATATTTCTTGTGATCCCGTTGTTATCTCTAAAGATATTGCAATTACGCACCTCGAAAGATCTCAGCTTTGTTTAGTTCAGTTACCAGCGCAATCGGGTCAGCTTTTAGAAGAATGTACTAAAAATATTAGTAATCTGGTAAAGGCAATTCATTCATAGAGAGAAAGATATGCACGCCATAGTAATCGGCGCAGGATTTGGAGGCATTGCTAGTGCTTTACGCCTCAGAGCTAAAGGCTATAAAGTCACCGTAATTGATCGCTGTGAGCAATTAGGGGGGAGAGCTCAATCTTTTGAGCGCAAGGGCTTTCGCCATGATGCGGGACCTACTGTTATTACAGCTCCTTTTTTATTTGAGGAGCTCTTTGAGCTCTTTGACGAGCAGCTTTCTGATTATATTAATTTAGTCCCTCTGCAGCCTTGGTATCGCTTTGTTTATGCTGATGGTGAGCATTTTGACTATGGCGGCAGTCTGGAGGAAACGCTAGCGGAAATTAAGAGAATTGAACCAAGTGACTGTGATGGTTATCTGAGATTACTAGAGCATTCTAAGCGCATCTTCGATGTGGGTTTTACCCAATTGTCAGCCCAATCTTTTGATAGCTTCTGGGTCATGCTAAAGCAAATTCCAAGACTAGTGCGTCTGCAAAGTTATAAAACAGTTTGGCAACTAGTCACTGGATATCTAAAAAATGACAAACTGCGTCAGGCCTTTTCTATTCAGCCTTTGTTGGTGGGCGGCAATCCATTTAATACAACAAGTATTTATGGCTTAATTCATTATCTAGAGCGCGCTTACGGGGTTCACTTTGCCATGGGCGGAACAAGCGCCATCATTGCGGCGCTCGAAAATTTGATGATTCGACAAGGCATTGATCTTCAGTTAGGAAAGACGGTGAAGTCTTTGATAATTGAAGATGCTTGCGTTAAAGGAGTGATATTAGAAAGCGGCAAAATATTAACTGCCGATATAGTTGTTTCAAATGCTGATCCTGTGCATTTATATCGCCACATGATTGAACCAAAGAAACAGTCTTTTATGACCCGCCTTAAGTCAAAGAAACCTCAATTTTCCATGGGCCTCTTTGTGCTTTACTTTGGGACAACGCAGACATACCCTGATGTTGCTCACCATACCATTTGGCTTGGGAAGCGCTACAAAGAATTGCTCGAGGATATCTTTGATCACAAGGTTTTATCTGAGGATTTTTCTCTCTATTTACATCGTCCCACAGCAACGGACCCTAGTTTTGCCCCATCGGGCTGCGACAGTTTCTATGTACTATGTCCAGTACCAAACTTATTAGGTGGTCAAAACTGGGCAATTGAAGGCCCAAAATTACGAGATCAAATAATAAAAGCTCTTGATAAAACAATCTTGCCAAATTTAGCGCAAACCATTACTGAAGATTTTTATAAGACACCAAAAGATTTTGAGACAAACTATTTGAGTGAGCATGGCGCAGGATTTTCAATTGCCCCCATATTCAGTCAGTCTGCCTGGTTTCGTTTTCATAATCGTGCAGAAGGATTGCAGAACCTGTATGTAGTTGGGGCAGGAACGCACCCCGGAGCGGGATTACCTGGCGTAATTTCTTCAGCTAAAGTGATTGACTCTCTGATCCCAAGTGTTAAATAAAGTGGCTACTCAATCAAATTTCTCCAGCGCTGACAGTGTGCTTGCCAACAAGGGAAGAAGTTTTCATTGGGCTCGTCGTTTGCTGGGAAAAATTCATGCAGATCGTGCGACACGTTTATATCGTTTGTGTCGTTATATCGATGATCTGGGAGACGAGGAAAATTCAGTAGAAGCTTCTAGGAAAAAGTTGTTAGATGCAAGAAATGCAATTAGCTTAAGACATTCGGACAACGAAATATTGCTTGATGGTGTGGGTCTTCTCAATGAATGCCAGATTGATAAAGTGATCCTTTTAGATTTAATTGCAGGAGTAGAGTCCGACACTCAATTAGTCAGAGTGGAAGATCAAGGCGCCTTATTAAGATACTGCTACCAGGTTGCAGGAACGGTTGGGTTGATGATGAGCAAAGCATTGGATACGCACGATGAAGTTGCTTATCCATTTGCAATTGATCTAGGCATTGCAATGCAGCTCACTAATATTTGCCGCGATATAAAAGTCGATGCTTTAGCTAATCGACGCTACATTCCCACCAATTTAGTGAGGGATCTAGAGCCGATTTCACTCATTCATCCCAATGCGCAGCAAGAGAATTTAGTGAAAGATGCCGTCGCTAATTTGCTCAATTGTGCTGAAAAATATTATGCTAGTGGCGAAATGGGTCTCGCTTATCTACCGCTACAAGCAAGATTATCTATTTTAGTAGCGGCGCGAGTGTATAGAGAAATCGGTGTGGAGCTTAAAAACCAAGATTATGAATATTGGCATCGCCGCATTGTGGTATCAACTCCAAGAAAGATAGTGGTTACCTTCAAAGCTTTAATCTCGATATTGTTCACCTTGAATTTTTGGCGTCATCCCAAAAAACACGATGCCAATCTTCACAGGGCCTTATTCAGTCAAAGCTCTCCCGTATTAAGCTCACTGAAAAATTATGCAAGCTGACCTAGATTTAATCATTATTGGTGCTGGTTGTGCTGGCCTCAGTTTGGGGGTGCAGTTAGCCAAAATGGGGGAGGGGGCTCCAAAAACGCTTTTATTGGAGCAGAGAAAAGTGTATGAAAATGATCGAACTTGGTGTTTTTGGGGGCAGCAAGGTAATACTCATTCTGATCTAGCAAATCATCAATGGACTAAATTGCTAGTGCAATCAGAAAAAAAGAAGATTGCTTTGGAGTGCTCTTTTGCCCCCTATCAAATGCTGGCTTCCCAAATTTTTTACGACAGTGCGCATCAAGCAATTGGACTTAATTCATTGATCGAACTAAGGATGGATGCAGCATTATTAAATGAGCCTGAATTTCACCAAGGCTGGTGGCAATTTGAAACCTCATTCGGTCTCCTGCGGGCTAAATCTGTAGTGGATACTCGTCCTAAAGTACTCAGTGCAGTTAGGGGAGCCAAACTGTGGCAATCATTCTTCGGGTATGAAATTGAATGTGAGCAAGCTATATTTGATCCTACTACTGCAACTCTAATGGATTTTTATAAGGCTAACTCAGAGTTTGTCGGATTTAACTATGTATTGCCACAATCAGAAAAGAGGGCATTAATTGAGTTTACGGTGTTTGCTAAGCGACCTTATATTCAAGATGATTTGGTAAGCAGGCTTGATGAGTCGGTAGCCCGATATCTTGATGGAAAAAATTTCACAATATTGAGAAAAGAGTTCGGGCTTATTCCCATGGGACTTCACACTGGCAATGACATTGTGAATGCTACTCGCACTCATTCTACTTATGTTCATGCAGGGTTAACAGCGGGAGCTGCAAGACCTGCAACTGGATATGCATTTCAAAGAATTCAGGAGTGGGCTGTTCAGTGTGCAAACTCTTTTTCTAAAAGTGGTTTGCCAATCAACCATGCAAAAGATTCTTTCCTGCTGAGAAAAATGGATGACGTATTTCTCAATGTCATTCGTAACAATCCAGAATTAGGACCAGGGCTATTCTTGGATTTATTTACCAAAGTAGATGGCAGGAAATTAGTGCGATTCTTATCAGACAGAGGGCGCTTACTAGATTATCTTGCCATTGTGAAGGCTTTGCCAGCAGCCCCTTTCCTCAAAGATGTTTTTAGCTTTTCAAGTAACCAATGAATAAAATTCAGATACAGGGCCTCGTTTTTAGTTTGATAACTATTTTTATTGCCTTAATTTCGGTATTTCTGCCCCAACAAACCCCCACTTCTTTGTTATATATTTTGGCCGCCTTGATTTTCTTCCTGGGAGTCCCTCACGGAGCACTAGATCCAGTGTTTGCTCAAAAACTGTACTTCTTAAAAGGCTTGAAAGATTGGTCAAAGTTCATCTTTATTTATATCACCTTGTCAGTAATAGTCGTTTTGGTATGGTGGCAGTTGCCATTGTTTTTTATGGCTAGTTTTTTAGTCTGCTCCATGATGCATTTTTCTAGAGATTTGAGTGGAAAAATATCTAAAATCACTAGGCTTATATATGGCGGCTCAATAATTGCTCTGCCCACAATCTTTCACTTTAATGAGATGCAAGATCTTTTCTCTGCAATTCTTGATTCAAATACTGGTTTACAGATTACAAACTTTTTACATTTGTTAGCTTGGCCTTGGCTAATAGGCAGTCTTATCAGCATCTATCTTGGGCTTGTAAGGGATTGGGTTGTTGGCTTGGAGATTCTGGCAGTCAGTCTTTTATCAACTTTTGCGCCTCCATTGATTGCATTTACAGTCTATTTTTGTGGCATGCATAGTGTGAGGCATATTTTACGGACTAAAGACTATGCAGACGCCACATTCATGCGCTTGAGTTTTATTTCCATGGCGCCGATGTTGGGCGTTCTTTTCATGGCAGTATTGGGCTGGCATTATTTGCCTGATTTACCTAATTATGAAAAATTGCTGAGATTTATATTTGTCGGTTTAGCAGCCTTAACGGTGCCCCATATGCTTCTCATTGATCGGGTTTCTTATCGCTTATAAGTGAGTTATTTGATGGATTACTTGAGGCATCAAAGACCCTCCCGAGTATTTAATAGCCTCAAATAGTCATAAATGTTATGATTTTTTACGGCACTATTCCACCTACATTTAAGGATTGCTAATGAAACGGGAAATGATCAAAAAAATAATTTCAGCATCAGTATCAGCGACTCTAGCCCTTAGCCCGCTAGTGAGTGACGCATGCACTGCTGTTAATGTAGTAGCAAAGGATGGTTCTGTTGTTGCCGGCAGGACGATGGAGTGGGCTTTTGATATGAAGTGGGAGCTAGTTGCAAATCCTAAGGGATCAACCATATCAATGACTGCACCAGCTTCAATGAAGCTGCCTGCAACAAATTTATCTAGCAAGTATGCATTTGCTGCTATAGCGCCAGGAGTTTTGCAGGGATCTCCAGCATATCTGGAGGGGCAAAATGAGCTGGGGCTTGCCATAAGTGGCAATTTCTTACCAGGTTTTACTGAATATCAAACTGTAACTCCACAAGATAAGAAATACGTCTCAGTAATCAATTTTGGAGGTTTTATTTTAGGAATGTTTGGGTCGGTAAAAGAGGCGCGAGCTGAAATTCCAAAATATAAAGTATGGTACGACCCAAGTGAAGTTAAGGGCATCCCAACTCCACCCTGGATACATTACGTGTTAACAGATCGCAGTGGTGACAGTATTGTTGTGGAATTTGTTAAGGGTCAAATGATGATTCATGACAATGTGGCCGGCGTGTTGACTAACTCACCAACCTATGACTGGCATATTAATAATGTCAGAAACTATCTATCACTTACATCTACCGCAACGTCATCGGTCACCATCAATGGAACAAACGTTACTGAGTTAGGCCAAGGAGGCGGCTTAGTTGGAATGCCTGCAGATTACACGCCACCCTCGCGATTTGTAAGGCAGGCTTATCTCAAGCAATTTGCATATAAGCCCAATAATAGTATTGACGCCTTTCAGTTAGCCGGACATCTTTTAAATAACGTTGATATTCCAGTGGGTGTTGCTCGGTCTACAGATGGCAAACAAGTTTTTTCTGATTACACACAGTGGGTTAATTTGAAGGACTTAAAAAATAACCGAATGAAAATTGCAAACTATGCAAATCGCACAAACTTCATAGAAATTGATCTTAATCAGGTGTTTAAATCTGGAAAGTCAAAGACTTGGCAGATTGATAAATTGCCATACCCACAAAATGACTTAACAGCGGAACTCTTGAAATAAGATTTTTCAGAAACCACCTTCGGGTGGTTTTTCTTTGGTGATTAATAACGGGCATAGGCTTTGCATATTATTGATGTAATGCCCTTCATATAACACTACACACTGCTTTGACTGCCTGCAAATCTCCTGTTTATGAAGCTCTATCCTGATCTCCTGCTCTAATAATTCTTTGGCCCCGGGTTAAAGTCCTGGTGCGTCCACCAGAAAAGTAAACCCTCGTTGCAAATGGTGGGGGTGTTGTATTTTGGGGGTTACTTTAAATGACGGTGAGAGGTTTGCTTTTGGACAGAAAAAGTTATTGGGTATTTATTTCTACCCAAGCCATTTTCTTCTGTAGGTTAATTTAACCAACTCGTACCAAACCAATCCTACAAATCCAGAAGCGAAAATTACTAGGGCGCCCTCAAGTGAAGGCTCGGCGAATTGAAACCGCTCACGAAGAAATGGAATTGTAACTAGAAATCCAAACGAGATAATCCCAATACCGATAATCCATTTTTGTGATGGATTAGTTTTTTGTAAAATTTTGAAGAAGTGATCATTCTTAGATCTACTAACAATAATTAATGAGATATTACCAAGTACTAGACAGCCAAATGATAGAGTGGTGCTAACTGCATGGGAGTAATTCATATGCAAGAGTGTGAGATAAATACCAATAACAATGAAGGTTAATCCCGCTCCTTGGAATAAAGCCATTGAAATATTTTTTATGCTGAAGAGTTTTTGATTGATGCTTCTGGGTGGCTTTAGCATCACATTGCTCTCAGGAGCTTCCATTTCAAAAACAATCGCACAAGCTGGATCGATTACCATTTGTAAAAAAACAATATGTATTGGGTCTAAGATTGGAGGTATTCCAAAAATAATCGGGATAAAGACGGCTCCAGCCATGGGTATATGAATAGCAACTACATAAATAATGGCCTTATGCAAGTTGTCGTAGATTTGTCTTCCCTGTTGAATGGTATTGACTATGGATGAAAAATCATCATTTAATAGCACAAGTGATGCGGCCTCTCTAGCCACATCTGTACCTCGTTGCCCCATAGCAATTCCAACATGAGCAGCCTTTAGGGCTGGCGCATCGTTTACTCCGTCACCCGTCATAGCGACAACTTCATTATTGGCCTGTAATGCCTGTACGAGCCTCAATTTTGCAGTGGGCTTAATTCGTACATATACAGAGATCTTCTTTACTACTTCGCGGAGTTCAAGATCACTTAAATGATCGATATCGCTACCTGATAGAACCTTAGAGCTATCAATCCCAGCCTGTTTTGCAATCGCTTGTGCTGTAATGGTGTGATCCCCGGTAATCATAATGACGCGAATACCAGCCTTATGACATTTCTGAATAGATGCTGGTACCTCTTCCCGTATTGGATCCTTCAGACCCACAAGACCGAGCCAAGTAAATTCAAAAGACTCTAAAGTATCTGGCCAAGCTGAGAGGTGCTTTATGTATTGGGATTTTGCAATGCCGAGTAAACGTAAGCCTTGGGATGCAAGATCTTCTATTTGCCTCTCAATTACTGCTTTCTGAGTTTGCGTTAAGTTGCATCGCTTTAGAACTACCTCTGGAGCACCCTTAATTGCAACTATGCATTCATTTGAGTTTTGTGTCCGCCAAAGATGGGTCATGGCCGGAAGTTCAGCTGATAATCCATATTCATGAACTAATTCATAATCGCCGTATAAATTTTGATATTCAGGAACGAGATAGCTTTTCTCATGAAATGCTTTCTCCATAGGATCAAAAGGTTTTACCGCGCTTGCAAGTATGCAATAACTTAAAAGCTCTCTTTGCGCTAGATTTATAAGGCTATCTTTCTGGCGCAGTATCAATATGCCCTCGGGCGTGGCAAGCGCCTCAAGAGACATCGTATTGAGCGTGAGGGTGCCAGTCTTATCAACACATAGGGCAGTGATACTCCCTAGCGTTTCAATGACGGGCGCATACCTCGTAAGCACTTTTTGGCGGGATATTCTCCAAACCCCAAGCGCCATAAATACCGTCAGAATTACTGTGAATTCTTCAGGCAGTAACGCCATTGTTAAGCTAATAGCAGTTAGCGCACCTTCAAGCCAGTTGTCATGTATTAATCCATAGATGATTAAAACAATGATGGAGAGCGCGACTCCAAAAATCATAAATCTTTTAATCAAGATCTTAATATCATCTTGCAGTGGGCTATTTACATTAATAATTTGTTTAAGACTGTCACCGATCTTGCCTAGTTCGGTTTGCATGCCTATTGCGGTGACTTGGGCTATGCTTCCACCGCGAACAACCATGCATCCAGCGTGAACATGATTAGCTTCATCCTTTTTAACTGGTTCAGACTCGCCAGTTAATAATGATTCATCGACAAGTAGGTCATGGGATTCAAGCAATAAGGCATCCGCAGGAATTCTGTCGCCTTCTTCAAGAATGAGAATGTCTCCAACGACAATATCTCTGCTGGCAATTCTTTGGGTAATGCCATCCCTAACGACAATCGCTCTTGGGCTTGATAACGCTTTAAGGGCGCCAATCGCTTTTTCACTTTTTCGCTCTTGGAAGAATGTGATGCCAACCGAAATAAAAATGAATACAAACAGAATCAACGTGTCATCTATTTTCCCGATTACCAAATAAAGTGTCCCAGCCATCAATAGAAGGGCAAATGTGGGTTCAGACAAAATACGGAAAAGAAGCTTGAAAACGGTTTTTTTATCTGCGACTAAAAGCTCATTAAATCCATGCTGTACTTGAAGCAGATTAACTTGAGATTTCGTAAGACCCTGCGGGGTTGATAGCATTCGTATGACTGCCTTGCTATGCAAGAGAAAAATTTAAATAGCCGTGATCAGCGACCATCTAGGGAGATTACTTCACTAACAAAACAGGTTGTTTCGCCAAGCTTGATACTCGCTGTGCAACTGACCCAATCAAAATATCCAAGATGCCACCTCGCCCCTTTACGCCCATAACGATCAAGTCAACCTTATCTTTATTGGCTAAAGCCATGATTTCCTCAGCAACATGCCCGCGCAGGATGGCCATATTGTGTTTAACGCAAGCCGTATCTAACACTTTTTGTGCGGCTTTCAACTCTTTCTCGCTTACTTCTCGTAAGTAATCATCAATAACGCTTTTAGCAACGAATTGCTTGACATGCCCAAGTCCCGCATCGTCATGAACGCTAACTAAAGTAACGGTAGTTGGGTTGCGAGAATTTTTAGCCAACTTGGCCACATACTTCGCTGCATTAAGAGATGATTTAGAGCCATCGATTGGTAATAGTATTTTCATGGGATCCTCTTTTAATATAAAAACTATATATTAAATATAATTATATTGGTCTAGACTTACAAGCCATTATCAGTATATTTTTAATTTCAGGGGTGCTAGCGTGTTTCATTTATTGGAAAAAGAAAGAACAATTGCCGGCCCAGGCTTTAATCGCTGGCTTGTGCCACCAGCAGCACTTGCAATTCACTTATGCATTGGCATGGCTTATGGTTTCTCTGTTTTCTGGTTGCCACTATCTAAAGCTTTAGGTGTATCTAAAGGCTTAACTGAAGCAATAAAATGCGCCCCTAATGCAGGTTTTATTACTCAACTATTTACAAGGTCTTGTGACTGGGAAATATCCACTTTAGGGTGGATGTATATATTATTCTTCGTTTTTCTCGGCGGCGCTGCTGCAATGTGGGGTGGTTGGTTAGAGCGTGCTGGTCCTCGTAAGGCAGGTGCTGTTTCTGCAATTTGTTGGTGTGGCGGCATGCTGTTCTCGGCCTTAGGTATTCACCTTCACCAGTTTTGGATGATGATTTTAGGGGCTGGTGTTATCGGTGGGATTGGCTTGGGTCTTGGTTATATCTCTCCAGTTTCCACTCTCATTAAGTGGTTCCCTGATCGCCGAGGTATGGCAACCGGTATGGCCATCATGGGGTTTGGTGGTGGCGCGATGATTGGCTCACCATTAGCCGCAAACCTCATGAAGTATTTTGCTACTCCAACTAGCGTGGGTGTTGCGCAGACCTTCGTGGTGATGGCCCTCGGTTATTTTGTATACATGATGGCCGGTGCATTTGGCTATCGAATCCCAGCGAGTGACTGGATACCTCCTGGCTGGACGCCACCAGTAGCACAAACCAACAATGCCATGATTACTAAGCGCAGCGTTAATGTGAAAAAAGTTTGGGGCATTCCACAGTTCTGGTTGGTATGGATGGTTCTATGTATGAACGTGTCTGCTGGTATTGGCTTGATTGGCATGGCATCACCAATGCTGCAAGAAGTGTTTGCCGGCAGCTTGATTGGCGTTCAAAAAACCTTTACCGAATTAGATAAGGCGCAACTCACTGCTATTGCTGGCGTAGCTGCAGGTTTCACTGCGCTACTAAGCCTATTTAATATTGGCGGTCGTTTTTTCTGGGCAAGTTTGTCAGACGTACTAGGGCGTAAGCTGACTTATGCATTGCTCTTTGTGCTTGGCGGCTTAATGTACTGCAGCGTTCCAAGTAGTGCACAGTCAGGCAGCCTCGCTTTATTCGTGGGTGCTTTCTGCATCATTTTGAGTATATATGGTGGTGGCTTTGCTACTGTTCCAGCTTATCTTGCCGATTTATTTGGCTCACAAATGGTTGGTGCAATTCATGGCCGCTTATTAACTGCATGGGCTACGGCAGGTATTCTAGGGCCAGTAGTGGTGAACTACATGCGCGATTATCAATTAAGCATAGGCTTACCAAGAGCTCAGGTATATAACCAAACAATGTATATCCTGACAGGAATGTTGTTGGTTGGATTGATCTGTAACTTGATGATTCGTCCAGTAGCCGATCAGTGGTTTATGACTGATGCTGAATTGGCTGAAGAGAAGAGGCTGGCCCATGAAAAGGTTCTTGATTCTGTTATTAAGGAATCAGGTAGTCATGAGCACACCTCTATCGCCACAATTATCTTAGCTTGGATGGCGGTTGGAATCCCTCTAGCTTGGGGGGCCTACAAAACGTTCCAAAGTGCATTGCAGTTATTTGTATAAAAGTTAGTTTGTAATTTCAACTATCTTCGACGGCCTACTTTATTTCATTAGTGGCCCGTCACCATCAGCGTTACTTAAAGTAACGCTGGGATAATCGGTATTCTATTGGCCAAATGCAGGGACGAGATGCGATCAATTCGATTCGTGCAGTGTGGCCGCTTAAGAAATAGGCGCCCATAAAACTAGTAGATCAAGTACTCCCGCCTTTTAGGCCCCAGATTCAAGGTTTGGCGGACTGACCAGAAAAAATACCAACCGAGTTGAACTGACCCCCAGTAGTTGGACAGTTTAGTTAGGTTAGCACGAGGGATTGAGTTCGGTAATTTACCGGGCTCAATCCCTTTAGTTTTTGTTTGATTCGATCATGGTTGTAGTAATGGATATATTCCTTTAGCTGGGTTTTAAATGATTGAACATCGTCAAACTTTTGTTGGTAGAAGAACTCAGTTTTCATAATCCCAAACCAGTTCTCCATCACGGCGTTATCTAAGCAATTCCCTTTTCTAGACATGCTTTGAGTAACGCCTTGTTCTTGCAGGGCCTGTTGATACAGCCCCATTTGGTATTGCCAGCCTTGGTCGGAGTGCAATACTGGCCTGCCTTCATTCTTGAGTCGTTTGAAGGCGCTCTTTAGCATCTGCATTACAGAGCTGATCTGCGGCCGATCAGCAAGCTCATAGGAGATGATCTCTTGGTTATACAGATCTAAGATCGGTGATAAGTACACTCGCTCGCCCTTGATGTTGAACTCGGTGACATCGGT